>NC_009483.1:0-650000 GCF_000016745.1 Geotalea uraniireducens Rf4 | reverse complement strand
GGCGGGCAGGAGCTCCCCCCCGAGGAGCGGAGCCTCACCGGTTTCGTCGCCTGGTCCAAGCAGCCGAAGATCATCGCCAATGTGGAGGAAGAGCAACGTGGAGGGGGATTCCACCGCTCCATGAGCGAGCTGATCAAGAGCGAAATAGCGGTGCCGGTCATCAGCGGCGACGAAGTCACCGCCGTCATCTGCCTCAACTCGCTGAAACCCGCCTACTTCACCGAAGAGCACAAACGGATCCTGCAGATCATCGACCGACTCACCTCCCGGCACATCGCGGACATCCAGCGCATCGAGCGACTGCAGAACGAGGTCACCCGCCTCCAGAGCGACGTGGCCTACAAGGACCCGCAGATTTCCTCCTACCGGCTGGGGAACATCATCGGCAACAGCCGCAAGGCCCAGGAAATCGTCGATTTCATCAACACCGTCTCCCAGCCGCTCTTCAACCGCATTGCTCTCTGGAGCAAGAACGTCCTCCAGGAAGCGACCATCGGCCTCCCCTCCATCCTCGTCCTTGGCCAGACCGGAGCAGGAAAGGAATTCTTCTTCAACAACCTCTACAACAAGCTCAATGAACTGTACCGGCAGGAGATCAACCCGAACGGCGAACTCCACGTGAAAAAGACCAACATTGCCGCTTACAGCGGCGAGCTCACCTATTCCGAGCTGTTCGGCCACAAGAAAGGAGCATTCACCGGCGCCTACAACGACCGCAAGGGAATCCTCGAAGAAGCGGGGGGAGGGATCGTCTTTCTCGACGAAATCGGCGACGCCGACCTGAAGACCCAGGTGCAGCTGCTCCGCTTCCTGGACAACGGCGGGTTCGTCCGTCTCGGAGACAACCAGGAACGCTTCAGCAGGGTGCTGCTGGTAGCCGCCACCAACAAGAACCTCCTGGAAGAGATCGGCAAGGGGAATTTCCGTGAAGACCTCTACCACAGGCTGTCGGAGCTGTCGGTAACGGTGCCGTCCCTCAATGAACGGCGTGAGGACATCCCCGACCTGGCGACCCACTTCCTCGGCAAGCTCTACCGCACCTACCGGGGGAAGGACGAACCGCGGGACGACGCGCCGCTCCTGACGGAAGAGGCCAAACAGGTGCTCGTCAAGCACACGTACAAGGGAAACATCCGGGAATTGCGCAGCTTACTCCTCCGGGCGCTCTTTTTCCGCAAGGGAAAGCTCATCGGCGGCGAGGACATCCGCCGGGCCATCAGGGACGGGATGCGAGAAGCGCCGACCCAGGCCGCGGCAAAGCTGACCGAAGAGGTCGCGGACGAGATCATGACGCAGATCGGGAACAACAAGGACTTTTGGCAAGCGGTCTATGAACCCTATTCACAGAACCTTATTTCCCGGGACGTGGTCAGGCTGGTCATAGAGAAAACGAGGATGGCGGTGGGAAAGGGGATGCCGCAGATCGCCCGCCACCTGAAAGCCGTCGGCGGCGATATCAACAATGAAGAGGAAGAAAGGAAACGTTTCTTCAAGTTCAAGAACTTTTTGTACAAGACGGTGAAGATAAGCTAGGTTTTTCCGCCCCGCTCACCGATACACCTCGTCATTGCTCCGACGTCGAGAAGGATTATCTCCTCATCGGCTTGGTGTATACAATATTCAGCTTGAATTCCGCCTTAATTCATGTAATTATTTATCAACAAACAGGGGGCCATGTCGGCGTGAGCAGTCCGTGCTTGCCAACTGACATGAGTAACCAGAAACAAATTAAAGGGGTCCTAGCAAGGTGGACAGTTCGTGGCCGCTGCAGCTAGGGCTCCTTTGTTTTTGTGGTATCTGAGCCAATCGTAAATCCGGATGGCTCTTTTTATATCGGATTTGAGATTCTGTTTATCCCTTTCAGCGGTTGAAAGAGCCGACGGATTGGCTTCAATTACACCCTTTATCAAGTCAAGGAGTTCCGCAGGATCGATGTTTTCTTCCTTTAGAAACTGAAGAGCATACAAGCACCTCTCCAATGACCATTTACGCCGTAACGAACTTATTGTTTCGTTTCTGTAACCGCTCCGCTCCCGGTTCTTCTTGATTGACGAGGCGATGAATCCATCAAAATCTTTGATGATTTTATCCGGATTAATCGGGAGTTCTCCAGTGTATTGGGATATATATTTGTGCATCGGGAGAATGCTGTTGGTTGGTAGCAGTGACGGCAACGTTGTTGTGACAATCCTGTCGACTTCATACTCTCTGTCATCGAAAACGACATCGGCGTAAATATCTTCTGCCGTAATCCCCGCATACCCCTTCTGACCGAAATCTGAAGGGATTCCGACCCCTATCACCACCTCAACATCTTCCAGCTTTTCATCTTCCAGGTTGACGGTCCTGATCTTACCAGTCGGTTTGTTCGTCAACACCAGCTCGTAAATGTCCTGCTTCAAGCGTCGCAGCATCGGGGCATTATATTTTGCCTGGTTTTCCAGTAAGGCCTGATACAAGACCTCGTAGTTCTTCAGGCGGATACGCGTCATATCAATGGACTTGCCACCTTCAAACGACTTGCTGTAGGTGGAAACCTCCTCCGGCACCCCTTCTCTTGCCCGCTCAACAAACATGAGCCGCTCTCTGATCTTGTCGAGATTTTCGGGGGAAAGACATTTGATGATTGATTTCAGGATATTTTCGATGTTGGTGTCATTGATGGAGTAACCGATGAACACGATGGGATGTTCAAGGAATATGGTGAGAATCTTTGCCGCCAGGTAGGCGTTCTTTTCCGAAAAGTCGGCATAGTCAGCTTCATTAATGACGATGGATTCCGGCTTCGTACAGCAGCCATGAATCTTGTAGATTTCGGAAATGCCGTGCAGTGTGGAAAAGAGCAGTTCTTCCTGGCCGATGTATTTCGTGTAGCTGGTGAAGAGGTCCTCGATGAAACTGTCGTAGTTTGTCGTCAGCACCCCGCCGATGCTGCGCATTTCAAGCTGCTTGAACAGTTCAATTTCAGCAGCATACTCGGCGTTATGCTGCCGGCTCTTGTCGCGCATGTATCGGGCGATTTCGATCTTGAACGGCGAGACGGAACGGTTTATCTCATCCGTCGACTGTTCCCGGCTCTCCCTAAACTGATCGTCCTTGAACCAACCCAGGTTGAAATCCCGCTCGATAAGTTCCGCCACCTTCGGCAGCAGCCCTTCCTTGCACTCCAGCCCTTTCGCCTGCTGCTCATACATTTCATAGGCATAGTCGTTGTCAGTCGCCAGCCGGGCAAACTTGCGCAGCAATCCTTTCCAGTTTTCGAGGCCGAGATAGCGGATTGACATGCCGGAACCGATAAACAGCATCGGCAGATGATCGGTTCTTTTCAGGCGTTTCAGAATCGCGTTCTTCATCGTAACTCCTATAGGAAAAGTACCTTTTAGGGCGTTGTCAGATTGACTCAACCCACCTTCACCTGGCCGTTCATGAGCATGGGGAGGAGCCAGTCCCGGAGAGAGGAAAGAGTATTATTTGCTAATTGGTTGCTTGTGATTGCAGTACGGATGGGGCCAAGTTTGCATTCGAGTTTCTCAGTTAATTCTATTGGAGGTAAAACAATTCTGCTTTGTTTCAGGTGGTCCTGCGTAATGTGCCCCATTGTTGTTCTGCGATTGTCTGCCATCATTTTAAAATGTTGGAGGTAGTTCACTAGTTGATAGTAATAAAATGACTTTGGATACTTTTTCGATGTTACTTTGAAGATATGCTGATTCAATGCACCTTTTCCGCCAGTCCAGATTTGTACTTCCAAAGAAGCTGACCATGAAAAAAGAACATCGCCATTTTCAATGATTGCTTTTTGCGGGATATCAGGTCTAACCAGTTCCGATTCGCTGGTGAATCCGTCGCGCATTTCTCTGATTTTAATGACGTATAAAAAATCAGTTCCTATCGGTCTATATTTCTGACACGGTAAGCCATTGATGTACTCTGCAATGTCGAGTAATGAACCAACCTTCCAGCCCTCAGGGATCTCCCGCTTCAACTCCTTGTTCCAGACGATCTTCCCACTGCAGGATTTGTAGGGTTTGCCGTTTTTGTCGGGAAAATCAAACTGCACAAACCAGTAGTCGTACAGCGTTTTTGCCATAGCTTCCAACTCGGAGTTGATGCGGTTGTTGAGGTCAATTTTTGATTCTAATAAGAAAAGAAAATCTGCAATAGGTTTCTGAAGTTCAGGCTTGATATAAGGAACCAGTAATTCATGCAAATCATTTCTGTTAACACCTGGAACAGTGCTCTTATCTGACGTTTTTAAACTACCGAGGCATTTTAAAAGAAAGTAGACATACTTCGGATAATTCCCTTTGAAGTCAGTAACATATAGTGCCGTATTATGGGGCCAGTATTTGCCATTCACATAGTACATTTCGCCAAGTGTACCGTATCGGCCTGTGATTAATCCTTCTCCTTTGGCTTTATATTCAGCATGATAGCCAGATATTCCGGAAGAGCTTACGATGGGATATGGGCCTTCTTTGCGCTTATAGGATGGTAAATCATAACCTCTCTTAAAGTTGACTATATCCCCCAATCTTTTATTGACAGGCTTACTCATACTTCAACCCCACCAACTGCTTCTTTATCTCCTTTTCCAGCTTTTGTGACTCGCCGAACAGTTGATCAAGATTCTTCCAGTACCCCGCCATCTTTGCGGTAAATTCCTTCGGGGTAATATCGGTGTATTCGATCTTCACATCAAAGTACTGCCCGGCACTCAGCGAATAGTTCTTCTCCTTAATCTGCTCATAGGAAACCACCACGGTGAAATCCTCAACCGCCTTGTGGTCGTTGAACGTCTTGATAATCAGCTCTTCTTCTGCCACTGACAGAACGGTCTTCTGGTTCTTCCCCTCCTTGACCGTAGTCCCAAGCTTGGAGGCGTCCATCAAGACGATGTCTCCCTTGGTATTGGTCTTATCCAGAAAGAGCACCGACACATTGGTGCCGGTGGTGGCAAAGATATTGCTCGGCATGGAAACCACTCCCCGCAGCATCTTTGCCACAACCAGCTTTTCCCGGATCTTCTTTTCGATGCCGCTCTGGGCGGTAATGAAACCGGTGGGGACGACGATAGCGGCTTTCCCCTTGGCAGAGAGGGAAAACATGATGTGCTGGATAAAGAGCAGATAGATGGCCATCTTGTCCTTATCCTTGTTGGGAATCTTGGGGATGCCGGCAAAGAAGCGGTCTCGGTTCTGCTTGGTCTCCAGGTCGTTGCGGAAGTCGCTGAAATCCAGCTTGAACGGCGGATTGGAGACGACGTAATCAAAGGTCATCAGCTTGTCGCCGCTCTTGTGATACGGCGTCAGCATGGTGTTGCCCTGGATGATGTTCTGGATGGAGTGGACCAGGTTGTTCAGGATCAGGTTGAGTCGCAGCATGCTGGTGGATTTTTGCGAGATGTCCTGGGAGTAGATGGTGCAGCGGTCCTCGCCGATGGCATGTGCCAGATTCATGAGCAGGGTGCCGGACCCGGCCGAGGGGTCGTAACAGGTGACATTTTTCACCGGTTTGTCCACCAGGATGGCAGCCATGATTTTTGACACGGCATGGGGGGTGTAGTATTCGGCATATTTGCCGCCGCCGTCCTTGTTGTAGTCCTTGATCAGGTACTCGAAGATGGTGGAGAAGAAGTCTAACTTCTGGTGGAAGATTTTCTCGAAGCTGAAAGGTATTAATTGAGTGATGATGGCGCGGCAGAAGTCGTCGCGTCGAGAACTATCGGTGATGAAGTTGGATAGCTCGTCGAACAGGGTCACCTTGGCGCCGGTGCCGGTCTTGACCGAGAAAATGTCATTGTTGAAAATGGCGATGTCCCGCAGGGTGTCGTCGAAGAGTTTGGCAAACTCCCCCTCGTTCTGGCGGTTGTGCAGCCGGGGAAGAAAATGCTCCCGCTTCAGCCGGGCGCTGTCCGGGCTCATCTTCAAGAGCAGCATCTCGTAATCCTTGTCCGAATACTTGGCGATCTCCTGTTCCCATATGGCGGCTTTTTTCAGCTTCGGCTCCATCTCCTTCACCTCGTAGCCGAACTTGTCATTCATGAATTTGTAGAGAAAGACCTGGGTAATGATTTTGAACTCATTACCGTCGTTTCCCAAGCCGTATGAGGCACAGACCCCTTTGAGGTTATCGATCAGTTCTTTCGTTTTTGCAGTAAAATCCCGTGCTACCACGCAGCTACTCCCCGGTATTCGTTAAGATACTCCCGCGTCACGCAGGAGTTGATGAAATGGGCACTCTCCGGATCGAGGTTGATCTTTGCCTTGCCGAAGCCGCCGATTACCATTTGCATAAGTTTTTGGTCGAAATAGGCCTCGTTCTCAAGCATCTTGGCATTCAACAACACCTGATCGTCAGCCTGTTTTTTTATGCCCATCAAGGTGGCATGGATGGCGCTTTCCCGTTTTGAGACAGTTCCCTTCTCCACCAACCGTTTGTGAATGCGGGCATATTTGGCGTCGTTCTCGTACTTCGCTTTTAGCAGGTTGTTCCTGCGGTTCAGCTCGGTCACTTTATCAAAAATTTGCTGCAACGAGCCGATATTTCGCTTCATCTCGTCCTGGGTTATTTCGTCCAGATTCTTCTTGCCAAAAAGCCGCTTTAGTTCTTCGTAAAGGGAAACAAATTCCGGGTCTTTCCGGTCGAAGTTATTCCCCAGCGCTTCCCTGGTCTTGCGCAGCATGTCCTTCAGCTTGTCTGCAATAATCAGTTCTTCTTCCGAAACCTTGCGGAACATAAAGAGCACGTTTTCCAGGGCCACATTCAGCAGGTTAGTGGCATCGACATTGTTCTGTACCGATTCCTTCAGACTCAGCAGCTCCAGGTGCCGAACCGCCTCTCGATAAAGCTGGTTCAGTTTATTGAAGTCGGTATGTTCCAGCAGTTCGAAATGGCCGAGGAGTCGGATGATGTTGTAGAGGTTGCGGGCATTCTCCAGAGCCTTCTTGATCTCCAGCATTGTTTTCCGGTCTTCTATCCGGCTGATCTGCTGTGAAAAAATTTCAGCGTTTGTCAGGTCGTAGTGGAACAGCTTTTCCTTGATGTCGCTGATCTCGTCGTCAATCTCTTCCTTGGTCTTGAACAGGTTGGAGTAGGTCCCGATTTCATCACCAAGCTCCTCCTGTAATTCCTCGAAATATGCCTTGTTGGTGGCGTCAAACTCCTTGCGGATGTCGGCAAAATCAACCACGAAACCATAGCGGAACTTTTTATACGGTCGATTGACCCGAGTAAGGGTTTGCAGCAGGTTGTGATCCTTGATAATCCGACCAAGATAAAGCTTTTTCAGGCGCTTGGCGTCAAAGCCGGTCAGGAGCATACCATAGACAAAAAGAAAATCGATCTTGCCTTCCTTGAAATCCTCTACTTCGTCTTTGCGGTCATCCTTTGAGCCAACGTCATGCAGGATCAGCGAGGCGGTCAGTCTGCTTTTCCGCTTGTTCAGATACTCCCCATAGGCGACAACCGGTTCGGCGACCTTGAGATACTCCGTTGAAACATCTTCGACCGTTTTCTGATCAGGATTGTACTTGGCGATAAAGATGTCGAACAACCTGCGAGCCTGCTCGGCACTATCGCAGACCACCATGCCGCAGATGGTGTGATCCCCCAGGCGGATTCTGCTGTTGATGAAATCCTCGACGATATAATCCAGCATCGGTTCAACGAATTTTTCGTGGGCAAAAATCACCCGCTTATCCGCATCACCTTTGAGAATTTCCACTTCCTTCAGCGCTTGCTCCAACTGGATTTTGTAGTTGGTCTCAATCCCTTCCCTGATCAGCCGCAGGGTATAACCGTCGGCGATGGAAGCATTGTAGTAGTATTTATGGATATAGTCGCCGAACAGATCCCTGGACTTCCGGTCTGCCATAATAAGAGGGGTGCCGGTCAGGCCAATGAGAATGGCCTCCCGATCTGAACTGATAAGGTTGGCCAGAAAACTCCCTTTCGGGTTGTAGCTCCGGTGCACTTCGTCGAGGAAATAGACCCGCTGGATAGCGATGTCATAGTCCTGCATCTGGAGCAGATGGGTATCGTCCTGGAACTTCTGGATATTGACGACCGTAACTTCCCGCTTGCCGGACAGGTTGTGAATCGCCTTGCGCACCCGAAAGCTTTTCAGCAGCTCTTCTCTGGAATTTACGGTATGGACGACCAGCCCCCTGATGGAAAACTCCCGTTTGGCCTGTTCCATCAGGTCGATGCGGTCAACAATGAAATAGAACTTGGGAATGACTCCCTTCTGCTGAAAATAGTCCGTCAGGTAGTGGATGTTGTAATAGGAAAGCGCCGTCTTGCCGCTTCCTTGGGTATGCCAGATGATCCCCTTTTTGATGCCGTTATCGAGCTTATGCTGGATCGCCTTGGTGGCGAACAGTTGCGGATAGCGCATGATATGCTTCTCAACACCCTTCGATTCCTGCACGTAGGCGAAACCGTACTGAAGCAGCATTGCCAAACGATTACAGCTAAACAGCGAGGTGAGCAGCCGGTTTGTGGGGGTGGTGGGTTCCTTGTTGGTGATGAACTCCGGTGAATGCTTGATGACGTTAAGATTGTTGTCCTTCAGGACTAAGTCTTCCCGGGCGTTGTCTTCCGGCTGCAGCAGTTGTGACAGGTCGAACTGTTCTTCTTCGCGGAAACAGTTGAAGTGAACGTCACCGGTGGAGGTAGACGAGTAAAACGCTCCCTGGATAGGTTCAACTGAGTCCTGATCGTATTCCATGTTATTGGAAAAGACCAGCAGCTGGGAAATATTGATGAACTTCCGGAACTTCTTGTTCCGGAAACGAACAAGCATCCGGTCCCGTTCTTTGAGAATCCCTTCCTGATTGTTCGGTATTTTGACTTCGATAAAAGCGAGGGGCATACCGTTGATCAAAAGCGTGATATCCGGTCGGAATTCGTCATCGCCGTTTTTGCAGGTCAATTCAGTTACTACGTGAAAACTGTTGTTGCTGAAGTCATTGAAGTCGATCAGTTTCACGCCAGAACGAGCGGTGAGCATCCGGTAAAATGCTTCGCCCAGGTCCTCATTATCCAGAATCAGTGAAATATCTTCCAATAACCGCTTTATTGCGCTTTCCTCAAGATCAGGATTGATGCGCCTGATGCTTTCAGAAAACAGGTCGGTGAAAATATTGGTGCTTTCATCACGGATTGCTGCCGATAGCGACAGGTAGTCATAGCCCAAACGGCATAAATGTAATATTGCCGGTATTTTCACTCTGGCGTTTTCATTGAAGCTCATTATTTAGAATCCTTTTCCCATGATGGTAATCGGTTCTATAGCGACAGCCACATAAGTCACTAAACACCGAAGACGTATACCACACGGGAAAAGCAATTACAAAAACATCTTAAAGAAACCGCATCGGCACTGAACGGACGGGCCGTCTTTACATTTACCCTCTCCTTGCTACACTTTTCTTAAGGGACGGACGGCGGCAGGCAAGGGCCGCCGCCAAATCTCCACCCATGTCAGGGACCTTACGCACCACAGGTGAGGTAAGAAGATGAAACCGTTCATCCTCATCGGCATTGCCCTCCTCGCCTCCCTCCTCTTAAACTTCCGCTCCGTAGCCGCAGCGGACGCAATCAATTCGCTCTGCGATGTCCACTACCCCAGCGACAGCCGCGTCGAATGGGAATGCGTGCAGCTGAAGCGGAAGGACTCGCCGTACCGGCTCTTCGGCAAGTATTGGCGGGACGGGCTCCGCTTCAACAGGATGGACCGGCGCCACTTCCTCGCAGGCATGTGGATCAAGGTCCCGAAGCGGCTGGAGGAGATCAAGGGGTTCACCCCGATGCCGGCAACTTACCCGGACGCGGCACAGGAGCCGAAATTCATCCTGGTCGATCAGTCCGAGATGTTCCTAGGTGCCTATGAATACGGCACCCTGGTCTTTTCCACCCCGGTGGCGGTCGGCATCGACGGGCACCGGGTCCCCAACGGCTCGTTCAGGATCGATGCGGCCGACCGCCGCCACGAGTCGAGCATCTACCCGGT
Source organism: Geotalea uraniireducens Rf4 (assembly GCF_000016745.1). Lineage (GTDB taxonomy): Bacteria > Desulfobacterota > Desulfuromonadia > Geobacterales > Geobacteraceae > Geotalea > Geotalea uraniireducens. The sequence goes on along the minus strand of NC_009483.1, from coordinate 639,985 downwards.
CGAAGGGACCGATCGTCCCTATCCGATGCATTACGGACTCAGGTTCTATGTGGAGAAAAAGGTGGATGCCTGGATCTCCTACTGGCTCCACGGCCGCGACGTCCCCGGACACCCGGCTTCGCACGGCTGCATCGGCCTATACGACGAGGAGATGCAGCGAGAGTATTACCACGAACCGCGTAAGCCGCTCCTCAAGGACGCCAAAAGGCTCTACGAATGGGCCGTCGCCACAAAACGGCAGACGGGAAAATTCCGCTACATAAACTACGGCCCCAAGGTGCTGATCATCGGCACTCCTCCGCTTTAGCCGCGCGCACCCCGTATCCCGCTAATGCCCCCCTCCAACTGCCGAATCCAGTCTAATCTATCTAAGTGAGCTGATCGATGAACCAAAAGGGATTCCGTGAATGTATGGAACCCATTTTTGTTGGCGCAAATTAATTCATCAAACAATCTGTTATTTCTTGACAATTAAATTAATTACAGTAAAACAATGTTATTGTTTGCGGCAGGTTGTCAATAAGTCTTACATCTCACCGATTTATAGCTTAAACAGCGTAGATGCGCAATAAACTTGCATTACAGTGTAAGGAGGGTTTGCGATGGGAGATTCACGGGAAAGCGTAGACAATGGAGTGTTAGAACTCGATTATACTGTTTCACGACTACTGGAAAAGAAGGGTGTATCCCGGCGTGACTTCATGAAGTTTTGCTCGGCCATGTCGGCAGCACTGGCATTGCCGGCGACCTTTGCGCCCAAAATTGCCCAGGCGCTGGACGAGGTCAAGCGGCCGACGCTGGTCTGGCTTGAATTCCAGGACTGCGCAGGCGACACCGAGGCGCTCCTGCGGGCCTCGAATCCGACCGTCGCGGAGATAGTCCTCGACGTCCTCTCCGTGGATTACCATGAAACCATCATGGCTGCCGCAGGGCACCAGGCGGAAGAAATCCTTGCCAAGGTGGTGAAGGAGCAGAAAGGGAAATACATCGTCGTTGTGGAAGGTTCCATTCCCATGAAGGATGACGGCGTCTACTGCTGTGTCGCAGGCAAGACAGCCCTTGCCACGGCGCGGGAGGTATGCGGCAGCGCCCTGGCTACCGTTGCGGTCGGCACCTGCGCATCCTTCGGCGGGCTGCCCGCCGCCAACCCCAACCCGACCGGCGCTGTCGGCGTAAAGCAAGCTGTTCCGGGAGCCACGGTGATCAATCTGCCCGGCTGCCCGCTCAATGCCGACAACCTGACGGCGACCATCGTCCATTTCCTGGTCTTCGGCAAACTCCCCGCCACCGACAGCTTTGGCAGACCCCTCTTTGCCTACGGCAAGCGGATCCATGACAATTGCGAGCGCCGTCCCCACTTCGATGCAGGTCAGTATGTTGAGCAGTGGGGAAGCACAGCCCATGCGAAAGGGCACTGCCTCTACAAAATGGGGTGCAAGGGGCCTGAAACCTATCACAACTGTCCGACCCAGAAATACAACGACAAGACCTCCTGGCCGGTAGGCGCCGGGCACGGCTGTGCCGGCTGTTCGGAACCGCAGTTCTGGGATACCATGACCCCGCTTTACAAGCGGCTGCCTAATGTTCCGGGCTTCGGCATCGAGGCGACAGCCGACAAGATAGGCATAGGCATCGCGGTGGCTACGGCAGCGGCTTTCGCCGCCCATGGCATTATCAGTGCTACCCGGCACGGAGATGAATCTGAAGGGGCAAAGGAGGATTAACTGCATGGCCAAGATCGTTATCGACCCAATTACCAGGATAGAAGGACATCTCCGTATCGAAGCAGAGGTGAATAACGGAAAGGTTTCCGACGCCTGGAGCAGCAGTACCATGTTCCGCGGCATTGAAAAAATCCTCAAGACCAGGGACCCACGCGACGCCTGGTTCTTTACCCAGCGGTTCTGCGGCGTCTGCACCACGGTGCATTCCATTGCCTCGATCCGCGCCGTGGAGAACGCCCTCAACATCAAGATCCCTGCCAATGCCGAGCTGATCAGAAACATCATCATCGGCATCCAGAACGTCCAGGACCACGTGATCCACTTCTACCACCTCCACGCCCTGGACTGGGTGGACATCACCTCGGGGCTCAAGGCCGATCCGGCCAAGACTGCCGCCCTGGCAGCCTCCATTTCCGACTGGCCCCTAAACTCCGCCACCTACTTCAGAGGGGTGCAGGAGAAGCTGAAGGCCTTCGTCGCCAAGGGGCGTCTCGGCCCCTTCGCCAACGCCTACTGGGGGCACCCGGCCTACAGACTTCCCCCCGAGGCGAACCTGATGGCCACCGCCCACTACCTGGAGGCACTGGAGTGGCAAAAGGACGTCATCAAGATACACGCCATCCTGGGAAGCAAGAATCCCCATCCTCAGACTTTCCTGGTAGGCGGCATGGCGATCGCCATCGATCCCGATTCCCAGAACGCCCTCAACGCCGACAAGCTGATGGAGATCAAGCGGCTCCTCGCCAAGGCCAGGGAGTTCGTGGAAAAGGTCTACATCCCGGATCTCCTGGCGGTGGCATCCTTCTACAAGGAGTGGGCAGGCATCGGCGGCGGAGTCGGCAATTTCCTCTCTTACGGCGACTTCCCCCAGCCCGGCAGTGGCCAGCTCTGGATGCCTTCAGGAGCCATCATGGGTAAGGACCTGTCCAAAGTCATCCCTGTCAGCCACGAAAAGGTCACCGAGTATGTGGACCACTCCTGGTATGAATATTCCGGCGGAGCCGGCAAGGGTCTTCATCCATGGGAAGGGGAGTCGGAGCACAAGTATAGCGGCCCGAAACCTCCCTTCAAGAACCTGGACACCGACGGCAAATACTCCTGGGTCAAGGCGCCGCGGTATGAGGACCAGCCGATGGAAGTCGGTCCGCTGGCCCGGCTGCTGGTCGCCTACGCGTCAGGACACAAAGAGGTCAAAGGCGCGGTGGACGGCGTCCTGCATAAACTGGGAGTCGGACCCGAGGCACTCTTCTCCACGTTGGGGCGTACCGCGGCACGTGGCATCGACTGCCTCCTGATCGCCCAGGAAACGCCGAAATGGCTCGACCAGCTCATCGACAATATCGGCAAAGGAGATTACAAGGTCCACAACAACGAGAAGTGGGATCCCGCCACCTGGCCCGCCGAAGCGGCAGGTTACGGCTGGCATGAGGCACCGCGCGGAGCGCTGGGGCACTGGATCAAGATCAAGGACCAAAAAATACTCAACTACCAGGCGGTGGTACCCTCCACCTGGAACGCCTCCCCCCGTGATGCGAAAGGGCTCAGGGGCCCCTACGAGGCGGCGCTGGTCGGCACTCCGCTGGCAGACCCCAATAAGCCGCTGGAGATCCTCAGGACCATTCACTCATTCGACCCCTGCCTTGCCTGCGCTGTCCATGTTTTCGATGCAAGCGGCAACGAAATGGTGAAAGTCAACGTGCTCTAGGAGGCATGCCATGGGAAACCTGTATGAAAAATATGTATGGGAGGTGCCGGTACGTGCCACCCATTGGGTAAACTTTCTCGCCATCATCACCCTTTCCGTTACCGGCATCTTCATCGGCTCGCCGAAGACGCTGGCCCTGAGCACCTCCCAATACGCGATGGGATGGGTGCGCTTTGTGCATTTCGTAGCCGCCTACGCCTTTGCGATCAGCGTCATGGGTCGCGTCTACTGGTCATTTGTCGGCAACAAGTATGCATCCTGGCAGGAGTTTTTCCCCATAGTCACCGCCGAGGGGCGCCGGCGGATGCTGGACACCTTCCGTTATTACACCTTCATGAGCAAAAAAGCTCCACACACCGTCGGTCACAATGCACTGGCAGGAGCTGCCTATTCCGTGGTATTCTTGCTCTACCTGGTGATGATACTGACCGGCTTCGCCCTCTACTCTGAACGCGCCCCCCATTCCGTTATGCACATGGCGTTCGGCTGGCTGCTGACCCTTTTCTCCAACCAGGATATCCGCCTCACCCACCACATGATCATGTGGTTCCTGATCGCCTTCGCCATCCACCACATCTACAGCGCCTGGCTGATGGACGTGAAGGAGCGCGGGGGCGTCATGTCGAGCATTTTCGGCGGCTACAAGGCCGTGCGCGAGAGGGAGTGAACACCGATGGTTCTGGTACTCGGAATAGGAAACCTGATCATGTCCGATGATGGTGTCGGGGTCAGGGTTGTGCAGCTTCTGCAGGAGCGCTACCGCTTTCCGGAAAAAGTCACGCTTCTGGACGGCGGTACGCTGGGGCTTGATCTGCTGCCGAAACTTGAAGGAGTGGAAAGGCTTCTCGTGGTCGACGCTGTTGAAACCGGCGGCGCACCCGGAACTCTGCTCAGGCTTTCCGGCGACGATATCCCGCTGGCGCTGGAGACAAAGGTGTCCCCTCACCAGATGGGGCTCAAGGATCTGCTGACGGTGGCATCGTTGCAGGGTTTCGACCCTGCTGAGATGGTGCTGTGGGGAGTACAGCCGGAGTGCATTGAAATGGGGATGGAATTGTCCCCTGTCGTTGCGGAACAGGTCGCTCAACTTACGGAAAACGTTCTGACTGAACTGGCAAACTGGGGGGTGCAAGCGGATCTTTGCCAAGGTCCGTCCATCACCCCTTCCCTTCATTTATCCTGAAAAAAGCTGTTACACACAGACGAACAGATATAATTCAAATCCCTTCGTATTTTCCCTTATCAGTCCGGAATGGTGAAGAAAAACGTCGCCCCCTCGCCCGGGGCACTCTCAGCCCAGATACGGCCGCCATGGCGGGTGATGATCTTATGAACTGTGGCCAGGCCGATTCCGCTGCCGACGAACTCATGTCGGTCGTGGAGGCGCGTGAATGGGACGAACAGTTCCGCCGCCCGTTCCATAGCGAATCCCGCTCCGTTGTCGCGGACAAAAAAGACCCGCTCACCGGCGCGTTCGGTGACGCCAAACTCGATCACCGACTGCGTTTTTTTGCCGGTAAATTTCCAGGCGTTGCCAAGGAGGTTATCCAGCACGGTCCGAAGAAGGAGGGGGTCGCCGCTCGTTGTGAGTCCATCGGCTATCGTCCAGGTGAGTTGCCGGGCCGTCTCGTTAAAGTTGAGCTCGGCCATGATGAGTCGGGCAAGTTCGCTCAGGTTGACAGGTTCCCGGCGAATCTCCTCCTGACCGGCCAGGGAGAAGATGAGAATTGCGTCGATGAATTTGTTCATGCGCATGCAACTGCTGCTGATGGTGCGGAGATACTCCATACCCTGCGCATCGAGCCTGGAGGCGTACCCCTCCAGAATAGCCTCGCAATAGCCGTTGATCACGGTTAGAGGGGCTCGCAGGTCGTGTGTCACGGAATAGCTGAAGGCATGAAGGTCACGGTTTGCCGCATCGCTTTCCTCTTTGGCCCTGGCAAGCGCCATGGCGGTCTGTTTGTGTTCGTCGACCTCATTGGTAAGTTCGGTCCTGGCGGCAATGATCCCATTTTGGATACGCCTGACATAGGCATTGAATATGACGAAAAGGATGCCTGCCACGATGACGGAGAAGGCAGTGAGTTCGAGTGCCAGCAAACGCAGCTTATGCCTGGAAAGGGTAATGTCGTTGAAGACTACGAAACCGCCATTGACCCGTTCGCTGACGTCTTTCTGCGGAACGAGACCGTAGACGTAGCTTCGGCCATCTGCTGCTGCATAAAACAACTGCCGACCGGCGCTGGTTCCGGTGAAGCTGAGGCCACGATCAAGGTTGAAAAACAACGAGGAATGATCTGGATTGCTGAAGACTATTTTATCGAAACGGTTCCACTCCGGCCGATGCCCCACCATCCGCTGTCCCTCCTCCCAATTGTCCCTGGAGAGGAGCTGTTTGTCGACGGCGAACATGAGCTTGACATGATTGGCTTGCTCGATCTGCTGGAGGAAATGGTCGATCTCCACGCCAAGCTCTATGTAGCCGACCAGCCGGCCGTTCACCATCCACGGCTTTACCATACGAAAGGTGAACAGACCGTATGGGCCAAGTTCCAGCCCACCGGCAGTCGTGTTGGTGCGTACCGCCTTGTCGAGGGTAATGAGGTCAATGCGGTCGCCGTATTTTGACGGCAGGTGGACCCGGAGAAAACAGGTGCGGTCAGGGGTGATGAAATAGAATTGGGTTATGCGGGCCCGTCCGCGTAAACGCTCGAAAAGGAGCTTACTGTATCGTAAAAGACCGGCACGATCCTTCTGCTGCCAGAGATGCGCCAATCGCCTATCGTCCGCGATTAACTCGAGAAGGCCGCCGAGGAGTTCTTCCTCGTGCAGCAGTTGCTGCTGGAAGTTGTGCTGAACTGCTGCTGTCTTTTGGTTGGCGGAAATCATCACTTCCTGCCGCTGCAGCAAGTAGATGCTTACCATCGCCCCAACCAGGATGAGCAATATGGCACAGCCGGTAGGGACAAGAATCCGCATTCGGATCAGTTCGGGTTTTGCGATCATGGCACCGCCTCGTGCGATCAGGACAGAATGGAATGCAACTTTCGAAGTATATAAAAACAATTTTATTAGTGCAAATTTATTCGCACTGTGCGGGCCCTATGACATTTCATTGCCGGCTTGTCGCTCCGCGAGTTTCTGCTACACTGAAGAGGTAGACAGCTCGCCAGCCGAACCCCCATGGAGAGACCAATGAAAAGAATTCTGCTCACGATACGGGCCGCACTTTTTGCCCTGTGCCTCCTCACCGGGCAGGCGTCGTGGGCCGAAGACGACCAGCAGCCAGTAGTGTACGGCGACACCCTCTTCACCCCGGATGAGCTCGACGATCTGCTCGCGCCCATTGCCCTCTACCCGGACCCGCTGATAGCCCAGATACTGCCTGCCGCAACCTTCATCGACCAGATCGACGAAGCGGCGCGTTATGCCAGGCAGTATGGGAAATATGCGCGGATCGACGACCAGCCGTGGGACGTAAGTGTCAAGGCAGTGGCCCACTATCCCGACGTGCTTTACATGATGGACCAGAAGTACGACTGGACCGTATCCCTGGGGCAGGCCTTCATCAACCAGCAGCAGGACGTCATGGACGCCATACAGCGACTGCGCGCCGAGGCGGAAGCTGCGGGCAACCTTACCTCCACCCCCCAGCAACAGGTCGTCGTCGAAAGGGAGATCATCAGGATCGTACCGGCTGAACCCGAGGTGATCTACGTCCCTGTGTACGACCCCATGGTGGTGTATGTGGAGAGCCCCTACCCCTCCTACGGCTTCATTACCTTCGGCATCGGCTTCACGATCGGCGCCTGGCTGAACCGCGATTGCGACTGGAATCGGCACCGTGTCTACTACCATGGCTGGCAAGGCGGCGGCTGGATCAGCCGGGCCCGGCCGCATATCCATGACCGGAACCGCATATACATAAACAACAATTACCGGGTGATCAACGTCAACCGGCGGGTGGAGCAGCACGATACGACACGCTTCCGTAACGAAATCCGCCGCGACGTGCAATCCCGTCGCGAACGCACCGGCAGTCCTTTGCCACAAGGGGGGGAACAACGTCCGCGCGACAGGGGCGTGACTCAGGGAGTTCAGCCACGCCCGACCGCTCCAGCGCCTCGACCGGCCGCCCCGGTGACCCGGCAAGACGTCTATCGGGGGCGAGAGCCGCGGGGGGCGCAGCCCGCGCCCTATTCCGGCTATGGCGGCTACGGCAGCAGCAGGGACGTCAAGACATACCGTGAACGCGGTCAGACCAGCAGGGAAAACATGCGTCAGTATAACCGGCAGCAGCCGGTGCAGGTCGGGCGGCCTGCTGGCGCTGCACGGCCCGTTCCTGCGCAGCGTCCCGCACCCGTGCAACGCCCGGCTGCTTCCGGCGTCAGGCAGTCTGCACCGCGACCTGCCGTGCGGCAAGCGCCCCGGCAGGCGGCTCCGGCCACCCCTGGCAGAGGAGAACAACGGCAGAGGCGCTAGGAGTCTGTCGGACTTAGGGAATCGTAGCGAGAGAATGGCAAATCGAGGACAGATTTTCGGAAATTTGAGAGCGAATAGTGGACCTATTTGTCGAAAATTTCCGGAAATATGGACCGATTTTCCTTCTCGCAGTAGATTCATTCCTAAGTCCGACAGGCTCCTAGTACACTGTAACATCTGAATCTAACCCCCCTCAGTCCCCCCTTACCTAAGGGGGGAAGCCTTGAAGTCTCCCCTTAGATAAGGGGAGATTTAGAGGGGTTATCCGCAAAAATAAGTGTTACATGGCGCTAGGCTCTTCAACGGCGGCACGTCCGGTGTGCCCCCTTGATCGAGAAAGGAACTCAGGTATGATGAAAAATATAGGTAGAATTGTGGGGCATGGCACGGGTTTATGCCTGATGGCAGCCATAATGCTGGTAATGGCGACAATCCCGTCCGGCAGCTTTGCCATTCAGTCCGAACCAACGCAACGGGTGTTCAACTCGGCCGAGGAGGCCCGCCAGGCCCTGATCACTGCGGTCCAGGCAAAGGACCATGCCGCCCTGAGAGCGATTTTTGGCCCGGTTTCCCGTGAGCTTGGGCCGGGCGACCCTGTGGAACAGGCTGCCGAATTCGACCATTTTGCCCGCCATGTGCAGGAAGGTGTCGAGCTGGTCAAGGAAGGGGAAGCAAAGGCGGCCCTCCACATCGGCGGCAATAAATGGCCCTTTCCCGTGCCGATCGTCAAAAAAGGGGTCACCTGGCGGTTCGACACCGAGGCAGGGCGCGAGGAGATCCTCACCCGGCGCATCGGCCGCAACGAGCTGCTCGCCATCAATGCCTGCCGTGCATACGTGGAAGCGCAGCGGGAATACTACACCATGCCGGAGCCGGACGGCGTCCAGGTACCCAAGTACGCCCAGCACATGATCAGCAGAGCGGGGAAACGGGACGGCCTCTACTGGCCGACGGCAGCCGGCGAGAAGGAGAGCCCGCTCGGCCCGCTGGTCGCCAGGGCGAGGGAACAGGGGTACATGCAGAAGCGCAATCCGGGCGAGAGCGGCCCCCGCCCATTCCACGGCTACTATTTCCGTATCCTCAAGCGGCAGGGGCCGAGCGCCCCCGGTGGCAGGTTCAGCTACGTCATCAACGGCAATATGGTGGCGGGCCATGCGCTGGTCGCCTACCCGGCACGATGGGGGGTGTCGGGGGTAATGACCTTCATCGTCAGCCAGCGGGGCCGGGTCTACCAGAAAAACCTGGGGCCGAAAACCGCCGAGATCGCCCGCAGGATGAAGTCGTACAACCCGGACCTGCGCTGGAAGTTGGTGGAAGAACAGTGACCGGCAGTTCATGTCCCGAATTCAAAAAGCAGTTTTGCCATAGAGTCACAGAGACACGGAGATTTATTAAAAAGCAGTCTCCCGCAAAGCCACAAAGAACGCCAACTAACCCTGTTAGCGTCTGGTTTCCTTTGCGATATCGGCATGTTAGGCATTTAGACCCTTTTGGTCCTTTGCGGTAAATTCAGTTTTATTTTCTCTGTGATTTCTCCGTGTCTCTGTGGCAGAAGTGCCGTTTTTCGCGAGCCGGAAGGAAAGACCATGATAAAACAATGTGCTCTCGTCCTGTTGCTTCTCCTCGCGACGGCTGCTTGCAGCGTCTACCACAAGGAACTGGACAAAAACCCGTCCTTCTCCCCCCACCACTTCAGCTACTATGATGTAGAGATTGCCTGGCAGGCGGAGCGTACCGGCCAGATGGTCAGTTTGGCGGGGACGGTCACGAACCGGCGGAGCTATTACCTGCGCGACCTGGAATTGACCGTCCGGCTCACGGATGAACGACGCAAGATCCTCGCCAGGGAAACCTACGCCGATTTTCCTACCTACATCCCCCCGGGCAGATCCGAGCCGTTCCGGATGGAGTTCCGTCCCTCACCCGATTTTGCACCGACGCACGTCCGTTTTACCTATATCTACTGGCTGGCGGAAGAACCACCGGCATTCAGGCAATACGGCGACGTTCCCTACTTCGGCAATTTCGAATCCTTGCCGTGACGGTCGATAGGTACTGCGGCTTTACGGACTGAAAGAAACGGAGGAAAAGCGTTGGCTGCTCCATGGGTCGGACTAGCGAATATGCCCGTCATGCGTGCCTCGTGGGCGATGATGCTCTTCCTGGCCACCCTGCTCGGCGGGTGCGGAACGCTCATCGACTGGGGAGCGGGGAATTTTGCCGGCAAGCCGGCCGAGATGGATGCGGCGCTCACACCCGCGGCCCACGAACTGATCGCGAAAGCATTCGAGGGAATCGATTCCGCCCGGCTGACCGATTTCCACGTCCACGTCTTCGGCGACGGACCGGACCAGAACGGCCCGTGGGTCAGCCCCACCACCCGCTCGTGGCTCCACCCTTTCAGGATGCTTCAGTACCGGGCCTACCTGAGCGCCTCGGGGATCAGCGACAGTGAGCGGGTCAGCGAGCAGTACGTTGAGCGCCTCGTCGACCTCGTCCGGAACATCAAGGGGCACGGCCGCTGCTTCATCTGCGCCATGGACCGGCACTACCGGCCGGACGGCACCTTCGACCCTGCGTCAACCCCCTTCCATGTTCCCAACGACTACATTTTTTCCCTGGCCGAACACTATCCTGAACTCTTCGTGCCGGTCATCTCCGTCCACCCATACCGGCCGGACGCCGTCCGGGAACTGGAGAGATGGGCGCGGAAGGGGTGCCGCTACGTCAAGTGGCTTTCGACCTCCCAGGGGATCGACCCGTCCAGCCCGCTGACGGAGCCGTTTTACCGGAAAATGCGGGAATACGGGATGGTCCTCCTCGCCCACACGGGGGAGGAACTGGCCGTTTTTTCGGGAGAACACCAGGAGCTGGGGAATCCGCTTCTTCTGCGCAAGCCGCTCGACATGGGGGTGACCGTGGTAGCGCTCCACAGCGCCAGTTACGGCAAGCATGTCGACCTGGAAAGCCCGGAAAAGGAGACGGTCCCAAGCTTCGACCTCTTCCTGCGCCTCATGGAGGAGCCTAAGTACCGGGGGCTTCTCTACGGAGAGATCGCGGGGGTGACGTTCTTCAATCATTCCGATGATGCGCTGAAGACCCTGCTGGAGCGGGACGACCTCCACCCCCGTCTCGTCAACGGGAGCGACTACCCCCTCCCGGCGATCAATTTCCTCGTCATGACCGGCAGCCTCTTCCGCAGCGGCTTCATCACCGCGGAAGAGCGGCGCGCCCTCGACGAGATCTACCGCTACAACCCGCTTCTCTTCGACTTCGTCCTCAAGCGGACCATCCGCCATCCGGAAACCGGCCGGCGCTTCCCACCGTCGGTATTTATGATTCCCGCCAAGTTCCCCGTCCAGCCATGAGCTGGGGGCCGGCTTCGGGCCTGAGCCGCCGGAACGCCCGCAGCGCGATCCGTGCCCCGGCACACACCTGCCGGCGGTAGTCGGCCATGAAAGCCTTTTCATTGCGTTTGTTGATCACTGCGCAGACCGCAGCCGCCCGATAGCCGAGCCCCCCCAGGAAATGGAGGACAACCCCCGCCTCCATCTCCAGGTTCTCGACGTAGAGGTTGAGCCGGCCGCTCTCCAGCCGTTCGAGTGCATCGAGCAGACCGGGTACGGTGGAACCGATCCGTGCCACCCCCCTCCCCTGCTCGGCGAAAAAACCGGGACTGGAGATAGTGATCCCCCGCACATGGGTTATGCCGAGCTCTGCCGCCTCCTGCTCAAGTGCTGTCAAAAGGTCCCGGTCGGCCCGCGCCGCATACGGCGCGAGCGTCCCGCCGAACCGCGCCCCCGGCTGCGCAGCCCGGTCGAGGACCGTCCTCGCCTGCTCCTCGAGGTAGGCGCAGGCAGCGTCGGGGAGCGGGACATCGTAGAAAAGCCCCGTGTTGTCGAGACCAATCACGTAGTCGGTCAACACCAGTGCGCCGAGCGGCGTTGCCGGGTTGAGTCCGCCGGACGTCCCGACACGGACGATGTTGAGAGGCTCGAACGATTCCTTTCGGGTCAGGGTGCTGAAGTCGATTTCATTGAGAGCGGCAAGCTCGTTGAGAACGATCTCGGTGGACGGCGCGCCGATTCCCGAGGTGACGATGGAAACGCGCATCTCCGTCTCGCGGGCAACGCCGGTGATGGTGCGAAACCCGCGATGGAAGCGGTCAGCTTCCCGTTCCGCCAGGAGTTCGTCGGCCAATAGCGGCACCCGGTCGGGATCACCGACGAGGATCACGTCCCGCGCCAGCTCCTCCGGGGCGAGATCGAGGTGATAGATCCTGCCGTTCACAATCGGCAGATCGTCCGGGGATAATGGTTTTTCCATAATAGTCCTTGCAAAGATATAAAATATCGCGGAACATCATGTCTCAAAACCGGGCGGTTTTTCCTCCCTGGACAGTTCGCCGGTTGTGCGCTCAAGCTCCGCAATAACCTGGGCCCCCAGCAGGAGGATCAACGCCGAGACCTCGATGCTGAGCAGGGTCACCACGACCGTGGCAATGGAACCATAGATTACGTTCACCATGGAAAGGGAGGCATAATACCAGACCAGCACCCGGCGGGCGATCTCCCATAAAACCGTCGTGATTATCCCGCCGATTACCGCGTGACGGAACGTGATACGCACAACGGGCATGACCAGATAGAAGGAGGTCAGCATCAGCATCTCACCGCCTATCCCCAGGACATACAGCGCAACCCTGGTAGTGCCGGCAAGGCTCAGACTCCGGCCGAACATGATCAGATGCCTGTTTTCAAGCGTCTCTACCGCTCCGACGATAACCGACACCAGCACGATGCCCACAGCCAAGGCAGAGATATAAAGAAACGGAATAAGTGCGGAAACAATAAATTTGCGGCGTTTAGTCAGGACATGGTGATAAAAAATCACCGATATGGCGTTTTCCAGGACGGTAAAGGCTATGGAGCTGAAAAACAGCATGACGAGAAAGCCGATGGAACCGATCACCTGGCGGTTCTCGACAAACACCCGCACCTGTTCCGTAAGAGTCGCCGCATAGCCGGGTATCACCAGTTCCAGGTACGTTGCCAGGGTGTGTACCAGCTCATCCTCGCCGATGACATGCGACAGGGCGGTCAAGGCGAGGATTGACATGGGGACGACCGACAACAGGGTATAATAGGCGACAGCGCCGGACAGGAGAAAGCCCTGATTACGTCTGAAGTCCCGCACGACACTCAGCAGGAAGCCGAAGAGCCGGACCGACGTCCGATGTGGTGTTTGCTGTTTGTTGGTCATGGAATTAGAAAAGCCGGTGTTTTCGTCAAAGTCTAACCTCATGCGCTGGAAAGTCAATAATGCTGCTGAACTGCGGCCATCCCGGAACACCCTCTCGTTTCCCGCCATTAGACAATCATAATCGAAACATGGCTAAAATGTGATCAAAATCACATATCCGAGCGTGTTTTTGAGGTAGGGTGATCATCACCGACACATAGAAGCATTGAAACGGGGAAGACGATAATACTAAACCATCCGCGAGGATGGGACGGAAAGCCTACAGGGTCTCATGAAGACAGCCGGGTCGCCGAATATCACCTGATATCGGCGACCCGGCTTTTTTTGTGCCCAGGGAGCTGCGACACGAAGATCACGCAAAGGAGGTGCACAAAGGCAGTATTGCGTTAGGGTAACGATCAGCAACACATGGAAACAGGGAAAACGATAATACTAAACCATCCGTGAGGATGGGACGGAAAGCCTATAGGGTCTCATGAAGACAGCCGGGTCGCCGAATATCACCTGATATCGGCGACCCGGCTTTTTTTGTGCCCAGGGAGCTGCGACACGAAGATCACTCAAAGGAGGTACACAAGCAGATGGAATCGGCAGGATTGCATTGATATCCGGTCTCGTGAATTCACTTGGAGGGCAAACAGGCAGCATAAACTGATCACCAAGATCACGAGCAAAGTAACATCAGGAAGTACATAGCAGCAACAAAGTTTCAAAGATGACAAAACCAAAAAACAAGGAGTAACAAAAATGACAAAAACGATGAAAATGGCGGTATTATTTCTGGCTCTGGCATTCGCACAAGCAACGGTAATCCCTTCCGGCTATGCAGACGACAACTACGCAACCAAAATACAGAAAGTGCTGAAGGAGAAGAAGGAGAAGGAAGAGAAAGAGAAGAAGGAGAAGGAAGAGAAGGAGAAGAAGGAGAAGAAGGAGAGGGAGCGCCGCAGAACCCCTAGGCCGACTCCTGCGCCAGTACCGGCTCCGGCCCCGAAACCGACTCCGGCACCTGCTCCGGCTCCGGCTCCGAAACCTGCTCCGACTCCAGCACCTGCTCCAGCACCTGCTCCAGCACCAGCTCCAGCACCAGCTCCAGCTCCGGCACCAGCTCCGGCACCAGCTCCGGCTCTTGACGGCGCCGCACTCTACGCCCAGTACTGCGCCGGGTGTCACGGCCAGGGAAAACGCGGCAAGTCCGCTTCTGCGACCCAGAGCGCCATCAACAACAACATAGGCGGCATGGGCTCCCTCAAATCCCTGACAGCTGCCCAAATCACCGCCATTTCCCAGTACTGATCTTACTGGAGGCACCTTGACACGCCTTCACTCTAGTGACAAGGCGACGCGCAAATTTGATATAACTTATTAAATTGATATAATCCCCTTTAGACCATTTATGGTTTGGAGGGGATTTTTTATGGCCAAACATGCAACGGGTCTCCCTGTTCCCAAGACCTTAAGGGCAATCGTATTCGGAATTATCTTCCTCGCAGCCGGAAAAGGCCACTGCGACATTGTTCCTGAAAAGGTAAACCTTTCGCGGGGATTCGCAGTGGAGATGGCGCTCCGTAAAAATATCGATTTGCGGGTAGAGGCCCTCAATTCCTCAATGGCTGAGACGGACGTTGCCAGGAGCAGGGGGTTCTATAATCCCTTCTTCAGTGTCTCGGCCACCGGTGGAGTGTCGGCCGTTCCGGGAGACCCGTTCTTCAAGACCACGAGCGGACTTGCTTCCATCGGTTTGACTCAGTATATCCCGACAGGGGGTAGTATCGCCGCATCGACCCAGACCGGCTTCACGAACGCCGAAGTCGAAGACTCCGGGACATCCACGAAAGATTGGCAGTCGTCAGTGGGAATCACCGTTACTCAGCCGCTTCTGAAAAATTCAGGCAAGGAGACAACAGAAGTGAGCATCACGTTGGCCGCCAGTGCACATCAGGACTCCCTGGAACGATTACGTCTCGTCATCTCCGACACCGTTCTCGCAGTCATCACCTCATACAATCATCTCTATGCGTTACGGCAGGTCCTGGAGTCGAGACTGACGGCCTTGAATTCGGCGCAGAACTTCCTGGACGAGATAAGGAACCAGATAAAGCCGGCACCGCTCCAAAACATGGAAATAGCCAATGCGGAATTCGCCATTGCCCAGCGGCGGAAGGACCTCGTCGAAGCAGAACGAAACGTCAGAGACCAGGAGGCAAGCCTTCGTTACCTCATCGGCATGGAACCGAAAACTCAATTAATCCCCGTCGATCCTCCGTCCAGGCTCGAACCGCAGGAAACGGAAGATCAGGCGGTGAAGGATGCGTTGGAGTTCCGGCCAGACCTGAAGCAGCTGCAATTGACCCTGACTTCAAGCCAGTTACAGGAGCGGGTCGCAAGGCATCAATCGCTCCCCGACCTCTCCGTCACTGCCAGCGGAGGTCTTACCGGAACCGGAGGCAGCATAGGCAACAGCTTCCAACAGATCGGAGACCGCCCGGGCAGTTTCTGGTCGGTCGGCATGCTATTCAGCGTTCCGCTCGGCAATACCAGCGCCATAAACGATTATCGCAAGAGCAAAATCAGGGCAGAACAGGTGCAAAACCAGGTCAAGGCACTTGCGTGGAAAATCCGTAACGATGTCGAGGCGGACATGCGGGCGCTTTTGTCGGCACGGTTACAGATGCAGATGGCCGACAAGTCTCTGCAATTCGCCGAGCAGCGCCTCGATGAGTACCGGAAGAACCACAAGGCAGGCACGACCACGGTTCAAGACGTTCTCAATGCGGAAAACGACCTGATTTCTGCCCGAAATGCACAGCTGGATGCGGTTGAAACGTTTGCAAATGCGGTAACAAAGCTCTGGCGAGACACGGGAAAACTTCTCGACCGCCTGGGCGTTCATATCGACACGTCACATCCGGCAGATCTCGCGAATGAGAAGATGCCGACACCGGCTCCAGAGCGCGCCGTGTCCACTGACGCCGGGGAAAGCAAAAAGCCCGGAAGCACGGATATGCCGGCCGCACCAGTCAGCGACGGAAAGGTCGCTCTGCCCGACAGTGAGATGCAGGTAAACGGTGGCCGCATCACGACAAAAGCTGAAAAAGAGCAAGGAGAAGTGAAGGCTTCCCGGAAGGACTCTGCCGATAAGGTGAGCGCCCAGACGAAAGAAGGCGAAAAGGAAGCTGCCGGAATGGTCGCTGGAGAGCAGGCGACGGTCTTTGCCGGCAAGGCGGAGAATGCTGCGGCAACCGGGAAATACACGATTAAGGTTGGAGAGTATACGGTGAAATCGGCATTGGCGAATGCCAAGAAAAAAGTACAACGCGCCGGCCTGTCGCCGGTGGTGAAAAAGGGCCCAACGAAAAAGGAACCGATGCTAGGTCTCTACATCGGGGAATTTCCAGATCGGGAGTCGGCCCGGAAAGAGCTTGACAAGCTGCGCAGCGTCAACGCCAAAGGACTCATTATCAAAAGCGGAGCAGGAAAGTACAGCGTCTATGCCGGGTCTTACGTCAATCGGAAGTATGCGGCAAAGGAACTGGAGCGGCTTGCCGCCCTCGGCATAAAGTTAAGCATGAAGAATATATCCGTATCCGTTCCAACGTCCCTGCTTACCGCCGGCAGCTTCCCGACACGTGAGGCAGCCATGAACGAGGCGGCGAAGCTGGAAAAACAGGGACTGAAGCCGGTCGTCATAGAAAACGGCAAGTAAAGAAGCCATTTCCCATCTCCTCTCTTAAGGCAGGGGAGGCGACAGGGAAATCTGCCTCTTGCTCCTTACCTTTGACTGACTCGACTTTTGAGAAACAACCGCCGCCGAATCGGTCTTCCTGACTTCAGGCTGGTTCAGTATTTGGCGCGCCAACGCCTCGCTTCTTCCGCCTGTCCGGTATTTCCTGCTCCGATCGTCCCACGTAACCATCCCATGGCATTCCAGGGTAACGAGGAGAAGAAGAACCTTTTTGCTGCTGATCTGCAGCTTGTCTGCCAGAGCACCGATATGAAGTCCCTCCCCCCCGGCCGCCAGTATCTCGAGAAGTTCCAAGGTCTTTTCGCTTGTCTCAACCGTTTGCACGCGTTTTGCTTTAAGCATTTTGTCTCTCCACATACATAGAATAGTAATCGCACCGGCCCAAGGAATCGAGTCCCGCCATAACAGCCGATGTCGCTCAGCTTGACTACTGAAACAGCTCCCCCTTTTCGAGCTTTACCTGGATGAGCCCTACCGCCTCACGCATAACTTCGGAGATGTTCCGGTTTGACAGCCTGGCGACCTTGTCGAGTTCTTGCTTCTCATCATTACTGATCCGCAACGACACGACGTTGTAACGTGGTTTCTTTTTCCTGGCACCCATGTCATGACCTCATACACCGATAATTTCGCTCTGCGAAACTGTATTTCTAAATTCACTAGTTTTATAGCGCCATCTGCGGATTGTGTAAACATATTTTTTCTGATTTTTTTTTAATTATCACAGTATACATCTCATCCTGTATGGTTCTGGCTTCGCTCGTAGGAATCACACCGAAAAATAGGCGGCGTCAGCCATTAATTTCGCACGGCGAAACATATGTTCGATGTAAATACTGTTTGACATCTCTTAACGCTTATGCAAATCTACCGACAATTTCGCAGAGTGAAACATTGGGGGGGTTTGTTTATGGGAAAGGAGAATACTGCCAGCGGTGAAGAGAACGATCGACAGTCGATCCGCGCCTTGGAGCGGGGGCTGGAGGTACTGCGCTGCTTCAAGCCGGGAGACAGGCTTCTCGGCAACCAGGAGATCGCCGCACGCACCGGTCTGCCGAAACCGACGGTCTCCCGCCTCACCTATACGCTGACCAAGCTCGGCTACCTGAGTTACTCGGAGAAGTTCGGCAAGTACTATCTCGACTCAGCCGTACTTGCCCTCGGCTACTCATTCCTCGCAAACCTGGACGTCCGTCGCATCGCCCGCCCCTTCATGCAGGAGTTGGGCGAATACGCCCAGGCCTCGGTTACCATCGGCGTTCAGGACCGGCTCAACATGCTCTACGTGGAAGCTTACCGGAGCAGCGCCATGGTCACCCTGACCCTCGGAGTCGGCTCGCAGATACCCATTGCCACCACCTCCATGGGACGAGCGCTCCTCTGTGCCCTGCCGGAGGCGGAACGGGCAAGCCTCATGGAGCAAATCCGGCTTCGCAACGAAGCCGACTGGCCGAGGATAAACGCCGGCATCGAGCAGGCCCTCAAGGACTATGCGGAACTGGGGTTCTGCCTCTCCCTCGGCGACTGGAAAAAGGACGTCCACGCCGTTGCCACCCCCCTCGTCCCCACCGACGGTTCCCGCATCCTCGTCTTCAGCTGTGTCGGCGCAGCCTTCCAGCTGCGTCGGCACATGCTCGAAGACGACATCGGTCCGCGCCTCCTCAACCTCGTCACCAACGTCAAAGAAGCCCTCGACCGCCACGCATAACGGATGTAAATCTACTATCTTCGTTCCCTCCCGCCACCGGAAGGGGGACTGGTCCTTACGCCACCGGAAGGGGGGCTGATCCTTACACCACCGGAAGGAGGGGTGATCCTTTCGCCGCCCCGAGGGGCCGGGGCGATCTTTTCCCCCCCGCGAAGGACCGGGCTGACCCTTTCTCCGCCGCGAACAGGCGGGGTAGCAGCTCCGCCGGCGGGCATCTTCAGTGCACGGGGAGCGTTGAAAATGGTCCTTTCACCTCTCGGCACCCCCGTCTGGATATAATCCTTAGGCCGCGTCACACCTATGCCTGCGAATGTTTTCCCCCTGGATCTCTCCACCGGATCGACCCGGAAAACCCGGTGAGTTCTGACGTCGTTGAAGTGGTTGGTGATGACCGACACTTTCCGATGCACGTGGACCACCCTATGGAAATCATGGAGGATAAAAAATCCGGGAAACCATAAATCGGACCACCAGAACGGATAAGGGACCCAGGCATACAGGCTGTAGTAGTCCGGCGGTGGACAGTAGTACGTGACGACCGGCGCACCTTCACTGGTATAACTTTTCTCCACCACTGCGGGATTCGGGTAATTCTCGCAACTGGCGGGGGTGGGTTCGTAGATTGCGCCGGCAGTATATGGCTTGAGTGCCAAGCCGAACTCTGCAACAACATCGGACAACTTCTTATGTGCCTCGTCCTTGCTCAACAACAGCTTGCCGGACGCCACAGCCTCAACCAGCGAATTCTGCAACTCGACGATAATATCGGGCGTAACCGGGTAATCGGCGATCCACCCGTTCCGTGGCGCAATGCCCAGTTCGCCGAGCCGGCTCTCTGCCTCGACCTCATCATCGGTCGTTGTCACGGCCAGTGCCGACCCCAGCCTTACTGCGAAGTCGCCTTCACTGACCAACGGTTGTTCGATCGGCGGCGCGCCCGGCTTTATCTGTCCCGCTTGGGCAAAGACCATTGCCGGCATCAGGAGCAGAAGCAGGCTGACCACGAATACCCTTGCCTCCCCGAAGATAACTCTTTTCATGTCAATGATCTCCTTTCGTTTCCGGTATTTTTGCCGGATTTTGCCCGGCGTGCTCCGCCGCGAGTAACATATACATGGCCGGCACTACGAACAGGGTGAACAGAGTGCCGATGGCAATGCCGGTCATGATCACCAGCCCCATATTGAAGCGCCCAACGGCTCCGGCGCCGGAGGCGGTCACCAGCGGCAACACCCCCAGCACCATCGCCGCTGTGGTCATCAGGATCGGCCGCAGGCGGATGGCGGCGGCAAGCTCAACAGCCTCGCGTTTCCCCTTCCCTTCCCGCTGCAGGTCGTTGGCAAACTGGACGATCAGTATGCCGTGTTTGCTGATCAGGCCGATCAGCGTCACCAGACCCACCTCTGTATAGATGTTGAGACTGGCGCCCCCCACCCCGAGGCTGATGAAGATCATCGCCCCGCAGATCGACATGGGCACGCTGATAAGGACGGTGAACGGATCGCGGAAGCTTTCGAACAGCGCGGCCAGTGACAGGAAGATGATGATCAGGGCGAAGAAGAAGGTAACCAGAAGCGCACTCGACTCCTGCACGTACTGCCGCAACTGGCCTGCGTAATCGATGCCGTACCCTTGCGGCATCACGTCTTTGGCAATTCCATTGAGGGTCTCCAGGGCCTGGCCCAGGGTAACGCCGGGGACCGGCACCCCGGAGATGGTCGCCGAGTTGAGCTGCTGAAAGTGGTTGAGGGACTCCGGCACAACAGTCGTCTTGAGCTGGGCGATGGTTGCGAGCGGGATCGAGACGCCGCCGGCGGTGGTAAGGTAGTAATCCCGCAGCTGCGCGGCGTTGAGCCGCTCCCGCTGCATCACCTGGGGGATTACCTTGTAGGAGCGGCCGGCCAGGTCGAAGTAGTTGACGTATCCTTCCCCCAGCATCGCTCCCAGCACGTCGCCCACGTCTCGCATGGTCAGCCCCAGCTGGGCGGCCTTGTCGCGATCTATCTCCACGGTAACTTGCGGCTTATCGATCTTCAGGTCGGTGTCGATGAAAGCGAACATGCCGCTGGCGTAGGCCTTGGCCATCAGCGCCTGGGAGACCTCGTTCAACCGCTCGAAGGGTTCGGTGGTGCCGACCACGAACTGCACCGGCAGGCCGCCGCCGCTGCCGGGCAAGGGAGACGGCTGGAACGCGACCGCCCGCACTCCGGCGATGCCGAACAGGCGCATCTGCACGTCCGGGTAGATCTGCATGACCGTGCGTTTGCGCTCCTCCCAAGGTTTCAGGACCATACCGGCGAGTCCCGAGTTGAGGCCGGTGATGCCGTCCAGCTGAAAGACATGGTCGCATTCAGGATAGCCGGCAAAGGTCCGGTACACCTGGCGCGAATTGAGCTGCGTCTGTTCGAGCGTGGCATTTGGGGCGGCAGTGATGAGCGAAAGAAAATAGCCCTGGTCCTCCTGGGGCGCCAGCTCGCTCTTGGCGTTGGCATAGAGGAAGTAGTTGCTGGCCAGGATGATCACGGCAAAGACGACGGTCACGGGCAGATAGTTGAGGGCTCCGGCGAGAAGCCGTTCGTAGCCGCGGCGCAACAAGGCGAACCGGCCGTCGATGAATTGCACGAAACGGCTCTGAGCGCCATGGTCGAACGACTTGAGGGAGCGCGAACACATCATCGGCGACAGCGTGAGGGCGATGACCGCCGAAACCGCCACCGCCCCGGCCAGGGTATAGGCGAACTCGGTGAAGAGCGCACCGGTGAGCCCTCCCATGAAGCCGATGGGGACGTAGACCGCAACCAGCACCACCGAAATGGCGATAATCGGCCCGGCCAGCTCGCGTGCACCCTGAATCGACGCCTCCATGGGCGCCATACCGTTTTCCATGTGGCGGTGCACGTTCTCCACGACGATGATCGCATCGTCGACCACGAGGCCGATCGCCAGTACCAGCGCCAGCAAAGTCAGCAGGTTGATGGTATAGCCCATGAGCAGCATGATGAAGAATGCGCCGATCAGCGACAGCGGCATGGCGATGGTCGGGATGATCACCGACCGCAACGAGCCGAGGACGAGGAAGATCACCAGGGTAACGATCGCGAGCGCTTCGAGCAGGGTAGTGATCACCTCGTGAATCGAACTGTTCACGTACTTTGTGGCGTCGTAGACGATACGGCCGGAGAGCCCTTCGGGTAGCTGTTGCTCGACCACCGGGAACACCTTGCGCACCCCGTCGATTACCGTGAGCAGGTTGGCGGTCGGCGCCACCTTGATGCCGATGTAGACGGCGCTCTCGCCGTCGAAACCGACCGCAGTATCGTAGTTTTCGGAGCCGAGCGTGACGCTGGCCACGTTGCCGAGACGGACGATGGCGCCGTTGGCGCTCTTCAGCACCATGTTTCGGAACTCGTCGACCGAGTGAAGATTCGTCGTGGCTATAAGGTCGACGGTCACCATCTGCCCCTTGGTGCGTCCAACTGCGGAGATGAAGTCGTTGTTGGCAAGCGCGGTGCTCACGTCGCCGGCGGTAACGCCGAAGGCCGCCATTTTTACCGGATCGAGCCATGCCCTCAGGGCGAACCGGCGCTGGCCGAGGACCTCGGCGGTCTGCACACCTTCCACGGCCTGAAGCTTCGGCTGCACCACCCGGATCAGATAGTCGGTGATCTTGTTGGTGGGGAGCACCTTGCTGTAAAAGCCGATGTACATGGAATCGATGGCCTCGCCGATGGCCACGGTGATTACCGGCTGCTGCGTATCTTTCGGCAACTGGTTGAGCACGGCGTTGACCTTCGTGTTGATCTCGGTCAGCGCCTTGTTCGGGTCATAGTTGAGGCGCAGGTACGCCTGGATCGTGCTCTGGCTCTGGATGCTCGCCGAAGTGAGATAGTCGATGCCGTTGGCCTGTGCAATGGAGTTTTCCAGCGGCGTAGTGATGAAGCCGGCCACAAGGGCCGGGTCGGCGCCGGTATAGGTGGTGGCTACGGTAACGACCGCATTTTGGGTCTCAGGATACTCGCGGACCTTGAGCACCCCCATGGAGCGGAGCCCCAGCACCAGGATCAGCAGGCTGACCACTGTGGCCAGCACCGGGCGGCGTATGAAAATGTCGGTAAAGTGCATAGGGTGCCTTATTCCAAATAACCCATCACCACGGAGACACGGAGAAGAGCTTTAATCTTTGAACCAGACACAGAGCCCCCTCCCCCACCCCCTCCCATCAAGGGAGGGGAGCTTTAAAGTCCCCTCGCCCCTTGTGGACCCATATTGCGGGCCTAAAGGAGAGGGCTAGAGTGAGGGGGGGGGAAGTGTGGTGGATTTTCACTCGTCCATCGGCCGGGGAGCGGCATTATTACTTGGCTGGATCCGGTTGTCGACGATCACCGGACTGCCGTTCTTCAGCTTCAACTGGCCGCTGGTGACCACCTCTTCCCCATCCTTCACCCCGGTGAGGATAGCCACCTGGTCGCCGCGGGTGGGGCCTACGGTAACAAAGGTCTGCCTGGCGATCAGGAGCGGTTTGCCGTCCGGCCTTTGCCCCTTTTCCTCGACGATATAGATGGTCTCCCCGTATGGGTTGAAGGTCACCGCCGTCTGTGGCAACGTCAGGAAGTTTTGCCCGGCTCCGGCCCGGACCTCGACCGTGACGTACATACCCGGCAAAAGCACGTGACGGGGATTGGCGATGGTCGCCTCTACCTGGAAATTGCGCGTCTCCGGGTCCACCCGCGGGTTGACGGCGGTGATCCTGCCGCTGAAGATGCGGCCGGGGTAGGAGTCGGTAGTGACGGCCACCGTCTGGCCGAGGGCGATGCTCGCCAGCTCCTGCTGGGGAAGGTAAAAATCGGCATAGATTGCATCGAGCGCTTGCAGGGTGACGATCTTGTCCCCCGGGTTCAGGTACTGGCCCGGGTTGACGGTTGTGATGCCGAGCCGACCGGTAAAGGGGGCGCGAATAATCTTTTTGTCGACCAAAGCCTCCTGCTGCGCTACCTGGGCCTGCTTCACCTTGAGATCGGCAGCGTCGGCGTCCAGCGTCGCCTGGCTTACCCCCTTTACGGCAAACTGCTTTATATCGCGGATATAGACGGTACTTGCCAGATCGGCCGCCGCCCGGAGGGATCGCAACAAGGCGACGTCGGCATCGGCGTTGAGCTGCACCAGCAACTGCCCCGCCTTCACATCGTTCCCCGACCTGAACTGCACCGACCGCACCAGGCCGGCGATTTCGCAGGTGACGTCGACGCCGCGCACGGCACGCAGGCTTCCCACCGCTTTGAGTTGAGGCTGCCAGGGGAGAGACTTGGCCGTGATCGTGGTTACCGTCATGAGCGGCGCCTGGCCGGCAGCCATGGATTTCTTCGCCATCCGCGCCTGGAAAGCCTGGTAGCCGAAAATGCCGCCGAACAAAAGGGCGACTGCCGCCAGCATGAGTAACATCCGCTTGGTCATCAAAGGCTTCTCCATGTGAGGTTTGGCGTCGCGTAGGGGCGGACGGCGTCCGCCCTTGTCGAGGTTCATCCGTACTGCCGACAGGGCGCAGGCCCTGCGCCCCTACGCATGTATGCGTTTCATTTTTCCTCATTCTCAATGCGAGGGCGGGCAAAGGGCGGATGAGGGGCTGCTCCGCCCTCCGCCGAGCGGTTCCACCAGCCGCCGCCAAGCGCCTGGAACAGTGCGGCGGTGTCGGCAAAGCGCGCGGCCTGCGCCTGCACCAGGCTGATTTGCGCCTGCTGATACTGACGCTCGGCATCGAGAAGGGAGAGATAGTTCACTGCACCGAGCTGGAACTGCTGCCGGGTAAGGTCGAAGGTATCGCGAGCGGACGTTTCGGCATCCGCCTGTGCCTTGAGCGTACGGGCGTCATCATCCAGTGCCCGCAGCACATCGGCCACGTTCTGCAACGCCTGCAAAACGGTGGAGCGATACTGGGCCGCCGACTGATCGTAAGCGGCAATGGCGGCGCGGCGCTTGGCGGTAAGTTCACCGCCATGGGAAAGTGGCTGCAACAACCCTGCGCCAAGACCCCAGATGGAAGTCCCGCTGCCGAACAGGTCGGTAATCCTTCCCGACTCCGACCCCAGGCTGCCGCTGATGGTGATCTGCGGATAGAGGTTTGCCGTGGCCACGCCGACCTGGGCGCCGGCGGCATGCATCAGTTCTTCGGCTGCACGGATGTCGGGGCGCTGGCGGACCAGTGCCGACGGCAGGCTTACCGGCAGCTCCTGCGGCAACTGCAACCCATCCAGGTCGAACTCGGGAAGCCCCGCATCACTGGGGAACCTTCCGGCCAGCACTGCCAACAGATGGCGCGTCTGGGCGAGCGCCTTCTCCAGGGGAGGGAGGGTCGCCCGCGTCTGTGCAAGCCGGGTTCGCTGGGCAAGAACATCGGTACGTGCGACCCCGCCGAGCTGGAACTGGCGTTCGACCACTTCCAGTTGCTGCTCCTGGTTCGCCAATATATTTTGCGTCGCCCGGATCTGTGCCCGCAAAGAGGCCTCTTTCACCGCCGTGGTGACAATGTTGGCGGTGAGCGCGAGATAGGCTCCCTCAAGCTGATAACGCTGGTAGTCGACCTGGGAACGCAGTGCCTCCAGTTCGCGCCGTCCGCCGCCGAAAATATCGAGTGCGTACGAGACTTTCACCGAGGCGTTAAAGAGGCTGAAGGTGCTGTTGGCAAGATCCGGCTGACCGAACGCGACGCCTGAGATTTTTTGCCGCACGGCCGAAAAGTTTGCGTCCAGACTCGGCGAATACTCCGTACCGGTCCTGGCACGCAGGTTTTCCTGCGCCTGACGGAGCGTCGCCTGGATCGTCGCCAGGGTCGGACTGTCTGCAATGGCCTGACTGATCAAGCGATCCAAGGCCGCGGAATGAAAGAGCGCCCACCACTGGCCGGGAATCTCCCGGCCGATGGCGAAGCGCTGCGCTGCGCCGCCATTACCCTCCGCGGCGGCCGTCTGCGCCGGCAATGCAGTCGATGTATAATTGTCCGTCCGCGGCGCCTCGGGCGGCCGGAAATCAGGGCCTACCGTGCAGCCGGCCAGCGCCGCGCCGGCTACCGCCGCAGCAACAGCATTTCTCACGGGCAAAAGACGTGTCATGTTTCACGCTCCACGGCACCCCACGATGGTCCGCGGCGAAAAGCTTCATCCACAACGTGCGCAACGCGGTCACCCCGGAGCGCTGTCGCATTGGACCTCATTATCAATTTATCACTATCAGGGGAAGGTTCAAGGGAGGCGATGATATGTGGCGGGCGGGGAGCGGGGAGCGGCCGTTTTTAGTCTCTTTACAAAATCTGAGCAAAAACAGAACTGCAATAGCACACGGATTTATACGGATTGAACTGATTTACACGGATTTTTTAACATCGGACCGTTTTTTAGTTTAATCCGCGTAAATCCGTTCAAATCAGATTTTATCCGCTATTGCCCTTGACTTTTTCTTGTTTGGTTCCGTCTTTGCCGGCTTAGGAGCTGTAAATGAATATCATGGTCAAAATTGCGCTCAGATTTAGGTCGGATTTGGCCGAACTGATTGAGCTAAACCGCAGACGTAGCACGGCTACGTTGAGGATTTGGCGATTGAAGATCGGCTAAAGATGACCTGAAGATGAGATGCAAGATGCCCATGTTATTTGTTTACAGTTCCTTAGGATAAAAAAAGGCCACATCGCACGGACGTGGCCTTTTTGAGCTTTGCGTCGGGACCAAAGGGGAGCGCCGACTATATCCGCCGGCGCAGGTAGCTCAAGAATTCTTCCTTGGAGAGGACCTTCTTCCGCACCAGGTGATCCACCTGGCGGCTCATGGCGTTACGCTCCCCTTCCTTCATGTTGTCTTTCAAGAGGATGAAAAAAGGGATGTTACGCGTCTGCGGATAGAGCCGGAATCTTTCCAGCATTTCGAAGGCCCCCATATCCTGCAGCATGAGGGAGCTGAATATCAGGTAAGGATGGCTGATCGTCGCCAGCGCCACACCTTCCTTGCCCGTATAGGCGTTGACCGCCTCGAAACCGAGCATCCCCAGGGCCTTGGCAACCGCTTCCTCCCCTTTGCGGGAAATGACCAGCGTCTGCAGGTCATAATCTTCGATATCTTCCGTTAAGCCCAATACCGCGAGCCTCTCGGCCAGATAATCAGCGTCGATGGGGAGGGTAAAAAATCCTGCAACCGGAAATACCTCTCCCACCTTGCCTTCCTGGCTGAGGTAGAGCGGAAGTACTGGAATATCACGGGTTTCCGGATTTTTTTTAATATCGAGGAGAGTGCCCCAGCCATCCGTGGAATATGGGGAAACATCGAGTAAAATCCCCAGGGGCTTGCATTTGGCCAATTCAGAGAGTGACGCCGTTCTTGCCCAGTAACCGGCTTCCGCCAGGTAACTGCAAATCAACGCCCCTCTTTCCACTTTCTCGCCAAGGCCTAAAATCCAGAGTTCGCGCTCTTCGCATTCTTTCATGTACATTCCCCGTCAGATCGGTATAATTTTCTAATAAATATCACATTTCCCGCTAACCGCAAGAAAAACTTTCTTCCATAAGCGGCCCCGCCATTGAAAATAGCCATGTTCTATGGTATTCAAAGCTATAAACGGTCGATAGTCGATAGTCGGCAGTCGGCGGTAAAAACAGGACCATCGACTACCGACTACCGACTACCGACCGCCTTTAAAAAGGAGCCCCAATGAAAAGCAAAGTCTTTTTCGCCGACATGCGCGCCGGCCACAAGGAAAACCTGTTTGCCAAGATCGGCAAGCTGCTGCAGCAATGCGGCATAAGGGAACGCATCAACGCCGGAGACCTGGTCGCGGTCAAGGTTCATTTCGGCGAGCGGGGCAATCATACCTTTGTCCGCCCCATCTTCGTCCGGCGGGTGGTGGATGAAGTCAAAACCTGCCAGGGAAGCCCCTTCCTCACCGACTCATCAACCCTCTACCCCGGCGAACGGAAGGAAGCGGTTTCGGCCCTGGCCTGCGCCATCGAAAACGGCTTTGCCTACGCGGTGGTCAATGCGCCGCTCATCATGAGCGACGGACTGAGGGGACACTCCGCCGTTGACGTGGCAATAGGGGGTGAACTCCTGTCCAAGGTCAGCATCGGCCGGGAGATCGTCGAGGCTGATGCCCTGGTGGCGGTTTCCCATTTCAAGTGCCATGAACTGACCGGTTTCGGCGGTGTCCTGAAAAACCTCGGCATGGGGTGCTCCAGCCGGGAGGGGAAACTGGTCCAGCACTCCACTGTCGCGCCGAAGGTGGCGGAAAAGTACTGCACCGCCTGCGGCATTTGCCTGAAGTCGTGCGCCCATGACGCCATTGCTATCATCGAGGGGAAAGCGGTCATCGATCCGGAAAAATGCACAGGGTGCGGGCGCTGCATCACCGCCTGCCTGCAAAAGGCGATCAATGTCCAGTGGAACGAGGCGTCCGAACTGGTCATGAAGAAGATGTGCGAATTTGCCAAAGGGGCGGTCAAGGGGAAGGAGCAAAAAAACATCTTCATCAGCTTCATCACCCAGGTGTCGCCAGCCTGCGACTGCTACGGCCATGCCGACGCCCCGATCGTCAACGACATCGGCATCTGCGCCTCTACCGACCCGGTGGCCCTCGACCAGGCCTGCGCCGACCTGGTGAACGCCGCCCCCGGTAACGCCAACACCGCGCTTACGAGCGGCCTGGAGCCGGGGGGAGACAAGTTCCGCGGGGTGCACCCTGACATTGATTGGGAAGTCCAGTTGGAGCACGCGGAGAAGATCGGGATGGGAACGAGAAAATACGAACTGGTGAAGATATGAAAAGGAAAAGGCCGGGCAAAACGCCCGGCCTTTTCACTTTGTGCACAATGATTCACCATCGGATCACTTGAAATACTCCGCGTGAATTGAAGTACCCATATGCGAAGTGACGAAAAGTGAAACGAGCGACATGATGAAGCAAAAAGCGAAGAACCAGGCGGCCCTCTCCCCCTGCCAGCGGAAGAAACGCCTCAGGTGCAGATAGATGCCGAACAAGAGCCAGGTGATGAGCGACCAGATTTCCACCGGGTCCCACCCCCAGAAACGCCCCCAGGACTGGTGCGCCCAGATCGATCCTGCCAGCATCCCTATGGTCCAGAAAATGAACCCGAAACCGGCAAACCGATACGCGTAAACATCGATAGCCTGGGGCTCGGGCAATCTTTGCAGCCAGTCGAAATCGTATCTCCTCTTCAGCAGGCAGAAGATTGAAAAGGCAAAAGCGATGATGATGGTGGCCAACGATATTTTGTAAAGCGCAATATGAATAACCAGCCAGATGCCTCTGAAGGTCGGGGGGAGGGTACGGATTCCGGGATTGCTCAACATACTGAGCGCCAACAGTAAAAATGTCGAGGGAAAGACGACTATGCTCACCGGCTTTATTTTGGGGTAGATGCGCACAAAAATCAGGAAGAGGCACATGGCGATCCACGCATCGGATGAAAGCACCTCGCTGGGCGCCATGTAGGGCCCATGGCCGACGATACGCCACCAATAGGCGATGAGTATGCTGTGAACTACCATGCCGGCCAGAGCAAGTTTATAGCCGTTTTTTTCATAACCGGACCGCCCGAAAATAATGCCGGAGGTATTTGCCACGGTGGCCAGCACGTATATGATGACCGCCGTCCACGTCAAGCCGGTATAGACAGCAAAAGATTCGTTTGTCATGCCTGCTCCGTTTCGATGTTTTTGAGAATGCCTTCATGCTCGTCAGCATAGAAGTCGGCAAACTTTTCCGCACGCCAGAAAAAGAGAAACCCGTCCCCATCCCTTGCCACGATAAATTCGCGAGGCGGCGTGAAAAAATTAAGCATAATACCCAGCACTATCATCATGAATCCGATAAAGACAAGCGGCATCCCCGGCACATGGACGAATATGAGCTTGCTCCATTTCTCGACCGCAGTCAGCCGCACCAGATAGTTACCCAGCCTCCCGCTTTCTCCATTTTTCAGGGAAATCCGCCCCAGTTCACGATTGTTTTCCATAATACGCAGTACCAGCAGCCGATCGGGACTGGTTATGAGTTTCTTGTCCGCATCGGCATAATATTTGGTGGATAAATTGTATTTTAACCAGGGAAAATCAAAATCGCCGTAACCGGCCTTGTCAAGGCCCGCCGGATGCAACAGCAGCAGTTTTTCCCGGTGCGTGCCGCCATCGGCTGAAGTGAACTCAAGGGTAAAGGCGTCGCCATAATCGTTGCTCTGATAGATGCGCTTACCCTGGTAGGTCAGATTTGCATTGATTGCCGCGGTGAGTCGGCGGACATCCCCGCCATTTTCAGGGAAAAGGGTGATTTCAGAAGCGACTTGATCAACATGGTTATCCTTTCGGAACTCCAGCTTCAGCTGATCGAGGCGCACCGAATAGGGAAGTGAAAGCCTCTCCGTCAATAAGCCATGTTCTTCGCTCTCCCATGGCTCGCCGGTCTGGTGGGGTACGCCTTCGACAAGTATTATCGCGCCGCGCTGCTGGGTCAACGCAACCAGGAGGGATGCGGCTATGGTTGCAACGATACCCGCATGAAGCAAGAAATTGCCCCAGTACCCCCACGGATTCTTCACGAAGCGCCAGGATGCCGTACGCGACAGCAGCAGATACCCATGCCGCCTCATGGTTGCCGGAATTCTCTGCTCCGTCGCTCTTATCCGGCTTCCGCCGGATTCGGGCAATGGCGCCGCCTTGAATGTCCTTCGCAGCGCAGCCCTGAACTGTTCGATTAACGACAAGCTGAGCGAAACCAACGCAAGGGCGATGAAAACGGCAAACCATGGCGCAGTATAGACATGATTCAGCCCGCAGACATCCGCAATGGGAACGAGCCACTCGTTGTCGGCGCGCCAGTTTTGCATTTTGGCCGCAGGGGTGATAAAGGTTTGCGGCACCAGCGAGGCGACCAAAACAGAGGAAAGAATCGCAACAAGAAGAAACAGCGCCAACTTGCGGGAGAGGAAAAACATCTTCAGCATATTCATGAATAATTTTTATCATGTATCGGTATTAAGTCAATCGAGACAAGGGGCGCCCCACCCCCGGAAACGGGAAGGCAGGGAAACACCGCCCTGTCATGATGCTCACCGAACGATAATATCCAAGCCTCTTTTGCACGCAAAAAAAGCCCCCGTCCCTTTCGGAACGGAGGCTTTTTGGTCAAACCCTACAACGTGTCGTGACAACTTAAGCAGCTGGTCTGTCCGCCGGTCTCACTCCACTTGACCGACTTTCCGTTATGGCAGGCGATGTTCGAACAGCTCTTTGTGGCCCCATCCCACTGGGTTGCGGTGCTGAAGGTCTTGAATGCCGCATCATATGCCCCCGGCGTCTTGTAGCCTGCCTGCCGCGACCATAACGTCTTGTCGTAGCTTGCCTCCCTCAACTGGGCCTTTGACTTGACCTTGACCGGCATGAAGGCAACATCGACGGAGCCGCTGATGTGGAAACGCTTGTCGGCTATGAGCTCTGCCGGGTTCTTCGGCAGGCTGCCGTGGCACTTCACACAGGCCTTGTTACTGTCATTGGCAGAACTGATGACGGTAGCGTAATGACACATGTTGCAGCTGATGGTGGACGATGTACCGGCATTTCCATGACTGCCGATAGGTGTATTGCCCACTATGGCAAGGCCTGACGCGCCGTTGAAGATGTTGTTGGTGTGAATCCCGATCACATGGCCGCCGCTGACGTTGCTGAAGCCGAGGAAATTATTGCTGTAGTGGGCAGGGGAACCGGGCTGGTTGACCGGATCACCGGCATTGGGCGAGTTGCCGTGGCACATGGCGCATTTGTCGCCCGCGTAGGCCGGACCGTACCAGTCGGGCGAAACCATGTATCGCAGGTTGGCGGCGTAGCCGTTACTGTGGCAGTAGGAGGCGGAGCATCTGACACTGACCTTCGTCGTCCCGTAAATACCGGAAGGTCCGTCTGTTGCCGCCAGTCCGTCCGCCGTGGCGCTGTTCCTGCTCCGCAGCGTGCCGACAAGACCACCGCCGCCGGTATTGGTCTTGTTAATGGTGACATTGACCGCACCGTTGGCGTGGTCGAGGCTATCCTGGGGATGACAGTTGGAGCATCCGAAATCGTAGCTCCCCACCGTGGAATGGTTGGCGGTGAAATTGTAGAAAGCGGGCGCCTGGGCAACATGCTTGCCATGGGCACCGTTTGCCTGCAGGGCCGCGAGGGAATGGCAGTTGACACAGGTCAGGGTCGTCCCCCACTGGGCGGTATTGTTGAAGTGGCAGGAGATCGAAGAACAGCTGCCGCCGGAGGCGTTGTAGCTATAGCTGAAGGTTGTGCCGGTCTTCGCAGTCACGTCGTAAAACCTGTTGCTGTGAGTGGCGGCATTGGTGATGCTTGTCCCTGTTGTAGTAGTGCCGTAGTGACAGACCGAGCACCCTATGCTGGCGTTAGATAATCCTTAACCATGGGAGTTTCGCCGTCGCGGGGTTGCACGTTACGCAAATTTAGTATAAGTTATTTTTTACGATGAGCGCTCAAGGGATATCCATAATGCACAAGAGACTCTTGTGTACTGTTATTGCTACGGCAGCCTTGTGTCTCGTCTTCCTGGGGATGAGGGTTCCCAATCTCTCGAAGCTCCATTCCCCAAAGCCGCGCCCTCGCGCCATTATCGAAACAACTGTAAAGGCTGGCCAGCCAGCGGGGATAAGGGTAAATGCTGACGTTGTAACGTGCCAAATCGCTCCTTTTTTAGCTGTTCCCACACCATTCAGCTCATCTTTCCATCAGGAAATCCGCAAGTTTAATTTCATTCCGATTGAGCATCACACTGCCCGCGCCCCTCCTGTAAACCCCGTATAAATTTCCCATTCTGTTTGTAAATCCGCCTGCCCACTGTTTGCGTCCGCTGGACAGATCCCGAGGATAGGCACATCTCTGTCCGTGTATAGCCATCGGTATTTGCATCCTTGCACGCACAATTGCGCTACCGGTTCCATGCACATCACCAAGAGGGAAATCCCCTCCTAAAACACAACTTTGAGAACGAGAGGAGCATAGAAATGCGTAAATCATACAACAAATATCTTTTGTTTTTGACTATTGGGGCACTCTTTGCCGGCGGCTGTGCAAAGCACGAGATGGTAAAGAAGGATGAAGTGGTCCCAGCGGCTGAACCGGTTAAATCTGCGGAAACATCGACAGTCAAGCCTGTGCTGAATGAAACCGGCATCAAGGACCAACCGATCAAGGAAGCACCCATAACGAGCCTGCCAGGTGGAGATATCGCCAATACAAATACAGCCAACGCTGACGCACGACCAGAAGCTGCCCTGGAGAAGATTTTCTTCGATTTTGATTCATATGCACTAACACCCATTGCCCGTGACACGCTTACGAATAACGCGAAAATCATGGGAAAGAGGGCCGGTGTAAAGATCCAGATAGAAGGGCATTGCGACGAGCTGGGTTCGGATGAATACAACCTCGCCTTGGGGGAGAAGAGGGCCAAGTCTGCCATGCAGTATCTAGTAACCATGGGCGTTCCGGCGCAAAGGCTTGCCGTAATCAGCTACGGCAAGGAGAAACCGGCTGATCCGGGCCATGGCGAGGCTGCCTGGGCGAAAAACCGTCGGAACGAGTTCGTCATAATATCAAAATAGGTCACGATTCATAACCCTTAAAGGGGCCGGAAACGGCTCCTTTGTTCTTTCAGGACAGAGGTTTTTCACTGTTCAAGCGACAATCCACTGCTCCACTTCAAGCTGGGGAAGGTTTTCGAGAAGAGCAAGCAATACAAGGATGCCATAGCCGAGTATCAGGAAGCGATAAAGCTTGACCCCGATAATCTGGAAGCCCACAAAGAGCTGGCAATCCTCTATGGGAAAAGGGGGAACCCACTGAAATTACCTGCCGCGCTCCTCTCATTAAAGCACTTATTGCACCAATAATCCACCGCAATATCATAATTGTGTCACAAACATTACATTCGAATTGCATAGCATAACGGTCAGACGCAAAAGGTAGGGCTCTTTTGTCCCCCCCGCAAACAGTTCATCGGCGGCATTTCTTTATGCCATCTCGTTCTCCTGCAAAAAGCGAATTCAGTCAATTACCCGACATTGCAAAAAACTAACCGCCCTTTCACCACACGTTTTAAATGGACCACAGAAAAAGCAAAATTGCACTGCCGCTAATTTTCTTTCTCAAGCAAAGAGCCGAGGGCCGGTAAGCACCTTTGGATAGGACTGCCGGCGGAATGGGTCGCAATATTAATTCCCCTTACTTGTATAATTTTTTACACTTTTTTTGCACATAATGTGCACACATCAGTCAAAAGGAATACCCCTTCACCATGAGCAAAATTTTTTTTAACATTGCATCATTCTCTAAGAGAAAACGGCTTGTTGCCATTACTATAACCGCCATCGTACTGCCATTTTTATTTCTTTTTTTTGCAACCCATTTCGATTTTTCATCCGATTTTGAAGGTATATATCTTCTCAGCTGCGACCGAGGGCTGCTGTACGACATCAAGAATGATCTCATGCTGGGCGAGGAAAACCGGCTGCTGGCAAAGATAGAGTTTGATCCCCTCTACAATTTCTTCAGTGGTGAAAAGAAACTCTCTGCGAATACGCCCCATCTCAATTACAGATGGAGCAACAGAAACGGCAACGGCTATATTTTCAATTATTCTGCCGATGGGAAACAGTTATTGACCTGCTTCAGCAGGTTCCGTGACAGCCAGGACATGGTGCCGAAGGGGCTTTTTGTCGGCGGCGGACTGCCCTATTCAAAGCATGACGACATCGAACTTACCATGAGCGCAACCGGCATGGCCCACTTTGATGGCAAGGAATGGCACCACCTCTGGTGCAATGCCAACGAAACTATCGCTTCGTCGCCGGACGACAAGCATGATCCGTCCACCTGGACATTCCTCGGCAGCAAGGTACTCCATGCCAGTGACTCCAAGCTTGTTTTAAAAAGCAGCCATGAATTGCCCTTCGACAAGACGGTCCTGCATATTGACCGATATGCCATCTTCCGCGCCGGCGAAACCTATTTCACCCTGTTGATCAAGATCGCCAACGTCGGCAGCAGCCCAACCGACTATTATTATGTATATGGCGATGAACCTTGGGTCGGAGAATTCGGCACATCCGCGGGGAACGTCGGCTGGACAAAGGACAGGCTCCACTACTACGAAACTGCCCTGAACCCTCTTCAGCACTCGTATGCCGGCATGTATGACATTGGCAATCCGCTCATTTTGGGGGGAAAGTCAAAATATTCAGGTTTGGCAAACTTCATAGAGTGGATGGGTGATATCAAACCAGGTCTCGTCTATTTTTCCAACAAGGAAGGACAATTTGTTAACGAGGAACAAAAAGTCCCCCTCTACAGCAAGGACAACCGGGTAATTTTCCTGCAATGGGGTCCCCGCACCCTGATGCCTGGAAGTCAGGACCTTCTGATAATGGCCATCGGCATGGCAGACGGCACAGCCAAATCCGGTGTCCCGCTAAAGCCCGAGGTAAGGCTCGATCAGGCTGACGCCAGATTCCTTTTCCAATGATTTTAGCCGCTGATTTTTACGAGTTCGCACCGATATTCAAAGCATATGGAACGGAAAGGGCACAACAGGATGGGTGTTTAAAAATATTCGTAGCTGACTGCCATGTAAAAGAAAAGGCCGTGTTCGACGGCCTTTTCTTTTACACTGAATATAAAGGACAACCAATTACGGAATGGGCGCAATCCCGTGGGGTATTCCGCCCTTGTGCCCTTTAACGTTCTGAATCAGCGCCTTGACTTCAGCAGGCATCTCCTTGCCTTCTTTCATCATGGCGCGCATTTGGCCGGCCAGATAAGAATTATTGATCAATATATCAAAGACAGCCAGCATGAATTCGCGTTTCCACGGGGTCAGCTTGTCCAGGTTCTGGAACTTGTGCATGTAGAACTTCTGCGCCGCCTTGCCCAGCTCCCGCTCCAGATCCTCGACGGTCATATGAATAGGCTTGATTACCGGCTCGACCAGATTGTATTTCCGATAGTCCTTTGTTGCCACATATTTTTCCAGCTGCGGATAAAGCTCTGCATAGGGCCAAGGCGCAATGGCAAGGAAGAAGGCCATATCCGGATTATAATGTTTGGCAAGCTCAATAGTGGCAGCGATCGACTCCGGAGTATCCTCCGGCATGCCGAGGACAAAGGAAGTTTCGGAAACAATGTCGGCATTGTTGATGATGTCGATGGCCTGCTTGGACTGCTCCACCTTGGTGTCCTTCTTGAACAGGTCAAGGGTCTCCTGAGAGCCTGCTTCAACACCAACATAGATATGCTCCACGCCCCCTTGGCGATACTTGTCCATGATATCGGCATCACGGAGAATATCATCAACCCTGGTCTCCATCAGGAGCTTGACCGGCACCTGGCGCTCTATCATCAGGTCGAGAATACGCACCCAGCGCTCCCGGTCAAAGGTGGGAATCTCGTCGGCAAGCATCGCCACTTCAACCCCGTATGTTTTGTTCAGCATTTCCAGCTCGGCTACAAAATTATCAGCGCTCCGCGCCCGCCAAGTCTGGGCCCAGAACAGCTGCTGGGAACAGAAGGAGCATTTCTGCTGACATCCCCGGGAAGATGAAACAATGGCCAACCGGGCGTTGTTCTTGGCCCTGTAGGAGTAAATCGGCCATTCGACCAGATCCCAGGCAGCAGGAAGTGCATCCAGGTCCTGAATATAGGGAGCCTTGGGCGTAGCCACCACGGCGCCATCCCGATAGAATGCCAACCCCGGGACTGTGGCCGGATCACCGCCGGCATTCAGGCAGTCGAGCAGGGACGGCAGGGTCGTCTCCCCTTCGCCGCGAACGATAAAATCGATCGTGTCGTGCTCAGCGGTGAGCATTTCTTCGTAGCAGAAGGTGGCATGGACGTTGCCATGGACAGTGACGACCTGCGGATTAATCTTCTTCGCAAGGCGGGTAAGCTCAATGGCATGGACGATTGAGGCGGTATAGGCGGTAGTTGCGACCACGTCGGGATTGAACGCCTCGATGCGCTGCTGGATTTCCGGCCATTTGTGCCAGAGCGACATGGCATCGTAGTAATCGACCTCGTACCCTGCGGCCCTGAGCGCCCCGGCAATATAGACAAAACCGACGTTCAGCCAGGTGCCGGCAGACTCTACGACACCGGAATGATAGGGGGGGGTAATGAGAGCTACCTTTTTAATGTTCATCAATTGCTCCTTCAAGAAGCTTCAAAAACTCGGCTTAACCAAGCAAGAATCAGACCGCCAGCGAAATGCTTAATATCTTACTAAATACAAAGCATTTTGTCTTTAAAATTATTAAAAGCCATCAGGAGTTACAGCCATTTGGCCGCACAATGCAGAAAAGTCGCAGAAACGCAAAGGCGCTGCCGTAATGCGGCCAACGGTCCGGCAAAATATATAGTTTCCATCCGGAAACCCCGGATGAGAAACTATTGGTTTTCTGATTCGGAAAGCGGGGATTTTTTGTCATGGCAAGTAAATCAAGGGGTTGCGCGGGGAAGGCCGGTGGTAAGATTCAATGAAAAGTCAATACATAAGCCATGTAGCCACCGGCAGCCGCTATCGCCACCAGGAGGACGTGCTTGATCACCAGCATCTTCCGCCTGGTTTTTTCCACATCCGCACCGAAAAAATTGTTCACATAGGTAAACGTTCGCGCGCCGCCAGTGGCAAAGATCAACACCATTGCACCGATAGAGCTCCAGAAGAAAAAACGTTCGATATGGCCGAGCAGATCGGCTACCGCCGGGTACTGTGATTGGAAATGATGGAGGTAAACGATCGATATCATGGCCGAAAGCCAGTAGCCGGTGGCAAAGTCATGGATAAAGCCGTTCAAGACGATAGCGGTTTTTTTCAGGTTCACAAACTATCCTCAGCATTCATTATTCCAGCGGAAAACGCCTTCATAACTAGCAGAAAAAGCCGTATTTATCAACCACAATCGGCTCTGTCCGTTTTGAATTATGCAGACATAAAAAACAAAGGCAACGGAACACTGGAAGAGCGGATTGGGCGGATTTTTTCGGAGCAAACAATACCCGAGGTTCAGCCGATAAAATCAGCCTTTATCCGTTCAATCAGATTTGATCCGTGTTCCGTTGCCTTTACGATGTTTGTTTTTGCCATGTTCGGATTGCCCGCCAATTATCCGGAGAGAAACATCCTCTACGTGGCGGTTCCTGCGCCACGGATGAACCCAGGGCCGGCAGGGATTGGGGTATTCACTTCACCTTCTTCCCCTTGCCGGAAACCTGCTGCTCAGACTTGAGGCCGGCCGGGTGATCTGTCAGCACCTGCTCATCCGACTTTGATTTGTACCAATCCAGCGGCCGCTCGGTCTGGTCCTTGAAAGTCTTCAAGGAGTCATCCCGCAGCTTTGCAGCCTCATCATCGGCCTGTGCTACGAGAATCTCGTCAACGACCTGCGGGCACGACGCAACAGAACCGGGTCTGGCTTCGATCTCCTCGCGCACGCTGGGAGCGACTTTCGGGTCCTTGGCCAACGCCATCTTGAAGTCGATGGAGAAGTTCGTATAGGTCTCAAGCATGCGGAAGATTGCCGAGTCCCCCATGGGGCTGCCGGGTGTTTCGTCAGGCAGCGGCGACACCTTGCCGTTCTCGATCTTGGCGCGTCCCACCATCTCGCAGCCGGTTCCTCCGTCGGTGGTATAGCCGAGGTTGTCGGTGATCACCGACAGAACCGTCGGCACGTTGGCCAGGTCCCAGTGCGCGAGAAGACCGACCTCTCCGTCAGGCAGCGGCGACAAGTCATCGATATTCATGGCCAGAACACGCGACCAGGGCGGCACCGGCCGTGTGCGCTTGCGG
The DNA here is from genome assembly GCF_000016745.1 of Geotalea uraniireducens Rf4. Taxonomy (GTDB): domain Bacteria; phylum Desulfobacterota; class Desulfuromonadia; order Geobacterales; family Geobacteraceae; genus Geotalea; species Geotalea uraniireducens. The sequence goes on along the minus strand of NC_009483.1, from coordinate 601,481 downwards.
GGGGGCAACCCCTTCACATGACGACGGAGGGCATCGTCAAAAAGGTTGGTCGCCGTCTCTGCTTCGCCGAGCACGTTGACGCAATGGCTCTCCGGTATGGCCAGGATTTCCTGAACCATCCCGTAGTAGTCTTCGCGGGTCACGACCCCGAATCGGCCCCGGTAGCCACCACCGTCACATATGCGGCTGCCTGGCGGCAGGTGAAACTTTATCTTTTTGCGACGGCAGGCCTGAAAGAAATATACGTACGCCGACGTAGCGCCGATGAGCGCTACCGGTACACCGCTCGCTTCCGACTCGCGCAACGCCTTGAGGAGATTCTTGATGTCAATGCCTGTCTTTCCGAGCAGGAACATGCTGTCCGGCGTGCCGAAGGCCTGGCGGGTCTGGTCCATGCCGATGGCCATGCCCATGGAGGGGGCGAGTTCGGGGCTGGGGGCAAGGATCAGGATGCGGCAACGCTTCCCTTCCTCGAAGTCGGGGAAGAGGTAGGAGCCGGTCATAACGCGGTTCGCCGCAAACACGAGGCGCTTGCCGTCCTCGTCACGGAAGATGCGGCCCCGCTGCGTAATGCTGGTAGTACCGCCGGTGAGACAGGACAGCACCGCCTCCTCCAGCGGGAAAGACGACACGAGATGTGTCTTGAAGACATCGTTGTAGACCATGGGCACATCCTCCCATCGGTCGATGTCGCCGGGCCGGACCTTCTTCGCATCACAGAACTCCCGAAAGAGCTTGTTGTTAGCGTATTGGAATGCAAACAGTCGCATAGAGTAGTCGTTGAAGGCGGGCAGCTCGGCGTCGACGCCAGCCTCGATGAAGCCGAGAATGTCTTCAGTCAGACGATGACTTTCGCTATCAATGGTAGACATAAGAACTCCTTAATAATGTCTTGATTGTCGGGGGTGGATAAAAAAAACAAGCAAACTTCCTGCCAAGAACAAACGATATTTTAGTATAACAGTATCGACCAGTTAAAGGCAATTGCATTCTCAAACTACGCCGCCACTCCGGGAAAAGTGCACAACAAGCAGGCACAAAAGCAGATTTGCACAAAATATAAGCATTAGCTGAAATAGATCCGAGGATTGATGTCGTTTTTTAGTCCCCGGATATCAACCTTACGCTGGTCGATGTAGTAGGCAATCTGCGGCAGGATATGGGGGAGGGTGGCTTTTGACTTAATTTAGCAAGGTATTTGAAGAACCCAGTCGGTTACACAATGATCTGTTTTTCACCCACAGCCTTTTTGGAAGCTTTCCATTGCTCATACGCTATCTTCATCCCTTTTCGGACCGGAAGCTGGTTCATGAGCGAAAGGATGTGGGCATAGGGAAATCCCGACAAGGGGACCTTGAACATGTGCCGCAGCACCCGCGGCAGACTCAACAGCTCCAGCGAACTTTCGTAAAACGCCTCTTCCCGCGCTTCCGGGGTCATGGCCGCATCCGGATGGTCAAACAACGCGTACGCCCCGGTATAGTACTCCCAACCCAGCTCCTTATACAGATAGGGTTCATACTGCTGGCGCAGTTCCGTCCCCGGATAGGGGACTACCAGCGAAGGATGCATACTTACTCCCAATCTGTCGGCGACCTCTACGGAGCGCTTGAAATCGTCCAGGGAATCCTCGCGGCTGCCAAGCATATAAAACAGCGACACATCGATACCATGATCCCTAAGCGTGCGCACTGCTCGTTCGCGGTCGACGCCTACCTTGCCGTTGGCCTTATACGCCGTCAGCGACTCGTCAGATATGGCATCCCAGCCGACCCAGACGGTCAGCATGCCGCTTTCACGGGCCGCGTTCAACATCCGCGACCCCGCCGGCGACAGCACCGGACGCAGGCTGCCAAAGCCCATCCACTTTTTTTTCGCCACCTTGAGTGCTGTGAACAGATCTATTGCCCGCTGCTCAAAGCCTTCCCACCAGATATTCTCGTCCCCGTTGATATACATCTTTTCGGGGATCGCGCATACATCGCGCACCACATCCTCGATGGGACGGAATCGGATACTTGCCCCGAAGAAAGGCTTCACTGAACAGAATGTACAGTTGTATGGACAACCGCGCGAAGTATTGATGACGCGGAACTGATGTCCCCCTCCCAACTTTCCGTAGAGAGGCGTGGGTAGATCGTTGAGAGGTAGTTGTTCACCACGATAAAAAGGTTTCAGCTGACCGGCGCGAAAATCACGCAGCACCTCGGGCCAAGCCGACTCCGCCTCACCGATGACCACTGCATCCCCGTGGGATTTGGCCTCCTCAGGCATGGCGGAAGCATGCATACCGCCAAACACGACCTTGATGCCCCGCGCCCGCAGACCGTCGGCAATATGGTACCCCGGCACCGCCGTCGGCGTCAGAATACTGATGGACGCCAAGTCGCACTCCAACTTGTCAAAGGCGTCTGGTGTGGCACTGGCGCTGATCAGTTCAATCTCGATAGACGGATCGACCCTGCGGGTAAGCGCGGCCAGATACTCCAGGATCGGCGGGGCCACCGGGGTCCAGCCGAAGGGGAGGGGAGGAAATATGATTGCGAGTTTCATCTAAAGGACTATCTCCTTGTTGGCATAGATACTATCCAAGACCGCCTTCACATCTGGCAGCGGATAGGCAAAGACCCTGCCATCGGTCATAGCCTCCAGCTTCGATGCCATGCCGACAAAAAATACCCCCTCCCGATCGATTACAAACTTGACCTCAACTCCAAGCGTTTTGCCATCAAGCCAACCGGAGAAATCAATGTATACTGTACCATTGGCTCCATGGGTCTCTTTCCATTGCTTTTTCGTGAGATGAGAGTAACTGTCAAATGCCTTGCCGACGGTCATTGCTGGGTACGCAGGCAAGGACTGATTTTTGACAATACCCGAAAGACTGACAGGTTCTGAATTAGCAGCTTCTCCCCCATGCACCGTCATTTCAGTACTCTTCGCATTCGGCTTTTTTACAGACTCAACATTTCTTTCAGTACATGCAGCCATAAATAATAAAAAGCACAAAATGGCAACAACAACTATTTTCCGCACGGCAATTTCTCCCGTAACATTTTTGTTTACATTAACGTTACGTTTTTAAATTATATTCACTTATGATCGATCCTGAAACCACTATGAAATGTTTCCACGGTGAACGGTATCCCCCAGTAGCTGACGATCATGGCGATAAGTGCAATCAGCGCATACCATGCCAGCCTTCTGCCGCGCCAGCCGAAGGTTACCCGCAGGTGCAGATAAATGCCGTAGGTAAGCCAGGAAACCAGCGACCACACCTCCACCGGATCCCATCCCCAGTAACTCCCCTTGACCTGGTTGGACCAGAAGCATCCCGATATCATCATCAGACCATAGAGGATAAACCCGCCGGCAACAAAACGGTACGAAAACATATCAAGTGTTGCAAGATCCGGTAGCTTATCATAGATGCCGCCGGATTTATTTTCCTTAAGTAGATACATAAGTCCAAGCCCCGCTGCAATCAGCACCGACGCAAAACCGGCCGAAGCCCCGACAATATGCACCCATATCCAGCCGCTCTGCAGAGCAGGCGCCAGGGTTGCGGCAACCTCTTTCATCAGCGTTCCGGCCCACCCCAACAGCACAAAGGCAACGGGCATCACCAACACGCCAAGGGGGCGAACTTTTTTCGTGGAGAACTGGAACACCAGAAACAGCAGTACCGTCATGAATATCCCGAGCGTGAGAGATTCGGAAATATCAATGAAAGGAGTTATACCGGTCGCAGACCAGCGCAGGGCAATCACAGCAACATGGGGCACAAATCCTGCCACAGCGCTGAACAGGCCAATGGTGAAGAGCTTGTCCTGCTTTGCAATCATGCCGAAGATGTAGCTGAAGGTGCTAATGCCATACAGCGAAACTGCGGTCCAAAACAACATGAGTTCTGGCTTCATTTGTTCACCTCCAAAATGCGATTAATGACTTCAGTATTAACAAAACATTAACAAGAATGAAGCTGTATAAATCTTCTTCGGGTTACAACCCAGTATTTATTGGCCTAACACATGATATTATCAGATTCTATCCGAATTTATCTGCGTGCTATTGCTTGCTTCTGCATAGTTCCAGCTTGTCCGCTCTAAAGTTTATCATTTAAACATAACTCCTGGTATCCGTCAATTTTTTCGCGTTCAGGAAGCCTTCCCATATGCCTTGCCTTTCCTCATCCGCCCTATCGTCGTGATGATCATCCCGGCCAGCCCCACCCAGAGGCTTGCAAGCACAATCGGCTTGCCCGGCTCGTAGCGCACCAGCATGCCAACCCAGTAACGCACCTCCTTGGCCGACAGGATATACTCGCCGGCGGCAAACTGCTCCCCGATGGAGGCCTTTCCTTCGGCAACTGGCTTGTCGGATTTCAGCATCCCTTTCTCATCAATCGCAAAAAGCAGGAACGCCGCATCCCCTCCACGCTCCTTCAGCTTGGACGGCTGATACGTAACCTGCAGGGCAAAACGTGGCTTCTCAGGAGGAACCGGAAACCGAATAGCGTCCACCCTAACCAAGCCCCCCTCTTTGTAACCGGTTGTATACAAGTAACTGTCATCCTTCTGCTGAATGCTCTGCAGCGGCAGATAAGCCCCGTACAGATCCTGCCCCTGCTTGTTGGAAAGCGTGACCAGCAGCGAATATCCTTCCTTGTCGTTGAAGTAATCGAATCCCTTGTGGGTCAACTTATGGGTAATGTAAATGATACCCTGCTTCCTGTCACCGTCCTCGCCGACCGCCACTTCGTATGCAGCCCGCTTGTCCTCGCCGGCAACCTTGTAGCCGACATGCATTTTGACGAGCGATGTCTCGCCCTTCAATCGCGCAAAGGAGAAAAAACGCCCTTTGTCAATCAGATCGTAACTCTGAGGATCACCGCTCGGGAGGACCTCCCCCTCGGTCAGCCGGATATTTCCCCTGAAATAGAACAGGCTGTTGTAAATGATTCCTCCAAGTATCGCCACAAAACTGAGGTGAAACAGGATCATGCCAAAAGTAATCAGCGTCAGCTTCCTGTGCCATATCCTGCCGAAAAAACAGCAGGCCACATTCACCACCAACAGTACCAGCAGGGCATTGAACCAGAGCGTGTTAAAGATCAGGCTCCAGGCCCGCGCCCCTCGCAGGATGGTAACCCCTGTCAGGCAACATGCCAGGATAATTACCAGCAGAGCCATTGCCAGCTTGGCAGATGCAAAGAAATCGTAAATTTTTCGGGGAATTTTATGTACCGGGTGATAACGGGGTTCAACAGGAAACACTTCGTTTTCTGGTTCGGCTTCGGGGGGGGTAATAAATTCGTTCATAAATCTCCATCCAAAGGTTACTGAGCTGTAAGACTACCACAATAGTAAAAAGATAAGCAAGGAAGAGTGCATTTTATTCAGACACTCCACCTTTGATAATTATCTTGTACGCAAGACTTCGGTTTTGATACTATATCTAAATCAAATTAACGGCATTTTTTTACTCGACTCAATCGGAATTACATATACCTTCATGCGTCCCCACATTACAGCATTGCTCCATAATCGATTCATACAACGTCACGAACCATTCAGCGTTGTGCACTTCGTGACGACTAGATGCAATGCCCGGTGTAAACACTGCTTCATTGATTTCAGTACCCCAATAGACCGTGCGAATGAATTGGCGCTTGACGAGATCGTACGACTCGCCCGGAACTTGGGTAAAACTCTCTACAATGTCAACCTGACCGGCGGTGAGCCATTCCTCCGGGACGACCTGTTCGACATCGTTTCTTGCTATATTCAGCACACACCTGTCCGTTCAATTGTCATTACCACCAACGGCTGGTTTACCGATGCGATCAGAACGCTTCTCAAACGCTATTCACGCCTTGACACCCCATGCAGCCTTACGATTTCGATCTCAATCGATAACATCGAGCAGAAACATGATTCCGGAAGGCAATTAGCGGGGCTCTATGCCCATGCCATTGAATCATACCGAGCTGTCGCCGCATGCAAAGATCCGCGTATCAATGCTGATATCGCACTGACTGTCACACCGGAAAACGCTGACACTATCACCGAAATATACCACCGCCTGCAGCAGACTGGTATAAACACAGTATCCCCGATCATGCTGCGCGAGGAAGGTGTTCAGAACTCTATCGCGAACAAACAGAAACTGGCGTCTGCATACCGAGAACTGACCCGGCTGACGGAAGAAACAGGTTCTGCTGCACCGGGAGAATTCACCCGTGCCTTACACCGTGCAAAAAAGCGGATATCCCATCGCATTTTGCATGACTCATGCCTCAATCCACGCTTCATATCGCCATGCAAGGCAGGCTCTCTCTTCGTGACTATCACTGCTGACGGCACCGTAGCACCGTGCGAACTGTTAACAGAGAGGATGCCGCTGGGAAACCTGCGAGACTACGAAATGAACTTCCTGAAACTTTTGAATAGCCAGCGTGCCCAAAATGCACGACACGAAATAAGTAAAACAAAATGTCACTGCACCTTTGAATGCGCCTGGACGGTCAACATCCTGACAACACCTTCATACTGGCCCAGCCTGGCACTCAACACGTTGAAAGAGCTAGCATGAACGGGAGTTGCGTTATTGTCATACCGTTCGTCTCAATGAACGAATATCTGCTCCAATGCCTTAAAGAGTGCCAAGCACTCGACTATCCCCAATTTCACATCATTTTGCTGCCAGACCAGCCCGTTTCTCTCCCGCCGGAGTTTCTACACGACAACATTTCCATCATTGTCACCGGCGACCTCACCATTGCTGCTAAACGGAACATCGCCATTCGCCATTTCAGCGGTGCAGACTATTTTGCCCTTATTGATTCCGACGCCTACCCCGACGTTAACTGGCTGAAAAACGGGGTTGCATACCTTGCCAACCACCCTGACGTCTGGGCCGTTGGTGGCCCCAATATCACCCCACCGGATGAACCGCTGCTGCAGAGGGTCGTCGGGAATGCACAGCAGACATTCCTGGTATCCGGTCCGCTCCATTTCGCAAAAAAGCTCTCCGCGAGCCGAGATTGCTCCAGTCTGCACTCATGCAACCTGATACTGTCCCGACATGCCTTCGATACTCTGGGAGGCTTTGACGAAACACTTTTCACCGGCGAAGACCGCAACCTATGTGACCGTATCCGGGAAACCGGAAAGCGGATCTATTTTCATCGGGACGTTATCGTATATCACCACAACCGTTCCTTGTGGATACCCTTTTTGCTACAGCGGATCACTTACGGCCATGGTTCGGTCGCCATCGGCAAGCGACAGTTCAACCGCTTCAACGTGGCACTGTACCTGCCTCTAGGCTGGCTGGGGCTGTTTCTTGCCCTTTTCGTGTACGAAATGTGCAGCGCCGGAAGTATGTTAGCGTCCATGATATTTGCTTTTATCAACCTTGCAGTCGCTGCTGTTATGGCGGCACAAGCCTGTATATCAATACGGGAAATACCGCTCACACTGGCAGCCATACTGCTCTGCTACCTGGGGACAACCATCGGCCAAATCCTCGCTCTTGTGGGAATTGAGCCGAACTTAAAACGCTTCTACTCAAACCGTCCGGCAGGAGTCATCCCGCTTGTTGTCAGACAACAAAAAGGCCCTGCTGGTGAGCCGCCATCATGAACTGGAAACTGATCCGCATCATAGACGCCTGTATCGGAATTCCACTGATCTGGTGCTTTCGAAATCTCGCACTGTTCCGGCATCGTGAACCGTTTAGCCTGAATAATTCTACTGCCAGGCGGATCCTGCTGATAAAATTCTGGGGCATCGGCAACCTGTTCATGCTGCTCCCCACAATTCAGGCAATTCGATCGACTTGGCCGGGCGCGACCATTGACTTTCTGACACTTGAAAACAATCGTGAAGCCCTGGCCATGACCGGCGCCGTTGACGACATAGTCACTCTTGACACCCGCAGCCCCGATCTCTTCCTCCGTACCTGGCGACTTGCAGCGACGCTTCTTCGCCACAACCGCTACGACCTGATTGTTGACTTCGAGCAGTTCGCCCGTTTTTCCGCCCTGCTGACTCATCAGATCAGTGCTGGACAAACCATCGGTTTTGAAACCCGTGGACAGCACCGCCACCACCTCTACACCCGCACCATCGCCTATGACAACGATATCCACATCACCCGCTCGTTCTACGCTCTTGCCATGGGAGCCGGCGTCGCCACCCTCTTTTCACCCGAAGTTCAGCTTGGCCCCCTGAAAATGCTGCGCGATACAGGGCGGCGCTTTCTGGTCGAACTCGGTATTTCACCTGAAGAACCGGTTGTAATAATGCATATCGGCACCAGTGATAACTTCCGGGAACGTCGTTGGCCACCGGAACGGTATGCTGCACTTGCCGACCTCCTGACCGGACAGTGCGGCATACGGGTCATCCTGACCGGCCTGCCGGAGGAAGCATTCCTGACCCGTGAAACTTGGCAAAGGCTGAAAAAACCTGAGCGGGTCATCGATCTCGGGGGGCAAATGTCTTTTACCGACTATTTTGCGCTTATAACTGTGTCAGATCTGGTGATATCGGCAGATACGGCCGCCGTCCATCTCGCATCTGCGGTCAACACCCCGGTGGTCGGCCTGTACGGCCCCAACTCACCCCATCTGTACGGCCCATGGGGCAGGAATGGTCTGGCGCTCTTCGCTGGGTACGACTGCAGTCCCTGCATCACCAACTTTAACGCCAAGATCAACACCTGCCGGCATCCCGATGGGCGTGGCGCCTGTATGCTGGCACTTACTGTCGAAGACACATTTGCGGCAATTGAGGGTGCCTATTGCGCTCCGCAAGCCCCCTTTCGTCTGACAAAGCTGGGAGGATCAGACGCATGAGCATGCAGCGGATTGCACGACTAGCGTATCGAATAACTCATAGTAATCTGCGCGAACTTCCCCGTCCTTACCGCCTGACCTACGCGGTAACAAACCGCTGCCAGGCCCGCTGCACAATGTGCGATATCTGGAGAAAACCTGCGGAGAACGAACTGACGCTGGCAGAGATAGATGCCCTTTTCACCCGGGCCAACCGCTTCTCCTGGATCAACCTGACCGGTGGCGAGCTGTTCCAGCGCCCCGATATCAGCGACATCTTCCTCACGGTCATCCAGAGGAGCCGCGACCTGTACCTGCTCAATTTTCCCACCAACGGTTTTCAGACCGAAGAGATCGTTGCAGCCGTCGATGCCATACTGAAACAGACCGCTCTCCCCCGCCTGATCGTCTCAGTGAGCCTTGATGGTCCACGCGAGCTTCATGACCGCATCCGCAACCTGCCCGGCTGCTGGGATCGGGCGTTGGGCACCTTCCGGCAGTTACGGGAACGGCGATCCCGGCGTTTTTCGGTTTTTCTCGGGCACACCCTGCAGGTGGCCAACCTGGGTGAATTCGACAAGACATTTGCCGCCTGCCGTGAAGAGCTGGGAGCATTGTCCGCTGACGACCTCCATATCAACCTTGCCCATGTGTCCGGGCTCTACTACGGCAACAACACGTTTGATGGCACACCCGAACCTGCCGAAGCATCCCGGCTGCTCGTCCGTATCAACACGCAGCGTCGGCACAAACCATTCAGCCCGATTGCCTTTATCGAACGGCGTTATCAGCAACTGGCACGAATATACCTCAAGGACGGCACGGTGCCCCTCACCTGCCAGGCAGCCGCCGCTTCATGCTTCATCGACCCGACAGGCAATGTCTTCCCCTGTTCCGGTTTTGCCTCCCTGCTGGGGTCGCTCAGTGAGAACGATATGGACCTCTACCGCATCTGGCGCTCCCCGATCCGTTTGCACACGAGGAAGCAAGTCCATGATGACGCCTGCCCCGGCTGCTGGACCCCCTGCGAGGCATATCAGACCATCCTGGCGAATCTGCTTCAGCTGAAAGGAAAAAATCGATGATCAGAAAGGTCTATAGCGATCTGATCCTGCGCAAGCTCCGCGAGAGCGGCCCGGGCTGGCTGCTCAAGCGATGCCGCCAGTATCTCCTGTTGCAGCTTTCCGGTGCGCTCCATCGCCCCCTGTGCGGCCCGGCCCTCGGCACGCTGATGGTCACCTACCGCTGCAACTTTCACTGCGCCATGTGCGACATGCCTTTGCAAGCATCTGCGCAGGCCCGAAGCGGCATGACCGAATTCGATACCGCCCGTTTTTTGGGGATCATCAATGAGTTTGCCGAACTGGGGGTGCCGGGGATCGGCTTTACGGGAGGGGAGCCTCTGCTGCGGGACGACATCTTCGACCTTCTGACTGAAACCAGGAGGCTCGGCATGATCGCCCACCTGAACACCAACGGTTGGCTGCTGGGTGATGATCAGGCGCAGAGAATCATCGACATCGGCGTGGATTCGGTCAACGTATCACTTGATGGCGCGGTCGCAGCCACCCACGACCGGATCAGACGTACTCAAGGATCATTTGACAGAGCGGTGCGCGCAGTTAAAAGACTCGTTAACCTCAAACAGAAACACGGCAGCCATGTCAGGATAAAAACCGTTGCGGTCATCGACGAGACCAACATCGACGAGGTGCCGCAGATGCTTGCCCTTGCCCGCACACTCGGCACCGACTGCATCGAACTCATTCCCCGGCAGCCGTTTGCCGCAATACCGCAGGAGACCGGGACTGAACCTGAACTGCTTGCCAAAGTTGACAGACTCGTTGAATATTTGCAGGGAAAACAGCTCTTCAGCGTTGCAATCGAGAACTCGCCGGCACACCTGCGGCTGTTCCGCGACTCGTTTGCCGGACATCCCTCGCCTGTCAGATGCAGTGCCGGATACAACTCCCTGGCGGTTGACTGTTATGGGAACGTATTTCCCTGCGTACCCTGGATCAACTGGGGAAAGACAACCGGAAACATCAGGAGCATAACCCTTGGAGAATTGTGGCATTCTCCAGACTACCAGCGGCAGAGAGAAATCACCTCACAATGCCACGACTGCTACCTCAACTGCCAGACTGAGTTGAATCTACTCTTTGACCTGCGCAGGCGCATGTAGTATGTTTGCCAATCAATACAGATTTTGAACTGAGTCGCCAGTGGAGCACCAATGAAAGTCAGCCTCATATTTACACCCAACAGGATCAACCCCCACTACAAGCCGGTAGCCTTCAGGGATGAACGCTTAGGCTTTATTCCGCCCGTCAGCCTGCTGGTTGTCGCCGCAATCATGGAGAAAGAAGGGGTTGAAGTCGATCTCATCGACATGGAGGCCGAAAGGCTCAGCCATGAAGCGGCACTCGAGCGTATCAGGCGGTTTTCACCTGACTTGCTTGGCTTCACGATTACCACGTTGAGTTTTCACGCGACCCTGGAATGGATAAGAAAACTGAAGCAGGATACTGGTATCCCTGTTATGGTCGGCGGGGAGCACGTCAGGATATATCCGTTCGAAACCATGTCGCACAATGAAATCGACTTCTGCATCATCGGGGAAGCAGAGCTTCCACTCCCCGAGTTCATCCGGGCTTTTCGTGAAAAGCGGCCGTATGAAGGAATCAAGTCGCTGGGATACAGAAAAGATGGGGAGGTCATCATTGACCGCACGCTGCAGTTCGTCGAAGACCTGGATACTGTACCGTTCCCCGCCCGGCATCTGATAAGAAATGAACTCTACGAGAACATACTCACCCGCAGGAAGAATTTCACCGCCTTTGTGTCGTCCCGCGGCTGCCCCTTCAACTGCGCTTTCTGCAACCATAATCACCAGAAGTACCGCACCAGGTCAGTCCAGAACGTTGTTGATGAAATCGAAATGAACCTCAAGCAATTCGGCATTCGGGACTTTGATATCTATGACTCCACCTTTACCGCGGACCGTAAGCGGGTCATTGCCATCTGCGAAGAGATTCACCGCAGGAAGCTAAAGGTCGGGTTCACCGTAAGAAGCCGGGTGGATGTCATTACCAGGGATATGATCGACAGCCTGAAGGCCGCTGGATGCCACACCATCATGTATGGCATAGAATCGAGCAACCCGGAAATTCTCAAACGGATGAACAAGGGCATAACGCCGGAACTTGTCATGGAGAAAGTGCAGTACACCCACCAAAGCGGCATCAAGGCGCTTGGTTTCTTCCTGTTCGGCTTTCCCGGTGAAAACCGCGAGACCATTGAGGATACCATTAATTTTGCCCTCAAGCTTCCGCTTGATTATGCGCTCTTCTCCATCCTTCTACCGCAACCTGAAACCGAAATATATGAATATTACTGGAAGCGCGGTTTCGGCGATTACTGGGCGGAGTATACCCTGGACGAATCAAAGGATGAGTTGATCGAGTTCATCGATACCGGCGTTACGCGTGCAGAAGCCTCGGAATACGCTGTCACAGCCTATAGGAGGTTTTTCTTCAGACCGCGGATCATCTGGGATCGATTCAAGAAACTGCGCTCGTTTGGTGAGTTCAGGCGGCTCTTCAGTGGCGCGGTCGGAATTCTGGCCGGTAATGATAAAAAACGATCATAACGGCCCCGTTCCCCTATCAGAAAAACGTCGAGACATTGGGAACGTTCACTATCGGGATACTGCCAGCGCCTCACACAATCTGGCCACCTCGGCATCAGAGCCCCGCAGCACCGCCAGCAGATCCGCTGGAACCCGCTGCTGTTTTATCAAATTGACAATCACTCCATATTCATCTATCGTCCATTCAGCTGGTGCAACCACCACGAGCGCCTTTTCCTGGATCGGCGTGAAGTGTGACAAGGGGAGCACATGCACCCTCCCGGCGCCGAACAGGATGGCAAAGCCCGACTCAATTGGCCTTACCCCCGGCATCCGCGAGAGTTTCTCCGATACCTCGCTCCATGCCCCATCAGGCACGACATGGTACACTGTCCGCACCATTCCTTGCTGCAGGGCAGCCTCAACATACTTGACCGATGATTCTACTTCTTTGCCTACCACCTCACCATTCAGCCGGCGGGTAAACACAACTGCAACCCGTCCTTTTACCCCAATGGACTTCCAAAACCGAAAGATATCCGCAGAGGAACCCGCAACCTCACAGCGTGGCGGCGAAACAAACACCCGAGTTAAGGGACCATATCCCAAAGTAAGAACAAGAATACCGGCTAACAGCACTATCATACAGCCAATCGTGTAAATTCGTGGGCTCATCACTGCATCCGCATTATTTTTGTACTAGAGAGTATCGGTGAATATAAAAAGTCGGAAACAACTCTTCCCGTCGCCAGGGGATAGAGGTAAGCCTCCCAGAACACAATCAATACGAGAGCGATGAGACTCAATCTGCACGCCCTGCAATACTGTTCCTCCAGCAACACAACCGCCCGGGCCAGGGCAAGATATGCAAAAGGGAGCACGACCAGCGCAGAGCTGCTCGACATGGGGCGATTCAACAGGAGGAAGAGCAGGTAGACGCTCGCGAACAATATCGGCGGCACAAGGAGTGGAGCTAGTCGCCTCCGCCAGCCGTGGACAGTGAGCGCAATCAGCGAGAACAACGAAAACAGCCGTATGGGGAAATTATTGATCTCCAGCAGATAGCGGTTGGTTTCAAACTGATAACCAAACACTATCGGCTTTACGAACCACTCCCACGGCTGCCCCCCCACCTCCAGGAACCATTTGTTTTCGAACGAATCAATGGTGATATTGCGTAACGTCCACAGCGCATCCCCCCGCATCTGGAAAAACTCCTGCAGAGTGAATCCCCTGCCGAACCAGTGGTAATAGGAAAGAAGATAGATGGCAACGGGCAGACAGAGCAAATAGCAGAGAAAATCTAAAACATGGGTGGCTTGGCCGTCCTTTTGCTGCCACTTTTTCCACCAGGCATAGCCAATCACCAACAGCATGCTGCAGACAAAATAACTCTTCGTCGCCGCCGTCAGCCCCAGCGCAACCCCGGCCAATGGGAGCGACCACCTGCTCCCATCTTCTGCGTACTCCAGCATGAAATAGAGAAACATGAGAAAGAAGCAGAGCACCGGGATTTCCATAAAGGTCGTCCGGGAAAAATAGATATGAAACGGATCCATCGCCAACAGCGTCGCCGCCAGCAGCGCAGCCATTTCATTGCGGTACAACCGGAAAGCAACCAGATACAGTAGTCCCACTGATACGGTACCAAAGACAATGCCGCCAATCCTCCAGCCCACCGGGTTATCGCCAAAGAGTGTAATCGTCCCGAGCAGAATCAGCGCCCCGGCTGGAGGATGCGTCCAGTTGGATGAAAGGGGAGTGCCATACTGTCCCAAGCTGATGGCGGACGGCACATGAAACGACTCATCACCCGTATAGCCGGTAATGTCAAAAGCCCCCCATAGCCGCAGACATGCCGACACAATGAGGATTGCCAGCAATACCTTGAAATTTACTGAATCATTGCAGTGCAGCATTGGCAATTCTCCTTGATGTCACATCCGGGCATTTCTTTCTGTTTTCACATTCAAGGGAAGGAATAAAATCTGGCTGAAGATTAGCGCTCTGTGTTATTCCGACCGCCATTATTAAGAGAGTTCTTTGTATGACTCCATGTCCTCAGTGACGGGCCATATTTATGCAAATTTAAAGGCTACATCTAATCGAGCTTTTCCACCCGCCATGCCAGTTTGTTTCCATCCTTCACACCATATGCCACAGATTTCCCATCGGCTGTGTAAACCTGCTCGAACACCATGTCAAATGCCGGGTGCCGCCTGATCATTCGGCCGTCTGCATCCGCAACCACGAGAAATCGTTTGCCGTCCTGGCGAGCACGATAGGTCAAGAACCGCCCGTCAGGGCTGAATCGAGGCGAGACGACGCGGTCAAACGGAGGCCCTTCCTTGCCGTTGACTACCACGAAACAACGCCCTTTTTTTTCGGCCGTATACACATGCCGGCGCCCATCCGGCGCGAACGTCAGTTCGTTTATCGCATCATACTTCTTCTCGTCGGAGGCCTGTGGCATAAACGCCTGATGATAATACACCAAATCGGTCACCAGCACTGTGCCAAGGCTTTTCTGGTTCGGGCTGATTACCGGGTGTTCTCCCAGACTCGCACCGGACAACGGCTCGATTTGACCATCCAGAACAAGATATTTCTCAGCACCTTTTTGGCCTACATACGCTAGGGATCTGCCGGTCTTATCAAAAACCAGTTGCGTGATCTCATCAAATTCCGCACCCTCACGAACCGTACCCGGTTCCCTCAGGGTGAAGACAACCACCCGCTTTTTGTTGTCCTTTACAACTATTGCAGCAGCTGTCATTACGTCCTGATCAAAATAGACGTCCTGGGCCGGAATCTCCTTGATCACCGTCCGTTTCAGGTCTGACGTATAGGCAACGATGGCGTACGGACTCTGTTCCGATGCCTTTTCCATAATGATGATCCTGGACAGTCCCTTGCTCATGCGAGGTTCTCCATAGACAAGAAAACGCTCATCCGCCAGCTTCTCGTCGACAATCAGCCGCCAGAGTGCACCTGATTTCACTTTATAGGCAAGATGACGCGAATCCGGCGTGAAGACCGGTGACCCGATCTGCTCGAATGGCCTCCCCATTCTGCCATCGATGACCATACGGAACTTGCCGTTTTCAGGAATGACAAAGGCTAACCGGCGGCCGTCCGGGCTTAAGGTAACAGACTCGACCCCGGCGTATTCGCCACTGACCTTGTGCTTGTGAAGCACCCGGAAAGATGATGGTCCTGTTTTGACGACGGAAGCAGCACCAGTCCCCGTCTCATTAAAGTACGACGTCAATCCGTCACTCTCTGCTGCCGATGCCGAGTCAAGCAGTGCCGGTTCTAATATCTCGAGGATGCCGGCCCGCTCCGAGACGGCGGTCGTGTACCTGAAAGCAGTCTCTAGGTTAGTACCCGTATGATAGCTATCGCATCCAATTGTGACTGCAAGTACGCAAAGAAGCAGAGCGTGGGCGAGGCTATAGGCAATATTTGGTTTCATGCTGAAGATATCTCCATTGTGATTCAAAAAAATGCCCCCCTTTAGTCCAAGGGGGGCATGTTGTTATAACAATGCAGGAAAGCAATTATTACTCAAGTCACCAGTTTCTGGATGATTAATAGACACCCCCCGGGGTGTACGTTTTAGTACGGGAACCGCCGCAGATAGTACCGCCCATGCCGGTACAGGAAGCAGTACCGCTATACGCAGGAGTTGTAATGCTCTTTGGCTGATGAGCTGTTATATACCCCTCGGAAGTATTGCCTCGGATAAAGGCCTTTTTATAGGTCGTCGCGCCACTGACCGTGCTCGGGTAGCCATGGACATCCTGAGCGCGTACCGGACGCACCGTTGCAGTGTTGTATGAAGCGCCGTGGCACATGTTGCAGCCGTAGCTCATGGTGGCGGTCATCCCGCTGTTGGTACTGGACCCTATTGCAGAGCCAACCCCATGATAGCTGTTTGCCAGCACCGCATGGCAGGCAAGACACAGCGTGGCTCCAGTTGTCGCATTCGGCGAACTGCCGCTTGCCGTTGCATTGCCGCGCAGCGTTACCGCATTACCGTGTGCGGAAACGGTACGAAGCGTCATTGGTGTCGGCGTGTTGTGACAGTCGAAGCAGTTGATCACAACACTGTTCGCCTTGGTGCCGGCGGTCCGGGTGAAGTTGTTATATGGCGCTTTCATCAAGCTGGGAGTCGGATACCCGGCATTGCGCGGCCCGAGTACCGGGTGGAACGACGCGTTAGTGGTGGCAAGCTGTGTCGCGACGTCAATAGTACCTTGGGTTCCAATTGCGTTATTCGCCGCGGTGTAGTTTGTACCCAAAGCGATGCCGCCAAACGGCATGGCATTTGTACCACCCGTTGTCCGAGCTGTCGTATTGGCTGCCCCACCTGAGTCATGGCATTTCATGCAGAATTTCTGGGAAATTACGTTGGCAATTGTGTTGTTAACAGTAGTAGTTCTGGAACCGGCGGCATAGGATGTTGAGAAGCGCTGGAAGGTAAACGCCGCGCCGGATATATCGGTAATTGGCGTTTCCCCTTGGACATCCGGGTCACGCAGGTCGATGTTGCCGTTCGCGTGGAATTTGGACGTTCTTTTAGTGGTAAAATTACCCTCCAGGTGGCAAACGATACAGTCTGCGTCGGTTACCGCGCCCCGTCCGGTCTTCTTGTGTCCCCAAGCCAGGCCGAATTCAGTCGTAACAGCTGCCAATGTCTTGCCTGCACGCCCTTTTGTACGAGTAATTGAAGCTGAATGGCAATTAATACACCCAAGCGTGGCACCCCATGTTGCAGCACCATGACATGACGTAGTACAGCCGTTTGCTAGATACGTAAACGGAGATTGGTGCTTGGTTATAGTGCTTGCATACTGGATTACATTAACCACGCTATTGCCATGGGCGGCACCACCGGTCGATCCGGACACGGCGCCTGAATGACAATCAGCGCAAACGTAACGATTATAATTCAGGTGTTCCTCATGACTGGCGGTTTTGGGGCCAAGCTGTGTTGAGGGAGACGAATACGCAACAAATGCACCAAGGTTGCCGTTGGTAGCATCATTTTTATGACAAGCTCCGCATCCGCTGCTGGTCGGGCTCCACACATTTGTGGTAATAGATCCGGAAGCGTATGGGTTGGCGTGACATGTAGCTGCCGTACAGGTAGAGTATCCAGAACCAGCGGCATGCTTGGTGACAGGCAAACCACCGTTGTAGCCGTTCGCCACATTGACCACGCCATTGGCATGATTTGCTCCACCGCTTGTACCTGATACAGCACCGGTGTGACAGTCACCACATGCAGCGCCTGCTGTCATATGGATTGCATGACCACCGGTATTAGGAGCTCCGTTTGCCTGGAACAGGCCGGTTCCGGTATGACAGGCAGAACAACCTGCGATCGTGCCCCAGGCAGGAGATGTTATGGACCCAGTTGTACTATATGGGTTCGCATGGCAGCTGGCCGTGGTACAGTTAGTGTTGGTGCCATTCCACCCAAGGCCTGCGGCAAGATTAACGGTCTTTGGATTCGTATCCCTGTTTCCTCTGCCATGGTCAGCATTGCCGCCGACATCACCGCCGACATCATGACAGTTGGTACAAGTGGTAAGAGCAGTATGCTTGGGGTGACTCCCCACTGCATCAGGATGGACAGTGCCATTCGGCTCGCCCGTACCACCGGCCGCACCGTGACAGCTGCCACAACCGATGCCGGCAGTTGTGGGATCGCCCTTGGTGTGGCAGGCTTGACAATCAGGCGGTGTGCCTGCAGTTGGATAGGTTCCTCCGGGAGTGCTGTTGGTGTGGCAACCGATGCCGGTGGCACAGCCGGTGTGGCCGGTGCTTGTTGCATAATATGGCACGGTATGACCACTACCCTTGAAGCCGGCCCCGTGGGGATGGCATGTAAGACAAAGCTTGTTGTTGTAGTGGGTCGTGTCCGGGGCGTTGGCACTGTAGCGATGGAACGTTGTCTTCCGGTGACAGACCTCGCAGATGTTGGAAGAGCCGCCTGTACCGTTACCGGCGTAAGTACGATTGTCGTTACCGAACACGCCGTTCAGGGCGTTGGAGGTCGAGGTCATCCGGGTAAACACGACGTTTCGGTTACCATTCGGGGTGGCAACAGTGGTAGCGACGATTTTTACGTTGCTGGTGTTCTCAGCGTGGCAGGTGGCGCAGGTGAAGGTCGAGCCCCAGTCGGCACCGTACCCTTTTGTGTTTGTCGGGTTGACATTGGCGGCGTTATGCATGAGCGGGCTGGTTATGACTACAGTAATTGTACAGGACTGACCAGCATAGGCATTGGAAACATTCCCATTGGCATCCTTGACCCAGGCGTACAGGGTTTTTGTCCCGGCTGAACCTGCGGTGTATGAAGTTGGCGCAGTGCCGAGAGTAATCGCCGCGGCCGCAGGGGGGGTGGCGCTCTCGTTGATCAGGTAACCGGTTACGCCGATATTGTCGGATGCAGTGAAGATAATCCCGGAAATAGTCAGGGAGCTTGAGGTGGCAGGCACGGTAAAGGCCGTTACCGTCGGTTTGGTCGTGTCCAGGGTAATGGTACACGCCCGCCCGGTGAAGGCGTTTGACACGTTCCCGGCGGCGTCCTTGACCCAGGCGTAAAGGGTTTTTGCCCCGGCTGAAGCAGCGGTGTAGGAAGTTGGTGCAGTGCCGAGGGTAATCGCCGCCGCTGCGGGTGGTGTAGCGCTCTCGTTGATCAGATAACCGGTTACGCCCACGTTGTCGGATGCGGTGAAGGTAATCCCGGTAATAGTCAGCGAGCTAGAGGTGGCAGGTACGGTAAAAGTCGTCACAGTTGGCTTGGTCGTATCAGCTAATGTTATGGTGCAGGTCTGACTGGTGTAGACATTGGAAACGTTCCCCGCTGCATCCTTGACCCAGGCGTACAGGGTTTTTGTACCCTCTGTGGCAGCGGTATAGGAAGTTGGTGCGGTACCGGATGTAATGGAAGCGGCCGCAGGGGGGGTGGCGCTCTCGTTTATCAGGTAACCGGTTACGCCCACATTGTCGGATGCGGTGAAGGTAATCCCGGAAATAGTCAGTGAGCTTGAAGTGGCAGGCACGGTAAATGCCGTAACCGTCGGCTTGGTGGTGTCAGGCAGGGTAATTGTGCACGTCTGACCGGTATAGACATTGGAAACGTTACCGGCGGCGTCCTTGACCCAGGCGTACAGGGTTTTTGTACCCTCTGTGGCGGCTGTGTAGGAAGTTGGTGCGGTACTGGAAGTAATGGAAGCGGCCGCAGGAGGGGTTGCGCTCTCGTTGATCAGGTAACCTGTTACACCGACATTGTCGGATGCTGTGAAGGTAATCCCGGAAATAGTCAGTGAACTTGAGGTGGATGGCACGGTAAAGGCCGTCACTGTTGGCTTAGTGGCGTCAGCAGCAACCTCATCTACAGTTACAACCCCGCCAGGAGTGCTGGTTGACGAAGCTGTGCTGCCGTAATATACACGTGCGTCAGTTGAAGCACCAGAAACGTAAATTATACGTATACCAAGCTTGGAGCCAGCAGGCACCGTAGCAGACTGAGCGGCAAGACTTACGGTATAATCAGCGCTTGCGCCAGAAGTAAGTGCCTGTGTAGCCTGAGCACCGGTAAAGTTTGTCTTTGTTCCGTTTGCGGCAACATAAAACAGCTGGAAACCAACGGTATATCCACCAGAACCATCTCTAAGTCTTCCAAAATAAGACGTGCCGGTCACTGTCGTTGAAGTTGCATAGGCAG
Source organism: Geotalea uraniireducens Rf4 (assembly GCF_000016745.1). Taxonomy (GTDB): domain Bacteria; phylum Desulfobacterota; class Desulfuromonadia; order Geobacterales; family Geobacteraceae; genus Geotalea; species Geotalea uraniireducens. The sequence continues at coordinate 581,267 of NC_009483.1, read as the reverse complement.
TGTTGTAGATCGACTCAAGCATTGTAGCCCCAGCCGTGTAAGTGCCGGTTGTTCTGTTTGAGGTAGTGGTCGCCGCAACCGTTTTCATCTCATTCACATCAGGCGTTGGCGTAGCTGATGTAGGGTTTGTGCCACTGACCGTATTAGTCGTAACACCTGTCGCGATAGTAACACCGGTACTATCGTCTATGTTGTAGGTCTTCGCAACCGCGTGTACTGAATACGGTTTATACCATCCCTCATACATGAACACAGAGACCAGCAGGGTCGCCAGCGTTATCAGGCTAATCTTGGCGCCCAGATTCATGCCTCGAATTTTTTTTGCTATCTTCTTTCCCATGGTGACTTCACCTCGTAATGGAATTGTATCAAACAGGAACGATTTGAATGAAACCCGGTCCACCCATGAGGTGAACCAGGCAGATTAAATTAGCAGTTACAGGCCGGTGTGACAGCTTTCACAAGTAACCGTCGTATCGTTCCAGTTAACCGTCTTGCCGTTGTGGCAAGCTATGTTCGAGCAGTTTCCAGCACTCCACATGGTATTGTCAAGGGCTTTCTTCGCGGCGTCATACGGTGTGGCGCCAGCCTTATAAGAATTGGCATTCCGTCCCCATGCACCTGAGTAGCTGTCGAAGCTGCCATCTCTGACCTGTGCCCTGGATTTTACAGCTACCGCTGCGAAGCTGAAATTGACCTGGCCATTGACATGGTTACCCAGATAAGCGATGGATGCCTTGTTTGTCTTTGCAGAGTGACAACCGATACAGGCCAGGTTCTCATCATTGCGGGCCGATGTGACGGTCAGGCTATGACAGATATTACAGTTTATGGTGGTGGACTGGGTGGCATCGCCATGGCTTGAGTTGGTAGTACCAGCTAGCAGTTTGCCGCTTGCGCCATTGAAGATGTTATCCTGGTGGATGCCAACCACATGGGCCTGATGGGCACCGGTTGTCGGCGAGTTGCCATGGCATTGTGCGCAACGGTCACTGCCGGCCGGGAAGGTCGCATACCAGTTAGGACTGGTGCCGGTTGGGGTGGCCTTACCGTCGCTATGGCAATAAACTGCCGTACAGGTAACATTCGATCCTGTGACAACCACATTCACCGCAGCACCCACTGGGTTCTTGGATCTCAGTGTGCCTACACCGGCTACGTTATTAACCTGGACATCAATGGAACCGTTCAGATGACTTGTAGCAGCCGTAGGATGGCAGTTGGCGCAACCGAACTTATATCCCCATCCGGCCAATGTGTCGTCGCCTGCCGATTTGTTTGACGTATAGGCGTAGAAGGTCACTGTAGTGAGAAGGTCCTTCACATGCTTGCCATGGGCGCCGGTAAGATTCGGGTGACATGATGAACAGTTGAGATTGGTAGCACCCCAGAGTTGCGACTGATACCCCCCCCTACCGTTTGAATGGCAGTAGGTTGTGGTACAGGATGCGTAGGGGCTCCCCTTGAGCTTATTTGCGGAATAGCCGAGGTCGCCGGCTGTTGTCTTGTAGACATCGATGTTGCTATCAAGATGGTTTGCGTTGACTGATGTACCCTGGACTGCGCCGTTATGGCAATCAGCGCAGACAGCGTTTGCAAAGAATTTACCCGCAAGACCCGTGAGGTGCTTGGTGTGACTGCCGGTTGCGGGCTGAAGTATATGACAGGCGGTACAGGCGGCTGCCGTGTCGCCCCAGGTCGGGGTTACCGCCTTGGTGCCGGTACCGTTGTCATGACAGGCGGCGGCCGAACAGGTGCCGTAGCCGTTGCCGGGGGTGCTTGCCTTGCCCTGGCTGTATGCGCCGGTGACGTTGATGAAGGTATCGACGTGACGGGTCGAGTTGTAAGATACGCCATCGCCTGTTACGCCGACGTGACAGTCTACGCAACCGGCCGAACCGGCTGCGTTAAGGTGTTTGTTGTGGCTGCCGCTGGCGATGGTCGCCTTGGTGGCGTTGTGACAGCTGCCGCAGGCTGCGGTGCCGCCCCAGGTGATGGTGGCATACTCGGTCGTCAGGGCGCCGCCGGTGACCGACTGGCCGGGGCTGTGGCAGTATGCGGCATTACATGTTGCGTAGGCGCTCCCCTTGGTCTTGTTGGCGGGATAGCCATTGATTGCGTCTATGTTTCCGTCAAGGTGCCCTGTGCCGCCATTGGAGCCTTCCACTGCGCTGGCATGACAGGAGGCGCAATTTGCCTTGGTGTACTGTGTGGTGCTGAGATGTTTGGTGTGGCTGCCGGTTGCGGGCTGCAATGCATGACAGGCTGTACAGGCGGCTGCCGTGTTGCCCCAGGTCGGGGTTATCACTTTGGTGCCGGTACCGTTGTCGTGACAGGCGGCGGCCGAACAGGTGCCGTAGCCGTTGCCGGGGGTGCTTGCCTTGCCCTGGCTGTATGCGCCGGTGACGTTGATGAAGGTATCGACGTGACGGGTCGAGTTGTAGGATACGCCGTCGCCTGTTACGCCGACGTGACAGTCTACGCATCCGGCCGAACCGGCTGCATTAAGGTGTTTGTTGTGGCTGCCGCTGGCGATGGTCGCCTTGGTGGCATTGTGACAGCTGCCGCAGGCTGCGGTGCCGCCCCAGGTGATGGTGGCATACTCGGTCGTCAGGGCGCCGCCGGTGACCGACTGGCCGGGGCTGTGGCAGTATGCGGCATTACATGTTGCATAGGCGCTCCCCTTGGTCTTGTTTGCGGGATAGCCGTTGGTTGCGTCTATGTTTCCGTCAAGGTGCCCTGTGCCGCCATTGGAGCCTTCCACTGCGCTGGCATGACAGGAGGCGCAATTTGCCTTGGTGTACTGTGTGGTGCTGAGATGTTTGGTGTGGCTGCCGGTTGCGGGCTGCAATGCATGACAGGCTGTACAGGCGGCTGCCGTGTTGCCCCAGGTCGGGGTTATCACTTTGGTGCCGGTACCGTTGTCATGACAGGCGGCGGCCGAACAGGTGCCGTAGCCGTTGCCGGGGGTGCTTGCCTTGCCCTGGCTGTATGCGCCGGTGACGTTGATGAAGGTATCGACGTGACGGGTCGAGTTGTAGGATACGCCGTCGCCTGTTACGCCGACGTGACAGTCTACGCATCCGGCCGAACCGGCTGCATTAAGGTGTTTGTTGTGGCTGCCGCTGGCGATGGTCGCCTTGGTGGCGTTGTGACAGCTGCCGCAGGCTGCGGTGCCGCCCCAGGTGATGGTGGCATACTCGGTCGTCAGGGCGCCGCCGGTGACCGACTGGCCGGGGCTGTGGCAGTATGCGGCATTACATGTTGCGTAGGCGCTCCCCTTGGTCTTGTTGGCGGGATAGCCATTGATTGCGTCTATGTTTCCGTCAAGGTGCCCTGTGCCGCCATTGGAGCCTTCCACTGCGCTGGCATGACAGGAGGCGCAATTTGCCTTGGTGTACTGTGTGGTGCTGAGATGTTTGGTGTGGCTGCCGGTTGCGGGCTGCAATGCATGACAGGCTGTACAGGCGGCTGCCGTGTTGCCCCAGGTCGGGGTTATCACTTTGGTGCCGGTACCGTTGTCGTGACAGGCGGCGGCCGAACAGGTGCCGTAGCCGTTGCCGGGGGTGCTTGCCTTGCCCTGGCTGTATGCGCCGGTGACGTTGATGAAGGTATCGACGTGACGGGTCGAGTTGTAGGATACGCCGTCGCCTGTTACGCCGACGTGACAGTCTACGCATCCGGCCGAACCGGCTGCATTAAGGTGTTTGTTGTGGCTGCCGCTGGCGATGGTCGCCGCAGTGTTTTTATGACAGGTGCCGCAGGCGCCGCTCGCAGCACTATCCCAGGTTGCGGTCACATAATCACCACCGGTAAGTGCTCCACCGGTTGCCGACTGACCGGAGCTGTGGCAATAAAGGGCGGAACAGCTACCGGCTGTCCGGGTGGCCGACTGACTGGGGAGGTAATTATAGTTGGAGCCGGCATAGCTGCCGATCGTCACGGCTATATTGCGGCCGGCATTACCGGCGCTGGTCGCATGCTCGAAGGTGGTCCGATTCGGATGGCATTTTATACAGGAAGCTGTTCCGCCAAAAGCGGTCACGTGCTTTGGATGGCTCAGGGTAGACGGCTGTGCCGCATGGCAGGTATCACAGTTTGTCGAAGCCGCTGACGAACCCCATGTGGGGGTAATAGATTCGAAGTGACAGTTGACGGTGGCACATGTGCCGAGGGTAGGGCTGGAAACCTGACTGGAGGTGAAAGCCTGGAAGCCGTACTTCATGTACTTACCGGTTGCAGGCGATGTGTTGACATTCGCCGCGAACTGGATCTTTCCGTTACGGTGGTCGATCGTAAATCCACTGTTGTTATGACAGGGGACACACGATGAAGCAGTAGCCGTCGAAGCCATATGCGTCCGATGGTTACCGGGGAACGCGCCACTTGTCATATCCCTGTATACGGCGTCCAATGGCCGGTTATCGCCCGGACTGCCGTGACAATCATAACACTGATCAATCTTGTTGCCGGTTAACGCAAACGCCGAAGCTGCAAAGACGAATATAGTCATCAAGGACAACAGCAAGAATAAAGCCGGTTTTCTGAAATATCCTGCGCTGTAAAATGTCTTCATACTTGACTCCTTACCTATAACTAAAGACGATTGTATTCTCATACTGGCATCCTCAATAGGGAGGGGTGGGAACTACCCCCTCCCATGACTCAGATTTTATCTTTCTGTACTCCACTTAGGCGATGCTTTGAAGTGACAGCTTACGTTTGAACATGAACCGGTAGAGAGAGGGGACCCAGTTTGGTTGCCAGTATACGTAATCGGCAGCTTCGAGTCAAACTTGAATTTAGAATCAACCGAAACCTGAACATTACCCGGAACAAAGACGCCGCTACCCTGGTTATGGCTGGCAGATGGATGGCAGATCAAGCATGGCGACCAGGAGTCGGTTGCCTTCGCCATGAGAGCGATATGACCGGGAACATTGTGTGCTCCGCCACCACCGGAGTAGTTCTGGAGGCGGGCAGTGGTGTAGCTGTTTTGTATACCGAGACCTGCCATATCCTTGACCGGCGGGTAACCGTGACAAGCATTACAGCTGCCGCCGTCAACAACACCGTTCGCATGCATTGTTTTGTCAGCAATGGTCATACCATCGGTATTTACATCGCTGTGACAGCCGTTACAGGAGTTTTGCGCTACATAAACCGGACCGACCGGATTTGAGATATGGCCGCTTGTTGCCGGTGGGTTACCGTGACAGACACCGCAGTTGGTCAGTGCAGGAGCCCCTGAAAGAAGCGGCTGGTTCCATTTGGCTGTCTGCTTGGTCGCTGTTGTGCCATCGGCAAGTGTTGCACCGTGGCAGTAGTTGGTACAGTTGCCGGTGACCGGGTCGTAGCTGGGCGTTACGCCACCAGTAGCAGCGAGTGCACTCCAGGCCATACCAGCCTCCCCGACACTCTGGCCGGCGTGGATGTGATTAGCATCATTGAAGCTGCTCACAGATTTATGACAGTCGGCGCAGGAGAGGTTCACCGTAATCTGGTGACCTGCAGTCGTATTGGAGCCAAGGTGGGCGACGTGGGCACCGACCTTGACATCGGTGTTGGCGGTAGCACCTGCCGTGGACTTGAATGTGCCGCCTGCAGCAGGCTGGGCAGTATTCGCAGAGCCGTGACACTTCTCGCAGGAAGTCGTAACCGTATCAGCACCCCATGTTACGCTGCCCGTGCTGGAGAAGTGACAAGGTGTAGTTGAACAGGAACCGTAGCCGTTGCCGGGAGTGCCGGCTCCGTTGTATGCACCAGCCGAAACCTCAATAAGAGAGTTGACATGATTGGTGGAGTTGTATGAGACACCATTGCCCACAGCGCCGGCATGACAGTTGGCGCAATTAGCATCGACGGCAAGATGCTTGGCATGGGTGCCGCTGTTCAATGTTGCAGAAGTGGCGTTGTGACAGCTGCCGCAGCCAACTGTATCGCCCCAGGTGACGGTGGCGTACTCGGTCGTCAGGGCGCCGCCGGTGGCCGACTGGCCGGGGCTGTGGCAGTATGCGGCATTACATGTTGCATAGGCGCTCCCCTTGGTCTTGTTGGCGGGATAGCCATTGATTGCGTCTATGTTTCCGTCAAGGTGCCCTGTGCCGCCATTGGAGCCTTCCACTGCGCTGGCATGACAGGAGGCGCAATTTGCCTTGGTGTACTGTGTGGTGCTGAGATGTTTGGTGTGGCTGCCGGTTGCGGGCTGCAATGCATGACAGGCTGTACAGGCGGCTGCCGTGTTGCCCCAGGTCGGGGTTATCACTTTGGTGCCGGTACCGTTGTCGTGACAGGCGGCGGCCGAACAGGTGCCGTAGCCGTTGCCGGGGGTGCTTGCCTTGCCCTGGCTGTATGCGCCGGTGACGTTGATGAAGGTATCGACGTGACGGGTCGAGTTGTAGGATACGCCGTCGCCTGTTACGCCGACGTGACAGTCTACGCATCCGGCCGAACCGGCTGCATTAAGGTGTTTGTTGTGGCTGCCGCTGGCGATGGTCGCCTTGGTGGCATTGTGACAGCTGCCGCAGGCTGCGGTGCCGCCCCAGGTGATGGTGGCATACTCGATCGTCAGGGCGCCGCCGGTGACCGACTGGCCGGGGCTGTGGCAGTATGCGGCATTACATGTTGCATAGGCGCTCCCCTTGGTCTTGTTTGCGGGATAGCCGTTGGTTGCGTCTATGTTTCCGTCAAGGTGCCCTGTGCCGCCATTGGAGCCTTCCACTGCGCTGGCATGACAGGAGGCGCAATTTGCCTTGGTGTACTGTGTGGTGCTGAGATGTTTGGTGTGGCTGCCGGTTGCGGGCTGCAATGCATGACAGGCTGTACAGGCGGCTGCCGTGTTGCCCCAGGTCGGGGTTATCACTTTGGTGCCGGTACCGTTGTCATGACAGGCGGCGGCCGAACAGGTGCCGTAGCCGTTGCCGGGGGTGCTTGCCTTGCCCTGGCTGTATGCGCCGGTGACGTTGATGAAGGTATCGACGTGACGGGTCGAGTTGTAGGATACGCCGTCGCCTGTTACGCCGACGTGACAGTCTACGCATCCGGCCGAACCGGCTGCATTAAGGTGTTTGTTGTGGCTGCCGCTGGCGATGGTCGCCTTGGTGGCGTTGTGACAGCTGCCGCAGGCTGCGGTGCCGCCCCAGGTGATGGTGGCATACTCGGTCGTCAGGGCGCCGCCGGTGACCGACTGGCCGGGGCTGTGGCAGTATGCGGCATTACATGTTGCGTAGGCGCTCCCCTTGGTCTTGTTGGCGGGATAGCCATTGATTGCGTCTATGTTTCCGTCAAGGTGCCCTGTGCCGCCATTGGAGCCTTCCACTGCGCTGGCATGACAGGAGGCGCAATTTGCCTTGGTGTACTGTGTGGTGCTGAGATGTTTGGTGTGGCTGCCGGTTGCGGGCTGCAATGCATGACAGGCTGTACAGGCGGCTGCCGTGTTGCCCCAGGTCGGGGTTATCACTTTGGTGCCGGTACCGTTGTCGTGACAGGCGGCGGCCGAACAGGTGCCGTAGCCGTTGCCGGGGGTGCTTGCCTTGCCCTGGCTGTATGCGCCGGTGACGTTGATGAAGGTATCGACGTGACGGGTCGAGTTGTAGGATACGCCGTCGCCTGTTACGCCGACGTGACAGTCTACGCATCCGGCCGAACCGGCTGCATTAAGGTGTTTGTTGTGGCTGCCGCTGGCGATGGTCGCCGCAGTGTTTTTATGACAGGTGCCGCAGGCGCCGCTCGCAGCACTATCCCAGGTTGCGGTCACATAATCACCACCGGTAAGTGCTCCACCGGTTGCCGACTGACCGGAGCTGTGGCAATAAAGGGCGGAACAGCTACCGGCTGTCCGGGTGGCCGACTGACTGGGGAGGTAATTATAGTTGGAGCCGGCATAGCTGCCGATCGTCACGGCTATATTGCGGCCGGCATTACCGGCGCTGGTCGCATGCTCGAAGGTGGTCCGATTCGGATGGCATTTTATACAGGAAGCTGTTCCGCCAAAAGCGGTCACGTGCTTTGGATGACTCAGGGTAGACGGCTGTGCCGCATGGCAGGTATCACAGTTTGTCGAAGCCGCTGACGAACCCCATGTGGGGGTAATAGATTCGAAGTGACAGTTGGCATTCGAACAGTTTGCATTAGTCATCACCGGGTTCGATGTCTGATTGACGAATACGCCTTTACCGTAAGTAGCGGCAAGCGGCGACCCGTTGATGTTTGCCTGGAAGCTGATCTTGCCGTCACGGTGGCTGCTGGTAAATCCGGCACTATTGTGACAAGGCGTACAGCTTGACTGATTGGACGTCAAAGCCATATGCGTCCGATGGTTACCCTGGATGCCACCTGTTGTAATATTTCGATATCCGGCATCAACCGGCCGATAATCGGTTGGGCTCGAAGTACCATGACAGCCATTACAATCCAGCGCGGCACTTGCATTCCCAGCAGTCACGCAAAGATTGACGAACGACAAAGCCAGAAACAAAAACAACTTACCAGCAGATCCCCACCCCAGCTTTTTCTTCATTCTTGACTCCTAAATTAGAGATATCACACTCGATAAACTTCAAATGGAATTTTAAATCTTCAATACTGTTTCGGCAAAAAACAGCATTTAATAGTTATTTAACGAAACAGAGCACGTGCACCAGTGCCATTCGAATATTATTACAATCCAAAGCGACCAACCAGAAACTACATATTCCAAGTAGTTACACACCATACATCAAATCTGTGCGTAACAACGCTGACCCTAGCGCTTCATCGCACACAATATTATGCAAAATAAACACCAAACACAGTTCTGATATCATTATATTAAACTTATCATTTTCTAATCCATCGCAAATACCGGACCTTAATTATATGAACGAAAAGTTAAAAGGTCGCATGGCAAAACATTTACTTGTACCGCATTTAAACTCGAATAAACCTAAAAACGGCATTTGAACCGCAAAGACGCCAAGAACGCGAAGAAAATCAATACAATTGATACAGAAAACCTTCTTACCCAAAAGGTGATCACAGGCTGTTTATTAACTCTTTGATTTCTTTGCGAACTTTGCGGCTTTGCGGTAATGAACTGCTTATTCTAGGATAAATTGGCTGAGTGGTTTGATTTCGGTTCTTTGCGAGAAATCAGCCTTCTCATGGACAAATGCTGATACGAGCAAATAGCTTCAAGGGTAAAAACAATATTGAACATTTTCATAAAGAAAATGGCCGGGGGATGCCCCCGGCCATAAATTTCATCACATACAAGACTACTTGACTACCTTATCGTACTCCAGCGTGGTGTCGGCTGGAAGTGACAGCTGACATTAGAACAGGTGCCAGTTGAATTCACAAGCGGCGGATCAACCTGGTTGCTGCTGTACCTGATCTGCAGTGCCGCGTTGAACTTGTACTGCGGATCAACAGCAACCCTTATGTTGCTTGGTTTCGTGTAATCACGTGTCATGTGAATAGCATCATTTGCACCGTAGTGACACTTGGCACAGTTAGCCCAGCCATCCGCTGGCTTGACGGTTTTCGGTATATGACCGGCAACACTATGGGCACCGCCACCACCGATGTAATCATTGAGCCGGGCACCGGAGTAATTACCCTGGACAGCAATGCCGTCAAGGCTCTGAACCGGCGGATAGCCATGACAATCGTTGCAGTTGCCAGTCGGCTTGAAGGCATAGAAAGCAGCATCCGCAGGTTGGCCATTAGTATTATCGGTATGCTTGTGGCAACTCAGACAACCCGTTGTATAGTGACTGCCTTCTGCAACAGAGTTTTTATAGAACCTGGTAAGCGTATGACATACTTGACACAAACCGGCGTAGACGCCATTGGCATTCAGAGAAGTCGTGACACAAGTCGAGTTTTTGAAGCTGACCGACTGACCGTTGATGATATCTCTGATCATAGACCTATTGGATGAACCATGGAGATCATGACAGAGACTACAACTGCTTGCTGTAGGAGAAGCATTTTTATCCAGAACGTGAGATGGCAAATTCAGCTTGGATAACGTCGTAACCTTTAACGAATCATTGTGACAGTAGTTACATTGTGCGTTGAAAGACGAGGTAAGATTCGACTGCAACCTGCCGTCACGCACCGGCGGATTGATATGTGCAGCGTTGGAATCATGACACGATGTACAGACATAATTCATGACCACGCTGGTACTGCTGGAGTTCTTGCCGTGACCTAAGGTCTGGAACAAGCCCTTATCCGGGGCAGTTTTGCCATCAATCACGGAAAGCAAGCCGGCATGGCAACTTTCGCAGGTTGGGCGTATACCGGAAGTCCAAGTTGACGTTCCGAGGCCATTTTTGTGACAAGAAGCAGTACATGACGTATCAGCAACAAGCTGCACGGAGCCGTTAATGTGATTGACCGTGTAATCGGGTCCATGGCAGCTATTACAGGCAGCAGCCACCGGCAAATTGTTGAGTTTCGGACCGTACGCCACAGATGTCGAAAGGTGCGGCTGGTGAGCAGCGGTAGCCCTCGTTGTTGTGGCATGACAGGTGCCGCACGCGCCAGTGCTGCTGTTTGTCCAGACAGGCGTCGCATAGGTTTCGGCCCCGTCACTGTGGCAGTAGACAGCCGAACAAGTTGCTGAAGCGAAACTTCCCGTGTTTACGAATGGAAGCGCTGTTGAGGAAAATTGTACTTCCTTACCGCCGTTAGCGTGCTTCGTTTTGTCTTTGATGACCGTCGAACCGGTTGCAGTGGCCGCATGGCAGTTCTCACAGCTATAATTATTCGGTGCGCCAATATGCTTCGCATGGGCATTGGTTGTCGGTGATGCTTCGTGGCAGGCATCGCAGGTGGTGATATTGCCGCCGAACCAGTTGGGGGGCGTCTGATATACGGGTGGTACTGCACCATTGCTGTGGCAATAGACTGTGGAACATGTGTTATCAGGATTATACTGAGGATTAGCGCCAAATTTACGCGCGATCATACCTGAGGTGTAGGTCGTAAATACGTCCTTGAAACTGCCATTCCTGTGCAGGTCGGAAGGGGCACCGGAATAATGACATTCCTTACATCCGTATGAGTAACCGGTATGGCGCAGGTGCGCAGACACGGCCTCGTTGCCGGTGTAACCGGCCGCTGCCGAAGTGGCCGTCGGCGGCTGACCATGACAGCTGGTACAGCTCGCGGCAAATGAACCCTCCGGTGCAGGTGTGTCGTGGTTGTGGCAAGATATACAGGAAGAGGCCGGGGCATCGACGAGATTCGACGTGCCATGCTCATCGGGGTAGATATTGCCATTTGGAGAGGTCAGACCAGCGACGGGCACTTCATGGCATCCCTGACAGACACCCTTGCCATCGGCCCGCTTAAAGAGCTTAGTTGTCGCACCTGCATCCTGATAAAAGGTCTGCTTAGGGGTAGCCAGCTTCCTGTTATCCTTCCAGCCGGTTGGTGACGACCAGTTCATGTAGCGCTTGATCATATAGATATTGGGTACCCGGTCCTGACTGGTCAGCGCGTTTGGATCGTAATCCACGTGGCCGCTGTGGCAGTCGGTACAGACCACTCTCTGTTCGCCGCCATTATGTTCGAATTTATTCGCATGACAGTTGGTACAGATATTCGGACTATTCAAGCTTGAGGAATAATTGCGATAATCCGTTCTCAGCAGGTAGCCCTTGGAGGGAGCGAGGCGACCAGTAAGCGCCGTAGTGCGGTTGTCAAAAGTGTGTGAGTTCGAGTCGGTGTAATGGATACCATGGCATGTTGTACAGAGTATATTGCCATTTATGAGATTCATCGCCGAAGTCAGGTTATTGGGATTGCTGTTCACCGGCTGCGGGTAGAATTTCGCAGGATTGTTCTTTGCCACGGTAGTATAGTTAATATTTACGGGATGTGTACCGGTCAGGTGCGATTGTGTGTTCCTCAATCGATGACAATCCAAACACATTTCATTGTTGCTATTCTGCACCCTGAGGAGAGGCTTCTGCGCTGCGGGTATTGAGTCGAGCTGATGAACGGAATGGCAACGATTACAGCTTAAGAGCCCGTTATACGCAGTGACCGTTTTCATGGCGCTGTTTGTCGGCGGCAGCGCACCGGCCGCAGGGTTATTGTCGGTAGCCGACCACTCGTGCGAACTATGAGAATAGTTGCTATTGGAGTCATCCTCGACCGTAGTCCCGAAAGGGTTAGCCATATCCCCCTTGAAGAACTGCTTGGTCAAGGAATATGCACTGCCTGCCTTATGACAAACCAGACAGACGTTGTTCGCAGCAGCACCAGTCGGCAAGGCACTCGCATGACAGACAGAGCATGTATCAACCGTTGAGCCATCGCTCTGTATGCCGAATGTGTGAGGACTAGATAGTTCCTTGGCATAAGCTGTGGTTGCCACTATAAAGACCATCATCAGTGTTGCCAGAGCATTTGTAATTGGTCGTTTCATGTTTACGCTCCTGAAAACATTTATATAGCTTAGTCAATAGACAGGTATAGCAGATATCAATACATCATCAATACAACAGTCGCTCAGGCAACATTACCAACTTACGGGATCACCCAACGCCTTACGCAGTATAAGCATTGCGTCGACGAGGTCTATCTTGCCGTCCGGATTCGCCTTCCCGTTCAACAGCGGTCCGATATCGCCGCGCAGTATTTCCGCTGCCGTCGGTGTAGCGAGACCGACCACGCACTGAAGCGCATATCGCGCATCAAGGATATTTACAGGACCGTCGCCATTTATGTCACCGATAGGGGGAGTGTATGTCAGTCCCGTTCTAACGGAAGGATTACCAGCTGGGTCGGTCGCGGTAATCTTGATGGTCGACGGGTTATAATTCCCGGCCGACAGGTCCGCGCTCCAGGTAGCGTTAGGACTGCCGTTGACAATGGTAACCGGGAATGACGCAGCGCCATCCGCAACGGTAACGCCTGCCTGCAATTCCACCGTGCCGCTGATGGTCTTCGGATAACCGGCATATACCGGATCAAGCGTCAACGCAGGCGGAGTTATATCATAGGTGATGGAGCGTGGCGGCAACGTCGTCACATTGTCGGCGGCATCGGTTGCCGTCACCACCACACTATAGGGCCCTTCTACCGGGCCGAACGTCGCGTTGAAATTGTAGGCACCGTTGGTTACAACCGGGGCCGGTGAGACAGCTGCGCCGTTCACGGTCGCAGCCAGGGTAACTGCACTGCCGACATCGGACACCGTGCCGGCGATATTCATATTCGGCTGATTAGTGGCAATATCCTGAGCCGGGGAAGTAATGGCGAGTACCGGCAACGATGGATCATAGATAACAGAGCGTTTCATGCTGGAAGACTTGGTGCCCGATGTGGCGACTACCTCCAGCGTATTGATCCCGCTAGTGAGTGTGACCGGCGTAGTGCCGCCGCCTGCCGGCCAGTAGCCGGACGCGTCTACGACTACGGAAACGCCGTTAACGGTTATGGTTGAAGCGGCAGGTGTAACGGTCCCGCTCATGCCCACTGTGCTAGTCTTGACATATGAGTTGTCCGCCGGCGACGGGGGTGTGGTTATACTCACAACCGGTGTCGCCGGGTCGTAGTATATGGTTCTGGTATTGGTGAAAGATGCGTTGCCGGCCAAGTCAACAGCCTGCACAGTCACCGTGTTCGGACCTACCTGTAAATTCGCCGGAACGCTGAATGTGCTACCATTAACGGTCGTCGGTACGGTATTGACCGTTACGGTAACCGTGCCCGGATGCAGGTCAGCGACGGTACCGGCGATATTTTGCGTCAACACGCTGCTGGAGCTGCCGTTGGCAAGCGCAGACACGGTAAGAACCGGCTGGACGGTATCGCGCACCACGGTTATTGTTGCCGTGGCAGCTGCACTCGACGGCTGGGTCGCTGTCACCGTAATATTGTTTGCGCCTTCCACCAGCTGCGTGGCTTCATAACTCCACGTTGTCCCGTTGACGACGGCCGCACCGCTCGCACCCGTAGCTGCATTGACGACCGTCACCGTTGCGCCGGCATCCACTGTACCGTTAATAGTCTGACCAGACGTGTTGGTCATGATATTGGAAGCTGTCGTTATGCTGAGCGCAGGAGCAGGCAACGAATAGATAACGTTCACCTGCTTCGTTGCCACATTGCCCGCCGCGTCCGTGGCGGTAACGGTGATAAGATTGCTGCCGAAGTTAAGGCCGGTTATTGTCGTATCCCAAGGGGTTGACGCATGATTTATCGGACCGGCGACAGCAGAGGTGCTTACCGTCACCTTAAGCTCAACGCCCACATCAGCAGTCCCGCTTATCGCCAGGTTAGCCTGATTAGTGTTGCTGGGCACCGTATTAAGCGTCAACACGGGGGGGATATTGTCAAATGGACTCGAACCGCCATCGACGCCGAGTATCTGGATATTGCCGGCTCCATTAACCACCAGAAGCCTGCCGTTTACCGCATCAAACGCCACATCCGACGGCAACTGCAACTGCCCATCCGCCACCCCGCCGCACATACCATACTGGAAACTTACCGTTCCACAGCCTATAAGCGACAAGAAATTACCGGCCGCAGAGGCTTCGGTGTCAATCACCTGCATAGTATTTTTCCAGGTATCCACCACATACATCCTCATCAGTGTGGTAGCGTTGGCGTATTCAAATACTATCCCCTGGGGCGAAACAAAGGACAGGGGAGCATCACCTATCTTGCCTATCGTCTTGACCCACGCATAAGTGGCAGCATCGAAGAACTGAATCCTACCGTTCAAGGTATCGGCAACGGCAATTTGATTATGCGCCTTCTCATATGCTATCGCGGTCGGATCATTAAAGAGGCCATTGAGCGGGACGCTTTGCGTAGCCACACCTTTGCCGCCAAACTGCGTGACTGATGCGCCCGAGGCATTAAAGACCCGCACCAGATGAAGACCACCATCGGTAACATATATATAACCATTCCCATCTATCGTGACACCGTTCGCCTTAGCAAACTGACCGACACCACTCCCCAGCTTGGCAAGTTCTACGCCGTCAGGATCGAGGATAGACACATAGGTACCCTGGGTCACAATGACGTTGCCGTTGGCTGCAACAGCCACACCTAAAGGGACGCCAGCAGTCGGTATAGTCTTCACCAGCCGCCCATAGGCATTAAACTTCAATACCCCCCTGCTACGCGGGTCGGTCACATAATAATTGCCCGACGAATCCATAGCTATCCTGACGGGAGCCACCATATCGCGCTTCACCGGTGTCAGGGTAGAGATTTTAGGAGCCACTGCGGCTGAGGTTATTCCTGGCAGCGAAATAACCGCAACAAACAGTGAGACGACAAGTATTGCCAATAGATTTCGAGTAGAGTGAATCATCTGAAAGCCTCCGTATTTATTGGAGATATTCTTAATTTAATAGCAAGCCTGCCCTGCGGCAGTGTTTTTGTTTATCAAATATATGCAACTTCAGTGCCCGACATCGGCCAAGGGACTGGCATTTCCAATGAACGCCTATACAATAGGCGATATATAATGCATATTTAATTCGTAACGACTGAAAGCACCCGATACGGCTTGTGGCTTGTGGCTGTAATCCTGCCAAAATGTGGATGGGAAAAGCGAAATGACTTGATCGCCCAAATGCGCTGCACCACAGGATGTCATTTCGCTTTTATGCGATTGTATCTCGATTGCGCCAACCGGCAAATCTACAGATTATTTCAAAAAGCCGAATTTTTTCATTCGATAGCGAAATGCATCGATGCCGAGGTTCAGTTTTTTTGCGGCCTTGGACTGATTCCAATCGGTGATTTCCAAAGACTGCCGGATGAGTTCCTTTTCAACCTCTTCAATATCGACACCTTCAGGCGGGAGTTTAAACGTTGCCAGCGGGACGTTCGACGAGGATGTCTTGGCAATAATTTCCAGCGGCAGATTTTCAATAAGGAGGGTATCTTCACTTCCCAGAATTATCGCGCGTTCGATGACGTTTTTAAGTTCGCGGATGTTGCCGGGCCAGCTGTATTCCAACAGCATTTTTTCCGCCATGCTTGAAATATTATTGATGGGCTTGTTGAACTCCCTGCCGAAAGTTTCAATGAAATGATTAGCCAGTTGGATAATGTCTTCCTTGCGCTCCCGTAAAGCCGGAAGAAATATCGGAATGACCTGGAGCCGGTAATACAGATCGTTTCTGAATGATTTTTCCTCAATTGCCTTCATCAGTTCTTTATTGGTGGCCGATATGATCCTGACATCCACGGATATCACTTTTGCCCCGCCGATTCTCCTGAATGTCCTGTCTTCAAGAAATCTCAGGAGTTTGGCCTGCATCCCCATCTCCATATCGCCGATTTCATCGAGAAATACGGTCCCGCCGTCGGCAAGTTCGAACAAACCTTTCTTCGCAGTTTTTGCGTCGGTAAAAGCCCCTTTTTCATGTCCGAACAATTCACTCTCAAGCAGTGTTGCCGGTACCGCCGCACAGTTTATAGCCACGAACGGCTTTTCCGAGCGATTGGACTGATAATGAATCCATTTGGCGACAAGCTCCTTGCCCGTGCCGGATTCCCCCTGAATCAGGACGGTCGAAGCCTCGCTCTTGGCAACCTTTCCCATCATATCCAGAACATTTTTCATATGCTTGCTCGTGCCGATAATCTGCGGAGGACCGGATTTTTTATGCTCACTGCGGAGCTGCACCACTTCTCGCCGCAGGTCGGACGTCTCAAGCGCTTTTTTAATTACTATCGACAACTCGTCCAGATTAAACGGCTTGTTTATATAATCGTAGGCCCCCATGCGCATGGTATTTACCGCGGTTTCCAATCCGCCATGGGCCGTCAGCATAATAACGACGATATCCTCATCGAATTCTTTGACCTTCTCAAGCACCTCCAGGCCGCCTATTCCCGGCAGCTGGATGTCCAGCAGAACCAGATCGGGTTGCTCTTCCCGCACCAAGCGCAGCGCATCTTCACCATTGCCTGCCGTGAAAACTTCGTAGCCCTGCTTTTTCAAGTTCTGCTCAAGAGACCAGCGGATTAAATGTTCATCATCCACGACTAGTATTTTTGTCTTTCTCAAGGGAACTCCTTTTGACTTCAGATGTTTATATTTGCTTCAGCTTTCAAAATAACGTTAATTTACTCACACAGTGACGTTTAGAGGCCTGCTACGCTTGCACACCCGTTTCAGACCTGCAAACCATGGTCGAAAGCCGGCAAGGCAACGGTAAATATAGTCCCCTTGCCGTCCTCGCTGGCAACAGACAATGTTCCGCCGTGCTGAGTTACGAGTTTATGGCAGATAGCCAGACCCAGGCCCGTACCTTGAGCTTTTGTGGTAAAGAACGGAGTGAATATCTTCTCCAGAATCTGCGGGGGTATTCCTTGACCGGTATCGGCTACGCTGACCTCTACCCACGTACAATCTTTTTGCAGCAAAGAGCTTTTTATTGTAAGCACTCCCCCCTGATACATCGCCTGTACCGCATTCAAAAACAGATTCAGAAAAACCTGCTGAATTTGCTTGGGGTCGACATATACCGGCGGCAAATCGTCCTGAAGCTCAAGTTTTTTCTCGATATCCTTACTGCCCCGATGCCGGGATGCAAACATGAGTGTCTTTTTTAATGTCGCATTAATATCGATATATGTTGGTTCCGGCTGTGAGGGCTTGCCAAAAAAGAGCAAATCGTTCACGGTCTTATCGAGACGACTGACCTGCTCCAGAACTTCGTTGACAATCTCGGTTCGAGGGTCCGATGGAGAAAAATCATCCTTTATGATCGTTATCGCCGAGGCTATGCCGGTGAGGGGGTTTTTGATCTCGTGGGCGATTCCCGCCGCCATTTCGCCGACAGAGGCAAGACGATCCGCCCGCTCCATCTGCTGAAAGTGATAACGCTCCAGTTCCTGCTTCGCCGTATCGAGCCGGTCGACCATGGAGTCGAAGCTGGTAATCAGTCGACCGATCTCATCCTTGCCTTCAGGTTTCATCCGTACCGACAAATCGCCTTTTTCGACCCGTGCCATGTTTTCTGCCATAAGGTGCAAAGGTTTTTTGACGAATTTAAGCATAACAAGGGAAATGGCAAGGGAAAGGAAGGCAATGATGGCTATGGTAGAGAAAACAAATAATTTTGTAGCATCCATTATTCGCTTTCTCGTTTCGACGAGCGAGTAATTGACGTTCAATAAGCCGATTATGCGGCTTTTGTGCCCATGACAAACATGGCACTGCTCATCGTTATAGATGGGTTTAAGCATCCCGAGAACTTCACCGTGCCCCTCCAGGGTAAAAACCCCTTCTTTTTTATTATTGATGAAGAGCTGATAATCACGATTATCCACGGGCTTGCCGACTTCGCTGGGTTGGGACGACTTGAGGACTATGCCGTGAGGATGAAATATGCGTACACCGAGCAACTTCTGGTTCTGGCCTACCATCTCCAAAATAATCTGCACATCCTCCGAATTGCCGATACGCATGGAATTATAGGTACTTCTCTCGATGGTATTAAGCAAAAGCTCGCTGTTTTCCCTTGCGGCATTGATCAACTGCATCTGCTCTCTGCGCAACGTTACAAAAGCAAAGGCGCTGATACCGAATACAAGCAGACAAATGGATATTACGATGACCCTTGATGTAAGACTCTTAAATATCAACCTGACTCCAGTACATTGGACGGTACGGCTGGGAATGGCTCAACAAATTATCCACCTGGCGTCCCAGTTGTAGTTCTCGGTGTAGTTACCGTTGTGGTTGTGGTTCCCGGTGCAACGCCTTCCCCTCGGTAGACGAACTCCCATTCGCTGTATTTCTTCTTTCCCTCGAACGATTTGAACATCTGCTCCAGATACTTGTCAGATGCACTTAGCGGGGTCATAGTCTGGAAGCTTTGCCGCAAAGGCTCTTCTTCACTGGAACTGGCAACGCCGATAATGCCGCGATGGGGATCCTTGATCACCCGCCAGTCCTTGTCGGTCAGGGGGTCCTTGTACAGCCGGCGCAGATGCCGAAGATTGGCAAAGGACCGCGGGTCCTTCAACAGATGCTCCAACTCGAAAAGCGGCATGACCGCCTGTTGTTGGGGGGTTTTGGGTTTATTCCACCGCCTGATCGCCTGGACGATCTGGGTGCCGCGAAAGATCAGCTCCTGCTCCCTTTCGCGTTTCATGATCTGGGTCCAGGTCTGGCCGACAACGCCAAGCATAATGCCCATTACTATCACCAGCACCAATGCGGCGATGTAGGTAAATCCGGCAGCAGACCTGAGCGGGTTGAATACCATCTATTTCCTCGAAAGGATTTCCTTTGCTGCGTCAACCAGACAGTCCGGGGTCAGGCCGAAATATTTGAGCAGTTCTTCCGCCTTGCCGGAGGTGCCGAAGCGGTCGTTGATGCCGATCCGTTTCATGGGGGTCGGACAGTTTTCGCCAAGAAGCTCGGCAACGGCGCCGCCAAGCCCGCCGATGACGGAGTGCTCTTCTGCAGTGACAATGGCGCCGGTTTCCCGGGCTGCCTTGAGGATTATTTCCTGGTCAAGCGGCTTGATGGTGCCGATATGGACCACCCGCGCAGAAATGCCATCCTTCTTCAAACTCTCTGCGGCGGCGATTGCCTGGGCAGTCATAAGGCCGGTGGTAACGAAGGTCATATGGGAACCGGCAACCAACTCAGCCCCTTTGCCGATTTCAAAACGGTGGTCTTCAGGGAAGATGGTCGGCACCTTGTTGCGTCCGAGCCTGACATAGACCGGCCCTTTCATGGCGGCGGCGGCCCTGATGGCGCCCTTGGTTTCAACGCCGTCGGCCGGAACAATGACCGTAATGTTGGGAATCGCACGCATGATGGCTATATCTTCCACCGACTGGTGGGAACCACCGTCTTCGCCGACCGTTACGCCACCGTGGGTCGCTACTATCTTGACATTGGCCTTCGGATATGCGGCTGACTGACGGATCTGCTCCCAAGCCCGGCCGGCGGCAAAAATAGCGAATGTGGAAAGAAACGGTATCTTCCCGACAGCGGCGAGCCCGGCAGCAGTGCCGACCATATTTGCCTCGGCAATGCCCATATTGAAAAACCGCTCAGGGAATTTTTTTGCAAAAACGCCGGTTTTCGTCGAACCCGAAAGGTCCGCGTCCAGGGCAACAACGTTCTTATTCTCCGCGCCCAGTTCCGCAAGGGTTTCACCATAGGCGTCTCTGGTAGCAATCATTGTGCTCATATATTTAAATCCCTTTCTGTTATGAAGGGGCGCACGGTGTGCGCCCTTGCTTGCTATACCGCCATATCCGCTTGGCACAGGGGCGCATGCCATGCACCTCTACAGATTGCATTGCTCTCCCAGGCACTCCAGTGCCCGCGGCAACTCCTCATCACTGGGTGGAACGCCGTGGTACGATGCCTTGTTCTCAAAGAAGGAGACACCCTTCCCTTTTACCGTTCTGGCAACGATAACCGTCGGTTTCCCCTTGACCGTCTCCGCCGCATCCAGGGCGTTGACGATCGCCTCAAGATCATGGCCGTCTATGTCGAGTACATGCCAGCCGAAAGCGCTGAACTTGTCGGTTATGGGGGCGACGTTCATAACCTTCGCAACGTCACCGTCAATTTGCAGGTTATTGGCATCCACCATGGCACAGAGGTTATCCAGTTTATAATGGGCCGCCGCCATTGCCGCTTCCCAGACCTGCCCTTCCTGCAACTCGCCGTCGCCCAGCAGGGCATATACCCTGTTATCCCTGCCATCCAACTTGAGACCGAGGGCCATCCCGTTGGCCATGGAAAGGCCCTGTCCCAGGGAGCCGGTGCAGACGTCGACACCAGGCGTAGCTTTACTGTCAGGATGACCTTGCAGATGGCTGCCGAGGCGGCGCAACATCATCATGTCTTCCTTGGGGAAATATCCGGCTTCGGACAGGGCGGCATAGAGCGCAGGCGCCGCATGTCCCTTGCTGAGGACAAAGCGGTCCCGGCCTTCCCATGACGGCTCTGCAGGATTATGGCGCATCTTGTAAAAATAGAGGGCGGTCACCATGTCGATAGCCGACAGAGAACCGCCGGTGTGACCAGATTGGGAGCTATGCAGCGCCCTGACAATAGAGATGCGAAGCTGCCTGGCTTTTTCTTCCAGATTTGCGATATGCTCTTTCACTAAAACCTTTCCTTTCAGGGTAATTGATTTTGATCAATTGTCATCGGTAATGAGGTACTCAAGAATTATTTCGTCAAGACTTTGTGTCGGCTTTTGGGTTGTTGCTGATGCATTTTGTGGAGGAGTGACGGGAGTGGCTGGAGCGGCGGGAGCTTGCGACTGCGAGCCGAAAAGGCGGCCATCGAATTCGGCAGCCTTCAGACGGCGCAGCATATCCTTATGCTGCTCCTTCATGAGATCTTCCACCACCTGCTCAAGATTTTCAATCTTGATTATATCGGCATAGCTGGTCTTTTTTGAGGAGATTATGGTGCCGCCGCGATAGAGGAGAGTTATGATATGTGGGTTCGCAATTCCGCTATCCTCGGTCTGGATATGGAACATTTCCCCTTTATACACAACGTTATGATTGAAGCCCACAACCATCATCGATTCCTATCCGCCAAATGACGTATTGATTGCAAATTATCACACGAATCAAATAGTTGCAACAAGTAAAACGGATTGCTGTTGCGGTGTTTACGTCAAACCGATCCCTGCCTCCAGCCGGCTTTCACTTCCCCAGGATGGCCTTGATCCTTGCGACCGCCTCCATGGCATCCTTTGCGTAGAGATCGGCCCCGATCTCGGTGGCGTACTCCTGGGTCAGCACTGCTCCGCCGACCATGGTAAAGGTCTTCACCCCCGCTGCCTTCAACTGCCGCACCACGTTCTCCATTTCCGACATGGTGGTCGTCATCAACGCAGAGAGTCCGACCGCATCCACGTCATGTGCCTTGGCCTCGGCTATGATACGGGCTGCCGGAACGTTTTTGCCCAGATCGATCACTTCGAATCCGTGGTTCTCCAGCAAGGTGCAGACGATGTTCTTGCCGATATCGTGAATATCCCCCTCCACTGTCGCCATCAGGATCTTCCCCTGGCTTTCCAGCGACATCCCCTTCATCTCCTGTTTCAGGCGCGCGAAGGCCGTCTTCATGGTTTCGGCCGAGAGCATGACCTGGGGAAGGAACACGATGTTCTTTTCAAAACGGCGACCGACTTCCTCCAAACCGGGCAGAAGCCCCCCATTGCTGATATCCAGGGGGGAAAGCCCCTCGGCAAAAGCAGTTTCCACCAGCGCGACGATATTTTCAACGTCGCCGTCGATAACGGCTTTGGCAAGACGCCCCTTGATGTCCTGCGGCGGCTCCTGAACCTGGGTCCCTGCCAGTGTGGCCACCGCGCCCTTGTATGCATCGATATAGGCGGCAGCATTGGGATCCCTGTTCAGCAGCACCATCACGGAACGCCAGACATCCATCATGGCCTGTTCCTTCGGATTTACGATTGCCGCGTCCAGCCCCGCCTCCATGGCCATTGCAAAAAAGGCCGAGGAGATGAGCGGGCGGCAGGGGAGGCCGAAAGAAATATTGCTCACGCCCAGAACCGTGTTCAAGCCGAGACGCCCCTTGACCAGGCGTATGGCGCTGAGGGTTTCCATGGCCCGTTTCTGCTCGGCACTGACAGCCAGGGTAAGGCAGTCTATCACCACATTTTTCCGGCTTATGCCGAGAGACAAGGCCCTTTCGGCAATCTTCTGCGCCACGGCGGTTCTTTCCTCGGCGGTTTCGGGTATGCCTTTCTCGTCCAGGGTGAGACCGATTACCGCTGCACCGTACTTTTTCGCCAGCGGCAGGACACGGGCAAGGCTCTTCTCCTCGCCGTTCACCGAATTTATGAGGACCTTGCCGTCCGCGGCCTTAAGACCGCGCTCCAGAGCTTCGGGGCTGGACGAATCGAGAACCAGCGGCACCGACACCGCGCTGCCGGCACAGAAAACCGCCCGTTCCATGGCCGCAGGCTCGTCAATACCGGGCGCTCCGACATTTACATCCAGCAGGGTCGCGCCGGCAGCCACCTGATCGAGGGCTTCTCGACGGATATAGGAGACCTTCCCCTCGCGCAGTTCGGCGGCAAAGCCCTTTTTCCCGGTGGGATTGATCCGCTCGCCGATAACGGCAACCGGCCGCCCCTTCCCCAAAGCGGTAAAACCGCCGCGGCTGGAAAGCCAGGTGATCCCCTCTGCAGGTCCGCCGGCTCGTACTGACTGGTCCTTTTCCGCCAGAGCAGCCTTGATCGCGCGGATGTGGGCCGGCGTGGTGCCGCAGCAGCCGCCGATGATGCGCACGCCGAGCTCAAGCATCCGGTCATGGTAGGCGGTCATCTCAGCAGGCGTGGCGGGAAAAATCGTCTTCCCGTCCTTCAAAACCGGTAGGCCGGCATTTGCCTGGGAAATGAGCGGAAGCCTGGTAACACGGCGCATGGCGGAAAGGATTTCATAGATGCCTTCCACGCCGAGACCGCAGTTGGAGCCGACGATATCAGCCCCTACCGCCTCCAGGGTGATGGCGGCGGACTCAGGTGGTGTGCCGAGAACGCTTCGCCCCTTGTCGTCGAAGGTGAGCATGGCGATAATCGGAATCGCGGGAGCAATTTCCCGTACAGCTATGATACCCGCCCTGATTTCCTTAATGTCCAGAAACGTCTCGAAACTGATGGCGTCTACCCCTGCGTCGATAAGGGCCTGGGCCTGCTCCCGGAAGATGTCGCACATCTCGTCGAAAGAGGCATCTCCCACCGGTTCGACAAACCTGCCGGTGGGGGCGATGGAGGCCGCCACGTAAGCATGTTCTCCAGCGACCTTCCGCGCAATCTCAACCGCCCGGGCATTTATCTCCCGGACCTTGGCTGCCAGACCGTGATGGGCAAGCTTTGCCCGGTTGCCGCCGAAGGTGTTGGTAACGATGATATCCGCCCCCGCTTCGATGTACTCGCGGTGCACCCCTGCCACCACATCCGGCATGGTGAGGTTCAACTCCTCCGGTGACTGTCCCGGCTTGAGCCCGCGCTCCTGGAGCATGGTCCCCATTGCCCCGTCGAGCACCAGCACCCGCTCTTTCATTGCCTGCAAAAATGGTTGTTTCATTGGATGGGCCCTCTTTCGGATGATATCATTCTCAACGCCCCGGCAAAGTTCGCCGTCACGGTCTTTTTTCCAGCGTGAAGTCGGGGGCAAGGGGTTGGCGCAGATCCAGATGCCCCTTCAGGGTCGCCACGTTCTCGCCGTCCACCGTAATCTGAACCTTTTTTATCTGGGGGAAATTAACCGCAATGGTGTCGACCACCGCATAGACTGCCGTCATTTCCGCAGAACTGCCGGCCGGCAGCCCGTCCACCAGCTCCCTGCCGAAATCGACGAACGCCAGATCGCCCTGCACCTGCACCTTGAGTATCTGGGTATTGTAGGGCAACACCGGCGCGTGGTCTCCCACCGGTCCGCTTATCAACTCATCAACAACAGATTCGACCGATTCCGTGAGATCTGCGCTTGCGTCTATTTCACGCCCCTCGCGCACCAGTCCGTCACCGCTCTGATCGGCAAAAAAGAGCGTGACGAGGACCGTCCCCGCTTGTTCTACCGGCGGTGGGGTCTGCGGCTTAAGGCTGCTTACATCGTACTTTTTCAGCACAAGTGCGCCGACAATAGCCGCGAAAATGATAAACGCAACAAAGAGTAATCCCTTTCCCTTGCGGGAACGGCTATATTTCTTCACCAGCCGGCTCCTCTTCCTTTCCTTCCTCATCGAGACTCACCTGGTAAACATCGCCGAGGCGTCCACCCAGAAATCGATTGCCGACCCGGATAAAACCGGCCGGCACATCGGTAACGAAAAAATGATGATTCCCCTTCTCCGATGACGGTCGCAACAGCGCCTTGCCGCGGAGGATTTCCGCCACGGTAAACGCGGTTTCCTCGGCGGAATCCACCAGTGTCACCCCTCCTCCCATCACCTCGGCAATGATCCCCTTGAGTATCGGGTAATGGGTACAACCGAGCACCAGGGTATCAACCCCCTCCTCCTTCACCCCCTGAAGGTAAGCCTGCGCCGTCAGCCTCGCAACTTCGTTATCGACCCATCCCTCTTCGGCCAGCGGCACGAAAAGCGGGCAGGCACGGGTAACCACCTCGATCTCCGGGTTGATGCGCTTGATTGCCTTGGCATAGGCACTGCTTTTGATGGTTCCCGCAGTGCCGATCACACCAACCTTGCCGCTCCTGGTCACGGAAGCCGCACGGCGGGCGCCCGGCTCGATAACCCCGACGATGGGGATGGGGAACTCCTTTTTGAGGGCGGCAAGGGAAACGGCAGAAGCGGTATTGCATGCCACCACCAGCATTTTGATATCCCGCTGCACCAGGAATGAGGTAATCTGCCGGGAATAGCGGGTGACCGTTTCGGGCGACTTGCTGCCGTAAGGGACTCGCGCCGTGTCCCCCAGGTAAATGGTGTCTTCCTGCGGTAGCGTCTTGATGATCTCCTTCAAAACGGTGAGTCCGCCAACCCCCGAATCGAATATGCCGATAGCTTTCCAGGCCAACTGATTTTCTCCCTGCAAACAATGCATTGTGATCTTTACTGCAAATGTTTTATACTATTTTATGCCGTACACCCTTGTCAAGGCATTTGGTCCGCCATCACCCCGACAATAAAACTTTAATTTATCGGCAAAATCTGCTATGTATTGCTCATTTCTACATCAGTGGAGAGGTCATGAAAAAGCAGGAACTGCTCAATAAGACTGTCGAGACCCTCTCCCCGTTTGAGACCGGAAATATCGTCAATTTCATGAGAAACGTCACCATGAAAAGCGCCATGGAGAGTCCCTGGATCATCGGCATTTTCCTGGTCATCGCTTTTTATGCGATAGTCAAGCGCTCCAAGTTCGTCCTAGGCTTCCTCTTTTCCGCCATCGCCATCATGCTGCTGATCCGCTTCACCCTGCCGGCCGAGGGTGAAAGCGAGATTACCCTCGGTTCGACACTCCCCTTCGCCTTCGGCGGACTGGCGATCGGCGGCGCCCTGATCTACTTTATCTTCATCAAATCGGAGTAGCCCCCATTGTCCCGAATCGGCTTCACCACAACCATACCCATCGAGATTCTGATCGCGGCGGGGAAGACCCCGGCAGACCTGAACAACATCTTCATTACCAGCGACAAAAGCCAGCAATTCATTGAAGATGCCGAAGTGGACGGTTTCCCCCGCAACGTCTGCGGCTGGATCAAGGGGATTTACGCCGCCGTGAGGGAAAGCGGCATAAGAGAGATGATCGCCGTTACCGAAGGGGATTGCAGCTACACCAAGGCGCTCATGGAAGTCCTATCCATGGGGGGGATAACGGTCATCCCTTTTGCCTACCCCCTTGACCGCGACCCGCAAAGCCTTAAGGCAGAGATCGAGAAATTGATGGGCCATTTCGGGGTTGGATGGCAGGAAGTGAATGCTGCAAAAGAGCGACTGGACCGCATCCGCCGCAAGATCAGGGAGATCGACAGGCTCACCTGGCAGGAGAACAGGGTATCAGGGGAAGAGAACCACTATTTCCAAGTCTCGGCATCGGACATGAACGGCGATCCCGACCGCTTCGAGGCGGAAATCGACGCCTTCCTGGAGCAGGCAGTCGCCCGCAAACCGTTCAGCGACCGGGTAAGAATCGCCTACCTCGGCGTTCCCCCCATTTTTTCCGGGCTCTACCCATTCCTGGAATCGCTCGGCGCCCGGGTGGTCTTCAACGAAACCCAGCGCCAGTTTGCCATGCCGTACGAAACGCTCGACCTGGTGGAGCAGTACCGCAGCTACACCTACCCTTACGACATCTTTCATCGCCTCGCAGACATCAGCATGGAAATCGACAGGAGGAACATCGACGGGGTCATTCACTATGTCCAGTCGTTCTGCTTCAGACAGATAGAGGACATGGTCATCCGCCGCAAGCTCGACCTCCCCATCCTGACCCTGGAAGGGGACAAGCCATCCCGTCTGGACGCGAGAACGAAGATCAGGATCGAGGGATTCGTGGAAATGCTCGGGGAAAAGCGGTTGCTGGTTGATGGTGAATGATATGACCATGAAAATAGGCATCGACCTGGGGAGCAGGAAGGCGAAGTTCGCCCTCCTCGCCAATGGGGCCATAAGCAGGCTGGCCGATTACGATACCGTCACCTTTTACAAGCGTTTCGGCAGGGTCGATGGTGATGACCTGCTGCTCGACCTGGCGGGAAGCGGGCTGTTCTCTGAAGAGGAACTCTCTGCGGCATCCGTAATAGTAACCGGTTACGGACGCAACACCATCTCCATGCGCGGCGCCCTGGTAATTTCCGAGATCAGGGCCCACGTGTCCGGCGCCATCATGCAGACCGGCCTGAAAAATTTCACCCTGCTCGACATGGGGGGACAGGACACCAAGGTGGCGCTGGTCAAGGGGGGCAGGCTCGCCGACTTCGTCATGAACGACAAATGCGCCGCATCGAGCGGCCGCTACCTGGAAAACATGGCGTCGATTCTTGAGGTGAGCCTTGACGAGCTATCCTCCCACTGGGAGGAGCCGGTAACCCTCGATGCCACCTGCGGCATTTTCGGCGAGTCGGAGCTGATCGGCCAGATCCTGCGCGGCTATCCCGTCGGACGGCTCTGCGCCGGAGTCAACCAGACCCTGGTCAAGCGCGTGATGCCGATGCTTAAGCGCTTCCCGGGCGAAAAGCTGGTGCTGACCGGCGGTGTGGCTTTGAATAAGGCACTGGTCCGGCTTCTGGAAATGGAAACCGGGATGACAGTGACCGTACCGGAGCATCCGCAGCATAACGGCGCCATCGGCTGCGCTTTTTTGGGATAGGAACTGGGAACTGGGAACTAGTACCATGTAACACTTATTTTTGCGGATAACCCCTCTAAATCTCCCCTTATCTAAGGGGAGACTTCAAGGCTTCCCCCCTTAGGTAAGGGGGGACTGAGGGGGGTTAGATTCAGATGTTACAGTGTACTGGGGACTGGGGACTGGGAATCGGTAAAAGCCTCTACGACTCACGACTTACTTCTTACTACTTACTTCTCACTTCTCACGATTAAACAGGAGGGAATAGATGAAAATCAGCAAAAACGACTGGATATTTATCGCCATAATCGGTGTGGTACTGGTTATTTTTATTGCCATTTCCGGCAAAGAAAAGACCAAACGGGTCCCCCTCGACGACAAGCATAAACCTTTTTACGAAATCGTAAAACAGACCGGCAGCAAGATGGAGGCGGACAAAGGCTGTCCCGCCTGCCACAATGAGCAGGGGGGGATCCCCTTCCCGCCGAAACATCCGGTCAAGCCGAAAGACGGCCCGATGCGCTGCCTGTTCTGCCATAAACTCCAGGCGCAAGGTTAAAGGGGCAAGGATGCGGGTTTTCTCGAACCTCGAACCCCGTTCCTTCGTCCTCTAGAACAATGACTACCCTCAACCTGACAGGGGAGCTGGAGCGGCTCATTGCCGACATCGTCCGGCGGATGCCGGAGTTCGGCCACATCGACCCGCAACAGCTCCTCGTCTGCATCTCAAACACCCGCAACGGCGGCATTCACGGCACTTACGCCAAGATCCACCCGCTCCGCTTCAAAGACGGCAGCCGGACCACGACAGCCCGCCGCGGCCGCCGCACCTTCATCTGTTCCATGCCCCCCGTCACCCACCGCGACACCGAGATCCTCTACATCATCTATTTCCTCGTCCCCCGCTTTCTCAATCTTCCACTAAAAGAAAAACTGATAACCGTCCTCCACGAACTCTATCACGTCGCACCGGAATTCAACGGCGACATCCGCCGCTTCCCCGGCAGAAACTACGCCCACGGCAGTTCAACCCAAAAGTACAACGCCCTCATGGCAACGCTGGCTGATGCCTATCTGAACGAACTGGAAGACAAGAGAACACTCTCTTTTCTGGAAGGGGGAATGGAGGAGTTGCGCGCCCGGCACAAGGCCATCGTCGGCAGAAAGTTTCCGGCGCCGCGCATGCGCGTCGAGCCCTCCTGAAGGCCCTGTCGGCTAAGAACAACACCCGCCGCCGACCCCGCGGATGTTCCGCTCCCGGAGCCATTCAGTGATCAGCCCCGAGGCGCAGCCGACCCCGGCATCTACCTTTATGGCAGCGGTCGGACAGTTCTTCGCGCAGGCGCCGCACTCCATGCAGCCATCGAAGTCGACGATGCGGGACCGCTTTTCCGCAAGGGAGAATACCTTGTGCGGGCAGACCTCCACGCACCTGCCGCAGCCGATGCAGGCGGACTCACGCAGTTCCAGCGTCGCCACGTTTCGCAAATATCTGAAGTCTTTCATTATGCCTCCCCGTTCCGCTACAGAAACAACCCCGCCACCAGCAACAGTGCACTGACGGCAAGGGCGCCCCCCATGACCGGCAGGGCGAGCCGCATTTCCTTCTTCACGCCGGAACGGGAGGTAAACGTGGTGCACCCCGTGAAATTGAGGGTGTAGAAGGCGCTCACCGCCGGCAGGGTCAGAAATGCTGCAATCGCCACCGGCACACTCCAGCTGCCGCCGCCAGCGAGCAGATAGTAGCCCGTGCTCCAGGCAAGACCTGCCAGCGCGCCCTTGACGGCAAAGCTTCGCACCGGAAGCCATGGAAGGAGAAGCGGCGCAACCGCTATGCCGGTAAAGACCGCGCCGGCATAGGCCAAAAGGGTCCAGAGCCCGGCAGGAACACCCCCGAGCAGGGCTGCCAACAGGAAGATTACCGCACAGACAGCGGCCGTCGGCTTCAGTGCCAGCACCAGTTCCACCGGGATAAGCACGAGCCGCTCCCGAAAGGTAAAGGTCAGTTCCCGCATCGCCGGAGTCGTCACCATGCCGTTGTCCAGATAGGCCGGCAGGTCGTCGGCCCGGATCGTCGCGTATCTGACCGTAAAACCGGTCAGCCCGGCCACCTCGTGGGCAGCCACGCCGGGCGCACCCAGAATCGGCAGGAGCAGGCGCCGATGGGTTACCACCTGCGCCAGTCCGGTCGCGCCGATGCGCCGTACCAGCTCGTCCGTGCCGAAGGTTCCCTTCCCCGCCGCACACCAGACGTTAATGCCGAAAGTCTCCAGCACCAGCAGCCAGACGTTGCGGCCGGCCAGTGAGCGCCGCACCAGATCGTAGCTCATCTTGTAATTGGCCGTCACCACAACGGGATCGGCCGGGGTCGGCTGGCCTACGGCGTAGAGACCGGCGGGAATCAGGTAGCTCATGCGGCCGATCCCCCAACGCGCCTTCCATCCGCCGAGCCGGTCTGTCCAGGCAAGCTCCGACGCCACCTGCGGGAACCGCCCCGCATCGGTCGTCAACCACCCCAGGAAGCCGGGAACCGTTTCATCAATCGCTCCGCCGCCGGCGGAGATGCGGGGGCCTCAGCAGGGGGGCTTCTCCAGCCCGTTACCGGCAGCGGGACCGCAGCCGGCAGGCGTCGCCAGCTTTACATTCGACCACTCGACCTTCCCCGTTTTCTGAACTTTCATCATCTCACCCGCCCCAATATTAGTTGCAGCATGCAATGTTTTTTCCATCGGAAGCAGCCTCACCGACCTTGGCCAGCGCCTCGTTGAAGAGAGCCAGCGAACGGGTTGTAACCTCCCGTTCGAAAGGGGTCATCACCGAAAAGATCTGGCCGATCTTCTCCGCCATGTAGCGATCGATCCGGACCAGCACTCGCCGTCCCTCGTCGGTCAGCCCAAGCAGGCTCACCCGGCGATCCCTCTCCGACGGGCGGCGCGTCACCAGCCCGTCCCCTTCCATGGCCTTGACCTGGCGGCTGAAGGTGGTGACGTCAATCCCCAGCTCCTCCGCCACCTGCTGCATCGACGGTTCCCCCATGCGCCGTATCTCGAAGAGGATGTGGCTCTGCACAAGCGATACATCCTCGCCGCAGCAGGCCTCGCAACAGGTGGCGTTCAGGAGCCCGAACCGGCGCACAAATATTTGCAATTGCTCTCGTACGGAATCCATCTCAATCCTCCATACAGACACTATACAAAATTATTTGCTTTTTGCAAGTATTTTTCGGTGATGGGCGCAAGTCGGCACAGGGGCAGAATGACTGCCTGGGGAAAAAGGAAAGATGGTCAGCAGTGTCCGGTTTTTGCTTACGTCCCGTAGGGACAGAATGCTGGTAGCCGGGGAATTCATTCCCCGGTCATTGCGGCAAATTTCATCACGTCACGTACGTGACGTGGGGATATTCTGGGATCTGTTCCGGGGGATGAATCCCCCGGCTACATGCGAACACCCCTAATGGGGCTAAAAAACTTAATGCAAAGACCTAACGGACAACGCTGAAAGAGGGTTAAATTTATGTTTTCTGGACTTTCAGTTTAAATACGATTGAACCCAAATCAACAACATCTCGTCAGCCACGCAAGCACGTAGTGGTGCACTTTGACCCTGAATTCGCCCGTGTCTCAATTCCCGAGATACTTCCTCAGCTTTGGTCCGTATTCGTTGTCAAAACGGGAAAGCTTCGCTTCGTAGCTCCATTGGGTCCTGGCTTTCGCGCTGCCCGCAAGGAAGGCCCTGCATGGTTCGGCGGGATCGGAGCTCCCCGGAGCCTGGCCAGCACACTGGCTGACTATTTTTGCCGACGCCACGTCCGTCCAGAGCGGGTCGCCGGGCAGGAAGCTGTACTGGATGCTGAAACGCGCCAGCCGTACCGCTTCAGAGAAGGTTATTCCGTATTTCATGACAGCGTAGATCCATTCGCTCGTGTAGTCGGCATGGGAAACCCCCTCGTCGTCCGTCGAAAAAGCGGCGGGAATGCCATACTTGCGAAAATACTGCGGAAACGGATGTTCCTCGCCGGCGACCCCCAGTATCTGCGCATTGCTGGTGAACGGAATTTCCACAAGGGTGTTATTGCTCTTCATCACTGCGGCGACTTCGGCCTTGTCGACATCGTTCAAATAGCTGAAGGAAACTGCATGACCCAACCGCTTCGCGCCCGCACGTATGGAACCGGTGAGATGGTCCTTCAGCGCCGGATTACCGTCACCAACGAAACACGGCGTGATTTCGCCCCCATGGAGAGCAATGTTCACCTTCGGAAACCTGCCATGGAAATAGCTGAAAAACTGCATCTGCGTGCTGAAGCTTTGCATGGAGACGGGCTGGTCTTCGCCGCTCAGCAGGTTCACTCCCACCACCCGTTTTTCAGCATCGGCGAGCAGACAGGAGATGGCTGTCTGCGTGAAAATTTTCGGCAGGTCGGCGCTCCCGTCTTTCATTGAAGCATTCCGGTTCACGGCAGCTTGAAAGTCGTAGGAAACATCGCAGGCAGGGTCCTGGTCGGCAGCGCCGCACCTGAGTACGGCATTCGTACTGCTCACGTATGCGGCGATATCCTTCTGCGCCGCGATCACGGCGTTTTTCAATCCGGCACTCAGCAAATAGTCGAACAGCGCGGGATAATTGCTGCTTTCCGTGTAATACGAGGCGTCGGGATATCTCTGTCTCAGCAGGTCGGCAAGGCGGCTGACCGCCGCTGGCTGGAAGGACATCATGGTTTCGACGTAGATGACATTGTCCGCATTCGCCTGTTGCAGAAGTTTCGCAAGCATCGGCCCCTCGTTGCTGAATGAGCCGGATACCGCTCCGAATCTGCCGAAGGTCGCAAAGAACTGATCGTGTCCGGACTGGATCCCTTGATAGTCGAACTGGTACATGGACAGGGACTGCACCAGCTTTTGCCGCTCATCGGCGCTCGCCTTCGCCAGCGGCTTGAAACCGGCATTGCATGCACCGGATGCAGCGGCAGTCGTGATGGCATACATGGTCGGGACGCTCGTGTCCGGTCCGAAGCAGTCGCCTTCTGCGCTCCCCAGTGCAATATAGTCTTCCGGCATAACCGTTCCCGAAAGGTGGTTATGGAGGTCGGCACCCTTGGGGAATTTCGCCAGGGCTTCAACGAGTTCGGGTCGTTCCTTTTTTGCGCTGTCGATGAGGCCGAAATAGTCGATTACGGCGCTGTTGGCCTGGTTGCATATGCTGGCCGACGCCGTCGCCTGCTTTCCGGTTGCCGGCTCCATAGACGCGCAACCCTGGAGCAGCGAAAGACCCAACAGTAAAGACGGAAATAATGTTCTGAACAGCGCTTTGCTCCGGTTCATAAATTGCTCCGATCATTTTTGATAGTTTTGCCCGCCCCTAGGAGTCTGTCGGACTTAGGGAATCGTAGCGAGAGGATGGAAAATCGAGGACAGATTTCCGGAAATTTGAGAGCTAATAGTGGACCTATTCGTCGAAAATTTCCGGAGATATGGACCGATTTGCCATTCTCGCAGTAGATTCATTCCTAAGTCCGACAGGCTCCTAGACCTTCACCAGCCGCACCATCGTATCGTAGAAGGAAACGCTCCCCCCCACCTTGTCGATCATGCAGGTGTTCTTCAGGTGCGGATCGATCCACATGGCGGCATTGGCATGGACACCCCCGCCCCGGCGCGGATCCCCCTTGATCAGCGTACCGTCGATGGTCACGTCTGCGGCACCGGTGGCCCAGTTGCCGTGGCCGAGGGTAAAGGTGACGACGCCGGGCCGGATGGTCTCCGTGATCTGCACCTTGCCGATCATCGGCTTTTTCACACCGTTGCCCAGGTCCCACTCCCCGGCGGGGTTGCTCGCCGACACCACCTTTACCATTTGTCCGTTCTTCAACCCCAATCGCCTGGCATCCCTCGTGTTGACGATGATGCCGTTTCCCGGCATGAGTTCGGTCAGGTACTGGTTGGTGACGGTCCGGCTCTTGGTCATCCTCACATCCCGCTGGGTTATGAGGTGTAGGTCGTACCCTTTTGAAAGAAGAGTCGGCTCGTTGCCGAGCGTATCGGCAACAGGCTCGTAGCGTGCCATGCCATGGAAATGCCTGCCGGTAAAGGCGTCCTTCACCTTGCTGGTTTTCTCCTGGTAGAGGTTTATCAGCCGGCCGTACCTGTTTGCCGCGTACTCCCCCTTGTAGGAGGCTTCCTGTGTATCGAAACGGCCGCCCCGGTTGAGGATGTGGATCGCCTTGCTCAAGTTGGCCAACCCCAGATTTTCATTTCGCGCCATGTCGATGACATTCTTCGGCAGGTGCCTGTGGCCCCGCATGAATAACTCCACCTCGTTCCACCCGGCATCGGGGACCGGCTCCCTGCCGTCATAGGCCAGGTTGGCAACCATGCGGAAATAAAAATCATCGGGACGGGTAAAATGCTGACCGGCGGCAAAGCAGTCCTTGCCGAAGCCGGGAATGCCCAGTTTCTCCGCAAGGGCGAGCCAGAGCGTCTCGAAGGAGATCGGCTGCTCCTCGCCGAACACCCGGACCACCTCGTTGGGCGAGGCAATTACCGGGTGGCGCACCGGCTGGACCTTGACCGGCATATTGGGATGGGACCCCTGGAATTCCCAGCGTTCAAGGAAGTGCAGGTCGGGAAAGACATAATCGGCGTACATGGTGGTGGTGCCTACGGTGATGTCGCTGGCAAAGTAGAGCGGCAC
Organism: Geotalea uraniireducens Rf4; assembly: GCF_000016745.1. Classification (GTDB taxonomy): domain Bacteria; phylum Desulfobacterota; class Desulfuromonadia; order Geobacterales; family Geobacteraceae; genus Geotalea; species Geotalea uraniireducens. The sequence goes on along the minus strand of NC_009483.1, from coordinate 546,762 downwards.
CCGTTCCAGGTTCGTCAGGGCCGCGATATTGGTCTGCCCGGCGGGAAGGGAGTAGGAAGGGCTCCCCATGTAGGAGAAAAGGACCTTGATCGGATAGGGGTAGGCATCGGCTATGGATGGCAGAATCTCCTCGTAAACGTCCGAGGAAAGCGGCCACCAGTTGCGCTTGGCCGGGTAGCCGGCGAAAACGGTCGACTCCTCGTACAAAGCGTCGTGGCGAATGATGGACAGGCCGAACGGTTTGCCGCTCTTTGGGGTAAGCTTCTTGAAGTTAAATGGTTGCCGCTCGTTCCTGCTGCCGTCCGTGTTGAAGGTCGATGCGGCGATCATCCCCCCCTTCCAGTCGAAGTTCCCCACGAGCAGGTTCAGGTTCATCAGTGAGGAGATGGCGTAAAACCCGTTGGTGTGCTGGGCAGGTCCGCGATGGACATCGACGCAGGCCCTCTTTCCGTAGGAGGTGAATTCCCTGGCCACGGCCTCGATCACCCCCGGCTCCACGCCGCAGATCTTTGCATATTCGGCGATGGTTTTTTCCCGGGCCGTTTCCAGCATGATCTGCAAGGCGCTCTTGACCCTGATCGGCCCCTCCTTCCCCTTGAGCTCGGTGCTGACGAAGAGCTCCCCCCTCACCCGCAGCCGCTCGTCGTTGGGATCGAAGGCCGTCGGCTCGCCGTCCCGGATGGCCACCAGGTATTCGAACGGGAACTCCTTCCCATCCCTGCCCGTCCTTACCTCCTTCGCTTTCAGGCCGATCTCCGAGGCACGGAGGAACGCGCCGGGGTTCCCGTCCTTATCGATCTTCACCAGCCAGGTGGCATTGCTCCAGGTGGATTCCCCGTCCTTCGCAGCCCCCGCCTTGTTGGCGTTGGCCAGATAGACTGCATCATAGCGCTTGTTCTCCAGAATCCAGCGGGTCATCCCCATGGCAAAGGCCGCATCGGTGCCCGGCCTGATCGGCACCCAGCGGTGAGCCTTGGCGGCAAGCTTGGTGAAACGCGGATCGATGACAGTAATCCGCAGTTTCCCCTCAACGAGCCTCTGGGTCATGCGCGGCGTCCGGTTGGGAGGGCCGTAATTGCCGTCGAAGAGGTTGGCGCCGACAAAGAGGATGTATTCGGCATTCTCCTGGTCGGCCTGCCAGTAGAACTTCTGGCCATCCTTGAAGGTATCGCCCACATACTGCTCGCTCATGGCCTTGCAGGCGAAGTAGAGCGACCCCTGGCAGACCGTGGTATGGCCATGGGTATTGACCGTGCCGAAGCCGTCGGTGAAGCGTTTGGCGAAGTCGCTCCGCCCACCCTTGATCCTCCCCCAGAAGTAGACGAACTGGTTGTTCCGCGGCCCGAAATCCGGGTGGTCCGGGTCGATGAGGAGGTGGAGATTGGCCGCGTGCCGCGCCTTAAACTGCGCAACCGTCATTTTTTTCTTGCGGATCAGCGCCACGTCGGCCCCCATCGACTCGAACACCATGGGATCCTTCATGGCGTAGATATCCTTGAGCCCCGTCACCAGGCGCTTTTCTTCGCCCGGGACATGGGCGAACAACGCGCCGCCGTTGACGATTTCGGACACGGCCTGGTCAAAGGGGACGGAGACCCACTTCCCATCGCCACGCTTGCCGGCCCGCTTCAGCACCTTGCGGATGCGGTAAGGGTCGTAGGCCCCCTGGTGGGCAGATTGTCCCTTGGGACAGATGGCGCCGTCCACCTTTGCCGCCCTGCTCAACTCCTCGGTCATGGGAAGATGGGGGTGGAGGGTGAACGGGTTGTACGGGTTGCCGTCCACCTTGACGGCGACGCCGTCGAGGACCTTCACCTTGATGCCGCAGCCGGTGTTGCAGTTGAGGCAAACCGTATAGAGGGTGCTTTCCTCCCGCAACATCTCCAGGGCCTCCATCTGGGTCAGCTCCCCCGCCTCGACACGGGCGATGAGGCCGTGGGCAAAATCGAGCTGGGAGGCCACCAGGGCGCCGCAGCCGATGAGCGCGCTGTTTTTCAGGAAATCTCGCCGGGAAATCCCTTTATTTTCCAGAAGCTCTATATCGTCACGCTCATCCATCAACGCCCTCCTGTTATTGAGATTCACGTAAAGATAGCAAAAATAGGCGCAAAGGCAACAGAAGAAGTTGCAGAACGCGAGGTTGGTATTTAAAAAACCATTATTAACCTTAGAAAACGGAAACGGGCAGTCTTGCGACAGCCCGTTTCCACTCTAAACCCTTCAATACCCCATTCCTTTTTCTACATCTTGAACCACCCCGCCATTCGATTCAAGTCGCCGGCAAGCCTGTTGAGTTCTTCCGCAGCACGGGTAATCTCACCGGTGGACATTTCGGCTGAACGGGTTATCGTGGCGATGTGCTCCATGCTCGTGGAAACCTCAGCAGCAACAGCCGATTGCTCTTCTGCTGCGGTGGCGATGGTCTGAACCATGGCAACACCCTTGTCAGACGCCCCAACGATGGACTCCAAGGCGAGGTTTGCTTCCGTTGCCCGCAGCATCCCTTCCTCGACCTTGGCGGTCCCCTTTTCCATGGCGCGCACCGACTTCTGGGTGCTGGCCTGAATCTGGGCGACCATTTCGGCAATTTCCCTGGTGGACTCGCCGGTCTTCTCGGCCAGCTTCCGCACTTCGTCGGCAACTACGGCAAAGCCCCTGCCGGCCTCGCCAGCCCGTGCCGCCTCAATGGCCGCGTTAAGCGCCAGCAGGTTGGTCTGGTCGGCGATTTCATTTATGACATCAACGACCGAGCCGATCCTGGTAGAATTTTCGCCGAGTAGCTTGACGGTATCAGCGGTTTCCTTGACCGAAGCAGCAATTTCTTCCATGCCGCGCACGGTTTCACCGACGATCTTCTGGCCGTCGCTGGCCAGAGTGAGGGAGTTTTTTGTCTCTGCAGCAGTTTCATGGGCATTGCGCGCCACATCCTGGATCGTCTGGCTCATCTCGATCATGGCCGAAGCGGACTGATCCGTCTGTGTTGCCTGCTGCCGTGCGCCGGCACTCAATTCTTCAGCCGTAGCAGTGAGGCTGCTGGAGCTGTAGGCAAGGTTGCCGATGGCCTCCCGAATCTGGGAGGTTATCTCTTTGAGCTTTGCAGTAGCCTGGTTAAAATGGACTGCGAGCGTACCGAACTCGTCTTTCCGCTTTTCATCGAGACTGCTGCTGAAGTCGCCATTACCGAACTTTTCCGAAATGCTGGTCAGTTCTCTGATCGGTGCGGTGATCGATTTTGCCAGACCGGTACTGAAGACAATACCCAGCACCAGCACGATGAGCGCGATGACGGAAACTGACGTAATATTAGTCTTAAAAACCCTGTTCACCGATTTAACCGCTTTTTCCTGTTCAGCCTGTGCCGAGGTAACCCCTCTTTTTCCCTCCTCGCGCTGCTTGGCCACCAGGTCCTTCAGCTTGGTGTTCAGTGATTGAGCCTGGGTTTTCACCTTCAACACCCGAGCAAGCTTTTCTGCGACACCATCTTTTGCCAGCAAGAGACCCTTGATCTCGGTCAAAGAGCCGGATACGCCGGCAAGGCGCACCGTCTGCCCCGAATTTCTCCGTGCGCCGCTCACTGACGCCACCTTCTTCTGTATGGCATTTGCATTGTCGAATTTATGCACAAGGTCTGCTTTGATGGCTTCCAGTTCCTGTATGGTGCCGGCGCTGAAGAGATCATTGATAAGCCTGCTCACATCAGAGCCGAGAGCAATCAGGTCGCTGGTTGACGCCATAATATCGCCGGCTGAACTGGCTCCTGTTAACGAACTGTCAAATTTCGTGTTCTCTGAGGAAAAGTCTTCCGTCGATTTTTCGACCGCGTCCCCCATCAATACCGACAATTGCGCCAGCTTTTGATTGACGAACGCCAAGGTTTGGTTGAATTTTTTCTTTGTTTCGTCGTCTGGTGTCACGAGAATCGCGCCCTTCAGATCGAGCAGCCCCTGTGAAGATGCAACACGCTTGGTCACTTCGCCGATCCCTTCAGTAAGCTCCTTGCCAATCCCGCCCCCTTTATCGTTTTTAACAAGAACGCTCTGAGTGACCAGGCGTGAAGCAACCGTAAAATGACTCTTGGCCACCGCCAGGGCGGTTTTGCTGTCGGCTGCGGAGACCTCCAGCACGGCCACTTTCACATCATTCAATGAGTTGGTTGCGCCTTGCACGTTCTTTACCTTCTGGGTGATGGTCTTGACGCTGTCATTGGATTTGGAAAGCTGGTGCATGGAGTTTTTCTGTACGGATTTCATGGTGTTATCCATGTCGCGCAATTTCCTGGAAATGTCCAGCAGCTTCTTCTTCATCAGAGCATCAGCCGCTTTACCTGCTTCCTCAGCCAGCAACCGCTCTTGCGTGGTCTTGAACAGTTCTACGGTTATCACTTCCAATTCCTGTGCAGAGCTATTCGACCTGTCCTCTCCATTAGACGATTTGAAGCCGGCAAGATCATTGGAAACGGTCTTGATTTCTGCGAGCGTTTTTTCGGCGTCGTTCTTTGTAGCGTTATAGTCTGCCATTGACGTTGCCGTGGCCAATTTGATCAGGCTTGATGTGTGTTCCTGGAGAGCACGCTGCAGGTCAATGGTTTTAAGTTGGTATGGCGTTGATTGTTCCGTGAGAACCGAAAGCTTGCTTTGCACGAATTTCATCCCGGCGAGGCTGAAACCGCCGATAACCAGAATTCCAGTAATCGTAATCAGCATATTTGCATACAGCTTTGCCTTAATCGTCATGTTGCTTCTCCATCTGCTGATCAGAATTGATACGCGTAAAAACAGCGCACGACACTGGGCTGTGCGCTTCAAGCCGAGCCCTGCCAACGGTCGTCAGTCTTTAATGTATTTCTTTCCTTCACCCTTGAAAAAATCCACGACTTTTTTTACTGACGGTGAAGCCTCGCCTTTTGTGATCAACATGAGAGGGCGGCTGATCTGCGGCGTTTCGACTATCTTGATCTTTTCCCTGTTGCCGGGCAGATTGATGAACCCCATGCTGACGGCCCCTATGGCTTCCGGAAAGTGGGAAACGTTGTCGATCTCCTTGCGGGTCGTTTCCACTTCAATGGCGCCATCCACATATTTTGTCCCGTCCATGACCTCTTTTTGGAAGACCTTCCTCGTCGCAGAACCGAGATGAGAGGTAATGACGATTACCGGCTGGTCGGTCCCGCCGGCATCCTTCCAGTTGGCTATTGAGCCGTTGTGAAGCCCCTTGAGCTGTTCCTTGGAAAGCTTGGCCACCGTATTTGACGGGTGCACGATCACCTTGATGACATCGGTGGTAATAATATGAGGCGTAAGCCCTGCAGCCGCTTCCTTGCCGCTTGCGTCCTTCATGCTGGCTACGGCATCGGCCAACTCTTCCGACGCCATGGAAGCGTCACACTTGCCGTTTACCAGATCCTCAAGGCCATTGCCGGTCCCGTTGCCGACCAGCACCAGATCGATGCTTGTTGCTTTTTTCAGCGCGTCCTTGCCAGGCTCCATAATCCGCTTTTGCACCGTCGTCGAACCATGTAGCTTTACGGTTTCTGCTTGAGCCGCATGTATAACGCCCAACGCCAACACCGCTGCCAGCAAAACCGTCTTTTTACCCGAGACCCCTCTTTTCATACCCATGTCACCCTCCCGATAAAGTTGTTTTAATAGCCCTATCGTCACACAGTTGAAAAAACTTTAGCTGGATTCCTTATGGTACGAACTGGAAGACAGGGTAAAAAAAAGGGCCGCCACTTGGCGACCCCGTTTTCGAGTCAATCTTTTATCCTACACTTCATACCTTTATCAATTTTCACCTTCGTGTCATAGAACGACACACTCCCACCCACGATAGCGGATTTTTCAGGAATTCGCGGCGGGAAACGTCATCGTCATTGTTATTTGCCATAGAGCACCTCCAGCGTCTCATTCGCCACGTAATAGACCCGCGGCGCCGTCCCCTTGCCGGCCTTGAGAATCTGAATCTTGTTGGCCTTTTTTACCTGGGCGATCAGGCTCTTTGAATCGCTCTCGTCGCCGAAATAGCCAGCCCGGCCGATGCAGGTGGTGATGCACATGGGAAGCATGCCGTTGGCCAAACGATGGATGCAGAAATGGCACTTGCGGGCGTTGCCGATCGGCTGGTTCTTGCCGGAACGGGGCCACTTCTTGCCATATTCGAAGGAGGGCAAGGTTTCGTATTTCTGCAGCTCAGGGGTGCCGGCGGTGTGGAAGCCGCCGTCATCCATGGTGCGAGCCTGATAGGGGCAGGCGGGAACGCATTTGCCGCAACCGATACAGCGGGCATAATTGACCGGGACGATACCGGTGCCGATCCCCTTGGTTTCCTTCCAGGTGGCGCCATCGGGGCCTTTCACCGGACAGGCGGTGACGCAGGGAGGCTTGTCGCACTGCATGCACGGCCGGGGGAGGTAGGTTCGGGTTGGTTTCGGGTATTTCCCCTGCTCATACTCGAAGACGGGACGGTAATAAAGTTTCGGCGGCAGCTTGTTTTCCGAGACGCAGCCGATGGTACAGGCGTGGCAGCCGACGCATTTGCGCAGGTCAAGGAGCATGGCCCAGCGCCGCTCAAGAGCGGGTCTTTGCAGCGCCCGTTCCAGATCCTCCTGCATTGTGATCAGGATATCCTTGTCCATGTATGCCCTCCGCTGGTTTCATGATGCCACTCTGGCGGCAAGCGCCGCAGACAGCGCAAATAATAGAGGAAAAACGGTGCAAGTGCAAAGGTGTTTTATGTCAACGCCGGTTGACAGTCTCAGTGACAGAACAATCGTCCACGCCCCCCCACCTTGTCGATCATGCAGGAAAATTCAGCCTGCTCCGTCCTCGCTGTTGCCTGTAGAAATCCGCAATGCTCCGTCCATGCAAAATTCACGGCAGAGCCCGCAGCAAGTGCAAAGCAGTTGGTCAAAAGTCGGTGGAATGTCAGATAGCTCGGTCTGCAGCGCACCAGTGGGGCAGATTGCTGCACACCCCTGGCATCTTGTGCAGGTGTCATCAAATGAGACACACGAGTCAAAATGCTTCCTTATCCGGACCACCAACTCCTGAGAGAGCTTGTTTCTGGTACTGTTCAGCAATTTTCTTCTGATCGGCAATCGTTTTCCGGCGTATTCGGTGCGCCGTTCGGTCTGTTCATTCGTAGCAGAGAGTATGACAGCTGCATTCTTGAACAGGGCATTGCTAAAAGACTTGAAGAAGCTCCGCCGGTCTACTGATTCATCGCGGTAATGGATATCCTGTGCTGATTCTGCAAAGTTGATATGGCATCTGCTGTCAGACAACCCGGCCTCGGAAATGGCGTCCAGCCGCTGACGAAGTCTAGTAATCATGGGGTTGTTGGGACAGTCTCCACACAAGGACAGGTTGAGGGTCAATCTTCCTGTCAGTGTGTGGCAGAGCGCAAGCAGGTGTTCTTCGGAAAGACCGCCCAGACAGGCCACGGTTCCATTTGAGCACTCGTTCGTACGGACACAGCCCAGGATCGGTTCAGGAACCTTGGAGAGTCGAGCCAGACAGGCGGAAAAATCGCTACTCTGTTCCAGTGCCCCAACTGGGCAGACAGCAGTGCAGAGCAGGCAGCCGCGGCATTGCTGCGGATTGATGGAGAGGCCGCCGTCAAGCGAGACAGCTCCATGCGGGCAGATGTCGAAACAAAGTCGGCAGCTGCTTTCGCTGAAGCGCATTAGCATGCAGCGGGAAGCGTCCGCCAAAAGATCATCTTTGCTGCCGGTAACATTTCTGCTTTCAGCCATTGTTCGTACACGCCAATGCAGTGTAATCAGCATTGATGAAAGCGGCGGTACATCGCGCGATTGCCTGGTAGAAAGGGGCTTCGCCGTCAGTGATGATGGCTGATGTAAACGGAGCCAGCCACGGCATCAGGAACCTGTCGAGAAACTCCCTTTGCAGACTCACGACACGTATCACTTCATCCTGATCGCCTAAGACCTCTGCCTCTCGTTGTTTGAAGGCCAAGTAAGACATGAACTCCAACTCAACAGCAAAATGGTCCGGCAATTCGTGGAAGTCATCGGCCAAGTGCAGGCCACAGGCGTGGTAGAAGGCCGCTACCTTGGCAGTCGAGTCACCCATGACAGTTTTGGCATCATCAAGATAGATCGAACCATAGGGGGGGGCAACAAGCTGGAAGGGACCGATGAAAAGACGGGCATGCTCGACGGCCAGAGAGTCAAGCGGACTTTTGCCGACTGCGACCACAGCATCACCGGCATACTTTGTGGCATCCGGCGCAACAGACTCCAAAAGGGTAGCAAGTGTCGCGCAGCAGTTCTCCTCAATCAATTCCGTTAATGGTGGATAATAACAGGCCGCCAGCAGGCGGTAGACATCTTCACGCGTTGCAGTGATACTTTGTTTTTCAGTCACGGCATAATCCTCACACCCTTATAAACAGGGTAAGTACGTTAACGAAATCATTTCCTGCAAAAAAATGCGGGAAATGATTTCTAACTTACTAAAAAACCGGGATGGGGCTTACGCCCCACCCCGGAATAATACATCAACAGAAACAAGAAACTATCAAACTTTGTTCTCACCCTTAAACGCGCGGATATAGGCCACGTTGGGTTTGGTTTTTTTCTCTTCCTTAAGGCGCATCGGTTTGTACTTCTTCAGCAGCTTGGCCGGTTCGCTTGCCGCATCGTTCAGGTCGCCGAAGATACGGGCCTTGGCCGGGCAGGCTACAACGCAATTAGGTTGTTCGCCCTGTTTGACGCGGTGCTCGCAGAAAATGCACTTTTCAACAACTCCCTGCTTGCGGATGCTCTCGTAATCCGGGTGGCTGTATTTATGCTGGTTGGGAATAACCCCGCCTGCCATTTTTGCGGTCTCAGCACCGGAAGCGGTGCAGCCCTTGATCATCTCGCTGGTATCGCGTGATGCAGCGTGAGGTGGCGCCTTGGGGTCGTTGGCACTGATGACCGAGTAGGCCGCCTTGTCCTTTACCACATCAGTTGCGCTGTAGGGACAGGCCTTCTGGCAGCGGCGACAGCCGATGCAGCGCTCGTCGTTGTGCATGGTGATTCCGTCGACGGTTTTGAACACTCGATTTGGGCTGCACCGGGCATGCCTTGACGCAGGGGGCATCGCTACAGTGGTTGCAGAGCACCGGGATGGCGGTGAAGGAAACTTTGGGGAATTTCCCCTCTTCCTTGTAGATGAAGTCAGCCCAGTTGTAAGTTTGACCGTTAGCCCTGGCCTGGGTATTGTTCTCAGTCTTGCAGGCAAGAGCGCAGGCGCCGCAGCCGACACATTTTTGAAGGTCAATGACCATTCCATATTGTTTTGGCATTCAGTAATCCCCCCTTTCTCAAACTTTTTCGATCTTGACGCCGGTGAAACCGCCGTTACGTGCCGTTGCACCGCTCAGGCGGTCATAATCATCAACCAGAAGTTCATTGTTGTTTCCGCCGCGCGGCTGTGCCTTGGCGTAGTCCTTGGCGGCAACGCGGCCGTAGGCCCAGTGTCCCTGACCGTAGCATTTGGCTATGGTGCCGGGACGGACACCTTCCCACAACTTGGCCTTGGTTACGATGGAGCCGGTAGTCGATGTCAGGCGAACGGTATCGCCGGTCTTGATGCCGAGTTTCTTGCCATCTATCGGGTTGATCTTGACCACGTCATCCCAGCTCTCGTCCCCCACGTCCACCTTCTTGAACTCCTGATACCAGACAGTGTTCTGGCTGCGCCCCTCGCGATTGAGTCGGGATTTGTAATCGATGAAGGTGAATGGATATTCCTTGTCGCTGCCGTGACGCTTGGGTGATTCGTAATGCGGCACAAAGGCCAGTTCGCCCTGGGCCTCGTAGCCACTGGACTTGAGGATGTCGTCGATGGTGGTGTTATGCTTCTTGGCATGTTCGCCAAGTGCTTTTTTCATGGTCTCGCTGTAAAACTCAAACTTCTTGGTTTCGGTCTTGAACTTACCCTCAAACTTCTTGGTTTCGGGGTTATCCTTGCCCCAGTTCTTCTTGTATTTATAGGTCTCCGAGTTGTAGATACCCTTCTTTTTAAAATCGGCCCAACCGGCGATCTGATCACCTTTTTGTTTCTCCTTGCCGTTCCAGACCTTTTGGGAAGATATCCTGGCGGCGATCTCGGCGAACTCAGAGGCGTTGGTCGGTTTCTTCTTGGTTTCAGGATCCTCGAAAGAGGCGTAGTAGTCGTAAAGGTTGGCAAAGCCTTTGGACTTCAACTTTTCAGCCAGGAGCCACATTACTTCAGTCTCCTCGGATTTTACCTGCCAAAGCGGCTTGGCCACCGGCTGCTGGATGGATATATGGCCGTGCAGATTAGCCATGTTGCCGATGATCGAAAGCTTTTCGGTTGGCGCAAAGGTGGCCGGCAGAATGATATCGGCGTACTGTGACATCTCGGAGGCGTTGGTCACCATATGGGCAAAGAACGGCATTTTTGCCATGGCCTTTTCCCAGCGCTGAGTGCCGGTGGCCGAGAAGACGAAGTTGCTCCAAGTGCTGATGAATACCTTGATTGCGTCCGGATTCTTGAGCAGGCCGTTGGCCACGTTGTTGGTAACCACGCCGCTGCCCGGCTTGGCGCTCATCATGGCCGGCATATCCTTGGCGCCGCGCCCGTCGATCTTCTTTCCATGGCCGTGATGCTCGGCCATTTCATCGATAAATGATTTCTTGATCTCGGGAAATTTCTCAACCGGAGCGCTGGAACTCTGGAACACGCCACCTTCGGTCTCGATGGAGCCGAGAATACCGTTCAGGGCGTAGACCGCCATGGCGGCGTAGGTGCCGCGCGGTGTCATGGCCACGCCGGGCCCCATCCAGACGGCACATGCGCTGCCGGCCTTGCCCATGGCGCGGGCCACACGAATAATCTGCTCCTCGGGTATCAGGGTTTTTTTGGCGGCCCAGGACGGGGTTTTGTCTTTCAGTTCGATGTTCCAGTACTTGACGATACCGTGGGTCTGTTTCTCCACAAAGGCAGCTTCATCGACCGTGGCGCCGGCCTTGAAGAGGTTTTTACCCTCTTTGAAATCGCCGACAAACTCCTTGCTCCAGAAGCCTTCTGTAAGCAGCACATGGGCTATGCCTGCGGCCAGAGCACCGTCCTCTCCCGGCTTGATCGGCAGCCATTCGTTGGCTTTGGCGACCGAGGCGCTCATACGGGGATCGACAGCAATCAACGTACCGCGGTCAAGGATTCCGTTGAACTTGGCGATGGCGTTGGGCACCTGACGATTGGAAGAGAGCGGGTCACAGCCCCACACCACCAGACACTTGGTCTTGGCCAGGTCGTAGTCACGGTAGCCAAAGAAGCCCTGGGTGTAGCCTGGGCCCATCTTCTCCGCCTCGGCGCAGATGGCGCTGTGGGAGTAGTAGTTGGGAGTACCGAAGATCTTGGGCAGGGTGCCGTAGAGCAGGTCGGTGGAGGTAGAAGAGTAGCGGCCGCGCATGTACATCAGCTTCTCCGGCTCGTTGTTCTTGCGCAGTTCCATCATCTTGTCGGCCAGGGTATCCAGGGCCTCGTCCCAGCTGATGGGAACAAATTTGGGATCAACGCCGCGCCCCTTCTGGGGGTTGGTACGCTTCATCGGAACCTTAATCCGGTCCGGGTCATAGGTCTGCGGGATCATCAGGTGACCGCTGGGGCAGACGTAACCGCCATTGGCCTTGGAAAATTGGTTGCCGCGCACCTTGTCGATGCGACCTTCTTGGACAAAAAACTCCACCGGGCACCAGGCGGTGCAGCCCTGGCAGGTGGAGGCAATCCATTCGCCTTTCATAGAGCCTGTGGCGGCAGGGGCTTGCCCGGCTGCAAAGGCGTTCAGCTTCGGCAGGCCAATGGCCGCCACCGCGCCGGCGGCAGCGGTTACCTTCAGAAAATCTCTACGTTTGATTTCCATTCCGTTCCTCCTATTTTTTATGGCACTTGACGCAATCGCCCTTCACTGAAAACGCCTTCTTTCCGTTGTGACAGGCACCGCAGGACTTACCCTTCTGCATCTGCTTCATGGTGACCTTCCTGTGCTGGGCCTTGCTTAGATAGAGTCTGTCATGGCAGGCGGTGCATTCGAGGCCCGCCCCATCAACGTGCGAGTTGTGGCTGAAGACCACATCGCCCCCCTTGTTCTTCAGGGTGATGTCGCCTCCGCCGACCACGGCCAGTGCCGGCGTTGCCGCCATGGCCGTCAGAACTGCCGGCAAGACAAAAAACTTTTTCATTGCAATCCCTCCTTTTTTGATATCAGGAGCCTGTCGGGCTTAGGGAATCATAGCGAGAGGATGGAAAATAGAGGACAGATTTCCGGAAATTTGAGAGCGAATAGTGGACCTATTCGTCGAAAATTTACAGAGATATGGACCGATTTGCCATTCTCGCAGTAGATTCATTCCTAAGTCAGACAGGCTCATAGCTTCTATCGGCCCCAGACGGAAAAAATGAAGCCTTACAACGCCGTAACAAAACCCCTTGACCATATCCTTTTATGCGGATATATTTAAGCCATGAAAAATACTGCACGGATATTCAAAGCCCTGGCCGACGAAACCCGCCTTCGCATCCTGGCCCTCCTCCTGCACGAGGGGGAGCTGTGCGTCTGCGACATCATGGCCGCCCTTCAGCTTCCCCAGTCCACCGCCTCCCGGCACCTGGCCTATCTGAAAAATGCCGGCTGGGTGGAGGACCGCCGCATGGGGGTCTGGATGTACTATTCCGTCGCTGCCGAGCGGGGCGCCATTCAGAAGGAGCTGGCCGAACTGCTCAGGCAGCGCCTGCCCGAGCTCTGCACTGCCGATGAAGACCTGAAGAGGCTTGTTTCCTTTTCCCACAGAAGCAACTGCGCCTAAAAATTTTTGTCCAAATATATCCGCACAAGCGGATAAGTCAAGAGATTTAATGAATCATGGCCAAAAAAGTCCTGTTCCTCTGCACCCATAACTCACAGGGCAGACACGCGGGTCTGCCCCTGCGGACATACAATTTAGAATAAGGAGACATAGGATCATGTCTGAAGGCATCTCAAAAAAACTCTCTTTCCTCGACCGTTGGCTCACATTCTGGATCTTCGCCGCCATGGCGCTGGGAGTCGGGCTCGGCTGGTTCGTCCCCGGCGTGGAAACATTCATCAACCGCTTCCAGGTCGGGACCACCAATATCCCCATAGCCGCCGGGCTGATCCTCATGATGTATCCCCCCTTCGCCAAGGTGAAATACGAGGAGATGCCGGAGGTGTTCCGCAACAAGCAAGTGCTGGGGCTGTCGCTCGTCCAGAACTGGCTGATCGGTCCGGCACTCATGTTCATCCTCGCCATAGTCTTCCTCCCCGACAAGCCGGAGTACATGGTCGGCCTTATCATGATCGGCCTCGCCCGCTGCATCGCCATGGTCATCGTCTGGAACGAACTGGCCAAGGGAAACACCGAGTACGCCGCCGGACTCGTCGCCTTCAACAGCATTTTCCAGGTCCTCTTCTACAGCGTCTACGCCTGGTTCTTCATCACGGTCCTCCCGCCCCTCTTCGGCCTTTCCGGAAGCCTCGTGGAGGTGAGCATTCGCCAAATCGCCGAAAGCGTCTTCATCTACCTGGGCATCCCCTGCATCGCCGGGGCGCTGACGCGGCTCATCGGCGTCAAGACAATGGGCGTGGAGCGCTACCACAGGGAGGTGGTGCCGCGGATCGGCCCCATCACCCTGATCGCCCTCCTCTTCACCATCGTCGTCATGTTCAGCCTCAAGGGGAACCTCATCGTGCAACTGCCGCTGGACGTGGTGCGGATCGCCATCCCGATGTTGATCTACTTTGTGCTGATGTTCCTGGTCTCTTTCTGGATGGGAAAGCGGTTGGGCGCCGACTACTCCAAGACCACGACCCTGGCCTTTACCGCCGCCAGCAACAACTTCGAGTTGGCCATAGCCGTTGCGGTGGCGGTGTTCGGCCTCAACTCCGGCGCCGCCTTCGCCGCAGTCATCGGCCCGCTGGTGGAGGTGCCGGTGATGATCGGACTGGTCAACGTGGCCTTCTGGTTCCAGCGACGGTGGTTTGGAGGCATGGCTTGAAAAACTTCGACACCGTTTACCGGGAATTCCAGCCGAAGATCCACCGGTATATCTCCCATCTCTCTGGCGGGTCAGACGCTCTCGATCTCACCCAGGCCGTTTTCCTGAAAGTCAGCCAGTCGTTGGCCAACTTTCGCGGGGAATCATCACTGGCCACATGGATTTACCGCATAGCGACAAACACCGCCCATGACCATGCCCTCTCATCAGGGACAAAACAGCGCATAAACGAGCTCCCGTTCGATGATACGGCATCCGTAGATGATATTCCCGACCTCGACTCTCCGGGAGCTGACCGGGAATACATCCGCCACGAGATGAACGCCTGCATCCGCGGCATCGTTGACCAGTTGCCCGAGGACTACCGCGCCGCCCTTATCCTGAGCGAATTCGACGAATTCACAAACCAGGAGATTGCCGAAATTCTCGCGGTAAGTATCGACACGGTCAAGATACGGCTCCATCGCGCCCGCACCCGCTTACGAGAAGCAATGACGTGCCAGTGCGACTTATATCGGGATGAACGCAACGAACTCATGTGTGACCGGAAGGCCGGACAATAATTTCCGTAAAAGTGTATCCTTTTTCGCTCATCCGCCGTCTCTGGTATGTGAAGCAGTATATTCCACAGATGGAGGAAAACCATGAGTAACAAAGCTTGCTGCGGAAGCGGTAACGAAACAGGAACAGCGAACGGATATGAAGTGGCACGGATCGAAAAGGCGCGGAACAGCTGCCATCTCTGCGAGGATTTCGCGGATCGCCAGAAGGCAAAGCCGGTGGCGGTGATCTGTTGCGAAGGGGCATGCCTGCGGGGCGAGGTAGCCCGCCAGGCTGCCAACTTGCTCTGCCACTCACTCGCCCCGGAGAAAACGGTCAGAATCTGCCTGGGGGGAGCCTTCACCAAGGACACCGGCCAGCGGAAGCTGGTGCGCAGCGCGGCGAGACTGATTGCCCTGGAGGGGTGTTTCGTCAACTGTTCGTCGCGCATGATGAACGGCGTCATCGACGGGCTCAAGCCGGAAGTCATCATCGCCGACCGGCTCTACGAATTTGACCGGAAGCTCTTCGGTGTCGATGAAATGCCCCCCGAGCAGATCCAGGCCCATGCCCGCACTGTGGCGCTGAAGATTGCCGACAGCCTGTGAGCTGTGACGGCAGCAAAACCAGAGGCGCAGGCGCAAAGAAGATCAACGGCTTGTTTTTTGAGCTTTTTCTCTGCGTCTGCGTCTTCGTGTTAAAACAACCGGGGCGGAAACGTCCGTTGAATCCGGCAGACACTACAGGGCCGGAGTGAGGAGAGAACGAACTCACAGCCGGTTCGCGCCGAGAACGTCAAACGTTAAATTTGTTGCCTGTCGTTATGCGATTTTGCTATAACCAACGGCAAACTCCCCCAACTGGGGGCTTCACTCGGCGGCGCCATCAGGAGCTTCAAGAAGGCCGCTGAAGAAGAGCCCAAGCTTGCAAATCCCAAAGAAGTCGAGAAGAAGGATCAATAGGAGCTGACATAGTACTGCCATGCACGAAAATCCGGAACAAGACATAACCGGGGTTATCCTGGTCGGCGGGAAGAGCCGCCGCATGGGGAAGGACAAGGCATTTCTGGAAGTTGCCGGCAAGCCGCTCTTCGAGAGGGTACTGGAGGTGTTCAGGGAGAGTTTCGCACAGGTCGTTCTGGTGGGGAACCGTGAGGAACGCTTTGCCGATTACGGCCTCCCGGTTTTGCCGGACATCTACCACGGCAGCTCCCTGGGGGGACTCTATACCGGCCTCCATAACGCAGCGACGGAGTACGTTTTCGTTTCCTCCTGCGACCTTCCCTTTCCGAGCGCAGAGGTTCTTCGCTACCTCTGCTCCCTCAGAAACGGCTACGATGCGGTTGTGCCAACCACCGCCAACGGTTACGAGCCGCTCTTCGCGCTTTACGCGAAAAGCTGTCTCGGGCCGATCAAGAGGCTTCTGGATAGCGGCGACTTCTGCGCCTACGCCTATTATCCGCAGGTCCGGGTCAGGTATGTGGCGTATGAAGAACTTGCCCGGTTCGACAGGGACGGAAGGGCTTTTCTGAACATCAACACCCCGGAGGAATTTGCAAAAATAGGAGGAAATCTATGACGGTAAAGGCGGTTTCATTCGTGGCGAAGTCCGGCACAGGCAAGACGACCCTGCTGGAAAAGGTCATCGGCCACCTGAAAGAGCGTGGATACAAGGTGGGAGTCGTCAAGCACGATGCCCATCGCTTCGACATCGACCACCCGGGAAAAGACAGCCACCGTCTGACCGCGGCCGGGGCCGATACCATGCTGATCTCCTCGCCGGAGAAGCTGGCCTTGGTGAAGAAACATGCCGCGTCACCGCCCATCGAGGAACTCCTCTCGACCTATTTCTCCGATGTGGATATCGTCCTGACCGAGGGGTTCAAGAAGAGCTCCATGCCGAAGATCGAGCTCAACCGTCAGGAGAGAAGCACGACGCTGCTCTGCCGGGGGGAGGAGCACGACCCGTCCCTGGTGGCGGTGGCCAGCGACGGGAAGCTTGAACTGGACGTGCCGGTGCTTGACCTCAACGACGCCGACATGGTTGCCGACTTCATCGAGACGAAATTCCTGATGTAGGGGCGGACTGCGCCCGCCACAGATTGGGTGCGGCAAGCCGAGCCCTTACCATTCAGATATTCAGCCACCGAATCAATATAGGAGAAATCGCACCCATGGTCAGCATCGAGGAAGCGCAACGGACCATCCTGGAATATATCACTCCCTTGGAAACGGAAAAGGTTTCCGTGTTCCAGGGGCTGAACAGGGTCACCCCGGAGGACCACATCGCCCCGTGGGACATCCCGGCGGCCGACAACTCCGCCATGGATGGATTCGCATTCTCCCATGCAGCGCTTAACGACAATCGTCTGAAGGTCACCGGCTTCCTGCCGGCGGGAGAGGTGCGCACCGCCCCGGTGCCGCCCGGAGAGGCGATCAGGATCATGACCGGCGCCCCGGTCCCGGCCGGTTGCGACACGGTAGTCCCCATCGAGGATGTGGAGGAGGATGGCGAATGGATCCGCCTCGCTTCGACGGTCAAGGCAGGATCACACGTACGCAAGCGGGGGGAGGACATCCGGCACGGCAATGTCGTTATCCCTGCCGGTGCTACTATCAGGCCCCAGGAAATCGGCATGCTCTCTGCCATGGGCACAACGTCACTTGCCGTTTACCGCCGTGCGCGTGTCGCCATCCTGGCCACGGGTGATGAGCTCCTGGAACCCGGCTCGACACCAGCGCCGGGCAAGATCATCAACAGCAACAGCTACAGCCTGGCCGCCCAGGTGCTGGATGCAGGAGGCGATCCGGTACTCCTGGGAATCGCCCCGGACACCCTCGATGCTACCTGCGACAAGATCAGGGCCGGCCTGAACGCGGATATTCTGGTAATCACCGGCGGCGTCTCGGTCGGAGACCGGGATTTCGTCAAGGTGGCGATCGAGGAACTGGGCGGCAGCGTCACCTTCTGGAAGGTCAACATGAAACCGGGGAAGCCTTTGGCATTCGCCATGCTGCAGGGGAAGCCGGTCTTCGCCCTGCCTGGCAATCCGGTTGCCGCCATGGTCTCGTTCGAGCTGTTCGTGCGGCCGTCAATCCTCAAGTCCATGGGGCATCGACGGATATTCCGGCCGGTGGTCAAGGCGGTCCTGCAGGAACCGGCAACAAACAAAGGGATGCGCCCCCACCTGGTCCGGGGAATCGTCTCGGTACATGATGGCCGCTATCACGTCTCGACCACCGGCAATCAAAGCTCGGGCCGCCTCTCCTCGCTGATCCAGGGTAACGGCCTGATACGCCTGGCTCCGGAAGCGCTGCATGCCGAGGGAGACAAAGTGGAAGTCCTTCTGCTGGACCGGGGATTCGAGATGGGGGAAGCCGTGCAATGACTCGTGTTGATCCCCATGGGAGAAGGATCAACTACCTCCGGCTCTCAGTGACCGTCCGCTGCAACCTACGCTTCACTGGTCAAGGGGTGGTGCCCACTCGATGGTGATCCCATGCTTTTTTGAGTCGGGCGATCGCTCTTTCCGACCCTCCTTATCTGCACCGGTCCGCGTATCCGGCAACTCCTTTGCCCTGGTTTCAGGTAGTGGCACGGGAATCTTGAGATAGCCTATATCCTTCACCTCGTCACTTGGCTCATCCATGGCAACATTTTGCACCTTGCCGGAGCGGTACGTTATGACCATTGTGTCGGCAGATGCGACCGCGACACCTGAAAGATAGCAGATGATCAGCACATTAGTTGCGCAGGTTGTTTTTATTTTCATTGATCACCTCGCCGCATGTAATGGTAGAATTCGTCAATTTAATGCTCGGTTTTTACCGCAAGAATGGCTAGGAGCTGCTCAAACTCGTCTTTTTTTAGAGGAATCGGCCGCATCTGACTGTTCTTGCTAATTTTCCTGGGATTCTCCAGCCATTTTTTCAGGATATCCGCTGTCCACCTGCCGTTGTCTTTTAAGGTCGCGGGGTAGTGCTCGGAAAAGAGTCCGGACAGATTGGGTCCCATGTCGCCCTTGCCCAGAGCCCCGAATGCTTCGGTCAGAATTTTATGGCAGGGGCCGCACTGTTTCTCGAAGACGTTATCCGTGTGCCGCTTCATGTCTTCAAAATGCACGACCTGCGGTGTTTCGCCCCCACTGCGCCCCGCCTTTACCGCTCCCGCCAGAATTGCATTCACCAGATCGGTTATCTGCCGGTCGTCAAAACTGAAGTCAGGCATGAACAGAGCCTGCGATTTTATTGCTTCGAAAATTTTCTGCGGGGTGGTATTCATCGGCAACCTGTCGAGATTGCTCGCCAGACGGTTTCCCTTGCCCGCCGAGGTATGACAACGCCGACAGGCGAAACTCACCAGGAGTTTTTCCCCTCGCTGCAACGGCTGCGACCCCGCAATGGCAAACCAGGAAAATCGCGCCTGGATCAGGTCGCGGTGGGCGATGGCAAGACGGTCGGATCTCCCGTCACCCCGGTGACAACCGATGCAGGTGCCGCGTCCCGTATAATGCGGCTTATGGCACCGAAGGCACGCCACCCTGCCCGCAAAGGCTTCGGCAGCGGGGAGGAGCAGCAAACAGGCGATGATCATCAGAACGGCAGGACGAACGCCCAATTTTCACCTCGAAAGAACATGGCAATGACCGTCAGCGCGCTAATGGCAGTAAAGACTAACAGCGCAGCAACGTTTACGGGCAAGCGATCCCTTTGCAGCCACGCCGCGTGCTCGATGCTTCCCCGCCTCGTCAGCCAGGGAAGCAGGATGCAAGCGGCTGCCAGGGCGAGCACGGCATAAATGAGGTACTTCGAATAACTTACCAGTTCCTGTATCCAGAGAAGAAACCAGGCGGATTTGACCGGATTCGGCACCCGGCCGATGTTGGCCGGTTCCTGCAGCGGCGCCGGAATGAACGCGGCAAGGATAAGCAGCACTAAGATCAGGAGCGTCATGGCGATTTTGATCCGGCGAAAAAAGTACGGAGAACTTCTGACGTAGCCTCGCATCATAGGTAGGGTAAAACCCCCTTGTTTTTTCTGATTCGGTAGAAGTGCAGAAAACTGAGCAGCAGCACGCCCAGCGGAACAAGCATGATATGCAGTACATAAAAACGTAAAAGCGACATCGGCTGTCCCACACCGTCGGGTACCAGGATGCCGCGCACGAAAGAGCCCATAGGCACCGTGGCGGCCAACTCCATGCCGGTTTGGGTGGCCCATAGGGCAAGCTGATCCATCGGGAGCAAATACCCGGTATAAGCCTCGAATATGGCCAGTAGCAAAAGTCCGCACCCGAGAACCCAGTTCCACTCCCGGGGCTTTTGATAGGCGCCGGTCAGGACGACCCGCAGGGTATGGAGAAGAATGAGCACCAGGAAGAAATGGGAGGCAAGCCGGTGGAGGCTGCGCAGGTAGCGGCCGCCCCAGATGGACGATTCAAGAAAGAGAATCGAGCTGAAGGCCTTTTCCGGCGACGCCTGGTAATAGAAAAGGAGCAGCCCCCCGGAAGCCGCCAACAGCATGAAGGAGGTAAAGGCCAACCCGCCCAGACAGAAGGTATAGGAAACCGTCAGGTTCTTTCTCGGCACGACCCGGGGAAAGAGATGCATCAGAAACTCGTTAATCAAGCGGACCTCCGGAGCTGTCCATCAGACGACCACCTCGAAATAATCACCCCGTTCTTCGACACGATAGCGCAGCAGCGGCCGATCCGCAGGCCCTTTCAGGACACGCCCCTGCCGGTCGAAACTGCTGCCGTGACAGGGGCAGACCAGCTCCGTCGGCGTGACATTGACCGTGCAGCCAAGGTGGGTGCAGACCAGGTTCAGGGCATAGACGACATCCCCCTCGCGCATTACCGCCACCCTCGCCTCCTTGTAGACCAGCGCCCCATGGACCGGCAAGTCGGCCTTTGCCGCGCGGAGCAGCGTCTTCTTCTGCCGGACGCGGGGAGTGAGGAACCTGCCGAGGGAAAAGAGTCCCGCCAGCGACAGGATCAGGGTTGCGATGAATTTTCGACGTGATTGACCAGCTTCTGCCATTTTTCTATGTACGCTTTCTGGTAGGCCGGGCTCTTTTTCGTCAGCTGCAGATACCGTGAAACGGGAAGAAAATCACCATTCGTTACCTTTTGACCGGTTCTGTCCCAGAAGGACGGCAGCGTCATGCCGTCGGCCTGCAACTGGTAGATCCTGTCCTCATGCCTCTCCATGATAAAGCGGCGGGGGTTATCGTGGCACCCCTCGCACATGACCGTTCCGCGGCGGATCGTATGGGGGAAAAACGCCTTCCACTCAGCCGCCAGCAGGCGGTTCTCCGTCCCGACCGGCCGGTCGTTCCTGATGTCGGTAAAATAGAACACAAACTCCGGCCGGATCGGGCTGACCTTGCCGCGAGCATTAATACCGAGCGGCGGAGCGTCCTGCTTGCGCAGGTAGGCGCTTTTCACATAATTGCCCTCGTTGTTCCGGACCCGATAATAATCCTGCGACGGGCTCTCCGCAAATCGGAGATAGAACGTCCCGTATTCCTGCGGGGTCCAGGCAGAGTGACAGGCAAAGCACTCCATCTTTTCCAGATGGGCGCTGATCCGGTGTTCAATGACCTTTTTGTTCACCTTGTGACAGTCAACGCACTTTTTTGACGACTTGTAACCCGCAACAAGACTTCGCATGGAATGGCAGGCGCCACATTTCACCCCCCCCTCCGCGTGGACGTCGGGGGTCATTTTCAGGTATGTTTCGCCGTAGGCAACCGCCCCCCGCTGATAGCGGAGGCTGTCCTCCCGCGGGGCCATGCCGTAGTAATCGGTTCCAACAAAATACCCCTTGTGGCAGGTGAAACAGCTCCGGTCCGTTGCCCTGGCAATGTCGTGGCCGTTTCCCCCATGGCAGTCGGTGCAGCTACGCAGGTGACAGGAGTTGCAGTTGTTCCGGAAAAATGCCGGATCGATCGTGCCGATTGTCCGATCGACAAAGAGCTTTTCACTTTTTCTCGTAGCCATGGCGTGATCGAACAGCACTTCATACCCCCGGTGGCAGCCGACGCAACCGGCAGCACGGTTCGCTGCAGCTGCCGGATTGCCGAGGGTCTTGATCTCATCCCCGTGGCAGGAAAGGCACGACAGTGAGGCATGGATACCTTTGAGGGTCACCCGGTGACAGACCGTGCAGTTTTCACCGGCGCTGCCGTTTGCCGCGTTAGCGGTCAGAAAGCAGACGGCGATGCAGAGCATCATTAAGCGCACGATAGTTGAGTTCCTTTCGGTAAATTGGATCCTTTGCCTTGTCATGGCAAACGATGCAGATATTGACCGCCAGGGTCCGCCGCACTTCTTTTCCGTTCAGCGGCCGGGAATGTTCCCGGGTTATGGCGGAGTACGCCCGCACCTTCCCCTCTTGCAGGGTGAGGTAGCCATCAAGAGGCTTGTCCGCTGATTGCTCGCAGATCAGCGTGCCGTAGATGCCGGCGCCTGCCACGACATGCTGGCCGAATCCGAGAAATGCCGGATTGCCGTGGCACTCACTACAGCCGATAGCTTTCTTGCCGGTGTTGTGGGAATAAAACGGGGCGAAGCGCAACTGTTGCTTCCCTTTGTAGCGCGCCACGTATTCGTTCTTTGAGGTAGTGCCGTCCGCCTCGATAACGGTGATAAAGGTCTGGCAGCCGGGGGTAACGGGAGATATCCGTCCCCGCTGATTCAGCGCCAGGGGGAAGGGATACAACATCCGGTAATCTTCCTTCTCGCTGAAGCGACCGGGGGTTTCCACCCCCTTGATAAAATCCATGCCGGTTTTGGTTTTGTCATAGGTGGTATGACAACCATAGCACTGGACCACGGTCCGCGAATGGCAGGCGTAACATTCCATTCGGCCGTGACCGACAATCGTATGCTCGGGGGTCCCGGTGATCACCTTGCTTTTGAACAGCTTTCCGCTCCGCTTGCCGAGGACATAGACAACGCCGTCCCGGTAAAAGACATTGGAGTAGGTGCGCCCTTTGGCAGTCACCAGCATTTTCATCGCCGGCCGCATCCGCATTCTATAGCTTTTAGACTCCCGCAGCGCCTCGCCGTTCTCCCTCGTTATTTCCCGGTAACGGGGAACTTTGGCCCCGCCATGGCAGTCCTCACAGCTGATCTCGGTCTGGAGATACATGTTCTCATAGGCATAGCCGTCCCCCATGACATCCCGCGATGTATGACAGTCAATACAGTCCATCCCCGCAGCGGCATGGACATCAGCGGCAATATGGGCGGCGTTGCGGGGGCCACTGAGCATAACCGGCCCGGGAAGACCGTTCTTTGTCGGCACCATTGAGTTGTTGCCGTCGTAGAGCCCCTCATAGGAAAGGGCGATCCGGCCACTCCGATTGTGGCAGCGGGAACAGGTCTTGTTATCGGGAAGCTTTTCCATTGCATGGCTGGCGGAATAGGGAGTTTTGCCTCTGACCGTCGCGTCCTTACCCTCGTAGGTTGCCGTATTGTTATATTGAAAATGACATGCGGCGCAGCCGGATGCATGACTGGCGCTGTACACATCGTCTGTTTCCTCGGCAACATGGCATTGCGAGCAGAACTTGCGATACAGTTCACCGGATAAATGGTCGAGTTCGGAAACCGGCTTCAACCGTTGCGGATTCCCTTTAGAATCGTAAACATCCCCTCCCTTGCTGCTGTAAAGCTGATTGTCCGCACCCTCCCAGGTGATCTGGGTGTTTTTGATCATCCCGGTAGCGGTGTACATAAGGTTTGCCTTGACCCTGCCCAGTTGATAGAGGTGACAAGCGCCACAGGTTTTGTCCCAGTATTGAGGCGCAGCAGGGTTTTTCGGCCCAAACATGGTGAGATGGGAAGCATTCTTGTTTTTTTCCTGAGGGTCGCCGCCATGACAGGAAATACAGTCAGGATGGCTTGTTGATACCTTTTCAATATGCTGATGGCACGATTCGCATGCGGTTGTTTTACCACTGCGCACACCACAGCCCGTAAGCGCAAGGAGTACAAGCAGAAACAGCCACAGGCGCCTCGCGGAAAAGCTCAATTTTGGGTTAGATGATCTCATGCTGCCCGGAAGTTGATACGTTAAAATTCTTCACCGTACTATAGTAAATATATTGTTTTTCGCCAATGTGTTTCATCTTGTGCCCGTAAAAAAAGACCGACGGTGGTGACCGTCGGTCATAACAATGAGGAGGTTATGGGTTAAGTAAGATTACCTTACTTGCCACCTTTACTGATGCTGACAGTCTTGCTGAATTCCCGCCACAGAAACGGGTCGGAGTTCGGCGTTCCGAAAGGCAGGTACCAGAGCTTCACTTCGATATCCAGATCGTAGGTCGTGGGCTTGTTGACAAACTTGCCGTCCATTTCCACCTCATCTATAGGGAACATGATATCGAAACGCTCATGGACAGTTTTGCCGGGCGGCAACCCCGTATCCTCGATGATGCCGCTTTTCTCGTAGGGGCCGCGCCCCATCCGGTCTCCCCGCCCCAGCTGCTGCGGTACCGGCATGTAGATCTTCTCCTGGTTGAACACTTCTTTGCCATCCTTCGTTTTTGCTATTACCGACAGAACCAGTCGGTTGGGGGTCGGTCAGCCGTCGGGGATGGAGTGGCCGGACCGGTTGATCATTTCCACCTTGACCACCGCTTTCGGTTTGATGTCTGCGCCGTCGCGCCAGTAATAACCGAATGTTTCGGCCTTGAAATCCACTGCCGCCTTGGCCATCGCCGGATCGCGGTATGCCTGGATGTTGTGGCCGAGCTTGCTCTTCTTCATGTGGCAGTCCTGGCAGCTCTCCTGCCCTATCTCGGACTTGTAGGCCCAAAGATAGCTGCCGTAACTCGTACAGCACTGGGTCGGCTCATCAAGCTCCAGGTTCGGCCCCATGCCGTGGCATTGGCCGCACTGGATCGCTTCACTCATGATGGGACTTACAGCCATCTTGGGAAACTTGTCCGAAGGATGGTCCCCATCCTTTGAGCCGTAGACCACCCCCGCCTTCGGGTAGCCGTCCTGCCATTTGTGGGTGATGGCATTGCGGTTGTGGCACACAAGACAGTTGATGCTGACGCTCTTGAGTTTTTCCTCTTCTTTCTTCGCCGCAGCCTTGTCTTTCTTCTTCAGGGCTCCCTTCCAGTTGTAGAGGGTGGTAACGAGCTCCTGGGCGACCGAATCCTCGGCATCAGCCAGTTGCGGCAGATGGCACTTGGCGCACCCCATCAGGTGCTCCACCTTGACGTCCTTCGGACTCTTAACCCCCGAATACGGCTCTTCCATCAGTCCGTTCTCGATGGTGGTCATTATGGTCATCGCCGTCCGTGCCGTGCCGTAGATCGAGCGCGAATGTATGGACTTCTGTGCTTCGTCATGCTTGTCCTGGTGGCATTCGATGCAGGAACTGGAGTCGTACATCTTCGCCAGTTCGGCAAGGGTCTTCGCCTTGCCCGATTTGGCGACAATGGTCTCCTCCCAGCCGATCCCCGCCTTGCCGCCGGCAAAAGCCTGCCCGACCAAAACAGCAGTGGCCGCCAGCAGAACCAGGACGCCGGTTACGCGTTGTTTCATCATGTTCCTCCCGTTAATGAATCAGACGCGGGGAGCAAAGCCCCCCGCACCGGGTATCAGCACCCCTGGAGCTCGTCGCCCGACGACTCGTTGACCGTGACGGCTGAGTCTGTCTTGATCGTCGCCGCCTTCTCCTTGCCGAACCGCAATACCATCTCCTTCCCCTTCACCTCGAGAACCTTGGGAGCCCCCCCCAAGGCGGAGACGTTGGCCCCCTTCTTCACCCACGAAGGGATATCCTGCTCGGCCGTTACCGTTACCTTCGTGCCGTCGATCTTGGTCACCTTGCCGGTGAAGGATGCGTTCGCCGCCAGGGCAACTGCCGCCAGCGCTACCGTCGCCAAGAACACGGATATCGTTGTCATCAGCTTCTTCATTTCTGCCTGCCTCCTTGTAGTCTGTTACGGCTTTTCACCGCTGTAGGGCTAGAAGATGAGCTGCAATTGGGTGACGAACGTCGTGAAATCCTTGCTCCTCACGCCGTTGACCGTCCCTTCCTTGTCGAAGGCAGTGTGTGCCGCCTCGAAGGTCAGCTTCAGGTTCTGGCCACGGAAATAGTAATTGGCGCCCCCCCCGTACCAGTCGACCTTCTGATCGAAAATGTTGTTGAGGCTGGCGAAACGCCACTTCTCGTAGCGGCCGAAAAACTGCAGCGGAAGGTTCGGGAGCATGTACCCCCCCTTCACGTACCAGCCGTTTTTCTGCCCGTTGAGGCCGATGGTTCCCGCGTCGGGATTGGCTCCTTTGTACGCATCATCCAGGTCCACATCTTCATAGGCAGCGGAAGCGGTGACTGTGCCGATTCCTTCAAGGGGATACTCGAAGAAACCATCAACCGTCCAGGCTTGGTAATCCTTCTTGTCCGTTCTGGCAACCGTATCGCCATAGGCTATCTCCGGTTCGAACTGATAGGCACCGCCGATGGTCAGAACCTTCTTCTTCCCCAAGTAGGTCCCCTTGTAGCCGTAATCGTTCTCGGGGTCGAGCAGCGTGACGTGGCCGCGGAAGGAGTAGCGGAAATTGGAACTGGGAGCGGTATCTCCAGACACGGCCTTGCGCCCTTCCATGGCATCGACGCGGTACTGGAAGATGTCATTGAACAGGTTGCCCCACACCGCTACCCCGGTGTCACGGGTGGTGGTGTAGGCGGTGCGGATGAAGAGCGACCGGTCGAGAGTCAGGGGCATCTCGCACGCTTCCAGGTTCTCGCGGGAGAGGTTGTACTTGAACTTGCCGGCGTTCACATGGAAACTGTCGTTCAGTTTGAAGCGCATCACCGCGTCGAGGAGCTGGAATTCCGTCCCCTGGTTGGTGCTGGCGACGCCGAGGGTGGTCACGTTCTGGTCTTCGGTGAATTCCGTCTGGACGTAGAGGCTCAGCATCTCGCCGTACTTGCCCATGAAGGCGAGCCGGTTGCGGCGGAAGTTGAAGTTGGTGGTGGTGTCGTCGTTGTTCTCGCCCGATCCGGTATCCCGGACCGTCATCTGTAACTGCCCCTTGTAGTCGATCTGCAAAGCACCTTCGTCGTTGGGGCCGAAGGTCATCCGCGGACCGGCGAAGGCCGTACCGGCAACCAGAAGCAAGCCGGCTGCCACTGTCGAAATTCGTACTGTCTTGGTGATTTTTATCATGCATTCGCTCCTTTGGTATCGAAATGCTCCCTGCCCCAGCTAAGCGGGCGGGGAGTGTCACTGCATCAGCAAGGCATCAGCAGCCGCCACCGCCACCGCCAACAGTAGCACCGCCACCGGAGGTGGATACCGGACTGCGATACGCCTTGTCCGCCTCTTCAGTCTGGTTGGCATTCACATCGGCGTGGGAGACCGGAGCAAGGCGAGAGGTAATGTCGATGACAGTCCGTAAAGTGTTGTCTTTGTTGTACGAGAGGATATTGGTGAGCGATACCGTCGACCAGGCCGATCCAACCGGCAGTTTGCCTCCCGCAATTATACCCGCGGTAGTGAGTTGATCGGAAGTTGCCATCAGCCCCCACTGCCCCCAGGAGCCGTCGTACCAAACGGCCTTTTTTGAGCCGTCATAGAAAGCGTAGCCGTCGATGGCGAAGAACAGCACCGTGGCAATGTTTCCTGAACGGCACATGACATAGGTGGTTGGCTTCTGGAGATCCAAACCGGCGATTACGTCGGAGATCGATTTAAATTTTCTCGTGGTCACATCACGCAGGTTGGAATAGGCATACCCCCTGCCGCCTTTCACCTGACCCTCGAAAACAACATCTTTTTTTAGTCCACCTACCGATTTTATTGTTGGTGGTGTTGTTGTCGTATCGTATGTTGGTCCTGTCAATGTTGTGTCAATAATGTCCTGAGTTTCACCGGGCACACCATCCGCACGGCCGTCAATGAAATCATACGTGGCCGTCCCCGCCTGGACAGCCTGAACCGCCTTGATCATGTCGGACAAGGTGGCCCGCAGGTCGTCGCGAACCCTGTTGGTATTATCGGGGGTCACGCAGTACGTGGAGCTCTTGATGCCGGGAACTATGGTGGTCATCGGCAGCCCCGCCGCCTTCCAAGCCTTGTTGCCGCCGTCGAGGACCTTCAGCCGCTCTTTCGGAAAGCCCCAGTAGCGGAACGTCGCATACCCGCGCGTGAGATTGTAGTGATTGTCCGCGTTCATCTCGGCCTCGGATGTCGTGAAAACGATGGTGGTGTTCTGGTCGATACCACAGCGCTGGATAAGCGCGTCCATCATCTTGCCGTCCGCCACCAGATCACCTGTGAGAGCCGGTCCCTCCACCCTTTGCACCGCAATATCCGTGGCGCGGTTTACGCTGATGGCACCGGGGATATGCTCACCGTTATAATTGTTGGTATTGGTGGTAACTTCAAGAATGACCACCCGGTCATACCCCCCCGCCTTGTTCACCAGCCCGGCATCCGCCCATCGCTTCAGGTCGGCCGCCTGAATCAGGGCGGTGGCGGTTTTTGTTGTCACCACTGCGGCCGAGGGATTGTCATACCCGCTCGTGCCGCAGCCCCACATGGCCAGCAAGGTTAGCGCGACAACGCCGCAGATGCCCGCCAGCACGATCCGCCCCTTTCTCCATACCTGTTTTGCCATACGACCTCCCTATTAATGAAATTTCCGTCCCGGACGAATCCGGCTGACGGCAGCATCTTGTGCAGCGCCGGTGAGACCCCGGCTTGCCGGGAAACACCGCCGACTCCACCAAACAATATGAATATTATTTAGTAACCCAATTCGCATTATATTTCTTTATTGCACTATATCGGTTTTTTTGGGATAACCGTAAGTGAATGTTTCGCATGATCGGCATGCGCAACGCGCATACCGGCACTTTGAAGAGGGCATGGCCATGGATCTCGTACTTCTCAAAACCTTCCTGAAGGTTGCAGCCGTCGGTAACATCTCCAAGGCCGCGGCCGTCCTTTTCGTCACCCAGTCGGCGGTTTCGCGTCGTATCAAGCAACTCGAGGATTACGTGGGCAAACCGCTCATGGAAAGGTCCGGAGCATCGCTCGTGCTGACGGATGCCGGGCACATGCTGATCGACAAGGCTCGCAAGATCCTTGACCTCGAGCGGGAACTCCTCGACAGCCTCGACATCAGCAAGGGCAAACAGAAAATCTCCTTCTGCTGCACCCCGTCCCTCGGCATCGACCGTCTGCCCAGTGTCCTTTCTTCTTTTGTTGCCGACCACGCCACCACCGTCGACCTGAACTGCGTCTTCGCCATGCCCGAGGAGGCGCTTGTGGGAATCGACAGCGGCCGCTTCGACCTCGCCCTGATCGAACACTGCGACGAGGTCGACCTGAAAAGCCACGCCACCCATCCCCTCCCCGACGACGAAGTGCTGTTTTTCAGTGCTCCCGCACTAGGCATCGCCGCGAAAGAAACCACCATCGACCGGCTCTTCGGCGAACGCCTTTACCTGAAGAACGAAAAGGGGTGCGCGAAGCGGTTCATCGACAAGAACCTGCGGACGGTCGGCCGCACCTGCGGCGAATTCTCGAGCGTGGTCTATTTCGACGATTTCACCTTCATCATCCGTGAGGTCCTTGCCGGCAAAGGGATCATGTTCGCATCGAGCGGCATTGTTGCGGAAGAGCTGCGAAGCGGCCTGCTTCGGGGCCACCGAGTCAGCGAATTCAGCCACTGCCGGCCACGCACCCTGATACTTGCCCGCCAGGAATTGTCCCCTTCTCTCCAGGTTTTCATTGATTGCCTTTTTGCAGCATTCGACTTGACACGCCCCATAAATTTCCCTGCGTAGCAGTATGTAAAAAAAAGCCGGCGTTTTCGCGCCGGCATCACATGAAGGAGGTAATACTGTGAAACCTGTTGTTACTTCCCTTTGA
Organism: Geotalea uraniireducens Rf4; assembly: GCF_000016745.1. GTDB lineage: Bacteria > Desulfobacterota > Desulfuromonadia > Geobacterales > Geobacteraceae > Geotalea > Geotalea uraniireducens. The sequence continues at coordinate 517,259 of NC_009483.1, read as the reverse complement.
TGCTGATGCTGACGGTCTTGCTGAACTCCCGCCATAGAAACGGATCGCTGCTCGGCTTTCCGAGCGGGCCGAACGGGAGATACCAGAGCTTCACCTCGACGTCCAGGTCGTAGGTCGCGGGTTTGTTGACAAACTTGCCGTCCACTTCCACCTCTTCAATCGGGAACATGATATCGAAACGCTCGTGGACTGCTTTGCCCGGCGGCAACCCGGTGTCTTCAATCAACCCGCTCTTTTCGTAGGGGCCGCGCCCCATCCGGTCGCCACGACCCAACTGCTGCGGTACCGGCATGTAGATCTTCTCCTGGTTGAACACTTCTTTGCCATCCTTCGTTTTTGCTATTACCGACAGAACCAGTCGGTTGGGGGTCGGTCAGCCATCAGGGATGGAGTGTCCGGCCCGGTTGATCATTTCCACCTTGACCACCGCTTTCGGTTTGATGTCTGCTCCGTCACGCCAGTAGTAACCGAATGTTTCGGTCTTGAAATCCACCGCCGCCTTGGCCATCGCCGGGTCACGGTAAGCCTGGATGTTGTGGCCGAGCTTGCTCTCCCTCATGTGGCAGTCCTGGCAGTTCTTCTGCCCTATCTCGGACTTGTAGGCCCAGAGATAGCTGCCGTAACTCGTACAACACTGGGTCGGCTCATCCAGTTCCAGGTTCGGTCCCATGCCGTGACATTGACCGCACTGGATAGCTTCGCTCATGATGGGACTTACTGCCATCTTGGGAAACTTGTCCGAAGGGTGGTCACCGTCCTTTGAGCCGTAGATCACCCCCGCCTTCGCATAGCCGTCCTGCCACTTGTGGGTGATGGCATTGCGGTTGTGGCAGATAAGACAGTTGATACTGACGCTCTTGAGTTTTTCTTCTTCTTTCATTGCCGCAACCTTGTCTTTCTTCTTCAGGGCGGTCTTCCAGTCGTATAGGGTGGTAACGATCTCCTGGGCCACCGAGTCATCGGCATCGGCCAGTTGCGGCAGATGGCACTTGGCGCACCCCATCAGGTGTTCCACCTTGACGTCCTTCGGGCTCTTCACCCCCGAGTACGGCTCTTCCATGAGACCGTTCTCGATGGTGGTCATTATGGTCAGCGCCGTCCGCGCCGTACCGAAGATGGAGCGCGAATGTATGGACTTCTGCGATTCGTCGTGCTTGTCCTGATGACATTCGATGCAGGAACTTGAGTCGTACATCTTTGCCAGTTCGGCAAGGGTTTTGGCCTTCCCCATTGTGGCGGCTATCGTCTTGTCCCGCCCGATTCCGACATTACCTGCGAAGGCCGGACCGACCAGGATGGCGGAGGCCGCAAGCAGGGCCAGGGCACCGGTTACGCGTTGTTTCATCATGTTCCTCCCTTCATAAATAAGCCACGGGGAGGGCTGCCCCCCGCGCCCTGTGTCAGCAACCCTGGAGCTCGTCACCGGACGATTCACTGATGGTCATGCTGCTGTCAGCTTTGATCTTGGCAGCCTTGGCCTTGATGAACTTGAGCACGACCACATTCCCATTTACCTCGACTACCATCGGGGCACCTCCCATTGCCTGAACAGCGCTCCCTTTCTTCACCCAGGCGGGGAGCTCCTTGTCAACCGTAACCGATACTTTTTCTCCGTCGACTGCGGTTACTTTTCCGGTAAAAGTGCCGGCGGCAATGGAGGCGGCCGCTAAAACAACGGTTATGAGCAATGTCGCAACAAGTGTGAATGATTTTTTCATGGTCTCTCTCCTTAATCAGGTCTGTGCTGTGACTCGTTTAGAATATCAGCTGCAATTGGGTGACGAACGTCGTGAAATCCTTGCTCGTCACTCCGTTGACCGTCCCATCCTTGTCGAAGGCAGTGTGTGCCGCTTCGAAGGTCAGCTTCAGGTTCTGGCCACGGAAGTAGTAATTGGCGCCCCCCCCGTACCAGTCGACCTTCTGGTCGGAAATGTTGTTCAGTTCGGCGAAACGCCACTTCTCGTATCGGCCGAAGAACTGCAGCGGAAGGTTCGGGAGCATGTACCCCCCCTTCACGTACCAGCCGTTTTTCTGCCCGTTGAGGCCGATGGTTCCCGCGTCGGGATTGGCTCCTTTGTAGGCGTCATCCAGGTCCACATCTTCATAGGCAGCGGATGCTGTGACGGTGCCGATTCCTTCAAGGGGATACTCGAAGAAGCCATCAATCGTCCAGGCCTGGTAGTCCTTCTTGTCCGTTCTGGTAACCGTATCGCCATAGGCTATCTCCGGTTCGAACTGATAGGCGCCGCCGATGGTCAGGACCTTCTTCTTTCCAAGGTAGGTGCCCTTGTAGCCATAATCGTTCTCAGGATCGAGCAGCGTGACGTGGCCGCGGAAGGAGTAGCGGAAATTTGAACTGGGAGCGGTATCGCCCGATACGGCCTTGCGCCCTTCCATGGCATCGACGCGGTACTGGAAGATGTCATTGAACAGGTTGCCCCACACCGCTACCCCGGTGTCACGGGTGGTGGTGTAGGCGGTGCGGATGAAGAGCGACCGGTCGAGGGTCAGGGGCATCTCGCACGCTTCCAGGTTCTCGCGGGAGAGGTTGTACTTGAACTTGCCGGCGTTCACATGGAAACTGTCGTTCAGTTTGAAGCGCATCACCGCGTCGAGGAGCTGGAATTCCGTCCCCTGGTTGGTGCTGGCGACGCCGAGGGTGGTCACGTTCTGGTCCTCGGTAAATTCCGTCTGGACGTAGAGACTCAGCATCTCGCCGTACTTGCCCATGAAGGCAAGCCGGTTGCGGCGGAAGTTGAAATTGGTGGTGGTATCGTCATTGTTCTCGCCTGATCCGGTATCCCGGACCGTCATCTGTAACTGTCCCTTATAGTCGATCTGCAATGCGCCCTGGTCCTCCGGGCCGAAGGTGATGCGGGGACCGGCGAAGGCGGTCCCGGTCATCAGGGTCAGGCCGAGCAGGGTCGCGCTGAGGATACCGGTTTTTTTGTTATTAATCATAGCTTGATTGCTCCTTTTCGTTCGTTAATGCTGCCGCCTGTCCCGTTTTTTCCGGCAGGCGGCAGTCAAGCAGACACGCGGGTACTAGCAGCCGCCACCTTTGGGGATGAAGGGCGCAGGCCCGCTGCTGCCGCTCGATGCACCGGCGGGGGTGGTGTATGCCTTGTCCGTGTTGTTGATCTCACTTCCTGCCCCGCTGTAGGCGGGATGAGTGACGATCGGAGCCCAGTCGGTCAGGCTGCTGTAAGTTTTGTTGTTATAAAGGAAAGCTATGGAACTGTTTGGTGTCGAAGTAAGCATCGTGTATGTCAAGGAGCCCAGAGGCCTGAACATCACGTGCTCGGAGCGGTGTGCCGTATCCCAGAACGTGTTGCCGCCGAGGGCGCCACCCTTCTTGACCAGCCCGTTGACTGGCTGTTTTGTGAATGAGTCGACGAACTGGGTCCCGTCCCACTCAAGGTACTTGTTCGACGCGGCATAGAAGACCACCGACGGGCTTGGAGCGGGATAGGACGGATAGGCAGTGTAGTCGTCGTTCATCACATAGGTGGGATCGGTAGGCTCATAGGCCGCCATATTGGCCCATTCCAGCCATGAGCCGTCGTAGATCTTGACGTTCTGGAAACCGCAGACCTCGTGCAGGGCATAATAGTAGATGGAGGCCAGCGCACCGGAGTTGCAGTAGACTACGATCGGCTTGCTGCCGTCGATACCGGCGGTGGCGAAGACGGACTTCATGGCAGCCTGGTCGAGATAACTGACACCGTCCGGCTTGCAAAGAGACGGCACGGTTATGTTGTATGTGCCGGTCTTGGTGACCTTGGCCCCCTTGATGATTCCTTCGAAGGCGGCGGCCTTGTTGCCGAGCGGGAAGGAAAGCGGGACACCGCCATTGGGATTGGGGCCGGCCGGAGCCGTAATCCCGATAAAGGCGTTTGGAAGGGTGATCGGAGGGTTGGATGATCCGCTGAACGCCACGCGGGCAGGGGTTGTTTCCTTGAAGAGCAGTTCGCTCAGCGTCACATGCCTACCGTCGCTATTCCTCACAAAATAGAGACCTTCCGTGGAGTTTTTGGACATCGTATATCCGGGTATTTCAAATGCATCCGGAATCCCGTTGTTATCCTGATCGAGGAAATAGTAGGCCGCCGGTGGTTGACGGGTATCGAGCACAACGACGCTGCCCGTGGTCTGGTTGGTCGCCCCGCTGTCCACCAATTGGATCATCTCACCGATACTTATCCGTGCATCGAGATGTTTCTGGCCAAGTTGGGTGACACTGAACGTGGAAGGGGTGATCGTGGAAATCACCTTGCCTGTTTCAAGCGGAAATCCGGCTTGGGCGTATGCCTTGTTGCCGCCGTTCAAGACCTTGATATTGTTTCTGGAAAAGCCCCAGTAGTAGAGGGTCCAGAAGAGCCGCGCGGAACAGAAGCCGGGGTAGTCATAGCGCGAAGTGGTCAGAACGAGCACATCATCCTTGTTGACCCCCAGCTTCTGGAGCATCTGATCGATATAGGCGCCGGTCCCCACCTCGTGTTCGGTCTCGATCGGGCCATCGTTCCTGGTGGCTACCTCGTAGCCGGCATGTGAAACCTGGGGAATTGCGCCGGGGATGTGCCCCAGCAGGTTCGCATTTTTCAGACCGTCGATCATCTTGTATTGAGGGCTCAGGGTTCCACCGTACTGAGTGATCATCTGCTGTTTTATCAGGGTGGAATCACCCGCAAACCAGCTGTCGGTATCGGTATCGTTGGGAAAAACGTCAAGAATCACGACTCGCTTGCCGTCGTCTGTTTTATTCCCTTGAGTAACCCACCTGTTTACCGTGGCGGGATCGATCATGGTATTCACCGTGGCGTCGTTGGCGTAATACTTGGCCGCAGATACGGCTGCCGGATTATCGTACCCCTTTGTTCCACAGCCCCATATCACCAGGGTGCTGATAATAACAACGCCCAGTAACGCAAGTAACAGCAGCTTCGTCTTTTTAATTGCCTTTTCCGACATAATACCTCCTCTCAAGAATCATAAATGTCTGTTACGCCCCGTAAAATAAAAGCTTTGGCACCTCCCGGAAGTAATATTTGCAATTAATTAATGTTGAAAATATCCTGAAACTCCTATAAAAATACAGCATTGTCCGGTTTGGTCTTTGCAAGGTTCTTTGAGAATGTAAAAAAGTTGTAAAATCAGCGTTATACCGCATTATTTGCTTGACTTTGAGTAAAAAAACGGTGGTCCGCACTCGTAACTATCCAATATTACAGGAGTTACGATATGCGACCGTTCAAACGACTGAAACAAAGACGAAAATCACGCGCTTTCAAATTGCTTCTTACCCCGATTTTTGAGAGATTCAAGTCAGATAATGAACTTGAATCCAGGGGGTATCGCCCGTTGCAAATGACTTTCGATGATCAGCTAAAAGCCCTGATCTTTTATCACTTGGAAGAGTTCTCTTCCGGGAGCGAACTTCTCCAGGCGCTGGATCAGGATGACTTCGCCAAGGAATGTGTTGCTCCCCCCAAGGGAATCAAAAAGAGCTCTTTCTTTGAGGCAATCAACAACCGTGGTCTTGAACAGCTTTCCGAGGTATTCGGGCATCTTGTCAAGCAAGCAGGCAGAGTGCTTCCCGATGAATATGCTCACCTTGGCAATCTGGTATCCATAGACGGTTCTTTGATAGATGCTGTTCTATCTATGGAATGGGCAGATTACCGAAGCGGCTCTAAGAAGGCCAAGGCCCATATCGGCTTCGATATCAACCGTGGTATTCCAAGGAAGATATTCCTGACCGACGGTAAAGAGGGTGAGCGCCCCTTTGTTGATAAGATCATCGACAAAGGCGAAACCGGTGTCATGGATCGTGGGTATCAGTCTCATAATCACTTTGACCAGTGGCAGGCCGCCGAGAAGTTTTTTGTCTGCCGTATCAGGGAGAATACACACAAAACCGTCATCAGAGAGAATGCCGTAAATCCTGACAGTATTGTCTTCTATGACCAGATAGTACTTCTCGGCACCAAAGGTATAAACCAGACTGAGAAAGAGCTGCGCCTTGTTGGTTACCGTATTGACGGCAAGGACTACTGGGTAGCAACCAACAGATACGACCTGACGGCTGAAGAAGTGGCCCAGGTTTATAAACTGCGCTGGAACATAGAGACCTTCTTCGGTTGGTGGAAACGCCACCTAAAGGTGTATCACCTGATTGCCAGAAGCGAATATGGTCTCATGGTTCAAATACTTGGTGGTCTCATCACCTATCTGCTGCTAGCCATCTATTGCCGTGAGCAGCACCAGGAGCCAGTCAGCATTAGCAGGGTACGAGAATTACGCAATCAGATTGCAAATGAAGCAGCAGCCGAACAGCAGAGCCGTCGCACAAGAATACAAGGTAACTCAAACAAAATTAGACAGTTGAAACGTAAGAAACGTCGTGCAAAAACCTAACCGGAAGTTACTGATAAAAATAAAGCGAATGATTCTCACGATGCTTTGCGTAATGCGCACAGGGAGCTTTTTAAAGTCATGGAATCCATCTATCTCAAAACGTTAATCGAGGCGGTCAAGACCGGCAGCCTTTCCAAAGCGGCGGAAAACCTCTGTGTCAGTCCTTCTGCAGCTTCGCGCCGGATCAAATTTCTAGAGGATCAGTATGGCTATCCGTTGCTGGATCGTTCCGGTCCAGTTCTAAAACCGACTCAAGCCGGCAGTCTGGTTTTCGATAAAGCAAAGAAACTTCTGGAGATTGAACAGGAACTGCTGCACGGATTAACCGAAATGGGCAACAAACCGAGGATATCTTTCTGTTGCACGCCGGCCTTCGGAATCGCTTATTTATCTAGCGTTCTTAAGGAATTCATGATGCATAATGCCGACCTGAACAATCTGAAATTTTTCTTTGACATGCCGGACAAGGTCGTCAAAGGATTAAAGGAACATCTTTTCGATCTGGCGGTCATTGAGCACTGCGCCTGCCTCGACCTCAAAGAGGTTTTGACATTCCCTCTCCCCGACGACGAGATGATCTTTGTCAGCGCGCCGTCTCTCGGGATTGAATCTGCCGTTGCAGATCTTGATATCCTCGTGCAGCAACGTCTTTACAGCAGAAATGAGGGTTGCTGTTCCAAGATTTTTCTCGATAGCAATATGCAGAATGTCGGGAGGGACAGCCAGGAGTTTAAACAGATCATCATCTATGATGACCTCCATCTTATTATCCAGGCAGTACTGGATGGTGAAGGAATCGCTTTTATATCCAGAAGCGTTGTGGATAAATACCTGGATAATGGTTCACTCCGGGTGCATCGCGTTGAAGGTTTCCGACACAACAGAAACAGGACGCTTGTAGTACCTCATGCAAAACAGATAGACACGAATCTAATGAACTTTATTGGCTGTATTTTTTCAGCGTTTTCTTTGACCTTGCCAGAATTAGAAACCACTATTTCTCAGCCCCCTCCTCCTGCCATTTTCTAGCCAGTCAGTCGCTAACCTTTATTTGTCTTGATGAATGAGTAGATAGCGATATACTCACGATGTATCATAAGATCCACTTAACGAAGGGGGTCATCATGGGAAAGAAAGGGTTCATTCTCTGCGTCTGCCAGGGCACCTGTCCGAGTTTCACCAAGATGGACATCTTCGCAGTCCTCTCCGACGTGCGGCGGGAGAAGATTTTCGACTACGTCTGCCTCCACCCGCAACTCTGCGTAGGTGACGGCGAGGAGTTCCTGAAGGTGCTTCTCTCCGGCGGCGAGACGGATAAGCTCTACATCGCCGCCTGCGACCCGCAGATGCAGAGCAAGATGTTCCGGGACGCCTTCGAGGCAGTGAGTTTTGACAAGGCAAACCATATCCCCCTCGACATCCGTAACAAGACTACCGAAGAGGCTGTGGCGGCCATCAAGGAACTGGCGGCAAACAACCCATGAAAAGGGGTGCGCCATGAAAGAGTGGCGCGGCATTCAAAGAGAGGAAATTCCCTGGTATCCGACCATTGACGCGGAGAAATGTATCAGCTGCCGCACCTGCGTCGACTTCTGCAAAAACGACGTGCTCGCCATGGATGAGACTACAGGGAAAGCTACAGTGAAAACCCCCTTCAACTGCGTAGTGGAGTGTCGGACCTGCGCCCGGCTCTGCCCTGCCGGAGCGATCACCTTTCCGGACGAGGAGGCGTTCACCGCGTATCTGAAAGAGAAGCTGGAACGAAGCTAAGAATTTTGTGTTGACAAAAAGAGATAACCACACTATATGCATATATAGTCATACATTATTGGAGTTACCATGAACGACACGGCAACTATACGTGCTGATATTTTGAAGGCCCTGGCCCAACCGACCCGACTAAAAATCATCGACTTCCTCCGCGACGGTGAACGGTGCGTCTGCGAGATCTTCCCCGCCATCGGCGAGGAGCAGTCCAACACCTCCCGGCATCTCAATATGATGCTGGCAAGCGGGATACTCTCAAGGCGCAAGGATGGTTTGAAAATCTTCTACGCCATCAAGCACCCGGAAGTGCTGGAGATCGTCGACTTGGCCGCCCGGATCATGACGCACGAGATCACCGGTCGGCACAAGCTTCTGAAGGCGATATAATCGCCTCGGGGTAATTTTTTTGTCTCATTAAGTGAGTAATCGATCAGACACTCATGGAGTATGACATGCTAAAAAGCTTTGCCGACTACATCGTCTTCACCCTCATTGGCCTCGTTCCGGGTTCCCGCTCGGGCGAAGCGCTCAATTTCTTCATCTACGACACACTAAAGATATTCCTGCTTCTCACCACGATCATTTTCGTGGTAGCGATCATCCGTTCCTCGTTTCCTCCGGAAAAGACCAAGCGTATCCTCTCCCACAAACGGAAATACGTCGGCAATCTGCTGGCTGCACTGCTGGGAATCGTCACCCCTTTCTGTTCCTGTTCGGCGGTGCCGCTCTTCATCGGTTTCGTCGAGTCCGGTGTTCCGTTGGGCGTGACCTTCTCCTTCCTGATATCCTCTCCCATGGTCAACGAGGTGGCGCTGATCATGCTCTGGGGGCTTTTCGGCTGGAAGATTGCCCTGATTTACATCGGCACCGGCCTACTGGTTGCCATCGTAGCCGGCATCGTCATCGGCAAGCTGAAGATGGAGAAGTACGTCCAGGAATATGTCTGGCAGATGCAGGTGGGCAATGGAAAGATCACTGTCATGAACTTCCGCCAGAAGCTCGACTACGCCCAGGAGTATACCCTGGGGCTCCTGAAGAAGATCTGGCCGTATGTGGTTATCGGGGTTGGGGTGGGCGCCTTCATCCACGGCTATGTGCCGCAGGACTTCCTGGCCCGCTGGGCGGGGCGGGACAACCCCTTCGCCGTGCCGGTGGCAGTGGCGCTGGGAGTTCCTCTCTACTCAAACGCCGCCGGGGTGATTCCCATCGTCCACGCCCTCATGGAAAAGGGAATGGCCATCGGCACCGTGCTGGCGTTCATGATGGCGGTAACGGCACTATCATTGCCGGAAGCGGTCATTCTGAGTAACGTTCTTAAGAAACCGCTCCTCGCGACTTTCTTCGGCATCGTGACGACCGCTATCGTCATCGTCGGCTATCTGTTCAATGCCATATTGTAAGGAGGAGAACCTTGAAACGCTTTGTGATGATTGTTTTTATGACGCTGATGACTCTGCAACTTTATCCCACAACCATCTTTGCAGTTGCATCGGAATTCGAGACATTTCTCGGTCGTTTCGACTACGAAGTGCGTGATGACATGAAGATCGACAGCAAGGGGCTTGTCCCCCTGCTCACCACCGGCAAGGCGATACTGGTAGACGTGCGGTTCAAGGAAGAGGTAGCCGCCTGGCACACCGGTTTTGCCCTGAACATTCCGCTGAATGAGCTCCCTCGACGAATCGGGGAACTGCCCAAGGACAAGATCATCGTTGCTGCCTGTCCCCACAAGGACCGTTCCGCGATTGCCATGGCCTATCTGCGGAGCAAAGGCTATGACGCCAAATATCTCACGGATGGCCTGATCGGCCTGGCGGAACTGTTGCGGGGTGAACGGGCCAAGGACTTTATGGAAGATATGAACAAGGCAAAAACAAAATAATGCTGAAAAGAAAAATCAGCGAAAAGGAGAAGCAATCATGAAGATCGAAGTATTGGGAACCGGATGCGCCAAGTGCAAGAGGTTTTACGAAAACACGAAAATAGCCCTGGAAGAAAACGGCAAGAGCGCCGAGGTGGTCAAGGTGGAGGACATCCCTTCGATCATGAAATATGGCGTGATGTGTACCCCTGCGTTGGTGATCGACGGACAGGTGAAATTTTCCGGCAAGGTGGCATCGGTCGGGGAGATCAAGGGGATGCTGTCATGAGGAAATTGATTGTTGCCGCCCTGCTGCTGGCAGCCGCAACCTCCCATGCCGAACTCCCCTCAGCGACTGACACCACTGTCCGGCAGGCGTTCGCGTCCGGCAAGCCGGTTGTCATCGATCTCGGCGCCCGCACCTGCATCCCCTGCAAGAAAATGGCGCCGATCCTGGAATCGTTGTCAGGAGAGTATCGCGGCAGGGCACATGTGCTTTTCATTGACGTTCACGAAGACCGGGCCGCGGCCCGGAAATTCCGTGTCCAGATGATCCCGACCCAGATATTCTTCAACGCCCAGGGAAAAGAGGTCAGGCGCCACATCGGTTTCATGGATAAGGCGGATATCGTTAAGGAACTGAAAGCGGCAGGAATGAAATGACCTTCCTTGATAACATCGAACAGATCATCGCCGTCTATCCGCTAATCGCCTTCGGTGCGGTATTTCTCGGCGGGGTCCTGTCCTCGGCCTCCCCCTGCGTGCTTGCCACCATCCCGCTGGTAGTCGGCTTTGTCGGCGGCTATTCCGAGGGAGACCGCTGGAAGGCGTTTCGCTACTCACTGGCCTTCATCCTGGGGCTCTCCCTCACCTTCACGGCATTTGGTGCTGCCGCCGGACTGCTGGGCACCATGTTCGGCACGTTGGGCGGCTGGTGGTACATGGCCGCCGGGGTCGTGGCGCTGGTGATGGGAGGGCAGATGATGGGTTTCTACGAAATTCGCTTGCCCATCCGACGGGACTACAAGCCAAAGCAGGGCGGCATTATTGGCTCGTTCCTCCTCGGACTCTTCTTCGGCGTCGTCTCGTCACCCTGCGCCACGCCTGTCCTGGTCGTAATCCTCACCTTCGTCGCCGGCAAGAGGCAGGTCCTCTACGGCATGGCCCTCCTCTTTACCTATGCCGTCGGCCACTGCCTCCTCATGCTGCTGGCAGGCACCTTCACCGGCTTTGTCGAGGCGTTCGTCAGAGCCAAGGGAATAGCCGATTTTACCGCCCGAGTGAAAAAAGTCAGCGGCATGATCATCACCATGGCAGGAGGCTATTTCCTCTGGCAGGCGTGGTAGCCCACATGACGTTCCTACTCATTCTCGCAGTAGATTCATTCCTAAGTCCGACAGGCTAGCGGAGACACTGGAACACCCCTGTACACCAGAGGCAGGCGCCACACGGGACCTCCTTGATATGGCAGTCCTGGTGGAACTCTTCGGTCTGGACATAATCGCAAGGGGCAAGACTGCAACTGGAGCAGTTGGGGTAATCGTAGGCGAGGACATTTTCGCGAAAGGCGCGGAATGCCGGATCGTTCCAGATATCCAGGATGCCCCGTTGCTCCACGTTGCCGAACACCTTCGGCTGCACCTGCTGCTGCCAGTTGCTGGCAAAGCAGCTGTAGCGGTGCCAGAGGAAATAGCAGGGGGAGATATTTCCTTCCCAGGAGACGAACGCCCCTCCTTCCTCGACGAAACTGCAGCGGCGATTTTCCCGCAGCGTGACCTCTGGGAGCCGGAGCTCCAGGCCATGTTCCCGGGCCACTGCCTCGGCCTCTGCAAATACGGCGGAAACCTCCTCCATCTTGCCTCTGTCCAACTGGAGGAGCTTTTTCAGGTCGATGAAAATGTCACGCCTTTTTGCCTCGTTCTTCATGGCATCCACAAGATTGATGATCCGCTGTTCTTCAGGGTTCTTGGCGTACTTCCAGCGTGCCTCGAAACAGCGGCTGAGATCAAGACCCTGCCGCTCCGCCTCCGCCTTGTAGTCATTGAACAGGGCGATGGCCTCGTCGGTGCAGCTGGTGTATGCAGCTTCCACCGCATGCAGTTCATCGTACGGCAGGACATGGGTGACGATGGCAAAGGAGGCGCCATGTTGAGCGGCCCAGGAGAGCGCGGCGGGAAGTTCTCCGAGATTGCTCCGCATCGCCACGAATTCTATCCCCACCTCAACTTCCGGCCTGTTGCAGCGCTCCCTGGCCAATGTCAGAGCCGCAAAGGCACGATCGATCGCCGTAAGATCCCCCCCCTCGCGGACCTTGCTGAATGTTTCCGGTGATGCCGCATCGATGGAGATGCAGATCTTGTCGAGACCGGCCTCCACCAGGGAAAATGCCCTGGAGTCGGTGAGCAGCAGGCCGTTGGACTGGAAGCCGATCCACCCCGCTGCCGGCATGGACCTCCTTGCCCTGCGGATGAACCCTTCCAGACCGGGGTTGAGGAGCGGTTCGCCGATGCCGTTGAGGACCAGCGCTTCGAGATGGAGAAAGGCCGGTTCCAGCGCTGCGAAACGTTCGGGCGTCATCTCCCCCTCGGTCATGGCGCAGCCGGCGGTCTGCTTGACGCACATGAAGCAGCCGAGATTTGCAGCGGGTGGTGGTTTCGACGAAGAGCTTGCCGGGATAGGCCCTGATCGCGGGAGAAGGCGCAAGTTTCAGCGTTGTGCCACCTTCGCTAAACCGGTCTGTGATGCTCTCTTTGATGAATCCGCCGGACTCGGGATCTTCCGGATTGATAACCGGCGGTTTTGCATTTTCCGACATGGTAACTCCTCAACAGTGTGCTAAACATAATCAGGTCGCCCTGTAGCGTTACATTACCAGCATTCTAGCCCGGTTGTTTTGACATGTGTCAAATCGGTTCAGAAAAAGCACGATATAATTTACCAGGAGTCTGCGTTGTTCGGTTAAGTTTTAACAACTACACTTCCCCCCTCACCCTAGCCCTCCCGCAAGGGGCGAGGGGACTTTAAAGCTCCCCTCCCTTGATGGGAGGGGCTGGGGGAGGGTGCAACGTGCTGGTTTTTTACGGTTTGGTGAGTCAGTGCAATTCTCTACGGACACTACTGACTAGGAGCCTGTCGGACTTAGGGAATCGTAGCGAGAGAATGGAAAATCGAGGACAGATTTCCGGAAATTTGAGAGCTAATAGTGGACCTATTCGTCGAAAACTTACGGAGATATGGACCGATTTGCCATTCTCGCAGTAGATTCAGTCCTAAGTCCGACAGGCTCCTAGGAGTACACATTTACCTCTACCGCGAGAATTTGACCTACATCAAGGTTATTTTCCCCGGCACGGCTATGCTGGACATAACAGAGCGATTCATGCGGAATCGTGCAAAGATAGAGGAGGATTCATGTCGGAATTATTTGTCGCAGCAATGGGAGGGATCTGGCTTCTTATCATCGTTGTCGCCATGATGCCCAAGGGGAGAAATTCCGAAAGAGAGTGATGTTGCCGGAGGAGAGCCTGCAAGAGGGCCGGTCAGGGATGCCGGTACCCGATGTTCAACCACAGCCAAAGGAGGACCTATGAAAGAGTCAACAACACTTCAAACCGTCGGCGAGATTGTCGCCGGAGATTTCCGGACCGCCAAGGTCTTCGAGAAATACGGCATCGACTTCTGCTGCGGTGGAAAGTTTCCTCTCTCTGCAATATGCAAAGGAAAGGGGATCGACCTTGCCACGATCATGCTGGAGATAGAGGCCGCCAAGAGCGAGCCGCACGAGCGGAGCCAGAACTACGCGGCATGGGAACCTTCGTTCCTCGCCGACTACATCGTCAATACCCACCATGGCTATCTCAATGAGAATACCGGGCAAATCGCCGTCTACGTCCATAAGATAGCCGAGGTCCACGGCGCTCATCATCCCGAGGTGATTGAGATTGCCGGAATCTTCGACAAGATAGCATCCGATATGGCAGCCCATCTCCGCGAAGAGGAGGAGGTGCTCTTTCCGGCCATCAAACGGATCGATGCGGCCAGAAAGGCCGGCACCGCCCCGGAGGAGAGGGATGTGGAAGCGCTCAAGGCATGTCTCGGAAAGCTCAATCAGGAGCACGACGAGATCGGCGACGCGGTCCATACGATCCGCCATCTTGCGAAGGGGTATGCGATCCCCGGCGATGTCTGCAATACCTTCGTGGTCACGTACCAGAAGCTCAAGGAGTTCGAGGATGACCTCCACAAGCATGTCCACCTGGAGAACAACATCCTCTTCCCGAAGGCGGCAGAGCTCTAAAAATAGTCCCGTGCACGGAGATTCTCCGGGATGATGATGTCGAGGGACTGCCCCAACGCTTCCGCGGCAGAATAGCCGAACATTGCCGTTGCTCCGGCATTCCAGAGCCCGATGTTCCCCTCGCGGTCGGCATAGACAAAGGCATCGCTGCTCGCCTCGCCTATTTGCTGATAAAGACGACATTCGTTCAAAATGGGCATGGGAGGGCTAGAACTCCTTCAGGTTGCTGAATTCCCCCCAGGCGAGATAGGTGCTCGGCCTCTCGACAAATTCATAGATGTTCTCCATGATCGAGAGATGCCTTTTCTCTTCTTCGGCCAGTCTCAGCAGGAGGCCCCGCACCGCTTCGTTTCCCTCTTTCGCCGCAAGCTCCTCGTAGAGCTTGATGCTCTGTTCCTCCTCTTTCACCACATGCTCATAACCGTCCTGGTCCTTTTTCAGGTCCGCCAGGAGGTTCTTTCTCTTCAGCAACCCCTCGAAGACGTTCTTCACCGAATCGAGAGCCCTTGACTCCGCCATTTCCGCCGGTAGGCTGTTCTTCATGGCGAGCAGCTGGTCATGATGGTCCTGTTCCGACTCCGCGAGCAGGGTGAAGATGTTTTTCAACTCCGCAACGGAAGTCGCCGCTGCCAGCTTTTCGTAGTATGCCTTGCCATCCTCTTCCATCTTCAATGCAAAATCGAAAACATTCATGATGCCCTCCGTTTTTTACCGGGGAAGCGCCTCGACAAGGTCCCTCAGCGCCTTCACGGCCGTCTCCAGCTCCCCGAGATTAGTTTTCAGCAACGTCAGATCCTTCGGCTCCAATTTCCCGGCAAATTCCCGGACTATCGTTATCTGTTGCGCCAACACTTCATTTATCCTGGCAGTTTCCATAGCCGTCATCTCCTTCATGCTCGCGTTCCGGCTTTAATGATTGCAGACAGAACCGTCATTCCATCCAATGGATGCATGATACCGGGCAGACGTCGATAGCTCCCTGCTGAATTTCCTCCTCAGTAGCGCCGTTCGGATCGTAGCATTCCGCTTTCCCTTCATCGTTGAAACGGAACACGCCCGGACAGTCGGAGACGCAAAGACCGCAGCTTATACACTCTTCCTGATTGACCCATGGTACTTTTGCCATCTTTTTCCCCTCCATTGACGGATAATGGTATATCGGCCGGTTTTTCCCTGCCTCAAAAAAATGTTAACACGTGTCGAGGAATTAACAAGTGCATGTTTGCGACTGACCGAAGCAAGCCGTACAATGCGTTGCAGCCTGGCGCCGACAATACCGGCATATTTCCGCCGATGAGTTACGTTTGACGTGAAGGGGTAAATGACGGTATCATACGAGCATTGATCAGCAGAACATCACATCAAAAATTCAAAAACAGAGTGAAACGCAAGTTTCATGGAGAGGTAATTATGCCCGTTAAGGTAGTCGCATTTGTCGCAAAATCGAATACAGGGAAAACAACGCTGTTGGAGCAAGTTATAAGGGAGCTGAAAAATCGCGGGTATAAGGTTGGGGCTATTAAGCATGATGCGCATCGGTTCGACATCGATCATCCCGGCAAAGATTCTCACCGGCTCACAGTAGCTGGGGCAGACACCATGCTGATCACTTCTCCTGAAAAGCTTGCTCTCATAAAAAAGCATGAGGCGACACCTCCTCTTGAAGAACTGGTTGCCACCTACTTTTCGGATGTGGACATAGTCCTGACCGAAGGCTTCAAAATGAGCTCTCTTCCTAAAATTGAAGTCCACAGACAAGAGCGAAGTCCGACCCTTCTTTGCCGCGGTGAACACCATGATCCCATGCTTGTTGCTGTAGCAAGCGACGAGGCTCTCAACTTGGATGTCCCGATTCTTGATTTGAATGATATATATGGCGTGGCTGATTTTGTAGAGGCAACTTTTCTTAAGTGAATTGCATCTTTTCTGCGATCAACGCACTTCTGACGTCCGCGCAAGCCGGTCCTGCCGATGGTTGGCAGAGAATATCTTGATAAGTTCTATGGGATCAGGGCAACAGATTCAGAAGGTGAATGTCCCGACGGGGAGCCGGGATCTCGATCTTCTTGTCCCGGAAAATTTCTATTATGGCCTGGTAGATTGCAGCCTGCGCAGGAACAAAATCTTCGACCTTCACCCATGGCTTGATCGCCAAGGCGATAGATGATTCATTCAGGGCAGCTATACCGACGAGAGGAGCAGGCTCCTTTAAAACGCTGGGGTTTTGCTGCAGGATATCATTCACTATTGAGAATGCCATGGTGAGGTCCACACTGTATGCTACCCCGGCGGTCAGATCAAGCTGGCGGATATTGCCGTAGTTGTGGAGTATCTCACCCACAAACTTCCTGTTCGGGACAATAACACGGGAATTGTCAGTATGCAGCATAGTGGTAGAAAATAAGGCGATATCCGTTACCTGACCGTATGCCCCGACAATTTCAATATATTCGCCGATAGTGAATGGTTTTGAAAATATGATCGTCAACCCGGCGACAAGGTTGCCGAGGAGTCCCTGCATGGCAAGGCTTGCGCCGACTCCGGCCACGCCGATCCCGGCTATGAGCGGCGTGATCTGCACCCCCATCTGGCCAAGCGCCATGACCCCTATGAATCCTATGACCAGGAGTTTAACAGCCTTGACAATGAGATTGCTGACCGGCTCGTCATAGGCCTTTGCCTTCAGCCAGCGATGTATGAGATTGCCGGCCCAGCGGGCGATAACCACACCTATGCCCATCAGGACAATAGCGGTGAGGATCTGCATCCCGTGATCGACAAAATAGAAAATCACCTTATCGGTCAATTCCGGTGATGTAGCCCCTGCTGCCTTTTTTGCCAGATTGCTGTCCGCCATATGGGAACAGGATATCATGGGAAGATAAATACGCAATGACTTGAGAACAATGAATTATGCGGACCAGCCGAAGGAATTGCACATATATAACCGGACCTGATCTCGGGGTACCCTCAGTTCTCTCAACACTCCGCACAGCGCCCTTTTCACAGATGATGTCAGGCGGGGCCACCGCTTGTAGGGGGATAGAGGCTTGGGAAATAATATTCGACGGCGTGAATAGGGAAGCCGAGGCGAAGCCCACCCTGCGGCATTGGCGAGACTAATAGCTTTTCCTGCAACAGCGCTGAAACCAGACCGCGTGCAACGCGATCGCCCAGTCCCGTAATCCGACCGACTTCGCCGCGCGGAACTTCTCCGCGAAGCAAAGCCTCTTGCAGCAAGCGAGCGGCTTCCGGCCGCATTTTGCTTGCCGATGCTATTCCTGACGGAGGCAGCGCAATATTCAGTGTCCGCAACGTTACATATCCCTTGATCCGCTCCAGCAGACCGTCGAGCTTTAAAACGCTGTCCATATACTCAATCTGATCGACACAGACTTCAAGGAAGACTCGACAGAACTTCTCAAGTCCTTTGCGGGAAAGATTGCCCCTGCCGTCCAGATCTCCCTTGCGCGGTGCATCCGCGTGAGACAATGCATTGTAATAGCTGTCGCGGTTACGAGCGAGACCGCGACTTACATTCCAAATTCCGTACCCCGGCAATATCCGGCGAAATGCGGCATCAGTATAGAGCCGGGCGACGCGGCCGTTGCCATCCATAAACGGGTGTATCCACATCAGCCGGTGATGCGATGCAGCCACGGTGATAATAGGGTGAACGCCGTGCGACTGCGTACCGTACCTTTGATGGAATCTATCAAGAAACGCCTGCAGGCAAAAACTGGCCGGGCCTACATGGGTGCCGACGCGTACGTCTGCCGTCCGGATTTCACCTCCCACTACTTCCAGTTTTTTGCCCGTTTCCTCATTCCTGACCCACCGGAGCTCGTCCGGAAGCTGGTCGTAAAAAATCTTGTGAACCCAGCACAAAAAATCCGGCGAAGTTATCGCAACATCCGGCTCACGAGCCAGCCGCTCCTCGATCTGGCGCTGGCAGTCGATATGCGCGACACTTTCGATTTGCCTGTTACGTTTTGCTGGATCCGATGAGTAATCCTTTCGAGTCGCACGCTCAATGTCGATAGGATGCGTGGAGTTGCCTTCGATCATGTTACTGTAATAACTGTTGATGATCCGTAACAGTTCCCGCATGGAAATCTGTGTGGCTTCCGGCAGCCGTGCGCCGAGGGCAGCCGACTTGGCAAGGATCTGCGCTGCCAGGTCCTCCGACTCGCCATCCTCTACCATCATCGGCTCCATTTCACTGATTTTTGTGTATAGCCCAAGTTTTCGCGCTTCTGATTCCGGCATTAATGCCACCCTATATTGTTATGTAACATTTTGTTTTTTTAGGTTTAAATAATCTACAGCTACGCATCATTTATATCATTTATGCCATCATTAATGCCATCAAAAAATTATGCAGCATCATCTTTTCCATGCGGCCGCCCACCCTACCGCAAGGACAGCGAGCACCGCCTGCCACGGCATGTGGAACAGTTCGATTTCATTTTTTTCGGTCAACCGCCTCAATGTCACACGGTTTCCATTGCCGTGGAATGTTTGTCCTTCACCCCGTCCCCTGCTTTTCCTTGTATCGCTTCAAACGGTAATAAGCCTCCCGCTCCCGTTCGCCAATATACTGGGCAATGGACCTGATCCCCCGTGACAGCTGGGGAAGGACCCGCTCCTCCAGCACCCTGACCCGCCTCGTGACGCGGACGATCTCGTCGCCGAGCCTTTTCAGGCGGCTCTCGAAGGCCGCGATCTCCAGCATCGCCGCGACGATGCTCTCGAACAGGTAGATGGCCTCCTCCAGGTGGGGGGTGGTGGTCCGGTAATCGTATCCCCTCTCCGCGGGAGACCTGACCGGTGATTCCAGCATCGCCACATCCCGGTACCTGAGCCCCATGACGCTCCGTTCCGCTATCTCCACCCCCAGTTCCCGACCGCTTACCGCCAGCAGGGACCCGAGGAAGGTTTCCCCCTCGTGGCCGAGGCTCAAGTGCAACTCGGCAAGCGCTTTCCCATAAAGGGTCTTGACCTCTTCCCGCGAACGGAGGAACGGCATGGAAACGGCAAGGAATTCCCGGATCAGCGCCTGGCGCCGCGCCTTGAGAATTGCCGCGCTGTTGGTCACAGAGCGGGATTTCTCCTTGAGCAGCAGAAGATTTGTCCGGGTCGGATGGATCATGCGGCCTCCAGGGAAAACCGCTTCAAGAGCTCTACACCCCGGTCGAGACTCCCGTTAATGTCCCGCCTCGCGCTCCCCTGGTGGATGAGTTCCCGCTCGAAGGCATCCGCAAAGTCGAGCATGACCCTGTCGCCTGCCGTCATCCCTTCCCTCCCGACAATCGCCTCCAGGCGGCGCAGATCCCTCCCCTTCGCATAATGCCTGTAAAGGCGATCGGCTATGGCGCGGTGGTCCGATCTGGTGTGTCCGGCGCCGATCCCCCGCTGCATGAGCCTGGAGAGGCTCGGGAGCACGTCCACCGGCGGGAATACCCCCTTCTGGTGCAGTTCCCGGGAGAGGACGATCTGCCCCTCGGTGATATAGCCGGTAAGGTCGGGAATGGGGTGGGTGATATCATCCTCCGGCATGGTCACAACCGGCAGCATGGTGACCGAACCGGCCATACCCTTGATCCGCCCGGCCCGCTCATAGAGGGAAGCCAGATCGGAATACATGTAGCCGGGATACCCCCTCCTGCCGGGGAGTTCCTCCCGTGCCGTGGAGACTTCGCGCAGGGCATCGCAGTAATTGGTCATGTCGGTGATCAGCACGAGCACGTCCATCCCCCTGTTGAAAGCCAGGAACTCGGCAGCTGCAAGGCCGAAGCGGGGCGCCAGAAGCCGTTCCACCACCGGCTCGTCGGCCCGGTTGACAAAGGCGACGAAGCCGGTTTTCATCTCCGCCAGAGACTCCATGTAAAAGGAGTAGTCATGGTGGGTCAGCCCCAGGGCCACGAAGACCACCACGAACTCCCCGCCACCCGCCAGCCGGGCATTTTGCAGGACAGCCGCCGCCACCTCCCGGGATGGGAGCCCGGCGCAGGAAAAGACCGGGAGTTTCTGCCCTTTCACCAGGGTGTTGAGCGCGTCGATCGCAGTAATCCCGGTCTCGATGAACTCCTCGGGCCTGGCACGCGCCGTCGGATTGATCGGCTGGCCGGTCGCCGGCGTCCAGCGTTCCGGGACAAAGAGGGGAGAGCCGTCGATGGGATGGAAGGATCCGTCGAAGACCCGGCCGATCATGTCCGGGGAAAGTGGGGCCATTTTGACCCCATCGGTGAATGCCACCGGCGCATCCATGCCGAGGCCGCGGGTCTCGCCGAAAACCTGGATCAGCACAGTCTCCCCTTCGATCTTCAGGACTTCGCCGTCCACCGTTTCCCCGTCAGGATGAACGATCCGCACGATCTCGCCGGCCCTGGCGTTGAACACCCGCTCCACGAACAGGAGCGGTCCCCTGATGGATGAGATGGTGCGGTAGATATGCTCGGAGAGTCTCATGGCTTCATCCCTGTGAAGTTCCCGTACACCCAGCATTATTTAGTTGGTTTTTTGCATCCGCATTCCCCCCTCACCCTAACCCTCTCCCACAAGGGGCGAGGGGACGTTAAAGCTCCCCTCCCTTGATGGGAGGGGGTGGGGGAGGGTGTAATGTGCTGGTTTTTATGGCTTGGAGAGTCAGTGTTATTTTCTAACCGGACACTACTGCATACAACTGCATTTCTTTCGGTCCGGTTACTCTTACCGTTCCAGGGAGAAGTAGAACGTCGCTCCTTTTCCCTCTTCCCCCTCCGCCCAGATGTGGCCGCCATGGCGGTGGATGATCCGCTGCACCGTGGCCAGACCGATGCCATGACCCGCAAACTCGGTCGCGCCGGACAAGCGCCCAAAAGCTTCGAACAGCCTGTCCGCCTCACCCATATCGAAGCCGATGCCGTTATCCCGGACAAAACAGGCGGGTTTCCCCGCGACCTCCGTGCCCCCGAATTCGATCAGCGCCTCTTCCTGTTTGCCGCTGTACTTCCATGCGTTGCCCAGGAGGTTTTCCATTACCACCCGCAACAATCTCGCGTCACCAGTCACCGTTATCCCTTCTGTAATATCGAATTTGACCCGGCGCCCGGGCTCCTCCAAGCTGAGTTTCGCGGCAACCTCCTTTGCTATTTCGCTGAGATCGACCGCTTCCCGGCGCAGTTCACCGCGCGTCAGTTGGGAAAATCTCAGCAGGGTGTCGATGAGATGGTTCATGCGCAGGGTCCCGTCGTAGATCTCCTGGAGGAACCTTCTGCACTGTTCATCGAGACTGTCGCCGTACAGCTCCAGCACCAACTGGCAGTATCCGTTGATGTTGGTCAGGGGCTTGCGCAGATCGTGGGAAACGCTGTAGCTGAAGGCCTCCAGTTCCTTGTTGGCGGCTTCAAGATCAGCGGCTCGTGATGCCAGGTTCGTGTTCAATATCTCAATCTCCTCCTCCATCCGCTTGCGTGCGGTGACGTCTTTCATCAGGACGAGGAGATACTCCTCTCCGTTCAGTTCGATGATGACCGCCGACAATAACCCCACAAAAACATTGCCTGTTTTGTCACTCATGGACATTTCAAGGTCGCGGACCGGACCTTGCCCACGCAGCCCTTCAAGCATGCGGGCGCGATCATCGGGATTAGTCCAGATACCTAACTCTGTCGAGGTGCGGCCGATGATATCTTCGCGCCTGTAGCCGCTGAGCCGTTCGAACGTATCGTTGACCTCGACGAACCGCCCCTCAGCCAAAGTGCTGATGGTAATCGCAATGGGGGCGTTGCGAAAGACCCTGGAGAACTTTTCCTCCGATTCACGCAGCGCCTCCTCCACCCTCCTGCGGACGGTAACGTCTTCCGCTACGGCAATGAAATAGTGGGGCTCGTCATCAATCGTGCGTACCAGGGATATGCTCAGATTTACCCAGACAACGGAGCCATCCTTGCGGATGTAACGTTTCTCGAATAAACAGTGCTGTATCTCATCGGCCAGCAGCCGGCGGATGTTTTCAAGATCTGCGGGGAGATCATCGGGGTGGGTGATCTCCTGAAAATTCATATTCCTTAACTCAGCTTCAGGGTAACCGACAATATCGCAAAATTTTTGATTTACCAGCAGCCAACGGCCGTCCAGCTCCACCAGCGCAATGCCGGCCGCTGCCTGGTTGAAGATGGCGCGGAAGTGAGCCTCACTGGCCTGCAGCTCCTGGGTCTTTTGTTCGAGCAGTGCCTTGATTTCGTCGATTTTTTCGGACATCGGTCACCTGATCTTCATTTATCCTGTTCGGACAGTCGCGCGTTACACCCTTTAATTTTTGCCGGGGTTTTTCAGCTTTTCAACACCTCGTCCAGCAGAACACCTTCCTTGAGCCTCGCCGCAGCCCGGTCGTGAAACTCCAGGATCTCGCCTATTTTTGCCACGGTCTGTTCCGGCGTAGAAAAGGCGTCCTCGGTATAGGCATTCTGGCAGAGGAACTCAAGCCGTATCCGCTCGGCAACCTTCATCAACAGGCGGTCCGCATCCTGGAGCCCTTCGATCCCCACGATCTCCGCCACTTCACGGAGCGACTCCTCACGTTGCAGCATCTCCCGGCAGCGCCTTAGCAGCTCTTCCCAGCGGGGTGAAATTTCGGCGGTGAAATGCCTGACAATATTCCGCTCATAGAGGGAATAGCTCTGAAACCAGTTGATGGCCGGAAAATGCCGGCGATGGGCCAGGGCCGTGTCGAGCATGAAAAACGCCCCGGCAGTCCTCAGGCAGGCCTGGGTCACCGGCTCGGTAAAATCACCGCCGGGCGGCGAAACGGAAAGGATCATACTCAGGGAGCCGATCCCGCAGTTCATGGTCTCCACCACCCCCGCCCGTTCAAAGAACCCTGAAAGACGCGAGGCGAGATAGGTGGGATACCCCTCTTCCCCCGGCATCTCCTCCAGGGACGACGATATCTCCCGGAGCGCCTCTGCCCAGCGGGAAATGCTGTCGGCCAAAAGAAGAACGTGGTAGCCCATGTCCCGGTAGTACTCGGCCATGGTTACGGCAGTGTAAATGGAGGCTTCCCGCGCCGCCACCGGCATGTTCGAGGTATTGACCACGACAATGGTCCGGTCCATGAGGGGCTTGCCGGTCCACGGGTCGCTGAGTGCCGCGAACTCGTCGAGGAGCTCCGCCATCTCGTTCCCCCGCTCGCCGCACCCCACGTAGACCACCAGGTCGACGGCGGAGAATTTGGCGACCGACTGCTCGAGCACGGTCTTCCCCGTGCCGAAGCCGCCGGGGAAAACGGCAGCCCCCCCCCGGGCCAGGGGGAAGAGGAAATCGACGGCACGCTGTCCGGTAACGAGGGGAAGATCGGGGGAAAGTTTCTTCCGGTAAGGCCGCGGCTTTCTCACCGGCCATTCCCTTATTGCCGTGATCTCCCGGCCGTCGGCAAAGGCCCCGACCGGTTGAGTCAGGTTGAACTCGCCGTCTTCAAGCCTGGCAATGGCGCCGGATGCACCGGCAGTCAGCGGATGGCGGAACGCCCCTTCCTCCACATAGCCGATGATGTCGGAGGCAACCACCTCATCTCCAGCCCGGCGCAGGGGAAAAAATCTCCAGGGACGCTCCAGTTCCAGGGGATAGAGGTCGCTGCCGCTGCATATGAACGGCCCGCATTGCCTGAACAACCGCTCCATGGGGCGCTGCAGGCCATCGAACATGCCGGACAAAAGCCCCGGTCCGAGACGGGCGGTCAGAGGCGTATCGAGCCCTTTGGCCGGCTCATGGACGCCGAGCCCCCTGGTATCCTCGTAGACCTGGACAACTGCACGTTCCTGCTCCAGCCTCACCACCTCGCCGATGAGCATCGCCTCGCCCACGCGTACCATGTCGTAGAGCTTCAACCCCTTCAGGTCAACCGTCACCGTCGGTCCCGATATGGCCACTATGCGACCTGTCATACCTGCAACCGCACATGATAGCCGACCGCCCGCCTGATGAGACGCAGCGCGTAGTCTTCCTCCTCCGCCTCCGCCTTTCCCGGGGCGGGAAGGACGAGGAGAATGCCGTACCAGCGCTGCTCCATCTCCCTGAAGCGTGTTTCATCGATCCCCGCCAAAAGCCGCTCGTCGATGACCACCACCCCGCTGTCCGGGTCGGCCAGGACCTGCCGCAGCACCCCCTCCGCATCCTCCGGAGCAACGCAGTGCTGAACCGCGCCGCTTAGGCCGAAGCCATAGCGAGCCTCTCTCGGGGTAATAAAGGTGATGTTTTTCACTGAAGCAGCTCCGTTCTCAGGATTTCCCGATCCATCTCTCCGCAGTGGGCCAGGATGCTCAGGTTCCGCGCCTCCATATAACAGCGCCAGAGATAATCCAGGATAAGGCCGATACCGTCCGGCTCCCGCGCTTCCCTGCGCAACAGCCTGGACAGCCCTTTAAGCAATAGCGGCTCCGGCGAGGCCCCGACAGAGATCTGCTCCCGCATCCCGGTCAGGGTGCACACCAGCGGAGGAAGGGCGTTCAGCCCCTCCCCATCAAGGAGTCCCCTGAAGGTCGATCCCTTCATGCGGCCGCCGGCGATGAAGGAGAGTGGAAGCTTGATGCGCCAGCGCAGCTGCTTGAAAAGGGTCATGATGTTCGTCATGTCGATGAGGTAACGGAAAAATATACCCACTGCGGGATGAAGCCTCCCCGCAACAACCTGCTCCAGGAAGAGGGTGACCAGATGCCGTTCGACCCCGTCCACACCCTCCTTCCCGTAGATGCCGCGAAGCCGCGCATACTTTACGTCGTCCCGGGCAAACAGATTGCATATCTCCTCCGCCACCACGGCCGTTTCCCCTGCCCCGACCAGCAGCCTCCTCACTTTTTCGGCCAGAAGGCTGTGCGCCAGAATCCCTTCCAGTTCTGCACCGTTTGTCCTCTGCCTGGTACGCAGACAAAGGACCAGGGTCTTCAACTCGAACCAGGTGAATACCGGGGAGAATATTCCCCTGAGTCTTTCATCCATCTGGCCGTAAACCCAGGCTGACTCTTCGAGCAGCGAGGCCCATATCGCCTGTTCGCGTCCGGCGCCGAGCTTGCCCCGCCGGGGTGAGACCGGCACGGCCTCAAGCGGCTCGGCAGCGGAGAGCAGATGCCGCCAATCGGCAACCAGCCAGCTCCGCCGCACACTGATCCGCGCCAGCAGGTAATCGACAGGGTATCCCCTCCCTTCCACGTGGCGTAATATTTCCATAGCTTCACAGCTCCCGGTAAATGTCGCGGAGGATCTCCGGCAGGAGCTCCGGCCATGCCCGCTCCATCCGCTTCTCCAGGGTGTTGACGACAGAGATACTCCCCCCTTCTTCCGAAACCTCCAGTCCGCCGACAATTGCCGGGTGGGAGACAATCTCCGCATTGGGAAAATGGCGGGCCGCAAGCGCCATGTCCGCCGGATTGACCACCACCCGACGCCACTCGCCAGGGGGAAGCTCCCGCACCAGGTCGGCAAAGAGCTGCTCATACCCTTCGTCCCTGAGGTGGTGGAGGGACGAGCGTGCCAGCAGGAAAAGCCGCACGGCCAGGGCGCTTTCCGTTGCGAGCCTGATCGATGATGCCTTGCTCTCGGCGTCGGCAAGAATGGCCCTGGCCTGAGCGGCTTCCAGCGAAGCCAGCCGCTCGGCATACTCCGCCCTCAGCCGCTCGATCCGGGCCGAAGCGTCCCCCTTCACCCGTTCCGCCTCGCGCTCTGCATCACTTCGAATCTTCTCGAGCTGTTCCTCCCCGTCCCGGCGGAGCGCCGCTATCAGTTCCACGTACCCCATGACGCTCCCCTGCTACAGATAGAGGATCATGGCCGCCACAACAAAGCCGAGGATCACCATGGTTTCGGGAATGGCGAGCATGATGAGCATCGTCCCGGTCAGCTCGGGTTTCTCGGCAACGGCACCCGCCCCGGCTGAACCGATCTTCGACTGCGCCCACCCCGTGGCGATGGCGGGGAGCCCTATGGCCAGCGCCGCCGCAAAACCCAATAGTACCTTTTCCATAATTACCTCCCGGATCAACGGTCTTTCTTGAACGGTTCGAATCGCCTCCCCCCCGCTTCAAGGAACTTGCTGAAAAATTCCACGTAATGGAGCCGCAGGGACTGGATGGTGGGTGAAAACACGCCGAGGACGAGGTTGACGGCATGGAGCAGCCCCGCAACCACAGCGCCGGTCACTACGTCGCCGGTCATTCCCCCCAGGCGATTGGCCACGTTGGCGAGGAGGACCGACGCAAGCCCTATGGCCATGATCCTCGCGTAGGAGATGATGTTGCCGATGTTTTTCAACAGCTCCAGGGGGGCCAGGAGGCCGCCGGTGACGATCAGGAGCAGCACGGCCGCCAGGAGTACGGCCATCACCGGCCCGGCCAGGACGTGGGGGAAGAGCTCGAAAAACGACACCAGCAATGCCGCCAGGCAGAGAATGATGATTATGTTGAGGAGTTTGAAAAGCGCTTCCCTCTTCGTCTTTCGCCTTACGGCCGACAGGAAGCCGAGAGAGAGCCCCAGCACCACCTGGACAAGGCCGACCGTCAGCGAAAAGATGAGCATCGGCGCCACCCCCCTTTCCCTGGAAATGAACGGCGTTTCCAGACCGGTAAGTGTGGTTCCCAGGCTGCCGAAGAATTCGCCGTAGAACAGGCCGAAAACAATGGTGTAGGTGGAGGATATGAGCAGGATCTTCGCCCCGTCCCTCACGGCGGCCCGTTTCTTGACGCGCTTGAGCAGGATAAGGGCAACAACGAGGAGTATCAGTCCGTAACCTACGTCACCCAGGATCATGCCGAAGAAGAGCGGGAAGAAAATGCCGATGAACGTGGTCGGGTCAAACGAGGTGTAACGCGGCAGCGGCAACAACCGGGCGAACAGCTCAAAGGGCTTGAAATAGGTGGGGTTCTTCAGGGCGACCGGCACCCGGTCCAGGTCCTCCTCAAGCATCCGCTTTTCCTCCACCACCACCTTGCCGCTAAACCGCCCGTTCAGCTCTTTTCCCAAGAGCGCCACGTCCGCAGACGGCATCCAGCCGTGGATAAAGAAACACATGCAGGTCTCGTGGACCATGGCGCTTTGCCTGAGCAGGGAGAGCCTGTCGTCGAGCCACTCCCGCACCCGCTGGTAAATGGCCAGCCAGCGCCCCGCAAACCGCTCCAGTTCCCTGTCGATGGCCGCAATCCCGGCAGCAAGCTCCGCCAGCCGCTGCTGCGCAAAATTGATCTTTTCCGGGAACGAGAGATGGTCGAAAGATGGGGGAAAGGAGAGCTCCGGAATGTGCTCGTCGGAGAGGGCCCGCTTCACCCTTTCCGAAAACTCCTTTGCCGTGGATATCAGGCCGATGACGGTTCCGTCTGCAGCCTTCGTCGTGACGATTTCAAACCTCCCCCCGGTCAGCCGGGCCAAAATCAGCCGCAGGTTCTCCACGAGCTCCGGCTCGCGTATTGTCACCCCGATAAAGTCCAGGCCGGTTCTCGCCTCGACGCCTGCCAGGAGGTTTTCGATGGCCCCGAGAAAAGCCGTATAGCGGCCGAGGTCGCGCTCTTCCCTGCGCATGGCCTCCTTCTTCAGGCAAATCCCGCCGAAGTAAGCGACGTGCTTTTCCGCCGTGGCGGCAATTACGTCGATCACGCTCTGCGGGTCAAGATAGCTCTTCCTGACGGCAACCACGGGGAAACAGGCGCAGAGGTCATCGATCTTCCGCCGGAGGTCCTCGAAATAGATGCGTTGCGCCAGGCTTTTCTCATCGAGCAACAGCGATCTGACCTCCGCTTCCTTCCCCTCCGCGACAAACCCACTGATGTCCGGTTCGACCTGAAATACCC
Source organism: Geotalea uraniireducens Rf4 (assembly GCF_000016745.1). Classification (GTDB taxonomy): domain Bacteria; phylum Desulfobacterota; class Desulfuromonadia; order Geobacterales; family Geobacteraceae; genus Geotalea; species Geotalea uraniireducens. Next base: position 489,103 of record NC_009483.1, on the reverse strand, counting down.
CGAGCTGCTTGAGCAGCTCAAGCACCGGCAGGAGCAGCTCTTTCGGCCCGATGATTTCAACCTTCGACATCCCGACTATCATGCTGTTTTCCCGGCGCTATCCTGGTAAGATGCCTCATTATGTGCCGCTGCAGGGCCTCTTCAACGAGCCCGGCCAGTTTTTCCGCCTGTGCGGATGCATCGCCGACCAGAACGGCGGCCCGCTTCTCTACTTCTGCCTTGGCGGCTGCCAGCGCATTATGAAGCTCGATCTTTAACCGTTCCTCCTCTCTTAATACCTCCTCCTCACCGTCCCGACGCAATTGTTCAAGGCGCGTCTCAGCGCTGCTTCGCTCCGTTGCGAGCCGCTCCCGAATCTCCTTCTCCACCTCGACGATGGCGGTGAGAATGTCTTTTTCCATAACCGTCACAGGGAAAACTAGCGGACTTTTTGCTGCATCAGTTCCTCTGCCTTTGGCAGGTCCTCCTCGGCCACGTGTACCTGCAAGGACCCTATTCCCGCTTCAGGCTCCCGGGAGAGGAAATACTCGATTCCCCCCTTTTTCAGGACAGCTTCCACCATCGCCAGTTCGGCCTCATCCTTTGGATCATAAAAGCGAACCATACAAAGCACCTCCCGCGTTTTATCAATATCTTATCACAATGCACAAGCTTCGCATCATCCAGCGACGCGGACGGCGGCAAATCCGGAAAAAGCATTTTTAGCCGCGAGAATATTCAATGCATATGAAACTGAACGCTTTCACCAGATCGATGATCTCCTCCTCGTTGCAATATCACCGCTTTTGGTTAAACTTTTTCCATGCCCATACTCTCCTCACAAAGTCAGCCGGTTATGAAGAGGATGCCCGTTCACCCCGGGACCTTGCTGATCGGCGCACTGCTCGCCCTCTGCCTGACCGCCGCCGGACTTGTGCCCGGCCGGCTGGAGGCGCATACCCTCCAGGATGAAAAGTTGCCGAACGTCGGCGTAGACGAAAAACCGGGGGCCCAGGTCCCGCTCGACCTCCCCTTCACCGACCAGGACGGCAGGAAGGTCCGGCTGGGAGATTACTTAACCGGCGGGCCGGTCATCCTTACCCTGAACTATTACTCATGCCCGACGCTCTGCCCGCTCATCTTCAGGAACCTCTCCGACACGATCATCGCCATCAAGGGGCTCTTGCCCGGAAAAGACTACCGGATCGTCACCGTCAGCATCGACCAGGAAGAGACGACCGCCATGGCCCGCGCCAAGTCGGGCGAAACATGGAGGATGCTGCCGGGGCTCGCCAACCCTGAACGAAACTGGCCGTTTCTCCTCGGGACGGAAACTGCGATCGAGCGCCTGACCAAAACCGTGGGGATGCGGTATGTGCGCCTGGAAAAGAACAACTACGCCCACCCGTCGGTCATTCTCGTCCTGACCCCGGCGGGCAAGGTCGCCCGTTACCTCTACGGGATCGAACAGCGCCCGGCCGACCTGAAGCTCGCCCTCCTGGAGGCTGCGGACGGCAAGATCGGCGGCTCCCCCTTCCTCAACCAGGTGCTCCTCTACTGCTACCACTATGACCCGATAGGGAAAAAGTACGCCCTGGCCGCGGTGAACGTCATGAAGATCGGCGGGGGAGCGGTCCTGCTCCTCATGGGAGTGCTGCTCTTCTCGCTGTGGCGCAGGGACAAGGGGGGGGCAGAAACCAGGGGAAAGAAAACGGGGGGATAACAGCGCATGAACATCTTCTTTGCCCCCCGGGTCGGACAGCTGGCCGAAGAGGTGGACGCCCTCTTTATCTTCATCTTGCTCGTGGGGCTCTTCTTTTTTCTCATCACCCAGGGCGCCCTCATCTGGTTCGCCGTCCGGTATCGCAAGCGAAAGGGGGAGAAAGAGCCAGATACCCCCTACATAACCGGCAACCGACTGCTGGAAACCGTCTGGGTGGTGGTCCCATCGTTTCTCATCCTGGCTATATTCATTTACGGCTACCTGGTGTTCCGGGACATCCGCACGCCGCCACCGGGGACCGCGGAAATCAACGTCACGGCCAGGCAGTGGCTTTACCTGTTCAAGTACCCGGATGGCCGGACCGCCGTCAACGAAGTGCGGGTCCCGCAGGGGAAACCGGTCAGGTTCATCATGACCTCCGCGGACGTGATTCACGGCTTTTATCTTCCCGAGTTCCGGTTAAAGCAGGACATCCTCCCCGGCAGCTATACCTCCCTCTGGCTGCAGCCGGAGAAGGAAGGGAAGTACGACATTTACTGCACCCAGTACTGCGGCACCGGCCATTCGACCATGCGCGCCGTCATGATCGTCATGCCCGAGGAGGAGTACCGGGAGTGGCTGGCGGGCAAAGAGGAGGAGGAGAAAGGGGAGCCGCTGTGGGAGAAGGGTAAGGAGCTAGCGGAAAAGTCCGGTTGCCTGGCATGCCACTCCATCGACGGCTCGCCGAAGATAGGCCCCACCTGGAAGGGGCTGTTCGGCAGGACGGTGACCTTTACCGACGGCACTACCACTACGGCCGACGAGCAGTACATCAAGAACTACATCGAGGAGCCCAACGTCAAGGTAATCAAGGGGTTCCAGCCGGTCATGCCCTCTTACAAGGGGATGCTGAAGGACGACGACATAACAGCGATCATCGTCTATATCAAGACGCTGAAGTGAACGGCGCTGAGAAAGATCTCGCGGCAGGAGGGTCAAAAGGCTAAGGGAGGACTATCCAGCACCTTTTTCGCTCTTTCAGGGTTGATTTATATAAACAAATTGTTTATATTTTTATCAATGATTACTTCATTCGCAAACAAAGAAACAGAAAAACTCTTTACAACCGGGAAGTCAAAAAAGCTCCCTACGGAAATCATCACCCGCGCGATCATGCGCTTGACGCAATTGGACAATATACGCGAGGTATCGGATTTGCTGATGCCTCCATCAAACCGCCTTGAAACTCTTTCCGGCGATAGAGCAGGACAGTGGAGCATCAGGATTAATGACCAGTGGCGAATATGCTTCAATTTTGCCAACGGCGAAGCAACGGATGTCGAAATAACCGACTACCATTAAGGAGAAATCTCATGGTCATCAAAAACGGACTTCCCCCCATTCATCCCGGGGTATTCCTGAAGGAAATACTCGACGAACTTGGCATGTCGCAAAATGCTTTTGCTCATGCAATTGGCGTTTCACCAATGCGGATATCACATGTTATCAAGGGCTCACGCCCTGTTACTGCTGAGCTGGCTGTACTTTTTGGAAAGGTATTTAGCCAGACACCGACCTACTGGATGAACCTGCAAACCAGCTATGACCTGAAAACCGCTGAAAAAATGCTGGTCCAGAGGTTGCGACAAGTACAGCCGTTATCGAAGGCTGCGTAGGATCTGCCGCTGTAGGCATTTTCCAAACCCACGCCCTTCTCTTTATGCGCTGAGCTACGCCTTTTTTACGAACTCTGATTTCAACTGCATCGCGCCAATGCCGTCAATCTTGCAGTCGATATCATGGTCGCCCTCAATAAGACGGATATTCCTGACCTTGGTCCCCACTTTAACTACAGATGTCGAGCCCTTTATCTTCAGATCTTTCACCACTGTGACAGAGTCACCGTCATTCAGTACGTTCCCATAGGCATCACGCACGACACGCTGCTCGCTGCTCTCTACGGCCGCAACCATTGCCCATTCATGGGCACATTCCGGGCAAACATACATATTCCCGTCTTCGTATGTGTATTCTGAACTGCATTTCGGACATTTTGGCAAACTGCTCATACTCTCTCCTGTTTTTAATTGGCGATAAGGGATTAAGGGGGGCGTCGGGATTAGGATTGCAACTTTGACAAGGACTCTCAGCTCATCCCTTCAAGCAGGGACTTAAGCTCCGGCAACCTTTCCTTGGCGACTTTCCAGACCGTTATGAGATCGACTCCCATATAGTCATGGATTAGTACGTCGCGCATGCCGGCCATCTTGCTCCAGGGGATATCGGGATATTTTTTTGCGGAAGGTTGCAGGGATGCCTTTTGTAGCCTCTCCAAGCACTTCGAGACTCCTGATGACTGCATTGACGGTCTTTTTGTCCGCTGCAAACGTCTCAAAGGTCATACCGTGGGTAAATTCCTCTATCTCCGCGATGGCATTGCGGATATCGTCGAGATAGTCGGATATCTCCCGCCCCCTATACATACTCTACCTCGGAGATGATGCGTTTGCCGATGGCAGGTTTGAGGGCTTTTTCCATGACAAGGTCGACCTTGTGATGAAGCAGTGCCTCCAGGAATTCCTGCAGATCGATGAACTCGAACAGGTCTATATCCCGATCAAAGGAGACGAGGATATCGATGTCACTCTTTTTGCGCTGCTGCTCGCGCACATATGAGCCGAATAGTCCCACCCGCATGACACCATAACGGGCTTCTATTTCCGGCTTGCTGTGCCTGATTATGTCAATGATCTCCTGTTTGCCCATGGGTATCTAGTATCATAAAACGGACGGCATCGCAACGGTGGATCCATGACAAAACCGATGAATGGTGGACCAGGACTTGGCTCCTCCTGAACCCGATTTTTCCTTGCCGGACGGTGCGGGGTGCACTAGACGTGCTATACTTTAGTCTGCGACCTCTGCTACCGGCACTACCCACAGGAAACGGTTGATGACGGAACTTGCCGAAAGCCATACGACCGCCGACCGCGGCTACCTGACCGAGAAAGGTTTCCGGTCCTGGGCCTACACCCTGGACCACAAGCGGATCGGGGTCATGTACCTCTTCACCACCCTCCTCTTCTTCTTCGTCGGCGGGATGTTCGCCATGCTGCTGCGCCTGAAGCTGATGACGCCCGGCCCCGGCTTAATCTCCGACCACACCTACAACGTCTTCTTCACCCTCCACGGCGCCCTGATGATCTTCCTCTTCATCATCCCGGCCATCCCCTCGGCACTGGGGAACTTCTTCATTCCCATCATGATCGGCGCCAGGGACGTGGCCTTCCCCCGGCTCAACATCATCAGCTACTGGATCTTCGTCGCCGGGATCATCGTCACCCTCGCCTCCCTCTCTAGCCCCATGGACACCGGCTGGACCTTCTACACCCCCTACTCGGCACGGACCGGCGCCGCGGTCACCACCCTCTCCCTCGGACTTTTCCTGGTGGGAATGTCGTCGATCCTCACGGGAATCAACTTCATCGTCACCATCCACCGGCTGCGGGCGCCGGGGATGACCTGGAACCGGCTCCCCCTCTTCATCTGGGGGATGTACGCCACGAGCATCATCCAGGTGCTGGCCACCCCGGTGATCGGCATCACCTTCCTGCTTCTGGCCGCCGAGCGGCTCTTCGGCATCGGTTTCTTCGACCCGGCCAAGGGGGGCGACCCGCTCCTCTTCCAGCACTTTTTCTGGTTCTACTCCCACCCGGTGGTCTACGTCATGATCCTCCCCGCCATGGGGATCATATCCGAGGTGATCCCGGTCTTTTCCCGCAAGCCGATTTTCGGCTACCGGGCCATCGCCTCGTCGTCGCTCGCCATCGCCTTCATCGGCTTCCTCGTCTGGGGGCACCACATGTTCGTCAGCGGCATGTCGAGCACCGCCAGCGTGATATTCTCGTTCCTCACCTTCTTCGTGGCCGTGCCGACCGGGATCAAGGTCTTCAACTGGATCGCCACCATGTACCGCGGGTCCATCACCTTCGAGTCCCCCATGCTCTATGCCCTGACCTTCATCTTCCTCTTCATCGCGGGGGGGCTTACCGGCCCCTTCCTCGGGGCCCTCGGCACCAATGTCCAGCTCCACGACACCTACTTCGTGGTGGCCCACTTCCACTACACCATGATGGGGGGGACGGTGATGGGTTTCTTTGCCGGGCTCCACTACTGGTTCCCGAAGATGAGCGGACGGATGGCGAGCGAGAGGCTCGCCAGGGTTGCCTGGTGGTTCATCTTCATCGGCTTCAACGTCACCTTCTTCACCATGTTCATCCTGGGCTTGAAGGGGATGCCGCGCCGCTGGGCCGAATACCCTCCCCAGTACCAGGATCTGCACATCGTCTCCACCGTGGGATCGTGGGTCCTGGCAATCGGGGTGTTCATCATGTTCTGGAACTTCGCGTACAACCTCTTCCGGGGCAGGCCGGCGCCGGCAAACCCCTGGCGGGGACTGACCCTGGAATGGCAGACATCTTCTCCGCCGCAGACGGAGAATTTCGCGGAGATCCCGGTCGTCACCGACTGGCCATACGGCTATGGGAAGAAGGATGATAAAGGTTCGAGGAGCAAAGAATGAGGAATGAGGAATGAGGAGCGAGGATAGAGGAACGAGGATTTTTCAGCCTCGAACCTCGTCCCTCGCTCCTCGATCCCGGCGGATAGATATATGACGGAAACGAAACACACAACCGAACAGCAAGGCGCCGCGCTGGAGACCGCCAAGCTCGGCATCTGGGCCTTCCTCGCCACCGAGGTGCTCCTGTTCGGCGGGCTCTTCACCGCCTATACCGTCTTGCGGGTCGGGGACCCGCAGATGTTCCACACCGAATACCTGAAGCTGAACCGGCTGTTCGGAGCGATCAACACGGTGGTCCTCATCACGAGCAGCCTGACGGTGGCGCTGGGGATTGCGGCCATCAGGGAGGGGAAAACCGGGACGCTCAAGCGCTGCCTTCTTCTTACCATCCTGCTCGCCGCCGCCTTCCTCGGCATCAAGTACGCCGAGTACGCGGAGCATTTCGCCCGCGGGGAGCTGCCGCGGACGAACAACTTCTTCTCCCTCTACTACATGATGACCGGCCTCCACGCCATCCATGTCTTTGCCGGCATGGCGGCACTCGCCACGATGCTCGTCATGGCCGGCAGGGGGAAATTCTCGGCGGAGGAGCACACCCCGGTGGAAATAACCGGGCTCTACTGGCACTTTGTGGATCTGGTCTGGATATACCTGTTTCCGCTTTTGTACCTGATCGGCTGAAAAAAGAGAAAATCCACCACGGAGACACCGAGACACGGAGGTTCACAGAGAAAGGCTGATTTTGTGGTTTTCTTTGAGTCTCTGTGGCTCTGTGGCAAAAATGCAAGGAATTCAATGGCCGCTTATCGTACCTGCATCATCGTCTGGATCGCCCTCCTCATCCTGACCGGGGCGACCTGGGGGGTCTCCTACCTGGACCTGAGGATGGGGAACGTGGCGGTCGCCATGGCCATAGCCTCGGCAAAGGCTGCGCTCGTCGCCCTTTATTTCATGCAGCTTCGCTACGAGAACAGGCTGGTCTGGGCGTTTGCCATCTTCCCCCTCTTCTTCCTGGCGCTGATCATCTTCGGCACGCTGGCGGACACGATGTTCAGGTAAGGCTGTTCTACGTTCTACGTTCTACGTTCAAGGTTCGAGGTTCGAGGTTCGAGGTTCGAGGTTACGGTTTGAGGTTTTCAACGTAGAACATAGAACCTCGAACGTAGAACAGCTTTCAAGGAGGTTTCCATGCTCGGTCGTATCACCGTTGCACTCTTTTTTCTGCTCCTGATCTGGGGCAACCTGGTTGCCGGAATGAAGGCGGGCATGGCCTGCCCGGACTGGCCTCTCTGCCAGGGGCGGCTGCTCCCACCGTTCCGGCTGGACATCTGGATGGAATTCATGCACCGGGTGATCGCCGCCACTGCAACCGTTTTTCTCCTGGCCTTGGGTTACGTTCGCTTCAGGAGCTACCATGGAGCGGCAAAAGCGGTCCCCCTGGCAGCCGTCGGTCTCGTCGCAGCGGAGATCGTCATCGGCGGATTTGCCGTTCTCCTGGAACTGCCGCTGCAGCTCACCACCATCCACTTCGTGACCGGCCTGCTGGTCTTTATCTCCGTCCTCTACATGGCCGCATTTGACGGAGAAAAGGAACCGGCAGGCTTCAGCCTCAAAGGATATGCGCTGCTCTTTTTCGGTCTGGGGGCACTGATATTCTCCCAGGCAGCCCTCGGCGCATACGTGCGCCATGCCCAGGCAGGGCTCGCCTGCCCCGACTTTCCCACCTGCCTGGGGCACTGGCTGCCGCCGCTTCTGGATGGGCCGATGCGTATCCATTTTTCCCACCGGCTGCTGGCCTATCTCATCCTCATCACAACGGCCATCCTCTACATCGCCGCCTTGATGGACGAACGCCTCCGCAGGCAGCGCAAGCCGGCCCTCTTCCTCGTCATAACCGGAATCCTGCAGATCGGCGTAGGAGCGGGAGTTGTGCAATCCGGGCTCAACTTCGCGGCAACGGCCCTGCACCTGGCGGTTGCGCTGGCCATGCTCTCGGCGCTGGTCTGGATGTGGGCGCGTGAAGTAATTACAATTTCAAATCAAGGATGAAATCAAGGGGGGTGCATTATCGACCTTATAGCGGAAACAGGGGAAAATGCGGGGAGCGGTTGTGCAGAGAGGAAAGCCGGATGGTGTGCAGCCTTTTTCGTCCTGACCAAGCCGGGAATTGTCGCAGCAGCGACCCTGGCGGGATTTACCGGCATGGTCCTGGCTGGAAGGGGCATGCCCGGAACAAAAGAGTGCCTGATCTGCCTGACCGCGCTGCTTTTGGCCGCCGCCGCTGCTGCCATGATTAATGGCGTCCTGGATGCAAAGCTGGATGCCCGGATGGCGCGGCTGCATAGACGGGTTGCCTCGCTTGAGCGCATTGGAGCGCAGCGAGCAACGGTAGCCGCGGCGGGAATGCTGTTCGCCGCGCTGGCGCTCAGCATAACGTTCCTCCCCCGGCTGACAACGGCCCTGATCCTCCTGGCAATATTCTCTTACACGCCCCTCTATACGCTCTGGTTCAAGCGTCGCTCTCCCTGGGGAGTCGTGCCCGGGGGGATTCCCGGGGCGCTGCCGGTTCTCGTCGGCGCCAGTGCCGTCAGCGGTACCATCAGCAGCGCACCCCTGATCCTGTTTCTCGTCATGCTCCTCTGGCAGCCGCCCCATTTCTGGGCCCTGGCCCTCAAGCACCAGGACGATTACCGGCGGGCAGGCGTACCGACACTGCCCCTGGTCCGGGGAGAGGCGTATACGAAAGTGTGCATCTTTGTCTTCGCCGCCCTGCTGTTGCCCGCGTCACTGGCCCTCTGGTTCACCGGCGCCTGTTCCGCCCGGTTCGCCATCGAAGCACTTTGCCTCGGCTTTTTCAACCTTTTCAGCTGTTATCTCTACCTGGTAAAAAACCGCCGCTTCCAGCGGGCCTTTCAAGCCTCCATCTTTTACCTGCTCGGTTTGCTATCGGCCGTCATCATCGACATCTGCTCCCGGCCTTAGGCAGAAGCATCGGTCAGATGCTTGGCCATAAAGCGCTCGATCCCTTTCAACATTACATCGACGTCGGAGATAGAATACTGGTCGCTCAAGCCGCGCAGGACATCATCCCTGATGCAGCCCCAGTCGCTGACCCGCTGTTGCGTGCCGATGGTATAGACGCCCGCCTTGTAAAGACCTTTGTTCATCTCTTCATGGCTTCCCCGGGGAATGCCCGCCCGCTCGCACAACTCTTTCAGTGCCGATTCCAGAGCGACGACGGATAAAATGCAGGCGGCCTCCTTTTGCCCTGACCGGAGCAGTTCCGATGCCTGGTTAGAGACATATTTCAGGACGGCTTCATGGAGATGATCGTGCAGTTCAAAGGTGTTGCCCCCTTCATAGTCTTCCTGCGCCGCCTTGAGGATACCTTTGCAGGTACTGAAGCTCTCCAGGTAGGCGATATTGATGATCTTGGAATAAATGACATCAAAGTTATGATAATGGACACTCTCCTCGCCGAACACCCGCTGCAGGAGATTCATGGCTTCTGTCGCCCATTCCTGGAATTTGTTCGAATCGACAACGGCCGAGGTGTCGTTGATAAGGACGGTCGCTTCCACCTCCTTTGCCTTTGCCGCCAGATCTTCAAACCTTTTGACAACCATCCTGTCAAGTTTCATGACGATTTCTCCTGGTCAATCATTAACAATCCGCATTCAAACGACACCCGCAAAAATACGTTCCCGCAAGCTATCTTATCGACATGGCGTGCAAAAACTAAAGATAAAGACTCAACTTTTGCAGAACAAAAACACAGCTCAGGTTGCATGAATAGTGCGTTGATTTATGCAAAAAGCGTCAGATGACCCCAAATGATCCCCCCTCCCTTCGATGGGAGGGGGCTAGGGGAAGGGTGAATATGAATATCGAAGAATCACTGTTTTGCACCCCCACCCCATCCCTCCCCCATCGAAGGGGGAGGGGGGACTATTTTTTTGATCTGCCGGGTAGCCGCTTCACATTATCCTTTTTTCATGGTTTAATAGAATGCGAATAGATTTGAAAAGTGTAAGGAGATAATATGGCGAAGGGTTACCAGGCAAACAGGGAACGGCAGGAGGCGATTGCCGAATTCGGCAAGGCGCTGGCCAAGCGGGCGAAATTCTCCTGCGAATGGTGCGAAGGCAAAGGCGACCTGCGACCGTGGGACTACCGCCCCGATGCGGAGCCTACCGAGGAAAACCTGGCGCTCCTCTGCGGCAGCTGCCGGGAGCTGGCCGAGGGGAAGAAGGTCCGGGACCATGAACTGCGCGCCATCCGCAACGCCCTCTGGAGCCCCATCCCGGCGGTCGCCGAGGGTGCGGCGCGGGTGATTGCCCGCTGCACGGAACCGTGGGCGAGGGAAGCGATAGAAGATAGTCTCATCGATGAGACTGTGAAACATGAGTTGCTGGGCTAACCGGAGAGAAGACCATGAACGTCACCAAGTCGACGGATGATTGCCGCCAGGCGCCACCGGAGCAATTGATTCAAGGCATCGGGGAATTCAACGCAGGGGAATGGTTTGCCTGCCACGAGACTTTGGAAGATCTCTGGGTCGGGGCGCCGTGGGGAGTACGCGACCTGTACCAGGGGATTCTCCAGATAGGGGTGGCTCTCCACCACTGGCGGGAAGGGAATTACCGGGGGGCGGTGTTGCTGCTGGAGACCGGCGTCAAGCTGCTGCGCCATGTGGCGCCGGTCTGCCAGACGGTTGATGTGGCCGGACTGATCAAGGAGAGCGAACGGTTGAGAAAAGAACTTGAAAGGCTTGGTCCTGAACGGATGGCCGAACTGGACCGGGAATTGGTCCCGTTGGTCAAATTGCGGGCGGATAACAAGACAAAATGCAGATGATTACCGGCTGATACAGCTGCAACCTACTCGTTGAGGTCTTCGGGGAGGATATTTTCCGGATCGGGACCACCCTTGCCGGCAACGTAGTTTTCAACCCAACCATCCACCTTTTCCTTCAACACATCCTTCAACTTCGTTTCCAGCTGTACGCGCCTCTGCTTCTCATACCCCGGCAGCTGCCTGACCTCGTAATGCACGTGGGGACCGGTGGACCTGCCGGTGCTTCCTGCCAGGGCGATCACCGTATTCGTATCCACGGATTGCCCGACGGTGACCTTCACGACGGAGTTGTGACCATAGAAGGTCACATAGCCGTTGCCGTGATCGACTGCAACCAGATTGCCGTACCCCTTGTACGGCCCGGCAAAATAAACCTTGCCGGCCTGGGTCGGATAGACAGGCGTCCCGAGCGGCACTGCGATGTCGTAACCGTTATGATAGACCATCCTGCCGCTGCCGAACGGATCGAGCCGCCAGCCGACACCTGACGTTACCACCCCGCCGTCTACCGGCGATTGCCGTGCCGCATAAGAAACCTGCGGCAATAATCCCAGAAAAGTTATTGCCAGGAAAAGAAGATATTTCGTAGAACTAAGTAAATTTTTCATACCGTTTGTCATCCATTTGCGCCGGCTTAACACTGTCGTGCGCGTATTTCCATTTTTCAGCAAATCTCGTTTGCAGGGGCAACAGGGAAACCTGCATGTCCCATGCCACGGACAGCGAAAGTCAGCCTTTCATTCCGTACTGTTCAGCATGATAGGAACTGCGCACATAAGGCCCGCTCTCCACATGCTTGAAGCCCATGGCAAGGGCTCTCTCCCGGTAGTTGTCGAAGATTTCCGGCGGCACGTAACCCTGTACCGGATAGTGGCTCCGGCTCGGGGCGAGGTACTGGCCGAGACTAAGGTAGGAGCACCCCACCGCCAGCAGATCGTCCAGGACCTGAAAGATCTCGACTTCCGTCTCCCCCAGGCCGAGCATGAGCCCCGATTTCGTCAGAAGCCGCGGGTCAAGATCGTGGATGATCTTCAGCACATCCAGCGACCGCCGGTAGTCGGCGCCGGACCGGATGTGATAGAGACGCGGCACCGTTTCCAGGTTGTGGCCGCTGATGTCGGGGCAGGCAGCGACAACCGCGGCAATGCTGCCGTGATCCCCCATGAAGTCCGGGATCAGGAGTTCAATGGCGGTTTGCGGCGCTGCCTTGCGGATCGCTGTAACGGTTTGCGCATAAAGGCCGGCGCCGCCGTCCGGCAGGTCGTCGCGGGTCGGGCTGGTGATGACCACATGGGAAAGCTGAAGTTTCTGCACCGCGGCTGCGACCCGTGCAGGTTCATCAGGATCGAAATGGTGGGGCGACTGCTTGGTCACGTTGCAGAAAGAGCAGAGACGGGTACAGATATTGCCGAGGATGAGAAAGGTTGCCTGGCGGCTACGAAAGCATTCGGAAATGTTCGGACAGTGGGCCTCCTGGCAGACGGTATGCAGTTGCAGGTCTCCCAGGAGCCGTTCCATCTCGGCATGGGCCGACGGCGAAATCTTTTTCTGGAGCCATTCGGGACGGCGGGTAATCTTCATTGGGTCACCGGGTTGCTTAGATTGCAGGAGGCACTCGCACCGCGAAAGACGAATGCCTCACACACATCACACTTTAGCCGGATAGAGGTGATAAATCAAGGCGCAATCGACAGGAGCAATCGCGCGCATTGTCTGTCGATTATCTGCCACATACCTTGCTTATCCAATCGGAACTACACCCCAAACAAATGCTGAATGTAACGCAGAGCCGCAGAGACGCAAAGAAAGACACTTCACAAAAATCTCTGCGCCTTTGCGTCTCTGCGTTAAGACAGGTTTTTTCGATCTTGCATTGCACTCTTCATACATACCTTTCTTTTCCGTATCCAATTCGCATAAACTGCTATTTAAGGCGAAGAAATTGCATACTTTGAAGTACTTATCAATCATTCCGCCATTAAAGGCAATTAACAAGTAATGGAAAATCTCAATAATGGTTATTTGAACGGTATTTTGTCTAAATGCAGTGATTTGACGGGTAGTTATCTGCTACAGGAATCCGGCGGACAGGGTGCAAGGAGGAACGCTTGAATAATCATTGTCGGCGAAAAATGGTTTCGATATTCTTATTAACGGTCTGGCTGGTCTGCATATCGATAACGGCAGAGGCGGCGATCCAATGCTATGAATGCCATGGCAGCAAGGATTCGCACGATTACCGCCCCGTCGATGCCCCTTATCGCAACATCACAAGCGGCGGCTTCGAAGGGAATCATCGCGCCCATGTGGACAAAAGCACGGATTTTTCCGAGTGCGCCAGATGTCACCCCGGCAGCGCCTCCTTCAGCTCGGCCCATCGTGACGGGCTGATCAAGCTGTCCGCCAACATCAACGCCTCGCCGCTGGAGGCTCAGTACAAAAACGCTACCTCCGCCTTTCTCCAGACCGCCAACCCGATTCTGGGCACCTGTACCAACGTCAACTGCCATTTCGAGCGGATTACGCCTGTTTGGGGCGGGCCGCGCCTGGCATATCCCGCAGACTGCAATGCCTGTCACGGTACACCGCCCTCCGGCGGCGAGACCGGCAACGCGGGCAGTCATACCCGACACAACGACTATTATGGCGGCGTCGACAACTGTAAAAAATGCCACGCCGATCACAGCACATTTTCCCACGCCACCAGCGTCGGAAGGAATCTGGTCGTTACGCCCCGCGACCCGGCGGATGTCCCTGCCGGGAGCTACAGCGGGCCGTTGGACAACTACCTCCCCAGCCAGTCGAAGACATTCGGCAACTGCGTCAACACTTACTGCCACAGCGACGGATCGTCGGTGGCAACCGGCGTTGTACCTGCCAATGCCTCCGCACAATGGGGAACAACGCAGACATGCGGCAGTTGCCATAGCGTCCCCCCCGCTTATGCAGCCGGCATCAAGGCAAACAGCCATCAGGTCCCCGAACATGCCCCGTGGAGCTGCAACAAATGCCATGCCGGCACGACCTCCGACGGCCTCACCATCACAAACCCTGCTGTTCACGCCAACGGCGCATATGATGTCAGCCCCGCTTCACCGGAACTATTCACCGGTTACGGCTACTCTTCAACCGGCGGAACCTGCACTAATGTCGGCTGTCATTTCAACAACGCAAGCCGGCAATGGGGGACCACCCTCGCCTGCGATGCCTGCCATGACAGCCCGCCGACGACCCCGGCGCACCTGAAGCATTTTGGCGGGACGCTGGCTAACGCGGCATACGGAGATGTGCGGATCGCCCAGGACTTCAGCGCCAATGCCCCCGCATACATCATGAACTGCGGCAACTGCCATCCCATGGACACGTCAAGGCACCGGAACGGGGCGGTGGAGGTAGAACTGTACAATCCGGCGGCGCCGGAAGGTTCGCTCAAAAAGAGAAATCCCGCGACCGCCTCGTACACTCCCGGAACGGATATTCTTATTGACAGCAGGGGCTTCGGTTACACCAAAGGCGCCTGCAACAACATCTATTGCCACAGTTACAACGACTGGACAACACCGGGAGGGGTGCCGCAGTCAAGCGACTGCTCATCGTACATCCCCCCCAATCTTGAAACTGCGAGGGTGTACAGGAGCATGACCTGGGAATCCGGGCCGCTCTCCTGTTCGGGCTGCCATGGCCTGGCGCCACGCTCATCCCTGCCGGCCAATGACGGCGGATCGGGCAACAGCCACGCATGGATCGATGGCGAAGGCTACGAGAACCTGCATAACTACAACATGCAATTCGACCCGATCAGTTGCAGCTACTGCCACAACGATACGGTAAAAACCATCAATAGCTGGACGCGTGACGCGAAGTACGTGGCAACCCTTGGCGATGTCCCCGTCGCCAATTTCGCAAAACATGTCAACGGCACGGTCGATGTGGCATTCGACAAGGTCAACAACTTCCCATACAATACACCTTACAGCCTATCCTCAGCGACATACGATCCGTCAACAAAAACCTGCTCCAACGTCTCTTGTCATAAGGGGCAAACCTCGGTAAAATGGGGGACGCCGTACCGGTATTACTATGAGATCGAATGCGACAGGTGCCACAAGTATGGGTATTGCCCCTGAGAATACCGACCCGTGATAAACAGGATAAGTGCGTTAACGATAGCTGGCTAAAAGAGCCGCGGGAGGCGGGATTACGATGAGAATAATGATTTGTGCGTTAACCGCACTATGGATGGTTGGCATGACAAGCGGTGCAAGCCCGGCGAGTGCAGAGTCAATCACAACAGCGCATAAAGCCTGTAATGACTGCCATCTGCGCGGAGCGAAACTGAAAGATATGCCGTTGAACGAGCTCTGCCTGGCATGTCATCCGGCCAATGCCACCGACCACAAACTTGGCGTTGTCCCCCCCATCCTACCCAAAGGTCTTCCCCTCGACAGGGAAAACCGGATAACCTGCATCACCTGCCACGAACCCCACGGCAAAGGGACCACCGGCCATCTATTGAGGCTGGAGCAGAACATCCTCTGCATTTCCTGCCATCCGGTCTAGCTTTGATTTCTTATAAAGCATAGTGTTCGTTAGAAAATTGCACTGACTCTCCAAGCCATAAAACCAGCACATTCCACCCTCCCCCAACCCCTCCCATCAAGGGAGGGGAGCTTTAAAGTCCCCTCGCCCCTTGTGGACCCAAATTGCGGGCCTAAAGGAGAGGGCTAGGGTATCAGCCCTCCCCCGAGACATTCCACGAGTCCCGGCAATATTTGCCGGTTCGAAGCGCTTCTGCGGAGCATTGCTCCCGGCCGGTCAGCGTATCGGGGCTCAAAAGAACATTAAAACACTCCCTGAACGACGCGGCGACGAGTTCCTTCAGATGTTCGACAGGCACCGCCACGCCCAGTTCTGCCAGGCTGGCAGTGCTCCGCTCAAGGTCCGGCGGCGCTTGCCGAAGAAACCCGAGCGCTGCCGAAACACATGGTTGCAAAGGGATCGAGCCATGTTGAAAGATCACCCCTTTCCTGCGGCGCTGGGCATTCCCCCCGATTTTGCGGCCGGCGACGATGATGTCGTACTCTTCCTTGCCGGCAAAGCAGAAGTCCGCACGCCCCCCGAGCTTCACAGCCGGATGGGTATGCTCGACGGCAAAGGATGCATTGAGCCCCAGTTTGCGGTAGGTAAGAAGGATAAAGCCGCAGAGGCGCTCGAAGGATTCCTTGACCGTGCGGGCCTGGGGAATGTGCCCTGGAGCACAGACAATGCTGTAAGTCAGCTCTTCGGCATGGTAAATGACGCCGCCGCCGGTAATGCGCCGTACGACCTGAATCCCCTCACCGGCGCAGCTCGCCAGATCGAGCACTTCGGCTGCCTGCTGGTAACGGCCCAGGGAAAGCGCAGGCGGATGCCAGCCGTAGAGACGGAGGACCGGCAGAGATTTCTCAGGGACAAAGCCGGCAAGCAGTGCCTCGTCAACGGCCATGTTGGCGGCGCCGTCAAGCGGCCCCGTATCGACGAGACGCCAGGTGTCTTGAGCTGACTTCATGGAAACATGCAACTGGTTTTTCCCTTCCTCAACCGTGCATCTTTTGCAGAAATTCCATCACCGCAGCGGGATGCTCTTCAGCCTTGGCTACCCGGGACCAGTGCTTGACGACAACGCCGTCGGGACCGACAACGACCGTGGAGCGAATCGTCCCCATGCTCTTCTTGCCGTACTGCACCTTCTCTCCGAATGCGCCATAGGCCTGCATCATGGTCGTTTCCGGGTCGGAAAGGAGGACGAAGGGAAGGCCGAAATCCTTGATGAACTTGTCATGGGACTTCAGGCTGTCCCTGCTTACCCCCAAGAGCGTCACATCCCGGTCGAGGAGGGTCTTGTGCAGGTCGCGGAAGCCGCACGCCTCCTTGGTGCACCCCGGTGTATTGTCCTTCGGATAAAAATAGATGACGACCGTTTTCCCCGCATATTCCGCGAGTGTATGCCTTTTCCCATCGCTTCCTTCCAGATCGAAGGCTGGCGCCTTTTTCCCTTCCAGTGACATGAGTACCTCCTGATAGTTGCGTTATGGCCGGCTCAAAGGCAGGACTACTCGCCGGCAGAGCGGGCAAAGGAATAATCGAAGCGGGCGGGATCGCTGCTCTCTCCCGCCAGGATGGCGGCCACATCCTCGACAAAAACCAGTTCCTCGTCGGTGGGGACGACAAAGAGCTTGACCGGAGAATCATCGCTGCTGATCAGCATTTCTCCCCCTCCGGCAAGGGCCAGCCGGTCCCTCTCGGCATCCAGCCTGATGCCGAAGTGCTCCATCCCCTGGAGCGCCATCCCCCGCACCGGCCAGTCCGCCCACCCCTCGCCATAGGCAAAGACGATGGCATCGAGCGGCCCTGTCACCGCGCAGTAAGAACCGATGTATTTTTTCAACCGGTATGATTCCAGCTCCAGCGCTGTCTTGCAGCGGGGATCGCCGACGCGGGCTTCTTCCAGAACGGTGCGGCGGCTGGTATGGCGACCGGTTATGCCGATTACGCCGCTTTTCTGGTTGAGGACCATGTCGAGCTCATGGGGAGACATGTCCGTCTCCCGCATCATGAACGGAGGAATGCCGGGGTCTATGTCGCCGCAGCGGGTCCCCATCATCGCCCCTTCCAGCGGGGTGAGCCCCATGCTGGTATCGATGGAGATGCCGTTCTTTATGGCACAGAGCGAGACCCCGTTGCCGGTATGGACGGTAATCAGGCTGCACTGCTCTGCCGGCTTGCCCAATAGGTCAGCCGCCCGTTTCGAGGCGTAGAGGTGAGACTGGCCATGAAAGCCGTAGCGCCTGACGCCGTATTTTTCGTACCACTCGTAGGGAAGCGGGTAGATATAGGCGGCGGGAGGCATGGTCTGGTGGAAGGCGGTATCGAAGATGGCCACGTGCGGGATATCCGGCAGGATCTCCATGGCGGCCAGGATACCGGCCATATTCGGCGTGTTGTGCAGGGGGGCCAGCTGCACCATCTCGTTGATGGCGGCCAGCACCTCATCGTCGATGAGCATCGAACTGGTGAATTTTTCACCGCCGTGCGCCACCCGATGGCCGATGGCGGTGACTTGGCCGGAGGTGTCGATCACCCCGACCTTGCCGTCGCTAAGGGTAGTCAGGATCAGTTCTACCGCGGCGCGGTGATCGGGACATTCCTGTTCAAAATGGTGGACGCTACGCCCCGGCACCTTATGGGTAATGAAGGAATCGCCTACCATCACCCTTTCGACGGCGCCCCGGGCGAGGACCTTCTTCTGTGCCCAGTCGAACAGCTGGTACTGGACGGAAAATCTCCTGCAATTGAGGGTCAGAATAAACATGTAATACTCCAAGTCAGTTGGCTTTGAAATTCCTGAAGTGTCGGTCTTCAGCAAAACACCCGAAAACCTTTGTAACCGCAAAGACGCTAAGAACGCGAAGGAAGTCGGAATCAAGAGGGTATTACCCTCTGCAATGGCTTAGCGCTTTTCTTGTCTCCTTTGCGTCTTGAGCGACTGAAGGGAGCGGGCGGTTCAATGGTGTCGATCCAGGGATCATCTGGCTTGGCTGAAGATCGACGCTTCAAGTTGATCTTTGTCTCTACTCCGTACTCTTCGGCGAGAGGACGACCTTTTCGGGAACGATCTTGACGAACCTGTTGCGGCAGGCGGCGATGATATTTCCCACCCGGTCTGCCTCCTCTTCCTGGTGGGAGTGGAGAAGCTCCCGGTGATAGGGGAGTAGAAGCTCCTCGATGCTTGCGACGTCCTCCTCTTCCAGGTCGCGGATCTCCACCCCGGCCCCCCTGGCGATGCGGCGGCGCAGGGCTTCGCGGGTCATTCCCATCCCGGTGTCCAGATGGCAGTAGACCGTTCCGCCGGTCATGCCGGAACAGATCCAGGGACCGGGATCGCCGAGAACCACGACCCGGCCGGCGGTCATGTATTCAAAGGCGAACCCCTTGAGATTGGCGCGTCCCGCCATGTTGCCGCAGGAATCGTCCAAGGGAGTGAGTATCCGCCCCCCCAGCACCACGTCCGCGCCGGAAAGGCGGATGCAGGCGCGGCTGTCGGCATCCCCCTGGACGATGAAAGAGCCCCCCTGGGCGCCGTAGGCGAGCCCCTTCCCCACAGAACCACCCACCCGCACGCCGTTCCGGTTTTCCCCCTTGAGGATGACGATTTTGCCGCCGCGGGCCGACTTCCCTACCCCGTCCTGGGCCCCGCCTTCGACGCGGATGTTGATGTGCGGAATATTGAAGGCAGCCAGACCGTTGCCGGGAATCGAATCGCGCTGGAAATGGAGCAGCGCCTTTTCCTCGCCACTCAACCGCCCATCCTGAAGGCCGCGCACCATGGCTCCCGCCAGATGGGTGCCGATGGCCCGGTCCGAGCTGGAAGCGTCGCTGTCATCGTAGCGCACCCGCTCCTCCCCTTCGGCAAAGGCTTCGCTGACCAGGTTGGAGATAAGCGAGGTGAGGTAGTTGAGCGGTTTGCGGATGATGCGCACCTTGCTCTCCACCCGGCCCGCTTCGCCGCTCCTGGCGGGCGCCAACAGGTCGGTCAGATCCAACTGATCAAGGCCGCGGTCCTGGAAGAGGAGGTCGGCCCGGCCGACCAGGTCCTGGGTCCGCTTGAAACCGAGCTTGGCGGTAAGGATGCGGATCTCCCGCGCCATGCCGCGGAAAAAAGTGGTTTCGTAGATGACGCCGTTTTCCAGCACCCGCGGCACGAAGCGCTTGAGCCCCTTTGCTTCGGCCTCCGCTGTTGTTTCGATCTGGGAGGCGATCCCCACATGGCAGGTGCCGAGATGACAGCCGCGGCAAACGGTGCAGCCGATGATGACCATGGCCATGGTGCCAAAGCCGACCCGGTTGGCGCCGAGGAGCATGAGCTTCAGCACGTCGCGGCCGGTGCGCGCCCCACCGTCCGCCCAGATCTCCACCTTGTGCCGCATGCCGGCCGCAACCAGCGCCCGGTGCGCCTCGGCTACGCCGATTTCGGCGGGAAGTCCGACGAACTTGATGGCGTGCCGCCGCGCCGCGCCGGTTCCGCCGTCATAGCCGCTGATGGTGATGATGTCCGCCCCGGCCTTGGCGATGCCGAGGGCAATGGTGGCGATGCCCGCCACGGCCGGGACCTTGACCGAGATGCGCGCCTGGGGATTGGCGGTGCGGAGCTCCTCGATGATCTGGGCCAGGTCTTCGATGGAATAGATGTCATGGTTGTTGGAGGGGGAGATGAGGCTCACTCCCGGTGTGGCGTGGCGGGCGGCGGCTATCTTCTCCGTCACCTTGAATCCGGGGAGGTGCCCCCCCTCTCCCGGCTTCGCCCCCTGCCCCACCTTGATCTCAAGGATGTTTGCCGAATTGAGGAACTCCATGTTGACGCCGAAACGACCGGAAGCGATCTGCTGGCCGCGGTTCTGCCGGTACCGGCCGAGCATGTCGGCAATCTCGCCCCCCTCGCCGTTCATGCAGACGATGTTGAGACGGCGGGCAGCCTCGGCATAGATGCGGAACGGCGTCTCCCCCTGGGAACCGAAGCTCATGGCCGAGAAGAGGATGGGGAGATCGTGTCCGCCGACCGTTGTATCCACCTCTTCCGGGTCGACAGTGAGTTCTTCCTGGAAGCGGAAGTCGATGAGATGGCGGATGGCCAGGGGATTTTCCCCCTCCAGCTGGCGGATCAGGCGCGACAGGTCGGCATAGGTCTCCTCCATCTTCGCCACGGCGCTCACCATTTTCCAGATGCGCGGATAGAGGCGGAACTGGACCGGCACCGGCTGTTTTTCCCGACTCCTCGCCACGCTGCTCCGGCCGCGGTTCTCCTCCTCGAGACGGACGAGGGTCAATCCCCCCTGGCCGGAGCCGCAGAAATTGGGGGTTTCGAAGATCTCCGCCAGGTGCCGGCAGAGGCCGATGGAGGCGAAGTACTTGCCGTACCCCCCTATTTCGTGGGTCCCCATGGTGGAGATGACCTTTTCCAGCCCCTTGACGAGGACCGAGAGGAGGTTTCTGACGCCATTCCCCTCTGCTTCGGCCAGCTCCCACATCAGGTAGGGGCAGAGTGCGTCGGCCCCCATGCCGAGGGCGAAGATCAGGTCGTGGAGGTTGCGCAAGGCCCCGGAACGCACCACCAGCGAGACGCGCCGGCGCAGTGACTCGCCGCTTGCCGCGGTTTCCTCCTTGAGCGCCTTGTGCAGGACCGCCACCACCAGGTAGGGGTCGAGAAAGCTCTTTCCCGGGCCGAAGGCTGCGCCGTCGTCGAGGATGAGGAGCCGTGCGCCGTTCCGCGCCGCGGACACCGCTTCACCCGTCAGGCGTTGCAGGGCCTCGTGGATCGATTCGCCCTTCTGCATGACAGAGGAGATGAGGCGGCTCCCCCTCCCCCTGAAGCGCCCCATGAGCGCTTCGATGGTACAGGTGCCGAACTCCCGGGCAAGGTCGGTATCGGACCCGACCCCGTCGCCACGCCGCCCGCCGGGCAGGAGGGGGACGGCGAGCTCGACCCCGGCCGCGACCGGGCCGGAAAGGGAGGGGCGGGAGCCGAGGTAAACGCGGATGGAGAAGTGTTCCGACTCCCGCTCGCGGTCGATGGCCGGATTGGTCACCACCGCCACCTGCTCCTTGAAGTAATCGGAGAGGTTCTGCCGGGAGAGGGAGAGCGCCGCCAGCGGCCCGTCGTAGCCGAGGGAGGCGATCGGGTCCTGGCCGCTCCTGGCCATTTCCCTCAGGCTCTGCACATCGGTGCTTTTCCAGGCCAGGGCGGACATGAGATTTTCCAGCAGGAGCTTGCGGCTCTTTCCCCACTCCCGTGAGGGTTCAGCCTCTCCCAGGCTATCTCCCCGGGCAAGGGACCGGGCATGGGCCGTCAAATTGGTCCGCTTGCGAAACCGACCGTAGATATCCTGGCGCAACTGGCTGTGGTCGAGCACCTGGACGCTTTTACCGGCCGCGACCATGATGCCTATCTTTTCCCCCGGGGCGAGCGGCTTCGGGTCCGCAAGGATTTCCTCGTGGGGGACGACCCCCAGTTCGGAGGAGACGAACAGCTCCTTCTCTGTCTCGCCGAACCAGAGCGGCCGAAGCCCCATGGCGTCGACGCTGAAGACGCACTGGCGCCGGTGCCGGGCGATGATCGCCGCCGGCCCTTGAGCCGAGGCGGTAAGGAAACGGCGGAACCAGTCGTACATGGATTGCAGTTCCGGAGACATCCGCTCCATCTCGCTGAAGATGGGGGGAAAGACCATTTCCATCGCCTCGAACAGGGTGAGACCGTAGCGGAACATGAGACCTTCCAGGGTCCGGTTGAGGTCCTGGGAATCGCTCCCCCCGGAGGGGAGGACAATGCCCAGCATCCGAGCCTCTTCGCGGAGGCGGGCGATGGTGTTGATCTCGCCGTTGTGGCCGAGAAGGGAAAAGGGCTGGGCGCGCAAAACCGTCGGCAGGGTGTTGGTCGAGTAGCGGCTATGGCCGATGGTGATGCTGGAGAGGAACTCGCGACGTTTCAATTCGGGATAATAGCGGGGGAGGAGTTCCGGCGCCCCGTGGACCTTGTAGGCGGCCACGTCCGTGGAAAGGGAGGCCACATGGACCGGGAAGTCCTCCTCTATGGCCACCTGGAGATCGAAGAGCAGTTCCGGTGCCTTGGCCGGTTCAGGGCAGAGGAGGGCTATCTGCCAGAAGAGCGGTTCCCCCTGGCGCGCGTTGGCCGAAAGGACCATGCTCCGCACCGGGCCGGGGCGTTCCACAAGGAGGCGGATGCCGGCGTCGCTGATACGACGGATGATTTTCTCCTGGAGCGCAGGGTCGGTCTCCAGCTCATTTTTCGGAATGAGCAGATGGCCGACGGCAAAGCCCGGGGCGTCGGCAAGCACGGGAGGATGTTCGGTCCCGGCCAGTATCTCCCGCCAGAGAAGGCGCGGGATGTCGGTCAGCACGCCGCAGCCGTCACCCTCACCGTTGATCTCGCCCGCCCGGTGCCCCATCTTGACCAGCGCATCGATGGTGCGCTGCAGGTTGCCGTGGGTCGGCTGCGCCGCCTTGTTTATGTAACAGATAATGGCACAGGCATCTCTTTCAACCGGCATCAGGCCTGAAGGATCAACGTCTTGATTTTTCACGGGGCTCTCCGCAGTTCGGGCAAATAGTAAGGGCTAACGACGCAAGGTTCCACCTTGTGTCCTTAGCCCTTCGTCTTGAGCCTATATATACCAGAGGTAAGAAAAAACGGCAACCCCGTGAAGCGCATTGTCAGGCAGGAAGCTATTCTACAGTTGCCCCATGACGGTAAATGCTATAATCTATTGCTCATGCATGTATTCAACTCGCTTTCATTTTTTCACTTCTGTGGCATCCTCCTCGTTCTTCTTTTAATAACACTGAATCACAGAAGCCGTGAATGCGGGATCTTCATCATAGGCATCTGGAATTTCATCGGGGTGGTCCTGCACGAAATCTGTCATCTTCTCGTTGGGCTGCTCCTTTTTGCAAGCCCCACCGGCTTTTCTCTTTTTCCGAAATCAGACGGTAACGGCAAATGGGTAATGGGTTCGGTCCGATTCAGAAAGCTGAACGCCATCAATTCACTGCCAATCGGCCTGGCGCCTTTGCTGTTGGTGGCAGTCGCCTTTATGGTGTATCGACATTGGAACAAATGGTTTGCGCCGAGCCTCGGCTCGATCTTGGGCCTCTATTTTGTCGTTTTCCTTTTGCTGTACGAATCGTTGCCTTCAGCGCAAGACCTTAAAGTGGCATTTAACTGGAAAAGCCTTTTTTTGTATGGCTTACTGGGGATAACCGTTTTCTTTGTTTGGAAGGCTTGAATCCGGATCAAAGCTCTTGTGGCAAATCATCAATTGCAAAGCCTGACAGGGTAGCGTTCTCCAAGTCCTTCAAAGGTGAAACAACACATCCCTTGACAAAACTACCTATTTTGTATAAAAATATACAATAGCTTGTATAAATCAATACAATTTATTGTATGATAAGGTACAAATGATATATAGGCTAGACAAAAACCAGCTTCTTGACATTCTGGAAGAATGGAACCGCTTCCTCAAGCGTAAAGTTCACCTGATTGCTTGCGGTGGAACTGCCATGACATTGCTGGGAGTCAAGCCATCGACAAAAGACGTCGATTTCATGACCCCCAACATACAAGAGTATGAGTACCTGACGAAACAGCTAAGGGTATTGGGCTATGAAGCAATGACCGGTTCCGGCTGGAAACGCTCCGGTGAAATATTCCAGTTCGACATCTTTCGCGGAAATTCCATTCACACGACGGGGTTGCTGGCATCTCCGCTGGAAAAAGGAAGGCATACAGTCTTCAAGGAATACTCATCCCTGTATATTGGCATTTTGAACGAGTATGATCTGATTTCCAGCAAGTTGATGCGTGGAACCAGGGTTGATTTTGAGGATTGTCTGAGCCTGGCTGAAGCCCGCATAGCACATATTAACATAGATAGGCTTGTCGAACACTTCTATGAAATGGTCAGCTATGACATTGCAGAAGACCGGCTGAAACCACACATTCAGCACTTCATTGAGTTACTGCGGGAGAAAGGCCTTTATGACTGACGAGAAACTTATGAAGAGCCTATCGAAGCTCGGATTTCCGATGTTTGAACCGAGTGAAGAACTGAATGTCAATGAAACTTTAGCGGAGGTTGTGAAGAGCCAAGACACCCGACTTTGGGAAGGATTCCCTGTGTTGCTGGCTAATGCCGCTGACAGCTATCAGTTTGCACCTGAACTGGTTGAGCAACTGTTGCCTGGCAGGGAAGACAAAGATCACTTCCACCGGCTATTGCTTTTGTCCTCGTCTCTGTATTCGTTCTATCACCTGACATTTACATGGTCGAGCAAGCTTAAGAAAAACCTCTCCAGCGAAGACAAATCACTGGTTAAAAAATGGAGAAACTGCCTTGCTCACAATCAAGCACTAGCCTGGGACGATGTAAAGCTCGACCCGGAACGACTGAAAGGATTGTTTGAACTCTATTTTGAACAGAACGTAGATAAGACCAGGCGGCGCAAAGAAAAGTACGAAGAATTTTCTCTAGCCTATGCACTGTCGCAGGTGTTTTCGCCGAAACAGAAAGAATTGTTCAAGAAGAAACTCGAAGGCCTCCCTCTGACAAAGACCGAACAGGAGTATTATTCCCGTTCGGTTAAGAAAAAAGTGGTTGCGCTGGCAAATTCAGAATTACACAGTTTGGCCCGGAAGTTGTTGGAGCAATAATTAGTATGCTGTTCCCAGAATTCGGTGACCATTCCCGGCAGTACCGCAACCCCACGCGCTCGTGCATCTGCGCGGGAAATGCAACCTTGACAGCGGGAGGGGCGGCGATACAATTGCCACTATATTGTAATATTTTCTAATTCGCCTCACGATAAAGCCGAACCCTCCGCAAGAAGGGGGCGGAAAGTCGCGGGTCTTCGCAGTGGAAGACGGCCGGACTGCCGAAGGAGAACCTTCGGTATGTGCGGCCGTTTGCGTTTCCGGGGTGCGTGGATCGTCCCGATGCCTCCGAACAGAGAAGACGGCCGTGGAGAAAATAACATGGAACCAAAGAACTCCATTGCAGAGGTCCGTGGGATCATGCTGGACTATGCGGCTCTCACCGGGGTTTCCCCCCCAGGGAAAACACCGCGGCGTTATCTCTGGACGGATGCCTTCGCCCTCTGCAACCTGCTGGAGCTGTTCCGCCAGACCAATGACGGGGAGTGGCTGGATCTCGCCCTCCGTCTCGTGGACCAGGTACATCACATCCTCGGCCGCCACCGCAGCGACGATCCCCGCAACGGCTGGATCAGCGGACTGGACGAAGCCGAGGGGGAATCGCACCCGACCCGCGGCGGCCTGCGGATCGGCAAGAGGCTGAACGAACGCGGGCCCGGCGAGCCACCCGACGAGCCTCTGGAATGGGAACAGGACGGGCAGTACTTCCACTACCTGACCAAATGGATGCATGCGCTTAGCCGCATGAGCCGGGTCACCGGTGTTGCGACCTACGCCGGGTGGGCCATGGAACTGGCGCAGACGGCGCATGCCGCCTTCGTCCCTGCTTCCCGGAGTGGAGCAAAGCGGATGTACTGGAAAATGAGCATCGACCTCAGCCGGCCACTCGTCCCCTCCATGGGGCAGCACGACCCCCTCGACGGCTACGTCACCTACTGCGAGCTGCAGGCCTCGGCCGCAGCGCCCGGCCTGTCGCTCCAGTTCGATCTCAAGGCCGAGATCGCCGATATGGCCGCCATCTGCCGGGGGAAGGAATGGTCAACGGACGATCCGCTCGGTATCGGCGGCCTTTTGTGGGACGCATGGCGGATCGCGCAGCTGACGGACATGGGGGGCTTCAGGGACACGTCCCTTTTGGAGTCCATTGTCGATGCGGCCCTGGCAGGGTTGCAGGCCTTCGCGGAGGGCAATCCCCTCAAATATCCTGCCGCATACCGTCTGGCCTTCCGCGAGCTGGGGCTCTCGATCGGGCTGAAGGTGATTGTGCCGCTACGAGGTTGGTCGGAGAAGAATCTGGAAAACCCACTGCTACGGAAGATCGAAGCGCTCGCGGGGTACCTGTCGCTTGCGGAGGAAATCGAGGGTTTCTGGCTGGAGTGGAGAAACAGGGAGACCGAAACATGGCGGGAACACCGGGAGATCAACATGGTGATGCTCGCCACCAGTCTTGCTCCAAACGGATTTCTGTCGATTTAAGGTATCCGGCCACATGGGTCGGAAATGCCAGCCTTACCGGCCCCTTCGGCATACGTGAAACCAACAGCCCCTCGTCCAGCAACTTGGCAAACAGCATCCGGCCGGCCCGCTCAGCCATTCCGGAAACCCGAATCATGTCACCCTGCGCCGCAGCAGGGCCTCCTGAAACATGTAGGCAGCCTCCGGCTTGAGGGTCGGATGTCCCAACTTCTGCCTATGTTAATAAAGCATCAATATCATGCATAACTATCTATCACATAAGGCATTATCTATCAAAATAAAGTCCGTTTTGTAACAAGCCTGCCGATTATAATGCCGATTATTTTGCCGACGTTGCAAGCGGCGCCGCGGGATTTTCGTCAGCACCGGTTTACATCGCCCCCTCCGGTGCTATTCTATATGGTATATGCCGACGAAAAGGAGAGAAGGTATGCGAGGCGCACTGACTGTCGTTCTGGTCCTGCTGACCGCCATCATGCTGATGGGCATGGGTAGCCTGGGCGGCACCCCGGAGGGGACGGTCCCCAAAACGGAAGAGAACATCAAGGCTCAGATTATCGACCGCTCGGGAGTGACGACCGACTTGAGCCGGTTTTCCATGGACGGCAATGTCTTTTTCGAAGGGCAACGGGGGGAAGGGCGCATGAGCGTTTTCTTCCGCGACCTTAAGGAACTAAGCTTCGGCCCGGTGAGCGGCAACGAGGCACCGGCCGACCTGCTGCTAAAATCGGGGAGCCGCCTCCAGCTCAAGGTGAACAAAAGCGCCGTCTTTTACGGCGATACGGGGGTAGGAGCCTACCGGATCTCGGCGAGCGACGTCAGCCGGATCGTTTTTCGCAAATGAAACCGAACGCATCCCCATCGACACGAATAGCCCCACGTCACACATCTCCAAAACCGCTGGAGATAATGATCAGATTCGTTGTCCAGGAGCCTGTCGCGTAGACAACTTCGAGCTCAGCAGTTGCCCGAATTCCGTCATGTTGTAAGGCTTCGCTATCGCACCATTGAAACCATAGGCACTGTAGTCAGCCATGACCGGATCATTTGAATAGCCGCTGGACACAATCAGGCACGCCTTCGGATCGATGTCCAGAATCTGCTGTGCTGCCTCCTTTCCTCCCATGCCTCCCGGTATGGTCAGATCCATGATAACTGCAGAAAAGGGCACCCCTGATTCCCTTGCAGCTTTATATTGCACTATTGCCTCTGCGCCATTCTCACATGCTGTCGCCTGATATCCCAGATATTCCAACATTTCAGTCGTTATATCCCGGATAAACTCCTCGTCATCCATGACAAGAATGGAACCGCCCGTATGAGCATCGGCAGACTGCGCGACAGAGTCGGTTTGATGTGTAGAATATGTCTCGCCGATTGATGGCAGATGGATTGTGAAGGTTGTACCTTTACCCGGTACTGAACTGACGCCGATATGGCCGCCATGCCTGTTTACTATCGAGTGGGCCGAAGCGAGCCCAAGCCCGCTTCCAGACGACTTGGTCGTGAAGTAGGGGTTGAATACCTTATTCAGATCACCATCCGGTATCCCGCACCCCTGATCGGCGAATGACAGCCTGACATATCTGCCGCCCGGAAGGTTCATGGTGTTTGCACTGTCCAGAGACGCGTTCCGTGCGGTGACGGTCAGAGTCCCGCCATCCGGCATCGCCTGCGTGGCGTTGATGATGATGTTGTGGAATACCTGGCTCATCTGCCCTTCGTCCGCTTCGATGGCGTGGATCGAGTCGGGGATTTCGATAGTTCCCTTGACGTTTGAGCCACTCAGAACAAGCGAGACGGTTTCATTCACAAGCTGCAGGAGTGAAACCAGTTTCTTGACCGGTTCGCCACCGCGGGCAAAGGTCAGGAGTTGATGGGCGAGTTCTCCGGCCCTTACCGATGCTTTTTCGGCTTCAGCCAGTGGCTTATACGACTTGTGGCTGGCATCCAGGAACATCTGCGCAAAGGATACGTTTCCCATGATTCCGGTCAGTATGTTGTTGAAATCGTGGGCAATGCCTCCGGCGAGGGCACCCAGGGATTCCAGCTGTTCGATTTTCAGCAGTTCTTTTTCGCGCTCCTTGCGTTCGGTTATTTCCCTGGTTATACCGTGGTACCCGGTAATTTTGCCGTACGCGTCACGCTCGGGAGTTGAGTTTATTTCCGCCCATAACCATCTGCCGTCCTTGCAGCGGTGCTGTGCTTCGAAGGTTAAGGTGCCTGTCCGCGTTCCGTTCCGTTCTGTTCGGCCTCCTGCCGCTGTAGGGCTGTTTTCTTGAGAGATGCGATCCCTTCTTCGTCAAAGATTTCGAAAACATGGTGGCCGATCACTTCCTCGGCCCTGTAGCCGCGCAGGCGCTCGTCCGCCGGGCTGATATAGGTGAAACGATAATCGCTGTCTATCTTCCAGACCACATCGGATGCATCCTCTGTCAACAGTCGGTAGTAGGTCTCGCTCTGCCGCAGCGCCTCCTCGGCCTGCTTGTGCCCTGCAATCTCTCTCGCCAGTTCTTCATTTGTTCTTAACAGCTTATCGTTTGCCTCGGAAAGCTGAATCGTCCGTTCGGCGACCAGCTCTTCCAGGTACTGGTTACGCTCCACCAGTTCCTTCATGGGATAGACTTCGCCTTCACGAACCAGGTAGTAGGGAATGGAAATACTGCTGTGCGAGATTTTCCAGCCCGCGGATTCCTTGCGGAAAATCAGCACCAGGCGGGCTGTCTCTCGTGACAGGATGTGGTCTTCGATCGGCAGGTGAATGGTGAAGAAGCTGGTCGCGACGGCGATCGTATCGGCCAGTGACTGGATGGCCAGGTCCTTGAGTTCGATATGGATCGGATCTTTGACCTTGGCGAAGTCCTGGCGGGTAATCGCGACCCATTCTTCCCTGTCTTTGACCAGAAAATCCCCGCCTCCGGTAAAGCCGGAAAAGTCCTCGCTGAAATACGTGGTGAGCCGATCATCGCGGGATGAATACATCCGCAGGTAGTCGTCAAACAGTTGCCGGATTTTCTGATAGTCACTTGCATCCATTGAACGGGACCTGTTTATCAGGGTTAGGGGATAGGTAAAATTAAGGCACAAAACGGGCGAAATTGATTGAGTCGAGCATACCGGTTTCTCCGGCCCTGTCAATATTGATAGCCGGTTTTTTGGGTGGCCGACCAATGACATGAATGCATCATATGCGCGACAGGTATTACAATAGTAGGTATTACAATAGTTTTACTCGGCAAGCGGAACAAATGGGTTACACTCGCGTAACAGACAAACAACAACCATTAGTATCAACCGCGTGCGAGGATAAGACGGAAAGCCCAGAGGGTCTGGGAAGAGAAGCCGGGTTGCCGAAAGATCTCAACGGAATTTGCGAGCCGGCTTTGTTTGCCGGCACAACAGGCATCGGATGGAGAAAGTCCGGTGAAAGTGGGAAAAATGGCAGATTTACAGAGAAGAACGATTGGTCCGTATTTGAATCGCGTCACGATGATCGTGGCAATCACCTTCCTCCTGGTCCCGCAAGGAGCTTTTTCAGAGAACATTAAACTGTTTCCAGTTGTTGCGACGGGAAATCCCGAGGCTAGGCACGAGGCTAAACAGGATGAAAAAGCTAAGGGGAAACATTTGGCTCTGGGTGCGGATGATGACGGAAATGTGATGATTCGCTATGGTAGACTTTCCCTCACCATGATCTACGGTCCGGACGAAAGCGCCAGCGAGCTCAGAGAGCGGGCCGGGTTAGTTCCTCCGATTAAAGAGTCAATCGGTCTGGGCGAAGTCAGCTGCAAGCTCGGCTTCACATTCTGACCAATCGTCCTTTCCTTGCGATTGAGTAATCAGCATAACGAGAAACCGCTGCAAATAATTTCACCTTCCATACCTATACCCGAGAAGAGGTAATCCATGGAGGATTTGAGCCACCCTCCGGGAGGGATCAGCCCGCCGACATCAGAATTGCCCATTGAATTCAACCCCTTAATTAATTAGCCGCACCTGGCACGGTATCTGCTCATACGAGAGTATAAAAGTTGGATCGAACTTCGCTTCGAGATACGCGATACTACTAAACCACCCGCGAGGGTGGGGCGGAAAGCCCACAGGGTCTTTAAAAGACAGCCGGGTTGCCGAACTATCTCAGGATATTCTGCCCCGGCTTTTTTGCGTCCCCGTTCATCGGGAAACCCTGTGTCAAAGAAAGGAGAAGCGTATGCGAAGCATTCTTGTAAGCATGGTAGTTGCGGCAGTCGCGGCAGCAGGCCCTGCCCAGGCAGCAAACGTCGGTTTCAACGTCGGGATCAACATCGGCAATCTGCCGCGGGTGTATGCATCTGCACCCACAGTCTATGTCCCCGTCTCGGCACCCGTTTACGCCCCACCCCCTCCCCCCGTCTATGCCCCGGCCCCGCCACCCGTGGTGATCGAAGAGCGGCCGGAATTCGTCCGGCTCCCGGAGTTGGGTTTTTTCGCGGCGGTCGGCGTCCCCTACGACCTCTTCTACGTTTCCGGTCGCTATTACCTCACTCGCGGCAATACCTGGTACAGTGCGCCTTCCCATAACGGCCCCTGGGTGACGGCCAGTTACCGGAGTCTCCCATGGGGGCTCCGCAGGTACCCCTTTGAGCGTGTCCGCTACTACCGGGACGCGGAGTACAGGCGGCACTGTGATGACGGGGACTGGGGGAGGCATGGCCGGCCGGCCGGAGAGTGGCGCGAGCGACGTCGGCACGACAATGAACGGTGGAAAGAGGCGCGAAGGTCGGAAAAAGATTACTCCAGGCAGGACAGGGGAAGATGGCGCAACGACGATGACGACTGACGGCGGGCTTTCCGCCCCCGCTTGAGATGAAAAAAAGGCCGTCCCTCGACAAGGGAACGGCCTTTTTTCGCATGCAGGGCACCCCGCCATAGCCAGTACTCCTCCCTTCACCCGCTGACCAAACCGGCCTTTAATGGTCAGCAGAACGTTCTTCTGAAGCGTCAAAGACTCCTCAAACTCCAAAATACGTAGTCATGTAATCTAAAATACGCACATTTTTACACCATTCTGCGTATTGCACACAATCGAGCATCCATCTAAATTAGATAATAACCATGGCAGAGGGCAGCAGCCGCATGCCTCATTGCTGGATTCTATCAGTTAAATATGCGTAGTGGCGGGAGATCGTGGGCAGAAAAACGCACGATCCCGCCAATATGTCGACATGAGCCGCTAACAGGTCCCGATCGCGGCGACTTGGCTCTCCCGCAGGAATTGTCCCTCGTTTGAAAAGCGCATTTCCTCCCCGATAAAATACTCCCCTAAAATACGCCGGACAGCGTATTGCCCTCCCCCTGAAATGCTTTAAAGGTTGTATTGCAAAGTTTTTATTTAAAACAACTAATCAGACAAGGGGAGAGACCTTTGAGCTTGCCGGAAAAAAGCACACGAGAAGCGATCGATCCAAATAGTGCCAGGAGAAGGAATGTCATCGATTGCCGGAGAAGGTCTCCGGTAATCGGCCATCGCAACGAACCTCAACCAGGAAGGAGGATGCCATGTGCGGCCAGATCAAGAGATGCGCCTCGCTATCGGTCTTCTTCATCGTTCTGCTGTATCTGGGAGGAAGCCCAGCCTGGGCGAAAGAGTTTTCGAAGCACAAGGTGCAGATCAATGGGATTGTCATAGACGTGAAGGGGAAGGAACCGGCGGTGCCGGAGATCCTGGAACCCAGAGTGGACAAGGGCCGACGCAAGTGGGTCGTCCAGTTTACCGGGCCGATTCACGAGGAGGAAAAAGCGAAAGTGGAGGAGCTGGGGTGCCGGCTTCTCGATTACCTCCCCGATTTTGCCTTTCTGGCAACCATGGATGACACTGCGAAAAAAGCCGTGAAGAAACTTCCGTACATCGAGGGAGTGGTCCGTTTCAAACCGGCCCACAAGCTTCGCGAAAAGCTCCGGGAGAAGGCGACTGCCCGGCCATCGGGCGAGAAGATCAGGATCCACCTGAGGCTCGATGACCCTGCCAACGTGCGCGACGTGCTGGCCGTGGTGCAGCAGATGGAGGGAGATGTTCTCGACGTGGGCCGCGATACACTCCGGGTGGCTGTCGACACAACGTCCATTGCAAAGCTTGCGGCTATCGAGGAAGTAAGCTGGATTGACGAGCACTTCGACATGCAGCTTTTCAATGATACGACGCGTTGGGTGATCCAGACCGACATCCCCGATAACACGGAGATATGGGACCAGAAGATCCACGGCGAGGGCCAGATCATAGGTATCGGCGATACCGGGCTCGACTACGACATGCCATGGTTCCGTGACCCGGCCGGGGCGCCGATCGGCACGGGGCACCGGAAGATTGTCGGCTACGACACGACCTACGGCGACGACTACGATGCCAGCACCCCGGGCCACGGGACTCACGTTACGGACACGGTGGCAGGCGACCGCACGCCGGTGGACGGACTCTCCAATGCCAACGGCATGGCGCCCAAGGCCCGGGTTTTCATACAGGATCTGACGCCGGGAGGAAGCAACGCAGTCTATCCCCCCGATGACCTGGGGCTCATGTTCACTGCCGCTTACAACGTCGGGGCTCGTTTCCACACTAACAGCTGGGGAAACGACGACGGGTCCTACAGTTCCTTCGCGGCGAGCGCCGACCGCTTCCTGTGGGAACACAAGGAATTCCTTGCTTTGTTCGCCAACGGCAACGCCGGGCCGGGGTTATCCACGGTCGGCAACCCGGCGACCGCCAAGAATGTCATCAGCGTCGGTGCCACCTATAACGGCAGCAGTGCCGAGAACATGGCTTCGTTCAGCAGTAACGGCCCAACCGCTGACGGTCGGATCAAGCCGACGGTGACCGCACCCGGCTATGGCATCATCTCCGCCGATTCTGACGGCTTGAAAGACAGTTCCAACAACGGCACGCTCGGCATGAGCGGCACATCCATGGCCACGCCGGCCGTAGCCGGAGCTGCTGCGCTGGTCCGTCAGTATTTCATCGACGGCTTCCACCCCTTGGGCATCGCCACCCCGATCAATGCGTTCACCCCTTCGGCCGCCCTGGTCAAGGCGGTGGTTGTCAACAGCGCCCAGAACATGACCGGAACCGGCACCGGTGGCCCGATCCCCGCCACCGGCCAGGGTTGGGGAAGGATCAATCTCGCCAACGCGCTCCCCTTTGCCGGGGAGGCCGGGAGACTTGCAGTGGTGGACGAGGGGGGCGGACTTGGGACGGACAAGAACTGGAGCAGGCAGTTCCTGGTGCCGGGCGGGCAGCCCTTCAAGGTAACCCTGGTCTGGACCGACTACCCAGGGACCATCGGCGCGGTAAAAGCAATAGTTAACGACCTCGACCTGGCGGTGAGTACCCCCGACGGAACGGTTCTGACGGGAAATGCCTTTACCAACGGCGAATCGTTTGCCGGCGGCACTCCTGATCGGCTCAACGTCGAGGAGCAGGTCCTGGTCCAGGCACCGGTTCCCGGAATATACACGGTCTCCGTCACAGGCTACAACGTTCCCTACGCTCCACAACCCTTTGCCCTCGCCATCACCGGGGCTTCGGGGGTAACATCCCGGGGAACGATCAGCCTCGACAGGCAGAGGTACAATTCCAGCAGCACTCTCCAGATACAGATAGCCGACCGTGATCTGAACAGTGATCCGACCAAGGTGGAGCAGGTGCCGATACTCGTTGTCAGCACTGCAGAATCGTCCGGGGAGACGGTCGTCCTCACCGAATCCGCCCCGAATATCGCCATTTTTTCCGGAAGCATTCCTATTGCAGCCGCACCGGTCGTTCCCGGCGACGGCCGGCTCCAGGGTGCCGACGGCGATACCATCACTGCCATCTACCATGATGCCAACGACGGCTCGGGGAAATCGGCAACGGTAACAGCCGCAGCTTTTGTGGACAATGTCCCGCCGGCCATCTCGAACCTCGCCGTCACCGGCATCACCGACACTGCGGCGACCATTACCTGGACCACCAACGAACCGGCAAACTCGGTGCTTAATTACGGCGACACCCCGGCCATGGGAGGGGTGTCCGCCGACAAGAAGCTGGCAACAGAACACAGCATGCGCCTCACCGCCTTGCTGGAAGCAGCGACTTACCATGTTGCGGCAAAATCCACCGATGAAGCGGGAAATACGGCTGGCAGCAGTGCCATCTTATTTACGACGTTGAACCTCCCCCCATCCCTGACCGTTACTTCCTCAGAGGGAAGCACGACCTACCAGCCCTCCACCGTCATCACCGGAGTGTGTACCGATCCATCGGGGGTGAGCTCGGTGACGATCAACGGAACCGTGGCCAACTACCGGCCAAGCGACGGCTACTACAGTCTTCCAGTGGCTTTGCAAGTGGGGGACAACGGTTTCACGGTAGCGGCGACCGATACCCTTGGCAAGACGACATCCCTCACCATCACGGTCACGCGTCTCCAACCATCCGATCTGTTCGTGCAGAGTGTTGCAGGGCCGCCCTCCGCCGTCCAGGGGAGCACGATCACGATCACTGATACTGTCTGCAATGGCGGTCCGGGCGATGCCACGGGATTTTCGGTCGGATTCTACCTCTCCAGCGACCAGAACCTCTCTTCAGATGACATGCTGATCGGCAGCCGGAACGTGGCGTCTATCGCAGCCGGAACCTGCCCCAGTGGGACAACCCGGGCACCCATTCCCCCTACAGCGCCCGGCGGATCCCTGTACCTTATTGCCTGCGCTGATTACACGAATCGGCTGGTTGAAACAAACAAGAACAACAATACCCTTGCCGGAAATCAGATTACATTGCCTAATCCCCAACTTGCCCCCCCCTCCTCGATCAACGTGCCGGCAGGCAATACCACGGGGAGTTTCCAGGTAAGCTGGAGCCCCAGCAACGTTAGCGGGGTAACCTACGTTCTGGAGTACAGCAAGGACAACGGCGCCTACACCTCCGCCTACAACGGAACCTACACCTGGGCGAACCTTACTGTCCCCGCCAGCGGGACATACACCTTCAGGGTGAAGGCGGCCAAGACGGGTTACACAGACAGCGCCTACTCGGCAACCAGAAGCTGCTCGGTAACATTGATCTGCGGCGCCCCCGCCTCGATCAGCGTGCCGTCAGGCAATACCACGGGGAGTTTCCAGGTAAGCTGGAGCCCCAGCAATGTTAGCGGGGTGACCTACGTTCTGGAGTACAGCAAGGACAACGGCGCCTACACCTCCGCCTACAACGGAACCTACACCTGGGCGAACCTTACTGTCCCCGCCAGCGGGACATACACCTTCAGGGTGAAGGCGGCCAAGACGGGTTACACAGACAGCGCCTACTCGGCAACCAAAAGCTGCTCGGTAACATTGATCTGCGGCGCCCCCGCCTCGATCAGCGTGCCGTCAGGCAATACCACGGGGAGTTTCCAGGTAAGCTGGAGCCCCAGCAATGTTAGCGGGGTGACCTACGTTCTGGAGTACAGCAAGGACAACGGCGCCTACACCTCCGCCTACAAAGGGACCTACACCTGGGCGAACCTTACTGTCCCCGCCAGCGGAACGTACACCTTCAGGGTGAAGGCGGCCAAGACGGGTTACACAGACAGCGCCTACTCGGCAACCAAAAGCTGCTCGGTAATATTGATCTGCGGCGCCCCCGCCTCGATCAGCGTGCCGTCAGGCAATACCACGGGGAGTTTCCAGGTAAGCTGGAGCCCCAGCAATGTTAGCGGGGTGACCTACGTTCTGGAGTACAGCAAGGACAACGGCGCCTACACCTCCGCCTACAACGGAACCTACACCTGGGCGAACCTTACTGTCCCCGCCAGCGGAACGTACACCTTCAGGGTGAAGGCGGCCAAGACGGGTTACACAGACAGCGCCTACTCGGCAACCAAAAGCTGCTCGGTAACATTGATCTGCGGCGCCCCCGCCTCGATCAGCGTGCCGTCAGGCAATACCACGGGGAGTTTCCAGGTAAGCTGGAGCCCCAGCAATGTCAGCGGGGTGACCTACGTTCTGGAGTACAGCAAGGACAACGGCGCCTACACCTCCGCCTACAGCGGGACCTACACCTGGGCGAACCTTACCGTCCCCGCCAGCGGGACGTATACCTTCAGGGTGAAGGCGGCCAAGACGGGTTACACAGACAGCGCCTACTCGGCAACCAAAAGCTGCTCGGTAACATTGATCTGCGGCGCCCCCGCCTCGATCAGCGTGCCGTCAGGCAATACCACGGGGAGTTTCCAGGTAAGCTGGAGCCCCAGCAATGTCAGCGGGGTGACCTACGTTCTGGAGTACAGCAAGGACAACGGCGCCTACACCTCCGCCTACAAAGGGACCTACACCTGGGCGAACCTTACTGTCCCCGCCAGCGGGACATACACCTTCAGGGTGAAGGCGGCCAAGACGGGTTACACCGACAGCGCCTACTCGGCAACCAAAAGCTGCTCGGTAACATTGATCTGCGGCGCCCCCGCCTCGATCAGCGTGCCGGCGAGCAGCACCACGGGGAGTTTCCAGGTAAGCTGGAGCCGCAGCAATGTTAGCGGGGTGACCTACGTTCTGGAGTACAGCAAGGACAACGGCGCCTATACCTCCGCCTTCAGAGGGCCTTACACCTGGGCGAATCTCACTGTCCCAGCAAGAGGAACGTACACCTTCAGGGTGAAGGCGACCAAGACAGGTTACGCCGACAGTGCCTGGAAAGTGTCAAGCAGCATTGTGGTAAACCGCAAATGACCTGTCCCGGATGTATTACATATGGAGGCGACCATTAAACCGAGCCGGACTGACAAAGTCCCCGCGCCTTTTGGCGGGGACTTTTTATCGCTGTGCAGGACATCCTTTTTACCTTCGTCGGCGGATGCCGCTATTGCCAGCCGGAGAGCAGGGTATATAATTGGTGTAATCTCCACAAACTAGGAGCCCGTCGGACTTAGGGAATCGTAACGAGAGAATGGCAAATCGAGGACAGATTTTCGGAAATTTGAGAGCTAATAGTGGACCTATTCGTCGAAAATTTCCGGGAATATGGACCGATTTTCCGTTCTCGCAGTAGATTCATTCCTAAGTCCGACAGGCTCCTAGGGGGTAGTTATCGTGACAACCGGGCAAGAAGGAATCAATCCGGAATTGCAAGCTGAATTGCAAAGGCTCCAGGATGAAAATCTTGCGAAACTCCCCCCGGATACGGTGGCGGCCATGCGCAAGGCGACCATGGAGCTGGTGCAATCCGGTATTGCCGACCGGGCGCTGAAACCGGGAGAAAAGGCGCCCGATTTCTCCCTCCCCAATGCCGTCGGCAAAGAGGTGCAGCTCCATGGCTTGCTGAACGCCGGGCCGGTGGTGGCAACATTCTACCGGGGAGCGTGGTGACCATACTGTAGCCTGCAGTTGCGGGCTTACCAGAAGATCCTCCCTCAGATCCTGACACTCGGCGCTACGCTTGTGGCCATCTCTCCGCAGACCCCGGACCGATCCCAGGCGACCCTGTTAAAGAACTTCCTCGAATACGAGGTGCTGAGCGATCTCGGGAACAAGGTCGCCCGGCAATTCGGCCTCGTCTATCCCATTGCCGAAGAGATGCGCTCCATTTATCAAGGCTTCGGCGTCCATCTGCCCGAGTACAACGGTGATGAATCCTGGGAACTGCCGCTCCCCGGAACGTTCGTCATCGACCGGAAGGCGACGATCCGCCTCGCCTTTGTCAATGCGGACTACACCAACCGCCTTGAGCCCGCAGCCATCCTCGACTCGCTACAGCAATTGCAAAGGGTTTAGGAAGTATTTTCATCCTCTCTACGGCCCGTCTCTGCAATCAATCAGCCATCCGTCCGGCTGAAGCAGTCATCTCCCAGCACCCCCCTGCCTTTAAGCATCTGCACCGGCGCAATTTTAAAGTATTTTCCCGCTGGACCGATACGGTATACATGCCATATCGGTCCATTTTTTCAGCAATTTGCGGTCTGCCCTGCCTGTTATCAGTGCCGTCGAATGGCGTTTCCAGCAGCGGGACCATCACATGGGGGGAGTTATGAACTATGAAACCGTAGCGCCCAAATTTATCAGTGTCATGATTTTCTGGTCGTTCTTTATCCTCATCATCTGTTTCAGCATGGTAACGCGGGTGACGGACAAATGCCGCTGGTACCTTCGCTACGCCCGGGTCTCTGCCCGTGCCTACCGGCGGAGATGAGCGCCCCCCCCCGGCAAACTATCCGCCTGCCCGACATGAAATGAACCTCCCCTGAAACGATAAGGGCCGCTTCCAATCCGAAAGCGGCCCTCTTTTCCCCTGGATGATCGTTGCGCGGTCAGTCTGCTACCGGTTCCGCATCATCGAACACCGGTTCTTCGTCGTCAGCCACATCTTCGACCTCGCCGTTCAACACCCGCTGCATCTGTTCCTCGTTCAGTTCGTTCTCCCATTTTGAAACGACCACCGTCGCAATGCCGTTGCCGACGAGGTTGGTAAGGGCGCGTGCTTCGGACATGAAGCGATCGATGCCGAGGATGAGCGCCAGGCCGGCAACCGGTATGGTGGGGATTGCGGCAAAGGTGGCCGCCAGGGTGACGAAGCCGCTGCCGGTAACGCCGGCAGCCCCCTTGGAAGTCAGGAGCAGGACAAAGAGAATGGTCAGCTTCTGCGTCCAGGTAAGGTGAGTGTTGGTTGCCTGGGCAACGAAAATCGCCGCCATGGTCAGATATATCGAAGTGCCGTCAAGGTTGAACGAATAACCGGTCGGGATCACCAGCCCGACCACCGACTTGGTGCAGCCGAGTTTTTCCAGCTTGGCCATCATGCGGGGCAGCGCCGACTCGGACGACGAAGTTCCGAGGACGATGAGCAGTTCCTCCCGGATGTATCGGATGAACTTGAAGATGTTGAAGCCGCATATGCGGGCGATGGTGCCCAGGACAACGAAGACGAAGAGCAGACAGGTCAGGTAAAAGCTCCCCATCAGCAAGCCTAGCTGGGAAAGCGAACCGATGCCGAATTTGCCGATGGTAAAGGCCATGGCACCGAAGGCGCCGATCGGCGCTGCCTTCATGATAACGCCGACAATGCCGAACAGCACGTGGGACAGCTGGTCGATGAACCGGTAGATTCCTTTTCCCCTCGCGCCTAAAGCGGAGAGGGCAAAGCCGAACATGACGGCAAAGAGAAGCACCTGGAGAATATCACCCTTTGCAAAGGCGTCGACGACGCTGCTGGGAATGATGTTCAGCAGGAAATCGGTCACACCGTGCGACTTTGCCGCCGACGTATAGGCATTCAAGGCCTTGGTGTCCAATGTGGCCACATTGGCGTTGAAGCCGACACCCGGTTCGATGACGCTCACCACGAGGAGGCCGATGCCCAAGGCAAAGGTGGTCACCACCTCGAAATACAGAAGCGCCTTGGCGCCGACACGGCCGACCTTCTTCATGTCCTCCATCCCGGCAATGCCCGTTACCACCGTGCAGAAAATGATCGGGGCGATGATCATCTTGATCAGCTTGATAAAACCGTCACCTAGCGGTTTCATTGCGACGCCGGTTTCGGGGTAAAAATTCCCCAGCAGCATACCTACCGTAATGGCAAGTAAAACCTGGAAGTACAAATGTTGATAAAACTTTTTTTTCATGTCCGACTCCTCTCGTAATCCTTAAATTTAATTTGCTCATGCAAGCGCTGGCAAATGAAAATACAATACTGTTCTACTTAGCAACAGCAGTGCCATATCGTATACACGATGCAACACGCTGATATTCAACGGTTTTACCAAGGCAACCATCTGGAGGAATGGACAAACGGACGCACACTCTGGCCGAAATCCGCCAAAGATATTGGCCGAATTCAGCCACATCCGTCTTCTTTTCGCTCGCGGATGATTGGCGGCCACGGCAATAAAAAAGGCCACATCAATCTATTGATGTGACCTCTTCATCGGCAAGAGCGCTATGATGGTATTTTGGAATTTGCCAACACGCGGGTAATACTAGCCGCTCCCCTTCAGCCTTGCCAGGTAGGCGCGGATCCTCCGGGCATTGGTGCCCACATCGCTCCTTCCCACGCGGGAGACCGAACGCACATCGATAAGGGAACGGTATCCCGCCGGGGCGATCCTGACAACGACATCGTCCTTGAATCCGAACCAGAAGGTTGTACCCGTCGCCTCAATGCGCCCTTCTTTCGGCTCTGTGGCAACGACCTCCCATCCCATGTCCCGCGCCGCAGCCAGAGCCGCAGCAAACGCCTTGTCAGCCGGGATATCGAGCACGAGCGTATTAATGTCGGGATAGGCAGTTTTCTGCTTTGCGGCAATTTCTGCGCCGCCGTATACCGCTGGATTGGGCGCATCCTTGCGCATGGGCAGGATATCGACAAAGCGAGGGGGGTTGACGGTGTCGGTGGTAATGTCGTGGATGGGGGGTACCTCCCAGGCAATGCGCTGCCAGTTCCAGACCGTTCCTGCAACTAAAAGTCCGATAAGCAGTCCGCAGGCGGACAGGAAGATGCCGGAGTAATTGCGGCTTCGCAAGCCGGTCAACGCCGAGGCGAAAGAGAGCATCGCAACGATTCCACCGCCGTAGGCCGACCATTTGAGGATGGCGAAACCGGTGCGAAAGTGCCACAGCCCCAGCCGGGTGCCGAAACCCGCCACAACGGCAACAGAAGCGGCGGACAAGGCGAGGACGGTCCAGAGCAACGGGAGCTTCGGCACGGCTTTCGGGGGGATGGATTCAGGCGATTCTGTCATGACTTTCCCCTGTTTTTATTTCCGCACTGAATGGATCAGAAATATTTTATCACCGAAGCCCTGTCACGCAAGGAAGAGTCGCCCCCGAATGACAAGAGTAAAGGCGGTGGTATACTTTTAGTGCATACCAATAACGAGAAGGGGGGATTTATTATGGCACGGGTTTCCCATAGAACAGGAGTGGAAGAAAAGGGGCAAAGGTCTCTCCGGAGCAGTGATGCGTATCTTCCCAAAAGGGGTCTCAAGGAAAAGTCATTCTGCAAAACCTGCGGCGCTCTTTACCACAACAAGCGGTGGTATATGGATGAGGCTGAACTCAGAACGCTCAGAGAAGAAGCCGGGATCAACAAGGTGGTCTGTCCTGCCTGCCAGCGGATCGAGGATGGCAATCCTGCCGGGATCGTCATTTTTTCCGGCAGTTATGTGGCAAAACATGCTCGCGACATCCTCAATGCCGTCAAGCACGTGGAAGCCAAATCCATGCTGAAAAACCCGCTGGGGCGAATCATGGAGGTAAAAGAGGACGAGAACATGATCACCATTTCCACGACCGAAGACAAGCTGGCTCAGAAGCTGGGGCGGGAGATTTACAAGGCCCACCATGGTGAACTGCATTACCAGTGGAGTCATGAAGAAAACTTCGTGAGGGTTAACTGGAAGAAGGAATAAAGAAGCAGGGCAGAATCAAGCTCCGGGTAATTACCCGACGAGGCCGTTAGATGGCCACCACCCGGTTTCTCCCCTCCTGCTTGGCTATGTAGAGAGCGGAGTCTGCCCGCTTGAGAAGGATTTCGACGTTGTCGTCTCCTTTATATAAGAACGCAACGCCGCAACTCACGGTGATGGTTACCTTTTTGTCCTCATAGGCTATCTTTTCCATCTCGACAGTGCTTCGCAGCCGTTGCGCCAGGACAACGGCCTCTTCGCGTGTCGTACCGGGAGACACGATCAGAAACTCCTCGCCGCCAATCCTGCCAAGGACATCATAACGGCGCAGGGCCTTTTTCATGTGCCCCGCCACGCATTTTAACACCAGATCGCCGAAAGGGTGGCCATAAGTATCGTTGATCTTCTTGAAGTGATCAAGATCGAGCATGATGAGGCAGAGCGGTTCTCCCAGGCGAATGGCACGCTGATACTCTTCATCCAAACGTTTCATTATCTGGCGCCGATTTTTCAAACCGGTCAGCTCATCGGTGGACGCAAGCCTCTTCAGGTGCTTCTGTGCCATGTCCAGATTAAGCACGAGCCGCCAGGTAAGAAAATACGTTATCCCCAGAAGAAGACCGATGGTCCCTATCGTCGCCGCCACTATCATCAGCTTGTCGGTGTCCGTTTCCCTGATGAGCGTGACGACAGGAATGGTTACACTGAGTGCTCCCATAACGCTGCCGATTTTGTATCCTTGCGATCTGTGACATTCAAGACATGACTGCTCGGCATAAAGGGGGCGCAGATAATGAAACAGAGGGCCTTTGTCCGTTTGCCGCTCCAGGTGATACACCTCATTTTTCCCTTTTTCGAACTGCCCAAGCGCCTCCCTCTCCATGGCATCGGGGGCATTGTCCTTATCGATCGGCTTCAGGCTGGTTATGCGGAACCTGACGCCATCCTCCTTTTCGCTCCGCAGGGAGATTTCCTTTATCATGATGGCGTGGTTGCGCATGGTGAAGGTCCTCCCCCCTTCAGCCCGCACATCGGGATTGATGCCGAGTTTTTTCAGGTAGGTGTTTGAATCCACGCCCGCTTTTTTCTCCACATATACGCCACCATAGTCATAGTTCCACAGTTTACTGTAATTTATCAGGTCGGAATAGGCAGCCGCTTGCTCCCTGACACGCAGTAAAAGAAGACTATCGGTTCTGGAATAGAGAAAGTAAGCGACAGCAATTACAAAGAGAGAGAGGATCACGCACAGGCTGACGAGGAAAAGCTTTACATTGCTGAAATAGTTGAATGGCTTCGGCCATATATGTGTCGACATAGGTTACCTGTTCATATGGAGCAACATAGACTGGCACCGGCAGTCATTGGTGCAGTCATATGCCAGTTATTATCATAGCCATCAAGAATAGCACATCCTGAGGCGTTCTATGGTGGCGCTATCGGCAGTAAACGGTATCTCCGGTCGCACGGGGATCGGCAATGTGTGGATGTCGGAAAACGGCGTCTCCTCCAGCTTCAGGTTGTAGGCCGCGATCATCAGAGTTTCCAGGTTCACCACATCTTCGATGTTGTAGGCAAGAAGGGTTTCCAGGGCTTTTACATTGCCGTTGTCCTGATAGTCACGCCAGAGCAGAACGGCGAAGTAGCCGTCCACCCCTTCCAGCCCTCCCCTCTCCAGCCCGAGTTGTTTCTCGCACCCCTTCAACCCTCCCTTAAAACCGAGACTGCGCAACAGATGCATCAGGTCGATATGTGCCTGGGGCATGGAGATCTTGAGACAGCTTTCGATAAATGGAACGTCGAACCCCTTGCCGTTGTAGGTGACGAGCAACTGATAGCGCTGAATGTCCTCTTTGAAAGCTTCGAGGTTTTTACCATGGACATAGTGGCGGATATTCCTGCCGTCGTAAAGGGCAATGGTGGTAATGATGTTTCCCGACCGGGAAAGCCCGGTGGTTTCGATATCCAGATAGGCGACAGTGTAACGAAAACTGGGAAAGAGCCGCCAGTGCAGCCTGACCGGAAGAAGTTTGCAGAAATAAAGCGGGTTGGAACATTCCAGATGGTAGCGCGACTCTACCAGGCACTCGGTCGCTGCCTGGTTTCTTGCAGGGGTGAACAGCGGCACGGGCTGTTGCTGAAAGGCATCCCAGCAACGGAATCCCGCCGTCCAGAGTTGCTCTTCCAGCCGGCAGCTTACACCGGGAATATGACAAAAGGTGTTTTTCAGCATAGAACCTCAACCTGTATGTACCAGAAACAGACCATGTTTGTCTAATACCAATTCCAAATCAAGGCGAACACTCCGAGCCGTTGACAGGCACAACATTAGTGATATATAAAATTATCGCGTACTAATTTTATGCTTTGCAGCCGGGGCCGC
Organism: Geotalea uraniireducens Rf4; assembly: GCF_000016745.1. Classification (GTDB taxonomy): domain Bacteria; phylum Desulfobacterota; class Desulfuromonadia; order Geobacterales; family Geobacteraceae; genus Geotalea; species Geotalea uraniireducens. The sequence continues at coordinate 444,475 of NC_009483.1, read as the reverse complement.
TTGTTGCGCACCGGCATACAATACAATGGAGGGCGTAAAAAAAATGAAACTTCTCCTGGTCCAACCTACAACCGTCTTCAAGGACGGGACAGCCTACAAGACCAAGCGCCGCTGGGTCATGGGGCTTACCCTCCCCTACCTGGCAGGGCTCACTCCCCCCTGGGTCGACGTACAGCTCCTGGACGACCGTTACAGCGAGATTGATTATGACGCAGGCTACGACCTGGTTGCATTAACCACCACCATCGCCACGGCAACGCGTGCCTATGCCATCGCCGCAGATTTCAGGAAGCGGGGAATCCCGGTGGTCATGGGGGGATTCCATGCGTCCCTCCAGCCGGAGGAGTGCCTGGAACATTGCGATGCAGTGGTGGAGGGAGAAGCCGAGTACATCTGGCCGGAGCTCCTGGAAGACTTCCGCGCAGGCCGGATGAAGCGGCGTTACAAGGCCGACCGGTTCCACGATCTGAAAGGGCTTCCCGCACCCCGCTGGGACCTCCTCGACCGAAGGAAGTACCTGGCGCCGTTCCTGCCGGTAATGACCACCCGCGGCTGCCCATTCCAGTGCAGCTTCTGCGAGGTGCCCGTGGTTTACGGCACCAAATACCGGCATCGCCCCATCGGCGAGGTGATAGAAGACATGCGGCGCATACCCACGCGAAAAATCCAGATCGTCGACGACAACATCGCCGGCAGCCGTGAATACGCCAAGGAGCTTTTCAAGGCAATGATACCCCTCAAGGTTCGCTGGAGCTGCCTCTGGACCATAAATACATCCCGAGATACCGAGCTTTTGGATCTGGCGATGCGGGCCGGAGTCGCCCACGTCAATATCGGCGTCGAATCCATCTCCCAGTCCAGCCTCGGCACCATCAACAAGCGTCAGAACAACGTCAGGGAGTACGTGGACATGCTGCGGGAGATGGAGAAACGGCGCATCTTCTACTCCCTCAACTTCATGTTCGGCCTGGATGAAGACACCCCTGAGATATTCATCGACACCTTGGATTTCCTGAAACAGGTCAAAGCCCCGATGGTGTTTTTCAACACCGTCACCCCAAGAGAAGGGACCCCCATGCGCCGCCAGCTCATCAAGGACGGACGGATAATCAATCCGATGGGTGATCGCTACGTAGGAATGGAATGCCTCTTTTCGCCCAGGAACATGACCGCCAGGGAAGTGGAAGAAGGTGTCTGGAACTGCTTCCGCGAGTTCTACTCGCTACCGAAGATCGCCCGTCGTTTCCTGCTGCCGCCGAATTCCTATTTTGGCCAGGGATTTGCCTCCAATCTCATTTTCTGGTGGGCGGTGCGCAACCGCAAGGACCCCGTAGATTTCTACTAGCAGCCGCCCCTTCAATCCATTCCCGTTCCGCAACACTCAGCATGCAGCATGAAAACCGCAACCGGAAAATAACGGCAGGCAATTAATGTTTTTCCTCTCTTGTGCCGATAACGTATACAAGAATTTCTCTCGTCGATGCACCTCTTGGAAACATTTATGGGCGGACAGGCAACAGCTGGAGGGGAAAATGCATTTTATAAGAAAAATGGCAAAATTCTATAAAGATCTGCCCGTGAAGATCAAGCTGATGCTCTTCGTATGCTGTTTCAGCGGCTGGCTCGTCGTTATCGGCGCGCTGGGCGTCTGGAGCGCCCGAAGCATCAGTGCCGGCCTGGGCAAGTCCGTCAACACGGTCAGGCAGGTTACCCTTTGCAACGGGCTGAAGAACGACTTTCTTTATCTTCGCCTCGATCTTGTCTACTCGCTTATTCACAGCGCCCCGACGCGCTTCGAGAGCGCGATCCGCGACGCGGAGCAGCGGATCAAGACCATCAGCGGCGGCATTGACGCCTTGTCGGCGCGAAAGTTGGACAAGGACGAAAAAGCACTGTTGCAACAGTTCAGCGCAGGGTTCAACGCATACCGCGAGCAGGCGCTGAAGCTGATCGACAAGTCAAGGGCTGCCTTCACCTCGGGAGACGCAAAGGCGCGCGCCGAGGCAGTCAGGTTCTCGATAGACGTTGTCGCCCCGCTCTTTCAGGACCCCGGAGACGCAATAACGGAACTGGTGGAACATAACGGGATGGTAAGCGCGGCCATGTACAAAAAGGAAATGGCCGAATACGGCAGACTGGTGAAGGTCATCATCGTGGCTGCAGGACTGGCGGTTACCCTCGGCGTTCTGTTCGGCTGGATCATCGTACGTTCGATAGTTTCACCTCTCGGCAAAACCCTTCTTGCCGTCAACGCCGTGACCGCCGGAGACCTGACCGTGACGGTGCCGGTTGAAGCCGATGACGAAATGGGACGCCTGGCGGAAGGGATCAATGAAATGGTAGCGCAAACGGGGCTGGTCGTCGCCTACCTGTCGCAAAACAGCCTACGCGTAGAAGAAGCAGCCAATCAGCTCTATTCCAATTCGAAACAGATTGCGACAGGCGCTGAGGAGGTGGCTGCCCAGGTAGGAACAGTGGCGGTGGCCGCCGAGCAAATGTCCGCCACCTCAAACGACATAGCTGCCAACTGCCAGAATGCCTCGCAGAGGGCTGAACGGGTTAATGCCTCGGCAACGGCAGGCGGCGCAGTAGTCGAGGGGACAACTCACATCATGGCAACAATAGCAGAACAGGTACGGAGCACCGCGCAGACCGTGGGAAACCTCGGCGCACGCTCCGATCAGATAGGAGAAATCGTCAACACCATCGAGGATATTGCCGACCAGACCAATCTTCTCGCCCTCAATGCAGCAATAGAAGCGGCCCGTGCCGGGGAACAGGGGCGGGGCTTTGCCGTGGTAGCGGACGAAGTGCGCAGGCTTGCAGAACGAACCACTAAAGCGACCAAGGAAATCAGCGCACTAATTCATGATGTACAGAGCGAAACTTACAAGGTAGTGGGCGCAATGCGTGACGGCGTCTTGCAGGTGGAAAACGGTACTGCCGAAGCAGCTAAATCAGGAGAGGCGCTCCATGAAATACTGGAACAGATCGATGAGTTGAACAACCAGGTCAACACGATTGCCACCGCCGCCGAAGAACAATCAGCGACGACGGCAGAAATCACCAATAACATTCATCAAGTCAATCAGGTGGTGAGCAGTTCGATAAAACAATCGCACAGCAGCACCGAAGCCGCATTCAATCTCACTTCCCTGGCTAAAGAGTTGCATAGCCTGGTAGGGAGATTCAAGGTAGGAACTGCGGAAAACACCGCCACCGCAAGCATGGCGCGTACGGATCACATGGTTTTTGTGGAACGCATAGCGAAGGCAGTCAAAGGTGAAATGTCTCTCCAGTCCGATACTCTGCCGGATCACCGCCATTGCCGCTTCGGCAAATGGTACTACGATGCAGGCGCTCGATATTGCGGCCATCTCACCGCCTACCGCGACATTGAGCAGCCACACGTTTTGATCCATCAGCTGGCGAAACAGGCCGTGACGGCTAAGGAACACGGAGCCCAGGCGGAAGCTGAGCAAATCCTGGAAAAATTGCGGGGAGCCTCGCGCAACATCGACACTCTGCTGGAAGAACTGGTGAAACAGTCACAATAAAGTTAAGCGACAAGGCCCCATGGTCACTCGCCGAAGGCCATCTATGGCCGGCGAAGGGATGATGACCCTTCATCAGAGCATATCCACCGGGTCTACATCGACAGCCATCCTCACCACCGCCGGTAACTTGACGCCGGCCTTGAATCGAGCCAGTAATCGGTGCAGCTCTGCACGACCTGTTGATTTCAGAAGAATCTGCCAGCGGTAACGGCCGCGGATCTTGCCAAGTGGAGCAGATACCGGCCCGAGAATCTCAACCCTGCTTTTCAGTTCCCGTTTTGTACTATGCAGCACTCCGGCGACTGCTTCCGCTCCTTTTTCCACCTCTGCAACGGAATTGCCCGACAGGGTCAGCGCTGCCAGATGTGTAAACGGCGGGTAACCGACCTCTCTGCGGAAACTGATTTCTTCGGCATAAAAACCTTCAAAATCATGGGCAACGGCATGGGTAATGGCATAGTGATCCGGCGCCAGGCTTTGGATCAGCACCTTTCCCGGCGCATCACCACGACCGGCACGCCCCATCACCTGGCTGATCAGTTGAAAGGTCCGCTCACTGCTGCGAAAATCGGGAATATTGAGGGTTGCATCGGCGGACACTACCCCGACGAGAGTGACGCCGGGGAAATCGTGCCCCTTGGCGATCATCTGGGTGCCGATAAGGATGTCGATAGTGCCGTCCTCCAACCCTTTCAACACCCTTGCGTGCCCGCCACGGCCGCTCGTCGTGTCCCGGTCCATGCGTCCGACCCGGGCGAGAGGAAAAAGCTCCCGCACCTCCTCTTCGACTCGCTCCGTGCCACGCCCCAATAGGCCGATGGCCTGGCTGTCACATTCCGGGCAGACCGACGGGGCTGGGATGGAGTAGTCGCAATAGTGGCAGAAGTGTCGCTCCCTGCGGCGGTGATAGGTAAGGGTGACGGAGCAGTTGGGGCAGCGGAGCACGTGGCCACAATCCTGACAGACGAGGTAGGTGGCAAAACCGCGGCGATTGAGGAAGAGCAGCGTCTGCCCTCCGGCCGCCAGATTTTTGGCAATGGCGGATGTCAGCTGCGGCAGAAAGGTGTCGCCCTTGTGGCCGCGGGCATCGAGCAGTTCCGTTGCCGGCATGGGGAGGTTGCGAACCCTGTGGGGAAGGTGCAGGTAACCGAGTTTCCCCTCCTGCGCCGCATGGTAGGTGGTCAAAAGCGGAGTGGCGGAACCGAGGATCACCACTGCCTTACTCATCTTTCCCCGCACCAGTGCCAGATCCCTGGCATTGTAGCGGAACCCCTCGGACTGCTTGTACGATGCCTCGTGCTCTTCATCGACGACGATAATGCCGATCGCAGAGAGCGGCGCAAAAAGGGCGGAACGGGCGCCGATGACGATGGAGACCTCTTTGCGCCGGATGCGCCGCCATTCGTCGTAACGTTCGCCGTCGGATAATCCGCTGTGGAGAACGGCAATGCCGCAGGTAAAGCGGCTCTTGAATCGCTTGACCAGCTGGGGGGTGAGTGCGATCTCCGGCACCAGCACCAGGGCCGTTTTTCCTGCATCGAGGACATGGGCAATGGATTGCAGATAGACCTCGGTCTTGCCGCTGCCGGTTACGCCATGGAGAAGAAACGGTGCGAAGGCGCGTCCATCGGTTGCCGCAATGATCCGCTCCAGTGCCTCAGACTGGCTATCATTCAAGACCAGAGGAGTGTCGTGGGCAAACACCTCTTCCCGGAACGGGTCGCGGTACACCTCTCGTTCGGATGCCTCGACCAGGCCGAGTTCGAGCAGACGCCGGAAATGCGCCGGAGTGGCGCCAAACTCCCGGCGCAGCTGCCCCGCCGCAGCCTCGCTGATTGTTCGCAGAAATTCTGCGATGCGCAAGCCTTTGCCGCGCAGATTTGCCGGCAGCTCCAGAGAAGGAACCGCCCTGTAAAAGGTCTCCCTCTTGACCCCTTTACCTCCGATCAGAACCTCTTCTTCGGTCTCCATACCGTCGGCAGAACAGACCTGGCGCTTGCGGCTCTCAACATTGATCCCCGCAGGAAGAGCCGTCTTGATCACTTCACCCAGGGGATGAAGGTAGTAGGACGCGCTCCAGCGAAAAAATTCCAGCTCCTCCGATGTGAAGAGCGGTTCCGGGTCGAGGACGGCGCTGATCGGCTTCAGCTCTTCTTCGCTCTCCGCCACAATACCGATGACATAGCCGGTAAGCTTGCGCCTCCCGAACGGCACGAGCACGCGTACGCCGGTCGTGGCCAGAGGAGCAAGCTCCGGGGGAACTGCGTAGTGGAAGGTGGTGTAGAGCCGGAGCGGCACCGCGACATCGATGATTAATGGTGAGTTGGACTCAGTCATGAGGGGTGGCTCGGCTAAGCATGGGAGGAGTTTGTGCCTCTGTCTTCGGTAAGGGGATCTCCGGCCGGTATGAGCCGGACGGATTGTGCCGATATTATGAGGCTTGCAGGTAGCGGTGTCAAATTGAATCTCAAGCCTGATATTTATCTTGATGGTGGCTATAAGGCCGCCTTTTTTGTTTGATTGAATCTATTCTCCGAGGCGGCGATTGGGTTGTAGCAAAATAAAAACACCACCTGAGAAAATCCCTCTGACTTTTAGCCAAGTGAATATTTCCCTTAATAGATGGTGTTTTTATTTCTGTTTTAGCGGTGGTGCGGAAATTATGGGCAGGTTTTATAATAATTAGTTGGTGTGCTGTCGCATCCGAGGCCTAAACAGACAAGGGTGCCGTCGTTCTGAAGAACAAGAGATTGTCGCCAATGGGCGGATATTGCTTTAACATTGCAGAGACCAAGCAGTGATTCGTAGTAAGATACGTCACCTCCCCAAGCGGCTATTGTCCCGTCACTCTTTAAAGCAAGGACGTGGCCATATCCAGCAGAAATGGCGACAACATTGGAGAGCCCGGAAGTAGTGCTATTCCCTAAATAATCTCGCACAACATAATTTACGTTAGAGCCCCACACAACAACTGTTCCATCGGCTTTGAGTGCGACACTAAAACCGGATCCGGCGCTAATGGCAACCACGTTGGAAAGGCCCGCAGGCACCTCTAGTAACTGCTTAACGTTGACATTGAAATTATCCCCCCCCCAGGTAACGACAGTTCCATCATTTTTCAATGCAAGGGCATGACCGTCGCCAGCAGCAACGGCTACGACACCACTGAGGCCTGCAGGGACATTTAATGAGCCATGACCATTGGAACCCCATGCCACCACTGTTCCGTCGTTTTTCAAGGCGAGTGCAAATTCACTGTAGCCGACAAGTGCCCTGACATTATTAAGGCCGGTTGGAAAATTGAGGAGGATTGGATCATTTTCAACATAAGGAAAAGTATTTGGGTAAACCGCCACCGTGCCATCAATTTTAAGAACCATCAAGCCCGCATGGCCATACGAGATCGAGGCAGCATTCGTTAAATCAGCAGGAATGATTGGCTGGTAATTCCCCCAAGTACGTACTTTTCCCGATTTCACAGCTGCTGACATCCCACCCCAAGTAGAAATCTGGTCATTCATTGCCAACGCGGTTTGCGCGACGGTCAGCAAAAGAGTAATTGCAACTAATGCTCTTAAATACATGTTTTGATCCTCCATTTGTCATTTTGATGGTCAAAGATTCGTCAGCTTACATCTAATCCTCTTTTCTTATTCCCTCTTTGTCATTGGGCACCTCCTGTTTGTTCCGGCAGGCAATTCTTGATACAGGCAAGTCATACCTGACTTTTACGGCAGAAATGGAGTCGGAGGAGGTGGTCTATGACATTACCTCCTAACTTCTTCTGGGAAGCAGGCTCTGTAGCGCCACTGCAATGGAACTGATTACCCACGCAAGGCATTTAATGAATTTAAGTACAATTTGTCAATTAATATAATATTAAAATGTAAAATATAGGAAGAGCTGAAGAGACGAGAAGATGGTCAGATACAACGGCCGGGTTAAAGACTGATTGACCATTCCGGGTTGATATCCTTATCAATGAAAATGGCAAGCTGGGCGGTTTGGGAACCGATGGGTCCAGTGCGTTAAAGGCCCTGGTCGATGGCGGAGGGAACTTGACGATCAATACATCCCCATGCTCGGTTCGGGCGGTACAAACACGCGCACGCCGGTCGTGGCAAGAGGAGTAAGCTCCCGGGGGGACTGCTTAGTAAAAGGTGATGCCGAGCCGGAGTGGCCCCGCGACAGCGATGATTGATGGAGAGTTTGACGCGGTCATGACGGGTGGCCTGGCATTACTGCGGCGATAAAGGGGACTGGCGCTTCAGGAAGGATATGATAGCGTCCTTGAACATTGAGAAGTCTCCGAGATGCTTCCTCATGACCAGGGCTTTATCCACCAATGCCATACCTCAATTCGAACAGAGTTTCTTCCTTTTTCCTGAAATCAAAAGACTTCCTCAAAGTCAGCGACTCGTAGCGATGCCTCAGATAAGGCTCCTTGTCAACGAGGTGCTGCTTGTTCTGCAGTATCCTGCCGGCGAGACTTATGGGCGCCGTGTTGAGGATTACCAGGTCGATTTCGCACGTACCGAACAGGTCGCAGAGTTTTGTAAAAATATCCAGTTTAACCTCTGCAAGGTGTTCCGAGTCGGCAAGGTAGACGGCAATGTCCACGTCTGAAAGGGGCTTGGGCTCTCCCCCGGCAAGGCCGCCGAATAGATAGGCGAAAATGATCCGCGGGTCCTGCTCGAGAGCCTGTGTAACCCTTGGCAGCCGTTGCTTGATGTCAACCGGAATTCTTTCGAACTTGATCATGCCAAAGTCCTCTTCTAATGCCGAAACTATACCACATTTCCCTGCTCAATCCATGAAAAAAGGGCGCCCGTCTTACTGCACAAAAAAAGCCGGGGATGTCTCTTAAGAAGCATCCCCGGCTTTTGTTTTCCGCGACAACGATAAGCTACTTCTTCAGCACTTCTTCGGCAATGGTCCGGCCGAGAGCCTCGCACTGTTCCAGCGCCTCGGGCCTGGGAGTAAACGGTGCACGGACAAAGGGCGCCGGCAACTTGAAGTTGAGCCCTTTGAGCCGTTCCTCGGCCATCTTGCTCGCCTCGCCGCTCCAGCCATAGCTGCCGAACACCCCGGCAATATTCGTTTTCAGCTTGACTGAGGAGAGATAGGCAAGGACGTCCCACATCGGTTTCGGGATGTCGCGGTTGATGGTAGGGGTGCCGAAGATGAGGGCGTCAGCCTCTTCCATAAGATCGCGTATTTCATCGGCCGACAGGTGGTTGACATGCTCGGCTATCACCTCAATGCCGGGGAGAGACGCCCCCTTGACCACCGCAGCAGCCATTTTCTCAGTATTGCCGTGGGGAGACAGGAAGAAGATCACTATTTTTCTGCCACTGCTCTTCGGCTGGCACCATTTCTCGTAGAGAGCGATGGTTTTCCACGGGTCGCTGCGCAGCACGGGTCCATGGCTCGGACAAATCACCTCTATCCGGTCATGCTTGATCTTGTCGATGGCGGCCAGCGCCCGGTCCTTGAATGGGCGCATGATGCAGTCGAAGTAAAACTCCATGTCGGCACTGAAATCGGGAAGTTCGTCATTGAAGATTGATGGCCCGCAGTAATGGGAACCAAAGGCGTCACAGGTAAAGATGACCCCGTCCTCTTCGAGGAGGGCAAACATGGTGTCAGGCCAGTGGAGGAACGGCGCAATAACGAAGCGGATCCGCTTGCCGCCCAGATCGAGGACCTCGCCATCCTTGACGACATGGGAGGGGAACGGGGTGTGGATCAGGTTGCCGAGAAAGGTGTGTGCAGCCTGGGTGGAGATGACGGTCGCCTTCGGACAGTGCTGGAGCATGAAGGCAAGTGAGCCGGAATGGTCCGGTTCCGTGTGGTTGATGATGAAATAATCGATCTCTGCCGGATCAACCAGTTGCCTGATCTTGGCCAGGTACTCCTCGGAGCGGCACCCTTTGACCGTGTCGATAATGGCGATCTTGTCCTTCCCTTTGATCAGGTAAGAGTTGTAGGTGGTGCCGTGCTCGGTCGGGAACAGGTCGTCGAAAGTCCGCAGCTCAGGATCTTTGACGCCGATCCAGTAAAGGTCGGGTTTTATCTCGATAATCTCTGCCATGGGTCTAACTCCTTAAGAATGCGACATTACCTGTCACCGCAAATAATAGCGAAACAGCAGCCTTTAGGCAAGGGTGAATACACAAAAGGCGCCCCGTTGCCGGGGCGCCTTTGCCAGACTATTCTTCGAGTCAGCGTAATGTCAAATATCAGTTCGATTGCCGCGTATCGCGACCCGGCTTGCCGCTGCGGTACTCAACAGTGACGGGAGAGACAGTCCTTGATCGCGTCGAAGCGCCTTTGCGGGCATGGGCGAATCCGCCGTTCCCCTTCTCATCCTTGCCCTGGCGGCGCTGCCCCCCGGCGTAAGGGGTTTTGCCCCGGCCGTTTGCCGGCTGGCTCCGCTTACCGCTGGTGCTGACCCGACGCAACGGACGGGTCGGCTCCAGGCCGGGAATCACATGCAGCGGCAGGGTCTGGCCGGTGTAACGCTCGATCCTGTCCAGGTAGTTGATATCGTTGAGCGAGACAAAGGAAATGGCAATGCCTGACGCGCCTGCGCGGCCGGTACGGCCGATGCGGTGTACGTAATCTTCGGCGAATTTTGGCAGGTCAAAGTTTATCACATGACTGATCCCGGTCACGTCCAGGCCGCGGGCGGCCACATCGGTAGCCACAAGCAAACGCACCTTGCCGCGACGCATATTGGTTATGGTCTTGTTCCGCGCATTTTGGGTCATGTCGCCGTGCAAGGCAGCGGCTGCGTGTCCCTGGGCGTGCAGCTCACGGGCAAGCATGTCCGCATCGCGCTTGGTGGCGGAAAAAATGATCGCTTTGGTCAGGTTGCCGTCTGCAATGAGATGTTGCAGCATGCGGTTCTTGTGCTGGAGGTTGTCCACAACATGGAGACGCTGTTCAATCTGGTCGTGGCTGGTTTTCTGTCCGGCAATCTCGATACGCACCGGATCTTTCAACAGCCGTTGGGCCAATTTAGCCATCACGTCGTCCATAGTAGCCGTGAATAGAAGGGTCTGGCGATTAGCCGGGGCAGCCGCAGCGATCTTGTCCACATCGTCGCTGAAACCCATATCGAGCATCCGGTCGGCTTCGTCCAATATGAGCAATTCCAAACGGGAGAGATTGATGCGACCCCGCTCCAGGTGGTCGATAAGCCTGCCCGGCGTGGCGACGATCAGGTCTACCGGTTGGGACAGGAGTTGCAACTGCTCGCGGTAAGGCATGCCACCAAGGATGGCGCCGCTCCTGACCCGCATGAATTTGCCGTAATTGCGCACGGCGTCGGTAACCTGGTTGGCCAGTTCGCGGGTCGGAGTAAGCACGAGAATCCGAGGTCCCTTGCCGTTTATCGGCGAAGGTGTGCTCAGCCGCTGCAAGGCCGGCAAGGTAAAGGCGGCGGTCTTGCCGGTTCCTGTCTGGGCTGAGGCTATAAGATCCTTGCCGGCAAGGGCCAGGGGGATTGCCTGCTCCTGGATAGGAGTTGGCGTCGTGTAGCCGCAAACGGCAATGGCTTTCAGGATTGATGGGGACAACTGCAGTGTTTCAAAAGACATGAGGATTCCTTGTGGTTTCTGCGGAAATAGCGAGCAAAGACGCTATCCGGCAGAAGACGGCTGGAGATTGAACGCGCGAAGCCGCAGCGGCAACCGTTGCCACGCAAACGATAACGGCAATAACACGTATATGACCGGCTCAACTACATCGTCGCCAACCATAAGTGTTACTGCATTTTCCGGGGTTTGTAGAATGCAGAGGGGGTTAGTGAGCGATGAAACAGGGGATGCGGAAAACGGCTAAAAAATGGTATAAAGCAAAGATACCGGATTCCCCGATTGAACAACTATCAGTCAGACCCTATAAAATACATCATTATCCCTGAATTGCAAGCATTATTTCGCATCATTGCCCGTGCAACAATTTTCGTGTTCTGGAAATGCGAAAAATGACCTGGAAAGATTAATGGTATTGATTATCCGCGAAGTGTCACATAGAATGTGCGGATATTACCAGTAGATTAGAGGTTAGCGTGATTACCATCCTGCTCATAACCGATCAACCCCGCCTGCAAAGCATCTTTGCCTCTATCGGCGAGTTACCGGGTGTCACTCTGCGGATGGCCGGCAGCCTGGACCATGGCGCAGAAGAAATCACTGCTGCCGCTCCAGCCATTGTTTTTGTCCAGGACCGGCTTTCCGGTCTCTCCGGCAACATTATCGCCAGACATATACGCAGCCGACTCACCTCGGAGGAAACAAAAATCATCCTCCTGTCCGAGGACAATCCCGATTTATCCCAAATAAAGGAATTTGTCGACAGATGCCTTGATCTGCGCGAAACGGATCAAGTACTGACTTCTGCCGTTGAGAACATTCTTGCCGCCCTGGTGCAGAAAGAAGAAAATTCTGCCCCCGGCAAGCCAAATGCATCTGAGCTGGTAGAAAAAGTGTATGACCAGGTTAAGCTTTCCCGGGAAAGTTCTCCGGCTGAAATCAATGGCGAAAAACAGGCTGCCGTGCAGGCCAGTGAAGAGCCGGCGGAGAAATCCCGGTTCCAGGACAGGCTTGAAACCGTGCTGGAAAGCCAGGAACCGGTTTCGGTTCATTTTGCCGAAACCCGGCACATCCATTCTGATGGGACCCCATCGGAACCAGGCATGATACTCCGCGGGGAGCGGGTCGGCGATTATATCATCCGGGACGAGCCTGGGAAAAATCGTTTCTGGTTGTTCGCTATCGCCTCTGTTGCCTTGGTCGCAATCCTTTTCTACCTCCTTGCCGGTGGGAAGAAACAACCGGCAAAGACCATCACGGTAAAACCTGCGTCGGTATCGGCCCAATCCGCTGCAAAACAGACACCCACTCCATCAAGACTCACACGACTCCCTGCATTTATTCCCGCGCAAGGGGTGGATGCTGCTTACGCTAAAACCCATCCCGGCTGGGAGAAGTATATAACGAACAAGCTTGAGTTCAAGGTCTATCGGGAGAAGGATTTCATCAAAGCCTTGCAGGTAATCGATTTGAGCGGTGGGGCGATCACGGAAGGTTATCTTAAGGACGTGCTCAAGGAAGTCGGCGGCGACAGCGCTTATGCTGTCGCGACAAAGGCAGAAAAAGGCAATTATCTTATCGAAAAAGGAAGTATTTCAGCTGCAGGCAGGATTATTACCTACAGGGATAAATCGAGCCTCCACCTGAAGGGTTTTGTCGTTCACTTCCAATAGACGGTACGTGCCGGAAACTTCGCACACTTCCATTCATACAGAGGGATACATGACTGCATCTACCCCAGCCAGAACAACCGTGTCGGCCATTTTACCGTTCATTTTGCTTCTCGTCCAGATTGGCTCCGGCCTGGCGGCTGAATCGTCATTCGAGATAGATATCAAGGAACTCGACAGGACAAAAACCCCAGCCCGGGCGACCAAGAAGAAGACCGTCAAACCGTCACGACCGGCCCCCGCAAGGAGTTCCACCCGAAAAAAAGCGGAGACGCTTCCGGCCAGCGCTACCGGCTACGTCAAGTATGCGGTCAAAAGCGGCGACCATATTTTCAAGATCCTGATGAAGGATTTCGGCATGTCGAACAGCGCCGCTGAAGCGCTGATCCCTGAAATCGTTCGCATAAACAAAATTTCCGACATCAGAAAGCTCTCCATCGGCCAGACCATCCTGGTGCCGACCGGGGTAAAACACGGGACAGCAGCTATAGCCAAGGGAGCACCCGGCAAAGTCCGCCCGGAATCGCCGGTCCTGAACAAACAACCCGCAACCACCGTGACGCCTCAAACGTCGCAAACCAGTCGGTCTTTGACCGAAGCTCCGCTCGTAGCAGCCGTTGCCGTACGCTCCATCAAGACAAGGGAACCTGGTGAGATCGTCGATTCCCTCATGAACATCCTTGCCCTGAAATGGGGTAAAAATCAGATCATCGAAACATCACCCGGCAAGGGGGGTGGAGGTCGCTTCAGCGTTAAGGTCGACCGGTATTTCGAGCATAACAACAAGCGCTTTATTTTAAGCCTCTCCGACAACGACCCATACACTTACACCCTTTTCAGGCTCCTTGAGGTGGAAGGGTACAACGTGGTCCGGGTGAGCCCTGCCGATGATTTTGCAAAAATCGTTTCATCCCTTCTCACGCATCTGGATATCACCTATCGTTACGCCGAGCATTCCTTGATGCTCAACGACAAGAACCGTACCATAACCCGGGTAACAGGCTTTCTGTTCACGCGGGATACGAATCCGCCACGGCAGGTGCTGATAACGGAGAGTCCTGTCGCCGCGTTAACGGCGGAGTTGCAGGAAGTGAAAGACAAACACCCGTAAACGGAAGCCTGTTATAAGGTACGGGAAATAAACAGGAGAGTGAAACAGATCCGGCATTACTGCCGCGACAGGTTCAATAGGCAATCTGCCCGGTAAAGGCTTGCATCTGCCGCAAGAGGTGAGTTGGAGAATTTGGAGAGAAACCGGTCAAACGCCTTGAGCGCCTGCCGATAATCTCCTTTTTTGTATGCCCTGGCCGCCTTCTGGAAGAGTTGCTGTCCCGCATCAGGCTCTTGTTTTACAGCAGGATGCGTCGTTACTGATGATGCAGGAAGGTCGGTCTTTGGAACTTCTACATCATTGGGGGCGGGAGTGGCAACCTTTCTGCTTTTGTGAAGTGATGTCGCGCCGTCTTCGGTTATCGGCATGAGCAGCCTGACGCCTGCATGGATCAGGTCCGGGTTGCTGATTTTGTTAAAAAGGAGAATCTGCGGAAAATAGGAGCTTTTGCCCCGATATTTCCGGGCAAGAGCCTTGAGCGTATCGCCCCGCTTGATGGTGATTCCCTTGACCAGAATACCTTCTTCAGGTCCGGCAGTAAGCTTGTCGGATTCAGTAGGCTGCGGCGCATAGAGCAGATAATCCCCACCCCACGCGCCTCCCGAATGGGCAACAAGCAAAAGCATGGAACAGGCAATAATGCCCGGCGAGGGACGCATATCAGTAGCTGTTCCCTAAAGGATCCTGGTACTTAAGGATATTTTTAACCTGCATGTTCGTTCCGACAGCGGTACCGGACTTCACCTTATAATTAACCTTGATGTTCCTTTTTTCACCTGCACCCAGTTCGTCGAATCTCCAGGTGTACACGCCGTCACTTCCCCGTGTAAATGCAGGGTCCGCAGAAACCAGCGTCAACTGATCCGGCAGGAAGCTCTGCACATCCACCAGTTTGGCCATATTCGAACCACGGTTGGTGCAGCTCAGTTCAAACGAGGAAACCTCGCCGGGCTTGAGTTTGCCCCCTTTGCCGATCATGACCAGATCCAGCACCGGCCGTGAATAAACGAGCCGCACGTTAAGCGCTGCGCTTTTCGCCTTGTCACCCTCCGGTTCAAAGGCCACAGCGAGCGGGACGCTCGCACCGTCGATTTCAGTTACCGGCGTCGTAACCTCCAGCACCACGTAAGCTTCTTCCTTGGGGCCCAGAGGTCCCACATGGTTTATCATCGGCTCGTTTTCCTGCTTTTTGCCATCACGGTTCAGGTCCTGGTAGAAGGAATAGGATGCATTGGCAGGGATGGCCGGCTTGATGGCGAAGTCTTCCCGCAGATTACCGGTATTGGTCACGATAATGGGGATCATGACGGTCTGGCCGGGTACGACCACCAGTTTCTCCGCCGTGGTTCTGACTGCAACGCCGCTGACACCCTGAACAAAGGTAGCGGGGGAAAGGAATGAATCCTTTTTCTCCAGCTCGTTGTTGATGACGTCTGCCCTCAGGAAGAGTTCCTGCTGCGCCAGCGCCTCGTCCTTCAACTGGAAGGTAACGGTGAATTCCTTGCTCTCACCGGAATTGAGCTGCAATCCGTCCAGTACCAGCGCAGCTTTCATCTCCTGCTTGAAGCCTGCGGGGATGAAATTCACCGGTTCATACTGGGGCGGATAGTTGAGGCGCAACGTTACGCCGCGGGCGGAAGAAGTGCCGATATTGAGCAGGTCAAGCCGGTAGGAGACCTTCTCACCCGGCAGAAGTTGGGATTTTTCCGCTTTGATCACCGCCCGCAACAGAGGGGCAGAGAAAAACAGGCTGACTTCCCTGGATTGGGAAACGTCCCTGGAAAACTGGGAGCCGAGTTTGATGGGATAACTGGCCTTCTGCCCATCGATGACGCTGCGCGGCACCGTGATCGCCATAACGGCTTTGAACTTTTCTCCGGCGGCCAATTGCGGCGTAAGGTTAATCGGCATCTCCGGTTTCACCGCAGCAGCGAACTGGAGATTGTATTCAACAGGGAAGCCTGATTCCAGATAGAAGCTATCGGGACCATTGCCCAGATTGACCATCTCGAAAGGAATGGCAAACCGTTTGCCCGCTTCCAGGGATTGAGCCGGAGGAGCAATGGTAAAATCGAAGTCGGCAAACTGTCCCACTTCCAGAGTGAGAATCTTGGCGTTTTCTCCTGCGGCAATTGCAACGCCTGCGCCGCTCACGGCCGGGTGGAGCACACCGAGCTGCCTGAGTTTTGCAGATGCGCTTGCAGCGGCAGCGGTACCGGGAAAACGATCAATGACCGACCTGTATTCGGCGATTGCTTTTTCACGCAGTGTTGCAGCCTTGGCTGATTTGCCGGTTTTTTCTTTTTTCCTGGCGCCAGCCTTTCGTTTATCGGGAGCGGAATCCGCTTTTGCCGCAGCAGTTTTCTCCACGGCACGTTTTTCTGCAGAAGCCTTCTCCGCGGCTATGCGCATCTCCTCGGCCTTCTTGGCTGCTGCCTTTCTCTCCGCCTCGGCCTTTTCCTGCGCCAGCTTCTCCGCAGCGGCCTTCTCTGCGGCGGCTTTTTCGGCTGTCGCCTTCTCAGCTGCAAGCTTTGCCTGAAGCGCCTTTTCTGCCGCTGCTTTCTCCGCGGCTATGCGCATCTCCTCGGCCTTCTTGGCCGCCGCTTTTTTCTCCGCCTCAGCCTTTTCCTGCGCAAGCTTTTCTGCGGCTGCCTTCTCCGCTGCGGCTTTCTCGACTGCCGCCTTCTCAGCTGCAAGCTTTGCCTGAAGAGCTTTTTCCGCAGCGGCTTTCTCAGCGGCTATGCGCATCTCCTCGGCCTTCTTGGCTGCTGCTTTTTTCTCCGCCTCAGCCTTTTCCTGCGCAAGCTTTTCTGCGGCTGCCTTTTCCGCTGCGGCTTTTTCGGCTGCCGCCTTCTCAGCAAGCTTTGCCTGAAGGGCCTTTTCTGCCGCGGCTTTCTCCGCGGCTATGCGCACCTCCTCGGCCTTTTGAGCTGCCGCTTTTCTCTCCGCCTCGGCCTTTTCCTGCGCAAGCTTCTCTGCGGCTGCCTTCTCCGCTGCGGCTTTTTCGACTGCCGCCTTCTCAGCTGCAAGCTTTGCCTGAAGGGCTTTTTCTGCCGCTGCTTTCTCCGCAGCTATGCGCATCTCCTCGGCCTTCTTGGCTGCCGCTTTTCTTTCCGCCTCGGCCTTTTCCTGCGCGAGCTTCTCTGCGGCGGCCTTTTCCGCTACGGCTTTTTCGACTGCCGCCTTCTCAGCTGCAAGCTTTGCCTGAAGGGCCTTTTCTGCCGCGGCTTTCTCCGCGGCTATGCGTAACTCTCCCGCCTTTTTGGCTGCCGCAATTTTTTCCGCTTCGGCCTTTTCCATTGCCAGCTTTTCAGCAGCGGCTTTTTCGGCGACCGCCTTCTCAACGGCAACCTTCTCTTCAGCAGGTATAGGTTCACCTTTTGCGTATTTTGCTGCAAGTGTAACCAGTTCATCTTCCACCGTCGCCTTCAACGGGCTGTCCGGATATTCCTTGAAAAACTGCGCCATGTATCTGGCTGCTTCCTGACGATGTCCCGCCTTGTAATTAGCCCTTGCAAGCCAGAAAATGGCCATATCGCGCAGCGGA
The DNA here is from genome assembly GCF_000016745.1 of Geotalea uraniireducens Rf4. Taxonomy (GTDB): domain Bacteria; phylum Desulfobacterota; class Desulfuromonadia; order Geobacterales; family Geobacteraceae; genus Geotalea; species Geotalea uraniireducens. The sequence goes on along the minus strand of NC_009483.1, from coordinate 426,989 downwards.
GTGTCAGGATACTTCTTCAGAAGAGCGCTCATTTTATCAACGGCCGTCTGAAAATCCCGTTTCTGGTAGGAATTAAAACCAGCAATAAAAATTTGGGAGTCTTCTGAATCAAGGCAAAAAGCAGGGTTGGGAAGCAGGGACAATATGATGAGAATTCCCAGGAGGGTTTTGCATACAGCAGCGCGGAAAAACTTAATAAAATTCACGAGATGAACCTTTCCGAGCCATAACAGGAAATAGTTGCAAAAGCAGTGACGAAAAATATCATCATAATCGCTGCTTGTCAACGGTCAAAGGCGTTTTTATGCGGCTGGAGAAGGCATCGAATCATCGACTCCGTGACACAATCGAAGCGACTCTCCTATCAGGGCTAGTCCATCATGAGCGGGCTCCCATTCGTTCCTGTCAAAATTACCTTTGAAACAAGCTCTTTTCCTTTTATACTCAAGGCTATGATCAGCGCAGAAACAATTGCCCGCTTCCCTTCGTCGCCCGGCATCTACATCATGAAAGGTGCGGACTCCACCGTTCTCTATGTGGGAAAGGCGCGGGACCTGAAAAAACGGGTTCGTTCCTACTTTGCCACGTCGGGTGACTCCCGTTATCACATCCGCTTTCTCATGGCCAGGGTTACTGACATTGAGGTCATCGTAACCGACACCGAAAAGGAAGCGCTGATACTTGAAAATACCCTGATCAAGAAATACCGTCCCAAATACAATTTTAACCTACGCGACGACAAAACCTATTTCTCCCTGCGCATGGACATGACGGAAGACTTTCCCCGTCTCACCATCATCCGCAAGGTGACGAGGGACGGTGCCCGTTACTTTGGTCCCTATTCGTCTGCTTCTGCTGCCAGGGCGGTGCTGAAGCAACTCTACAAGCTCTTCCCCCTGCGCCACTACCCGATGGAAAGCTGCCGCAAGCGAAAACGTCCCTGCCTTTTTTTTCAACTCAGGCAATGCTCGGCCCCCTGTCACGGGCTCATCTCCCGGGAAGACTACACTGCTCTTGCCGAAGGGGCCGGCCTGTTCCTGAAAGGGAAAACCCGGGAGATCGTCAGGATTTTCAAAGAGAGAATGGCAGCCGCGGCAGCGACCGAAAAGTATGAGGAAGCCGCCAGGTTCCGCGACCTGATCCGTTCCATCACGGTTACCGTAGAAAAACAAAAGATGGTTACCCAAGGTGGGGATTCCGATATTATCGGCTTTTACCGTGAAGGCGAACGTCTTTACCTTGCCCTCCTTTTCATCCGCGGCGGCAATCTCATGGGGAGCAGGAACTACTCGTTCCGATGGGAAATGGATGATAGCGAAGGAATCGCCTCCTTCTTGAACGAATATTATAATCAGGATGTTTTCATACCGGCAGAGATCCTCCTGCCGCTCCCGATTGCCGAGCCGGCCCCCCTTGAAGAGCTCATCTCGGAGAAGCGGGGCAAGAAAGTCTGTATTACTGTTCCCTGCCGGGGCGTCCGGTTGGAACTGGTGAAACTCGCCGGGAAAAATGCCGAAACCTCTGCAATGGAAAAGAAGAAAGCGCTGGAGAGCTGCGAATCGGTGCTCAAAGAGCTTCAAGAGCGGCTCCACTTGCCTGAACTGCCCCGTCGTATCGAATGTTACGATATCTCCAATATCCAGGGCCGGGTCCCCGTCGGGAGCAAGGTTGCCTTTCTCGACGGCAAGGCGGACAAGGCGCATTATCGCCGCTACCGCATAAAAGGGGTCAGCCAGTCAGACGACTTTGCCATGATGCGGGAAGTGCTGTCGCGCCGCTTCAGGCAAGAAGCAGATCGTGACGACTACCCTGACCTGATTGTGGTTGACGGCGGCATCGGTCAGCTCAACGTTCTGACCAGGGTACTCGAAGAACTGCACGTGGAGGGGGTTGCCGCTGCCGGTTTGGCCAAGAGCCGGGTGGAAAGGGAGATGGGCGCTGCCGAGATCAGCAGGAGCGATGAGCGGATATTCCTACCGGGGCGGAAAAATCCGGTCGTGCTGCGGCAGAACTCTGCACCGCTCCTTCTCCTTGCACGGATCAGGGACGAGGCCCACCGCTTCGCCATTACCTACCACAAGAAGCTGCGCGGCAGGGAACTGCTGACATCGCGGCTTGAAGGGGTGCCGGGGGTCGGCACAAAGAGGAGAAAGGAACTGCTGCGTCATTTCGGCAGCCTGAAAAAGCTTGAGACGGCGACCCTCGAAGAGCTGCAAAAGGTGGAGGGGATTACAAGAACTGTGGCTGAAGCGGTGTGGGAGCACTTCCATCCGAAAGGAAATCAGGAATGAGGTTCGAGGGTCCAGGAAGAGCCTCGAACCTTTACTTTATTCCGCCAGGAGTTTCATTATCGTCAACTCGATGGACTTTGCCACCTCGTCCGAGTAACCCTGGTATTTCTCGGCAACTACCCCCTTTTTGTTGATGATGAACAGGGTCGGAACCGAGCGGAGGCCGTAGTCGGCCTGCAGGTCCTCGCTGGTCACCGCAACGGGATAGTTTATCTTCCTCTCGGCAATAAACGTCTTCACCGCCTTGTCACTCCCTTCGTCAACGCTCATCCCGAGAATCTGCAACCCCTGCTTGCCGTATTTTCGGTTGAGGCTGATGATATGCGGGATGGATTCACGGCAGGGGATACACCATGTGGCGAAAAAATCGAGAACCAGCACGTACCCTTTGTAATTGGCGAGAGAAACCTGCTGGCCGGAGGTGGTCACCACATTGATCGGGGGCGCGGGTTGGCCTTTCTGCAGGATGGCGAAAGCCGGCGTGGCAAGTAATGACAACAGGAACAGGGCTAAAACAGGATACCGCATTTGCGTGACACGTAACTTCATAAAAAAATCCTTTACTATACGGCCTTTTTTATCAGCGCCTCTAGTTGGGCTTTGGGAACTGCCCCAACCACCTGATCCACAACCTTACCGTCCTTGATCAGGATGACGGTCGGGATGCCGCGCACCCCGTATTTGCCGGGCGTGCCGGGGTTGTCGTCGACATTTACCTTGCCGACCTTGATTTTGCCGTCATACTCATCGGCAATGGTATCGATAAGTGGGGCTATGGCTTTGCAGGGTGCACACCAAGTGGCCCAAAAATCGACCAGAACGGGAACGTCCGATTGAAGAACCGCTGCTTCAAAATTATCGTCGGTAAAGGTAAGTACTTTTTCGCTGGCCATATAAATTTCTCCTTGGGTTGATTAATCAAATCACAAAATATGAAAATATCTATAACTATAGCTGAGCCGATGAAAAAATCAAGGAGTAATTGCTCGCACGGCGCGGCTTCCCGTGGTTCTTGCATTCCCTGAGTTTTTCTTCCGACAAGCCTATTGACACCGTTTCATCGCTGGGCGATAGTATGTTGTTCGCGTCTGTGCTGCGAGTATCCGATGCAGTCAGGCTGATCTTCAATAGGCGCCGTAAACGAGGTTCCATGCACCACCTGCCGATAAACCTGGATGTTCGCAATAAGGTCGTGATAGTGGTCGGCGGAGGGGACGTTGCCGGCCGCAAGGTGCTCAGCCTGATCGATGCGGGTGCACTGGTCACGGTGATCGCCCCCCACTTGAACGACGCCCTGCGGCAACTGCTGGCTGCCAACAGGATAATCCACCTGGCGCGGAACTATGCGGACGGCGACCTTGCCGAGGCTTTTCTCGTCATCGCAGCGACCGATGACAACGCCGTCAACCGTGCAGTGGCAAAGGAGGCCCGCATGCGCTCCATTCTGGCCGATATTGCCGATACGCCGGAACTGGGCAGCTTCACCATGCCGGCCGTAATGAGCCGGGGCGATCTGGTCATCACTGTCTCCACCTCCGGTAAAAGCCCGGCACTGGCGAAAAAAATCCGCGAGGAACTGGAAGAGGTTTTTGGCATAGAGTATGGGGCAACTCTCAGGCTTTTGGGCGGTATACGTGAAAAGCTATTGACTGAAAAGGGGAACAGCGCTTACAATAAGTCGCTTCTAAGCCAACTGGTAGCTCACGGCTTGCCCGAACTGATCAAAGAAAAACGATATGATGAAATAGACCACCTTCTTCTCGAACTTTTCGGCCCGGGATTCACCACGAACGATCTTTTGAGGGAAGAAAAGGACCATCAATGAATGCCCTGCTCTTTTATTGCACCCTCGGCATCTATTTTGTTGCCACTGCCATCTATCTGCTCTACCTGGTAAAACCCCGCGATATTTTCGGACGCTTGGCACACTGGACCATCTCCATCGGCTTTATCGTCCATTGCGCCTTCACGGTCAACCGTTTCCTGGAGGCCGGCCACACCCCCATAACGAACCTGCACGAATCGCTTTCTTTTTTCAGCCTTGCTGTTATCGGCGTATTCATATTTTTTGAACGCAAATACCGTGTGTTCATCCTCGGCTCATTCGTTACCCCTCTGGCGCTTCTGCTGCTGGCCGTATCCACTACCTTTCCGACCGCCATCATGCCGCTGAACCCGGCGCTCAAGAGCAGGTGGCTGTCCGTGCACACCACCATGGCTTTCCTCGGTTACGCCTCCTTTGCCGTCTCCTTCGGCGCCAGCATCATGTACCTGATCCAGTCGCATTTCCTGAAAAGCAGGAAGCTCGGGGCCATGTTCCAGAGGCTGCCGTCCCTCGATATCCTTGATGAAATCAGCTACCGTTGCCTGACCTTTGGCTTTCCCCTCCTGACCTTCGCCATCATCAGCGGCGCCATCTGGGCTGAAACCGCCTGGGGAACCTACTGGAGCTGGGATCCGAAAGAAACCTGGTCGCTGATCACCTGGTTTATCTATGCCGCCCTGCTCCACGGCAGATTGACAACCGGCTGGCGCGGCCGCAAGGCGGCCATCCTGTCCATTATCGGCTTTTTTATCATGATTTTCACATTCCTCGGCGTAAACCTGCTGCTGCCGGGGTTGCATAGCTACAAATAAAGTCGAATCAGAGGCTGATCGTTTATGAATATTATTGTGGTTGGGCTGTCCCATAAGACAGCCACCGTGGAGATACGGGAAAAGGTGGCCTTCGCCCCGACGCAGATGGAAAAACCTCTGCACGCCCTTGTCTCGCTACCCGACATCACAGAAGCAGTCATCGTTTCCACCTGCAACCGGGTGGAGATTTACGCCACCACTCGCGACATTGCCGGCGGTGTCGCACGGCTCAAGCGTTTCCTGGCAGATTACCACAACATTTCACTGGAAACTCTGGAGCCGCACCTCTACAGTTACCACGGTGAAGCAGCAACCCGCCACGTGTTCCGGGTAGCCTCCAGCCTCGACTCCATGGTGGTCGGCGAGCCGCAGATCCTGGGCCAGATCAAGACCTCTTACGGTTACGCCGCAGAATACAAAAGCTCCGGCATCATCCTCAACCGCTTCCTGCACAAGGCCTTTTCCGTTGCCAAACGGGTCCGCACCGAAACAAAGATCGCCTCGTCCGCAGTATCCGTGGCATTTGCCGCCGTCGAACTGGCAAAGAAGATCTTCGGCGACCTCTCCGACAAGACCGTCATGCTCATCGGAGCCGGCGAGATGTGCGAGCTGGCGGCCAAGCACTTCATCAATACCGGCGTTCGCGGCGTCATGGTCACCAACCGCACCTTTGAACGGGCAGTGAAGCTGGCGGAGGAGTTCGACGGCAAGGCGGTCAATTACGAAGAGCTCTTCGATCATCTGCACAAGGCGGACATCGTCCTCTCCTCCACCGGTGCCCCCCACTTCATCATCGGGCCGAAGAACGTGGAAGAAGTCATCCGTCGACGCAAGATGAAACCGATGTTTTTCATCGACATCGCCGTTCCCCGCGACATCGACCCCAAGGTCAACGACGTGGAAAACATCTATCTCTACACCGTTGACGATCTGAACGGCGTTGTCGCCACAAACCTGGAACAGCGCAACAAAGAGGCAGAGAAGGCGGAAGCAATTGTCGAGCAGGAGATCGGTCAGTTTTTCAAATGGCTCTCCTCCCTGGAGGTCACTCCGACCATCGTCGCGCTCCGCAGCAAATTTGACGAGATCCGCCGCGCAGAACTGGCAAAGACCCTGGCCAACTGGAAAGAGCTGCCGCCGGACGCTGAAAAACGTCTGGAAGCATTGACCAGCGCCATCATGAACAAACTGCTTCACCAACCGACGAGCGTACTGAAGCGTGCCGAGCAGGGCAATCGCAACGATCTCTACATCGATGCCCTGCGCAACCTCTTTGAACTGGAGACGACAAGGCCGGAAGTTGAGGAACTTGGAGAACTGGAAGAATAATAAATGGATCTGGTTTTAACTTTTTTTAAAGGAGATATGGATAAATGGCACTGAAAACTCTACGCATAGGAACACGCGCCAGCCAGCTGGCGCTCTGGCAGGCCAACTGGGTGAAGTCTGAGCTGGAAAAGCGTTATCCGGGGCTGGAAGTATCCCTGCTCAAGATCAAGACCATCGGCGACAAGATCCTCGACGTGCCACTGGCCCAGGTGGGGGGGAAAGGGCTGTTCGTCAAGGAGATCGAAGAGGCCATGCTGCGCGGCGACATCGACATTGCAGTCCACAGCATGAAGGATGTGCCGACCGAGTTTCCCGAAGGTCTGGGACTGCACTGCATTACCGAGCGGGAAGACCCGCGCGATGCGGTCATTTCCCGTGGCATAAAATTCGCCGACCTGCCAAAAGGGGCGAAAATCGGCACCAGCGCCCTGCGCCGCCAAGCCCAGCTGCTGAAAATCCGCCCGGACATGGAGATGGTCATCATCCGCGGCAACGTGGAAACCCGCATCAACAAGCTGGAGGCGGAGAACCTCGACGCCGTAATCCTTGCCGCTGCCGGCCTGAAGCGACTCGGCTTCACCGACAAGGTGGCGGAGTACCTCCCCACGGATCTTTCCATTCCGGCCATCGGCCAGGGGGCGCTCGGCATCGAATGCCGCCTCGACAACGAAGAGGTGAAAAGCGCCATCGACTTCTTCAACCATCCCGCCACCGCTTATGCGGTCAGGGCCGAGCGCGCCCTTCTCTGGCGCTGCGAAGGGGGCTGCCAGGTCCCCATTGCCGCATTCGGCGAGGTTGAAGGCGACCAGCTGAAGCTGACCGGCTTCATCGCTTCGGTGGACGGCAAAACCTCGGTGAAGGGGAGCGTCAGCGGACCTGCTGAAGAGTGCGAAAAACTCGGCATCACCCTTGCCGAGCAACTGCTCAAGGACGGTGGTCACGAGATCCTTGCCGAAGTCTACCAGCGGGAAGTTTCACGGGAAAAAGAGATTCCCGTTTAAGGACCGGTGGATGGGCGGATGGGTGTATGAGTGCCCAGCCGCCCCTTTACCCATACCCCCATTACCCGTTGTTCCCCATGCGCTCCCATTTCCCACTGAATCAGGCGTTGATCCATGACCGAAATTTCTAAAAAACGCGGCTTTGTCTACCTCATCGGCGCCGGCCCCGGCGATCCCGGCCTGATAACCGTCAAGGGGCGCGACTGCATCGGCAAGGCTGACGTCATCCTCTACGATTACCTGGCCAACGAGCACCTTCTCACCTACGCCGCACCCCATGCAGAACTGATCTATGCAGGCAAGGTAGGGGGTGTCCATAACCGCGAGCAGTGGCAGATCAATGAGCTGTTGGTGGAGAAGGCCCTCGAAGGAAAGGTCGTGGCCCGCCTCAAGGGGGGCGACCCCTTTGTCTTCGGCCGCGGCGGCGAAGAGTGCGAGACCCTGGTCGCGTCAGGCATTCCCTTCGAGATCGTACCAGGGGTGACCGCCGGCATCGGCGCTGCCGCCTACGCCGGGATACCCCTTACCCACCGCGACTTCACCACATCGGTGGCCTTTGTCACCGGCCACGAGAACCCGGGCAAGGAAGCGTCGGACATCGACTGGGAACGTCTTTCCCTCGGGAGCGGCACGGTGGTCTTCTACATGGGGATCAAGAACCTGCCCTTGATCGCGCAAAACCTGATGGCCCACGGAAGAAGCGCAGAAACGCCTGTGGCCCTGATCCGCTGGGGGACAAGGCCGGAGCAGGAGGTTTTGGTCGGCACCCTGGCCGACATCGCCGACAAAGCGCGCAAGGCGGCCTTCAAGGCGCCGGCAATCACCGTCGTCGGCAACGTGGTCACCCTTCGGGACAAGCTGCGCTGGTTCGACAACCGCCCCCTCTTCGGCAAGGGGGTCCTGGTAACCCGGGCCGCCGACCAGGCGGGCGAATTCTCCCGCCTCCTCGCGGGCTACGGCGCCCAGGTCTTCGAGTGCCCCACCATCCGGATCGTGCCGCCGGAATCGTTCGATGGGCTCGACGGAGCCATTGCCTCGCTGCCGTCCTTCGCCTGGCTGATTTTCACCTCCTGCAATGCCGTCAGCAGCTTCTTCACACGCCTGCACGATCGCGGGCTGGACAGCAGGGCCATCGGCCCCTGCCGCATCTGCGCCGTGGGCCCCAAAACAGCGGCTGCGCTCTCCACGTACGGCATCATCGCAGACCTGGTGCCGGCCGATTACAAGGCGGAAGGGGTGATCGAAGCGTTCAGATCCCTCGACATGAACGGCAAGCGGGTCCTTTTCCCCAAGGCAGACCGGGCGCGCGATCTCATCCCGACGGAGCTGCAGAAGATGGGGGCGGAGATCGAAGCACCCGTCGCCTACCGCAACGTCATCCCGGAGGCCCTGCCGTCTGAAGCCCTGCAAGCACTGGAAGAGCGGCGCATTCGCTGCATCACCTTCACCTCCTCATCAACGGCCCAGAACCTGGCCGCCATGCTCGGTGAAAACCGGCTGCTGAACCTCCTGGAAGGGGTGACTATCGCCTCCATCGGCCCGATAACTTCTCGGACCTGCCGCGAACTGGGACTGCCGGTGGATATCGAGCCCCCGGCATATACCCTGGAAGCACTGACCGGGGAGATCGTCCGGCATTTTACCTGAAGAGCACCGATCTTCCGCCGACAATCAACGAATGAGCATGGACGTTTTCGCAACAATAGCCGAGCGCAGAATCAGGGAAGCCATGGAGCGGGGGGAATTCGACAACCTTGCCGGCAAGGGGAAACCGCTGGCCGAGGAGGACCTTTCCGCCGTGCCGGAGGAGCTGCGCATGGCCTACAAGGTGATGAAAAACGCCGGTTGCCTGCCGCCCGAACTGGAGCTTTCCAACAAGGTCCACTCCCTGCGACGGCTGGTGCTCTCCATGGACGACGGCGAGGAACGGAGCAGGAAGGTGCGCGAGCTGAACCACAAGCTGATGAAGCTGGAGATGGCCCGCAGGCGCCCCATGAGCCTGGATCTCCTGCCGGCATACCAGGAGAAGATGCTCGACCGGCTGGCGGGAGAGGAGCGGAAGGGGTGACCGTGATGGAGCATGTGAATGAGATGAACTGGTATCATTTGCCCCTGACCACCGGGCAGGTGGCAGCAGGGGAGGTGCAGCAGCGCAAGGAAGCTTTTTCCGAAGCCTTTGCCGCTGCCCGCGCACCGCGCTCGATGGCGTTTTTTCAGCAAGGGCGCGAAGATGGGGGAGTGGATCTCTTCCTCACCCCCGAGTGCGGCGAGCACGCGGCGGAGCTCTTAGCTGAGTGGGGGTGCGTCCCCTGCGAACGCCCTTCGATGATCGGACTTTATCTCCTCGTCGGCCATAACGAGATAACCTACTATATGCCCTGACCGCTATCCTTTCTCAATCCTTACCTTTTCCCAACTTGTTAAATCTCGCACAAATTTGTTGTATATATGACAACCATTTCCTCTGGACTATTCGATTTTGGAGGAAACTGACTATAAGTATCCTGAATCTGGGGCATATTACGGTTACATGACACGGGGATGCGTTAGAAAATGTGAGTTCTGTGCTGTACCAATATTGAATGCACTACAAGCATAACGGCACTACTCAAGAATGGTTAGATCTTTTCAGGTCACTTACCGAGCAACAAAGAAAAATTGTTTTACCAATAATCGAATCTAATCATATGAATAGTCTGCCTATACGTGTGACAGACCCAAAGCTACTCGCCTTTTTGGAGCATTATAGAAATTCAGATCGAGTTATAGACAAACTTGCCTCCAACTCATAGTGACTTTTGATTCAGCCCAAATAGCCGCCTACTTCATTATGACAGCATCAACAGGGGGACATTTCGGGTCAGAAGTGCAAACATGCAAACTTAAAGATACTTAAAGTCTGCGGGAAAGCAGGGACACTTTTACATCATTTCAAGAGAAAAAGCGCTTCAACAGCTCTTCTCGCGTCAGCTTGTGATGGGATTCGATATCGGAAAGAATTGCCGCCAGGGTCCCTATTTTCAGGGGATTGTGGGCGGGTACGGTAATGTGATGCTCGCCGTTTTCAACCGTAGAGAGCCTGATGTGACTGCCGGTCTGTCGGGTGACATGATAACCGAGTTTGACGAGGGCTTTTGCCAGGTCGTTTCCGGTGATGTCACGCGGCAGCTTCATACGGCGAGGACTTCTTCGTGGACAAAGTGCAGGCGGATCATCTTCGGCGCTTTCCCTTCATCGAAGTGGCACCGAACCGCATCCCGTACATTGGCATGGAGTTCTTCAAGGGTATCTGCCTCGGTGAAAATCGATTCCCCGAGTGCTTTGGCCGCGTAGCCGCCTTCTGAGGCTTCTTCAACAAGGAAAAAGATTTCGTTCATGGGGAACTCCTTTGTTGAGGCAATAATAACAAAGTGCCGGGTCATAAGCAAAAATAAATTGAGCTCGGCCACAAACAGAGCGCAGGGCCAGGCTTCCAAGATGACCCTTATCATGCATGGAGTCGCACCATGATAGATCAAGCTCTTCTGGACAGGGCAACCGAACTGCTCAAGGAAACCGCCCATCCGCAAAAAATCATCCTGTTTGGCTCCCATGCCCGGAAAGAAGCGCGCGAAGACAGCGATGTCGATATACTCGTTATTGAAAATGAGGTAAAGGTTCGTATTGCCGAAATGGTGCGCCTTAACCGGACCCTGAGTCCGCTTCGCATTCCCGTCGATCTGCTGGTGGTCAGCCGGGAGACCTTCGAATATTGGGCTGAAACTCCGGGCAATGTATATTACCAGGCAAAAACGGAAGGAAAGGTAGTTTATGAGGCAGCATGAGCAGGCCATGCTCCTGGTGAAAAAATGCCGACGACGACGAGGTCCTTTGCAGGTCATTCCCTGTCGCCTTGACTACCGCTCAACCGTGCTGATATACTCCCTGCATCAACAGTAAGTTTTACACAATTTCTAAGTGTAATTCGGAACGTCCGGCTTACCTGGATAGAGATGAGGTGCCACCATGCTCGAACGTAACAATCCTCTTATTCATCAAGCAACTGCTCTTCCTCCACTTGAACGACTCCAGTTAGTTGACTATATTCTTGAATCGCTGGATATGCCGGATAAGGAGATCGAGAAACTCTGGGCTGATGAAGCATCACGGCGCTGGGAAGGGTATAAGGCTGGAAAAATCAAAACCCTTTCTGCCGCTGAAGTGTTCGAGAAGTACAAACCATGAATATTCGCTTCCTTGAGCCTGCCCGGATCGAGCTTGATGACGCGATTTCCTGGTATGAGATAGAGCAGGAAAATCTTGGGTGGCTTTTTCTTGATGAAGTTCGTTTTGCCTTGAAGCGGATTACCAACTTTCCTGAAAGCTGTGCGACTATTGCTCCTGGGTTGCGGCGTTGCATAACAAGAAGATTCCCTTATATGCTGGTCTACGGCATTGATAACAAGACAGTTGTAATCGTTGCCGTTGCCCATTTGCACCGTGAACCGATGTACTGGCATGACAGACCCACAAGGGAAACCGTGGGGGACGCTTGACCCCACCGACAATCCTCTTGCGATCCAGATAGCTCCCGATCACCGACGAGTTCATCTATCGCTTTTCAACTTCCAACCCGGCCCTTTCTCGCCCCTCGCAACCCATTGATTTTCCCAATAAACCCTGTATACTGGCGACAGTAAACCTACCACAAGGAATATGCCATGAGCGCGAATACGTATTGTGTCTACCGAATTCTCTCCATTCAGGAAATATATATCTGTCAACCCACAGCCTAGCCCTTGGCCAGGATCTGCCGGAGCTTCTCTGAATAACTCCGGCCGGCCTCGTCGTCACTGACGATCTCGATGGCGCCGGGGCCCTTGACCCCCAACCCAAGCTCCACGGCCCTGGCGATCTGTTCCTGGGCGAAGATGGTGGTGTCCATGATCGCCCGGTTGCTCCCAAGTTCCTTGAGAACCGCCAGCCCCACCGCATCAATGGCAATCCTGTCGGTGCCGGCCAGGATCACATCGGCACGCTTTTTCGGCCCCTCCATGGGCCCCTTGTCGACGAAAGCTTCAATGCCATCCAGCAAGATAAGGGCCGGCCGGTAAGAGACGTTCACCTCGGCGATCATTTTGCGCTGGCTGAGAAACGAGGTGTGCAGCTCGCGCATGTTCTTCTTGTGGACGAAGCCGATGGAGTTCTTCAGGGACATGGTGAAGACCCCACCATAGCCGTGAGTCTTGAGGCAGCAGGTGACAACCACGCACTCGGCATCAAGAACCGGCCTCGCCATCAGGAAGCCGTCGTTCCAGTGGCTCGCCGGCGGGATCACCTTCGTCCAGCTTTCCGGTGTCAACTCCTCGAAGTTGATGAGCCCCACGTCGAGACGTTTGCAGAGCTCAATGATCCCTTTGTCGCGCAGCACGTCAGCGGTGTCCGGCGGACCGCTCCGCTCGCCGATGGTAACGGCTTTGGCCCCCATCCCCCGCAGCTCGGCGATGAGCTGGACCAGGGTGTCGTTGTGGGTGGAGGCGGGAAAGAGATCGGCGGTATTGAAGTTAGGCTTTAGCAGCACTCGCTTACCAGCCACAGGGTTGGCTCCCAGCAGCCTGATCGCCCGCTTGATGCCGGTTGCCCGGTTGTCGGTTCTGACCAGGGCAACCCGGGTCCTGGTTGGACCGGCGGCCCTTGGCAGACCGTGACCGGTCGTGTTACCGGCCAGCACCTCGCCGGACATCAACCCCACGGTCCCGGCAACTACGCTCTGCATGAATTGTCGTCGGTTCATGCTTCCCTCCCCTCGGTAGCCTGTCTGTATCCCGGCTTATCTTTTAATATTATCTAATCCTGCTCCACTGGCAAGGAATCCATGGGGTCATGGCCTTGCGTCCGGTGATTCCTGCGGATTACATCTTTCCGACTCCGGCTTGGTACACGCCCTGACCGCTATCCCCTCTTAATCTTTACCTTTTCCCAATGTGTAAATTTTATTTGCACCCATTCCTGCCTAACCCCACGATATTTTATTGATTTTATGCGCTTTCTTGTGTAGAAACGACTAACGTTCATTAATGTTTGGCGCCGGACGCGACCCGGCCGGAAGGTGCTGAGGGTCGAGACGTTGCACGAGTCATCCGGCAGTTGATGACACGCCGGAGGCGAAGAATCGGAAGATGGGGTTCAAGGGAGAGTTCATAAAATACAAGGAGGGTTCAATGATGAAAAGATGGGTTGGTATCTGTGCGGCAGTTCTCTGGTTGAACGCAGCAGCTGCAATGGCGGCCGGAGGACCGGTCAAGATCGGCGTGGCGGCAATGATTTCGCCTAAGGAAACGGTCAAGTATTACAAAAAAATGATCGATTATGTGGGTGCCAAGCTCGGCCAGCCCGTGGAAATGGTACAGAAGGAAAACTACGACGAAACCGACAAGATGCTTGAAAGCGGCGACCTCAATTTTGCTTTCGTCTGTTCCGGCCCTTACGTGAAGGATCATGACAAGTTCGGGGCGGAGTTGGTCGTCGCTCCTCAATCCTACGGACAGCCCTTTTATTATGCCTATATAATTGCGCACAAGAATAGTCCGGCCAAGAACCTGGGGGATCTGAAAGGGAAGAAATTCGCCTTTACCGATCCCAAGTCCAATACCGGCAAGATCGTTCCCACCTATATGATTGGCAAGGATTTCAACACCACTCCCGAGAAATTTTTCAGCAAGGTGCTCTATACAAAGAGTCATGACAAATCCATCGAGGCGGTTGCCAAGAAACTGGTGGACGGGGCGAGCGTAGACAGCCTTATCTACGATTATGCAGCAAAGAAAAACCCCGCATTTACCTCCCAAACCAAGATTATCCGTAAATCACCCAAATATGGCATTCCGCCAGTGGTTGTCAGGAAAGACACCGATCCGACTCTGAAGGCGAAGATCAGGGACATTTTCCTCAACATGCACAAGGATGCGGAAGGGAAAGCCATTCTCGACGGTATAATGGTCGACAAGTTCATCGTACCCAAGGATGCCGATTACAACTCGGTAAGGGAGATGGACAGCTGGCTGAAAAAACATCTGTAATATTTTGATCCAACATTGTCATGCCGTCCGGCGGTGTAAACCGCGGACGGCATGACAGCGCAGGTGAGATTCACCAACTTTTATCGAGTCTCTTAAGGAGCACGCTCAAATGTCAGGTAGAATGCTGAAGTTCAAAGGCAGTATCCGCGCCAAATTACTTCTTATCGTTGTGGGAATCCTCATCTTTTCGACCGTTGTGGGGACAGCGCTGATAATTTTCAATGAGCGGGCAACTCTCAACAGATTTCTTATCGATAAAGGGCGCAGCCTTGGAACATATATCGCCAACATCAGCAAGGACCCGATTCTGCTCAAGGACAACATTCAGCTTGACGCCATTGTCGGTGACATCACCAAAGACGAAGATGTGATATATGCACTTATCCAGGACAACGAAAATGCATACCTGACCACCCACCTTGCGAGCTTCTCCGAAAAATCTCCCATTGCAAAAAAAATCATCGCCGGGTTACCACAGGACAGCGATACTGGTGCGATCCTTACGGCAATCAGGAAGTCGGGACTGGCCATCGAGATTTCACACAAGGTGACTATTGATTCAAGCGACCACGGCACGGTCTATATCGGTCTTTCAGATGCAAAGGTCAAAAATCAGTTAACGAAGACCGTCTTTTATGTCATAGCTGTAAATCTTGCCATGGCGTTGATTCTCGGTGTAATTCTTTTCTTTACCATGAAGCGACTGATTATCAGACCGATAGTATCACTGTGCCAGGTGACGGAGCAGGTGGCCAACGGGGACCTGTCAAGGACTCTTGAGGTTGTTTCAAATGACGAGTTCGGACATTTGACAGAGTCTCTTAACGGCATGATCCAGAACCTGAATCAGATAGTTACCCAGGTCAATGCTGCAGCGGGAGAACTGAACCACATCACCGAGAATTTGGCTGGAACGACCGGCAAGGTGGTAAATGCCGCACAGCTCCAGTCCGAGGGGGTCAGTAATACCTCGTCGGCGGTTATCGAGATCAATGCATCCATCAAGGGTGTGGCTCAGAGCATCGATCACTTGTCACTGTCTGCTTCCGAAAGCTCATCGTCAATCCTGGAGATGACTGCCAGTGTCACCGAAGTTGCCCATAATGCTGAAACTCTCAACAAATCCGTAGGTGAAGTGAGTTCATCCATAGTGCAGATGACAGCTTCCATCAAGCGGGTGGGAAGCAGCGTTGGAAACCTTCAGGAAGCGGCTGCCAGCACCTCTTCCTCGGTCATGCAGATGGATACCAGCATAAAACAGGTCGAACGGAGTGCAGCCGCCGCTGCGGCAATTTCCGACGAGGTGCGCGGTGATGCGGAATTCGGTCGCTCTGCCGTTGAAGCTTCCATTGTTGGAATAAGCGAGATTAAACGCGCATCGGATATTACCTCTGAGGTTATTAACTCGCTCTCCGAGCGAGCAAGCGCAATCGGCGTCATCCTCTCGGTCATCGACGAAGTGGCGGGCCAAACCAATCTTCTTGCCCTCAATGCAGCCATTATTGCCGCCCAGGCGGGAGAACACGGTAAAGGCTTTGCAGTCGTCGCCGACGAGATAAAGGAACTGGCTGAGCGAACCAGCGCCTCCACCCAAGAGATAACAAAGGTGATAAGTGCTGTACAGAACGAGACGGCACGGGCAGTTGAAGCGATTCATATCGCAGAGAAGAGCATTGCCGATGGAAAAGATCTTTCCGAAAAATCGGGTGAAGCCCTGAAGAAGATATATGAAGGGGTGCAGAAGGCTACCGACCAGATGCGCGAGATTGCACTAACCACCCTCGAACAGTCCAAGGGAAGCCAGATGATCCGTGAGGCGATGGAGCAGGTATCCGAGATGGTCGGTCAAATTGCGAAAGCCACCAAGGAGCAGTCGCAGGGAAGCGAGCTTATCATGTCTTCGGCGGAACATATGAAGCAACTGACCGAGCAGGTGCGGAATTCTACCCTTGAACAGAGCAAGGTGGCCAATTTTATCGCACAGTCCACCGAGAATATCACCAGCATGATCTCCACTATTAGCCGTGCCTCAGGAGAGCAGTCCCGCGGTAGCGACCAGATTGCCCATGCTGTAGAGGACATCCAGTCCTCTGCCTCCATTAATCTGGATGCAACAAAGGTCATGGATAAAGTGGTCACTAACCTCTTTATGCAGATTGGGGTACTTAGAGAACAGATGAAGGTTTTCAAGGTCTGATAACGAACCTCCCCGGTATCGCGTTGTATACATGACAACTATTGCCCCGCTTTTCTCTCATTCCAGCTTCGTATTCAGGAAGATTGTCCTCACCCCCCATACTTCCACCGGTCCGTTGATTTACCGGATCAATCCTGTATAATTGCGGGCAACGGGCATCAGCCGTCCGCTCTAACCACTTTCTCTCAACAACCGAAAAATAGCCGCAAAAGGGAGACAGGTCATGATGATGCCGAACCGGCAACGCCTCGCCTACCATGAGGCGGGACACGCAGTGATGCAGACCCTGCTCGGCCGGGGGCGGTTTGCCGTTGCCGAGGTCTCCATCGCTGATGGGACTTCATGCGTGGGGACTCTCCTCCGGAAGCAGGGGCACTCCCTCCTCGGCGGCAACGCGGACCTGAACCTCTATGAGCTCGGTCTGGCAACACTGGCCGGCATTGCCGCCGAGAACCGCTATTTCGAGGACAATGCGCCTGCGGATGAGGACAAGCGCTGGGGCGCCGCGAGCGACATCGACGAGTGGGAAAACGCCTGCCGCCGGCTCTATCCGGACGGGCGGCAGACGCGCCTCGTGGGGCTGAACGTCATGCGGAAGCTTCACGAGATCTTCAACGCTCCCGCCACCTGGCGGACGGTGGAAGAACTGGCCGGGATACTCATGAAAAAGGAGACCGTGGCGGGGGAGGAATTGCAGGGGCTTCTGTCGGGGCTGTTGGAAAACAGCTTTGTCGGCAGGTGACGGGGGACGGTGAGGGACTATCTACAAAAAATCGGGCAACGGCGCAAAATGGTTTGGGCAGTTGGCGTTACTTGTTGTATGATATTTAGCCTGAGCGAATAAAATCGACAATTTCAACATAAAGGAGAAATCCCATGTTCTTTCCCCAATTCAGAGCCCGCCGCATCAGAGGCAAGGAAGTGTTCCGCAACATGGTCCGCGAGACCTCCCTCTCCACCAACGACCTGATCTACCCGATGTTTTCCGCCTTCGGCAAGGGGATCAGGAAGGAAATTTCCTCCATGCCCGGAATCTACCAGCAGTCCATCGAGAACATCGTTGCCGAGGCCCAGGAAGCCTACGAACTGGGCGTACCGGCGGTGATCCTCTTCGGCATCCCGGAAAAAAAGGACGCGGTGGGGAGCGACGCCTACGCCGAACACGGCATCATCCAGGAGACGATCCGGGCGCTGAAAAAAGATGTGCCAAAGCTGGTGGTGATCACCGATGTCTGCATGTGCGAGTACACGGACCACGGCCACTGCGGCATCATCAGAAACGGCGACGTAGACAACGACGAGACCCTGGAACTCCTGGCCAAGGAGGCCCTTTCCCATGCCCGGGCCGGCGCCGACATGGTCGCCCCTTCGGACATGATGGACGGCCGGGTGGCGGCGATCCGCGAAAGCCTCGACGGCAACGGTTTCGACCATATCCCGGTAATGAGCTATGCGGTCAAGTACGCCTCGGGCTACTACGGCCCATTCCGCGAGGCGGCCGAGTCCACCCCCCAGTTCGGCGATCGACGTTCCTATCAGATGGACCCGGCCAACCGCCTGGAAGCCGTGCGCGAGGCACAGATGGACGTCGAGGAAGGGGCGGACATCATCATGGTCAAGCCCGGCCTCCCCTACCTGGACATCGTCCGCGAGATGCGCAACGAATTCAACCTCCCCGTGGCGGTCTACAACGTTTCCGGCGAATACAGCATGATCAAGGCAGCAGGCAAGATGGGGTGGATCGACGAAGAGCGGGTGATCATGGAGACCATGATGTCCTTCAAGCGCGCCGGCGCAGACCTGATCCTCACCTACCACGCCATGGAAGTGGCGAGGCTCCTCCACAAGGGGTACGAGGCAGGCAGAGCAGGCCGCTGCGGCTGTCCGTAAAGAAACCTTCAGATTGACGCAAAAGGCCTGCAAACGCAGGCCTTTTTTGTTTCATGAATACCAAAGTAACGTCAGGAACGGATCATGACCAAAAGCATTTTAAACTGCTTCACCGCTCTCAGGAGATGGGGCTTGTTGGCCGGCATGATGATCATCTGCCCGGCAGACAGATGGTGCGGCTCTCCGGCGATGGTGATCTCCGCCTCGCCATCGAGAATCTGGACGAAGGCATCATAGGGAACGGTGTGCTCGCTCAGCCCCTGCCCTTCGTCGAAAGCAAAAACCGTGACGGTGCCGACCTGCTTGTCAATAAGGGTCCTGCTGGCCACCGTTCCGTCCTGGTAGGAAACCAACGCGGCCAATGTCAGCGCCTCTCCGATAACCGTTCCTTTTTTTTCGCCCATATTCCCCCTCCTTGCCGGGTCGTGTCCCGTCCGTCGTAGTTTTAACCGCTTCCTTAAACCTAGAAAAAGCATTTGAACCGCAAAGACGCTAAGAACGCAAAGGAAAATCAGGCATTTATTTAACTATAGTCTTTCACCTCATTGGTTCGGTTCTTTATCCTCACAAGTATTTGAATTTCTTTGCGCCCTTCGCGCCTTTGCGGTAAATAACTGTCGCTTTTAGGTTAAATACAACATTACCTTTTTCTCCATGTAATGCAATTGACGCAGGTCAAGGTATGATACTATTAGACCATGAAACAGCGACTGCCGTTCCGTTTTATCGAGCCGACCTTCTTCGCCGGTCTGTTGGATGACCCGCTGTTGCTCCTCCATGCCCGCCCGCTGGGGAAAAGCCTCCTCTTCGACTGCGGCCAGCTTCATCACCTGGCCAAACGGGTCTTGAAATCCATAAACGCCCTGTTCATAAGCCACGCCCACATGGACCATTTCATGGGGGTCGACACCTTTATCCGCCACAACCACGTGTCGCCTAAAACGGTGGACATCTTCGGCCCGCCTGGTATCGGCGACAAGATGGCGAGCAAGCTGGCAAGCTACGACTGGAACCTGGCCGAGCCCTGCTGGTGCACCTTCCGGGTTCACGAGGTCGCACCCGGCCGCATCGCAACGTCGCTTTTCACCGGCGCAGAAGGATTTACCCGCCGCGCGGCAGGAGAAGAGCTGCGCATCGATGCGACCATTTACCGCAACGCCTGGCTCAAGGTCGATGCCGCGCTGTGCGACCATAAAATCCCATCGCTCGCCTTCCGGGTCACGGAACGGAAATCCTTTGCCGTGAATGAGGGGAAGATCGAAGAGGCGGGGCTGGTAAGGGGAGACTGGCTGAGGCTTTTGAAGAAACGTTTTCATAACGGCGAATTCGGTACAGAACCGCTGACGGTCCTCGGGCGCCGGGGTGAGATCATCGAAAACCGCACCGTTGAAGATGCGGGAGCTCTCTACGAGGCAATTCGCAAGGAGCAGAAGCCGGGCAGCGTCGGCTACATGACCGACATCGGCTTCAGCGCGGAGAACCTGGAGAGGATCGTCCCCCTGATGGAGGGGGTGACGCTCCTCGTCTGCGAATGCTCCTTTCTCGCCGAAGAGCGTGACAAGGCCCGTGTTTCCCATCACCTCTGCACAAGCGACCTCAATCTCCTCATGGACAGGCTCCGCCCCAGTTTCGTCCTCCCCATGCACCTGTCCAAATCCTACCAGGAGCGCAGCCATCTGCTCTATGAGCAACTCGAAGCGCCACCGGGGGTAACCCTGCTGCAAATCCCGGATCACCTGACGCCACGGCCGCTTCTGGCAAGTGAGGTGCCGCGGCTTTTTTAACCATGGAAATTACGACTGACGTTTGCTCGTGGCTGGTTAACGAGATAGGGGCGGGAATGGGCCTTGAAAGGCGGGAGAGGGAGGGGACCGACGGGCTCATAGGGTGAAGTAAAACGTCGCTCCCCTGGCCGGCGCGCTTTCCGCCCAGATTCGCCCGCCATGCCTCTGAATGATCCGCTGCACGGTGGCGAGCCCGATGCCATTTCCCGGGAATTCCCGTTCAAGGTGCAGTCGCTGGAACGGGGCAAAAAGCTTGCCGGAGTGCGCCATGTCGAAGCCGGCTCCGTTGTCGCGGACAAAAAAGACGGATGCGCCCCCTTCCTCCATTTTGCCGAATTCGATGCAGGAGTGCGGCACGTTTCCGCTGTACTTCCAGGCGTTGCCGAACAGGTTCTCCATCACCGACCTTAATAACCTTGCATCGCCGTTGACCACCAGCCCCTTCGAGATGGTGAAAGAGACCATGCGTTCGGGGTCGCTGAGCCGGAGTTCGGCCATCACCACGACGGCAAGCTCGCTCAAGTCGACGTTTTCCCTGTGCAGCTCGTTGCGGCTTATGGTGGAAAAGTCGAGCATGGCCTCGATGATCTGCGCCATGCGCCGCCCCCCATTGAGGATATTTTCCACGTAAAGCCGCCCTTGGTCGTCAAGGTTCTCGCCGTAGTCTTCCAGCAACTGCTCGCTGTAGCCGCAAATACTCCGCAGCGGGGAGCGCAGGTCATGGGAAACGGAGAAGCTGAATGATTCCAGCTCCCTGCAAGCCTCGGTGAGCCGCGCGGTTCGCTCCGTCACCCGCCGTTCCAGGTCGCTGTTCAGCCTGCGGATTTCTTCTTCCGCTTCCTTGCGCGCGGTAATGTCCCGCACCAGCTCGATCGCCCCAATGACGGCCCCGCTCCCGTCTTTAAGCGGCGAGGCGGCGATTTCAACGTATTTCGCATCATCGCCCTGCTTGACCGTCCGTACCGCGTGGTGCACCTGCAAGTCCAGGAACGCATCGGCAACCGGGCAATCCGGGCAGACCCGGGCATCACTCCCGTAGCCCCGGTAACAATATTCGCCGACGTGGTCACCGAGCATATTTTTATGGATCTGGTTCTGGTAGACGATCCGGTAGTCGGTATCCTGGATGCTCAGGCCGTCCCCCAGGCAGGAAATAATCGCATCCAGCTTGTTCCTCTCCTCCAAAAGCTCCTCGGCGAGCGCCTTTTGCTCGGTGACGTCGGAAACCACCGCATAGAAGATATTCTCCTTTGCAACCGGCTGGAGGTTCCAATGCAGCCAGCGGCCGGGACCGTTCGCCGGAAGATATTTCTTCTCGAACTGGAGCGGTTCCATAATGCCGTCTTCGGACACGAACGACAGGTTGCCGTCCCGTCGCACTTCAAATCCGAACTCCGTCAACCGGCGTCCGGTGAGCTCTTCGGGAGGGATGCCGAGCACCTGGCTCGATGCCGGGCTCACGACCCGGAACGCACCCTCGAAATCGATGAGACAGAGCATGCCGGGGCTGAGATTGAAAACGCTTTTGATCACCTGTTCGGCTTCGCACATCCGCTTGCTGAGATCGGCCCAGTAGGTCCACAGAAACTGCGGGATGGCCCAGATGTGCAGGTTATGCCTGATGGGAGCGTAGATGTCGATGTGGCGCTCATTACTGAGGAGGTTGATGATCATCAGGAATTCGTCGAGGAACAGGAATGTGAAACCGCACATCAGTGCCGTGGAAACCTTCTTGCCCCGGGCGGCGGCATGGATGAAGGTACCGAGCACCAGTCCCATGAAGACGGAGGCAGTGGTCCTGAAAACCATATCGCCCCAGAATGTGCCGAATGGGGCGCCGGCATTACGGGCCTGAAAGTCATGCCATGCAACGGCCGTTACCACGTAGAGCATGAGGGTGATGGTCGTGGCGCCGACGACGAAGAGGCGCGAGAACCTCCGGCATTTGAGCTGGTAGTTGAGAAAGGCGTAACCGATGAAGATGCATGACAGCATGGTCGCGGCGTGTTCCAACGGCGGGTAGTAATTGTACATGAATTCGAACGGCACCATATTGCGCCAGGCGCCGTACTCGGCGGTGAACATCAGAAGTTCCCGCGCCATCCCCATGCTCGCGGCGATCCCCACATAGAGGTCTTTATTTTCGCTGGTCCTGCGCCATTGTCTGAACGCCACCCCCGTAAGGGCGCACCAGAAAAATGTCGGCAACAGGAAGCGGACGGCCACATTGCCCGGCCCTCCCCCCTTGTCGCCGCCGAATTGCACGAGTATTTCAATAAGTTCGTTCATGAAGACCCCATCCATCCTCCCGAGCAAACCGGCCGCATTAAGTCAACGCACATTAAAATATACTTTTACAAGGTACAGTGTCAATACAAAAGCGGCTACAAACTAAAACAATAATCTGTCTGGTATCGAAGCATTTGTCGTGGCAATGACCGGCGTTTTCTGCTAAAAAGATATCCATGAAACGAGATCAATCCCAAAATTCACGCCTCGTCTACTCTTCGGAACTGGGACGGATCTGCCCTGACTGCGGCAAGTCCACGGCAGGATGCATCTGCCGCCGGAAACCGGCGCAGACCGCAGGAGACGGCATCGTTCGGGTACTGCGGGAAAGCAAGGGGCGGGGCGGCAAAACGGTGACGGTCATCACCGGCGTACCGCTCAATGACGAGGCTCTTAAAGCGCTGGCCGGCGAGTTGAAGCGCCGCTGCGGCACCGGCGGCACATTGAAGGAGGGAAGCATAGAAATCCAGGGAGACCACCGCGAGCTGCTGGTGATTGAACTGGAGAAACGCGGCTATCGGGTGAAAAAGGCAGGGGGGTAAAGCGGTCCCTATTCAACCGGAAAATTCTCCCCGCCGAGCGTCACTCGGTCACCGGGTCTGAGTTTCCTGCCGCGGCGCAGCTCCACCTCGCCGTTCACCGCCACCAAACCTTCACCGATAATCATCTTCGCCTCACCGCCTGAGCAAACGGCATTTACCGCCTTCAAAAAACTGTCAAGCTTGATGTATTCCGTATCTATCTTCATTTGTTCTCCTCCGTAGTTTTCTCTCGACCCGTTGCGAGCATGCCTTACTCAGGCCCAAATGCCGCAAGTCGAATTTGCTCTCAAGCCGCCGGTTGAATTTATCACGTTTTTCTGCTAAACATAGGAGAATATTTGCCAAGGAGAATACACAATGTACACAACATCAGACTTCAAGCGGGGCCTTGTCATCCAGCTCGACGGGGCGCCATGCATACTAGTCGACGTAACCTTCCAGTCCCCTACGGCCCGCGGCTCCAACACCATGGTCAAAACCAAGTATCGCAACCTTATCACAGCCCAGGTGCTGGAAAAGACCTTCCGCTCCGGCGACAAGGTAGACGAGGCCGACTTCGAACGACATAAGGGGCAGTTCCTTTACACCGACGGCGACAAGGGGGTTTTCATGGACCTGGAAACCTACGAGCAGTTCGAACTGGAGTCGGACGGGTTCGAGCCGATTGCCCCCTTTCTCCTGGAAGGAACTGAAGTTCAACTGGGGCTGTTTCAGGGAAGGATGGTCAATGTCGATCTTCCGATGACCGTGGAACTGACCGTTACCGACACCGCACCGGTCCTGAAAAACGCCACGGCCACCGCCCAGACTAAGGAGGCGATCCTGGAAACCGGTCACAAGCTCCAGGTCCCCCCCTACCTCAACAGCGGGGAAAAAATCAAGGTCGACACCAGGGACGGCAAATTCATCTCCAGGGCATAACATGATGCCCAAGCCGCTCCTTTCCCAACGAGAAAACGACGAGCCGTAAAGTCGGAAATTTTGCTGAATAGCCGAAAAATCTGTTGACATAGAACATAAATAACGCTATACAGTTTATTCCTTTTCGCCCAGATAGCTCAGTCGGTAGAGCAGAGGATTGAAAATCCTCGTGTCGGCGGTTCGATTCCGTCTCTGGGCACCATAAAAATCAAGGCTTCGCGGGTTTTCCGTGAAGCCTTTTTTTATTTTACCGTTACCCCTTTTTATCCCTCGCATCGCTTCTCGCTACCCTCCCCAAAAAGAAGTTGTATTATTGTACAGTGACAGTCTGTATCAACCATGCCTTTTATCCGTCGTCATACAGACGGTGCTGAATCACCCAGCTTAATTCCCGGTATTGCAGGAGATCGGCGATGACCATGCCCGTAGTAAGCATTCAGCTGCCCGATTGGGTAGAGCGATTTCTGGAACAATCACCCCGGATATTCCCAGGAACAGACGACCGAATGCGTTTTGTGATTGAGCTTTCCCGCCAGAACGTGCGGCACGGAACCGGGGGACCATTCGGGGCCGCAGTCTTCGACAGTGATGGGCAGCTGATAGCTCCGGGGATCAACATGGTTGTCATCTCGAACTGCTCTCTCCTCCATGCGGAGACAGTGGCGCTGGCATGTGCTCAAAAGGCACTGGGACGCTATGATATCGGCAACGGGGGAAGGCTCCGATACGACCTCTTCGCCACTACTGAACCGTGCGCCATGTGCTTTGGCGCCATTCCCTGGTCCGGGGTGCGCCGACTGGTTTGTGGAGCACGAGACGCAGACGCCCGTGCCATCGGTTTCGACGAGGGGCCGAAACTTGCAGACTGGGTGGCGGCCCTCAATGCCCGCGGCATCACCGTCCTGCGCGACGTACTCCGCAATGAGGCAGTAGCGGTGCTTCAAGAATATGCAGCAGCAGGGGGCCTCGTTTACAACACCGGGCATCAGGCGCTTACAACTTGAGTCGTTACAATGTGTGAGCAAAATGTTCAAGCAAGACATGTCTCACGCAACGACGCGACGACGCAACGAAATGCTTTTAAACAAATTATTGGTTCATGGTTTTAAAACGTTGTGTCGTTGCGTCGTCGCTTAAAAGCGCCTACTTTTGGTGCGTGAAATAAAATATTTTGGTTCCGGCTTTGCCTGCGGCGATCTGTGGATACCACGGACGGCTGTCAACAAGGATGTGAAATCCACCAGAAACCTGTTTACAAAATGAAATAAATTCTTTAAATTTAGGCGCCATTTTTTCAATTTCCTCTCACGGAGAAAATCATGGAATCTCTCAAGAATACGCCTCTTTTATCACGGCACCAGCAAATGAAGGCACTACTTGCACCGTTTGGCGGCTGGAACATGCCGATCCAGTACGAAGGAATCATCGCCGAGCACAAATGGTGCCGGCAAAAGGCCAGCCTGTTCGACATCTGCCACATGGGGGAATTCCTTTTCCAGGGAGACATCGAGGCAAGCGGCCTCGAAAACGTCTTCACATTCTCCGTCAAATCCATACCGGTGGGGCGCTCCCGTTACGGCTTCCTCCTCAACGAAAACGGCGGCATCATCGACGACCTGATCGTCTTCCGTCTCGCAGAGGACGCGGTGATGATCGTCGTCAACGCAGCCACCATCGACAACGACTTTAGCGTGATTCAATCGCGCCTCAAACCGGGTGGGGTCTTTTCCAACACGTCGGCCGACACCGGCAAGCTGGACATTCAGGGACCGCTCTCCCGCGACGTGCTGGTACAGGCCTTCGGCCCGGAAATCGGCAAAATCCCTTACTTTAAATTCATCAGGATGAACATCCTCGGCGTCGAGGCAATTGTCAGCCGCACCGGCTACACCGGCGAGTTGGGCTACGAAATATTCCTGCCGGCACAGAAGGTTGTCGAGCTGTGGGACCTGCTCCTCGGCGACGAACGGGTAAAACCGGCCGGGCTCGGCGCTCGGGACGTGCTGCGACTGGAGGTGGGGTACAGTCTTTACGGCAGCGACATCGACGAAGTCACCACGCCACTGGAAGCGGGCCTCGGCGCATTCGTCAACTTCGACAAGCAATTCGTCGGTCGCGAGGCTCTGCTGAAGCAGCAACAGACTGGTCTGACAAAAGCCAAGGCAGCGTTTCAGGTGAGTTCGCGCCGTGCACCGCGCCACCATTACGAGATATGCTCCGAGGGGGCAGCCGTCGGCACGGTGACCAGCGGGGTCTTTTCGCCCATGCTCGGCTGCGGCGTAGGTATCGGCTTCGTCAAACCGGCAGTGGCGACTGTCGGCGCGCCCCTCACCATCAGGCACGACAATGTCAGCATGGAGGCAACCGTTGTGGAACTCCCCTTCTACAAGGGCGGATCGCTACGATCGTAGGCGTAAAGGCTTTTTGCATTTCATATCTATCTTTTTTCAAATTCAAAATCGGGAGGGAACATCATGACGGAAACCTATTTCACCAAGGAACACGAGTGGGTAAAGATCAAGGACGGGGTCGCCAGCATCGGCATCAGCGAACATGCGGCCCACGAACTGGGGGACATCACCTTTGTCGAACTTCCGCAGGTGGGCAAGACGGTCAAGCAGTTCGAGGTTCTGGCCGGCATCGAGTCGGTAAAGGCGGCGAGCGACATCTACGCCCCGCTTTCGGGCAAGGTGACAAAAGTGAATGAGGCGCTCAACGACACCCCCGAGATCGTCAACGAAGCTGCCGAGGACGCAGGCTGGATAGCCTGGCTTGAGCCGTCCGACATATCCGAAGTAAAAAATCTGCTGAGCAAAGCGGAATACGACGAGTACCTGAAAGGGCTGGAATAATGAGCTACTGTCCCAATACTCCGGAGGATATCCGGGAAATGCTTGCCGCCATTGGCGTGGCGAGTGTCGATGCGCTGTTCGCGCCGATTCCGGCAGGGCTAAGGGCCCGGTCGTTCGCCCTGCCCGACGGCACGTCCGAGCAGGAACTGCTCCGACAGATGAAACAACTGGCCGGAACCGACCGACCGGTAACCGGCTTTATCGGCGGCGGCTATTACGACCATTATATCCCGGCGGTGGTGGATCACCTTTCCGGCCGCGCCGAGTTCTATACCGCCTACACCCCCTATCAGCCGGAATGTTCCCAGGGGACCCTCCAGGCGCTCTTCGAGTACCAGACCGCCATCTGCCGGCTGACCGGCATGGAAGTCAGCAACGCCTCCCTTTACGATGGCGGTACTGCCCTGGCCGAGGCGGCGATGATGGCCCTGCGCGTCACCGGTCGGAACCGGCTGGTGATCGACGGCTCGGTCAATCCGTTCAGCCGTGAAATCGTCAGGACCTACCTGACGAACCTGGGGGTGGAGATAGTCGAGATTCCCGCACGGGACGGCCTGGCCGACCGGCCGGCCCTTACCGCCGCCCTGACCGACCTGACCGCCGCGGTTATCCTGCAAAACCCCAACTTCTTCGGCTCGGTAGAGGACCTGAGCGACATCGCCCTGACCGCCCATGCCAACGGCGCGCTCCTCATCGCATCGGTCTATCCGATCAGCCTCGGGCTGGTGAAAAGCCCCGGCGCCATGGGGGCCGATATCGTCGTCGGCGACGGCCAGAGCCTGGGGAACCCGCTCTCTTTCGGCGGCCCGTCCTTCGGCTTTATCGCCACGACCAAGAAATACATCCGCAACCTTCCCGGCAGGATCATCGGCGAGACCGTGGACAAGAGCGGCCGGCGCGGCTTCGTCCTCACCCTCCAGGCCCGCGAGCAGCACATAAAAAGACACAAGGCGACCTCCAACATCTGCAGCAACCAGAGCCTCTGCGCCCTGCGCGGCATGATCTTCCTTGCCAGCGTCGGCAAGGAGGGGCTGGTTGATCTGGCCCGCCTCAACCGCGACAAGGCGGAATATGCCAAGGGGCTCCTCGGCTCGATCAAGGGTGTCAAACTCCTCAACACGGCACCGACCTTCAACGAGTTCACCATTGTTCTCCCCAAAGACGCCGCAGAAGTCGCAGAAAGGCTCCTCGGCAAAGGGGTTGCAGCCGGCGTGCCGCTCGGCGCCTACTACCACGGAATGGACAACTGCCTGGTGGTAACGGTGACGGAGAAACGGACCAGGGACGAGATAGACGCTTTGGCAAAAGAGCTGGAGGGGGCGTTATGAAACTGATATATGAAAAATCCGTTAAGGGGCGGCGCGGTCTGAAGCTCCCCGCCGGGGATGTGCCGCGTGCTGCCGACCTCCCCGCTGACCTGCTCAGAGAGGAGCCTGCCGGGCTCCCCGAGGTGAGCGAGATGGACCTGGTGCGCCACTATACCAACCTTTCGCGGCGCAACTTCTCGGTGGACACCAACTTCTATCCGCTCGGCTCCTGCACCATGAAGTACAACGCCAAGATCATCGAAAATACGTCGGCCCTTTTCGCCGGCTCACACCCGATGACCCCGCTACTCCCCGGCGGAGAAGCCTTCACCCAAGGCTCTCTCGCATTGCTCCACGGCATGGGAGAGCTCCTGGCGGAGATCACCGGTATGGATGAAGTGAGTTGCCAGCCCTTGGCCGGCGCCCACGGCGAGATGACCGGCATCATGCTGATCGCTGCCTATCATCGGGCCAAGGGGAACCGGAAAAAGTATGTCATCGTCCCCGACTCCTCCCACGGCACCAACCCTGCCAGCGCCGCCATGGTCGGTTACGAGATCATCACCATCCCTTCCGCCCCTTACGGCGACATGGACCTGGACGCATTCAGGGCGGCGATGAACAGCGAGGTGGCTGCGGTGATGATGACCTGCCCCAACACCCTCGGCCTCTTCAACCCGCACATCAAGGAGATCTGCGACATCGCCCACGAGCACGATGCCCTCATGTACTACGACGGGGCCAACCTCAATGCCATCCTCGGCAAGGTGCGTCCCGGCGACGTGGGCTTCGACGTGATACACGTCAACCTGCACAAGACCTTCGGCACCCCTCACGGCGGCGGCGGTCCGGGCAGCGGTCCGGTCGGGGTAAAAAAGGCGCTGATCCCGTTTCTCCCGACGCCCAGGGTAATCAAAAAGGGCGACGGCGACTTTGCCCTGGAAAAAGTCAATTCCCGGAGCATCGGCCGGATGGCCAACTTTTTCGGCAACTTCGGGGTGATGGCCAAGGCGTACGCCTACATCCTCATGCTCGGTCGGGAAGGGCTGATAGAGGTGAGCGAGCAGGCGGTGCTCAACGCCAACTACATGATGGCGCAGCTCAAGGATCATTTCGACCTCCCCTATGACAAGAGCTGCATGCACGAATGCGTATTCTCCGCCTCCCGGCAGCTCAAGCACGGGGTGCATGCCATCGACATAGCCAAATACCTCATCGACCGGGGCTACCACCCGCCGACGGTTTATTTCCCGCTCAACGTCAAGGAGGCGATCATGATCGAGCCCACCGAGACGGAGAGCAAGGAGACCATGGATGCCTTCATCGCCGTGATGAAAGAGGCCGCGGCAATGGCAGAGAAAAATCCCGAAGCGCTCCACGAGGCGCCGCTCACCATGCCGGTCAGCCGCCTCGACGAAACCAAGGCCGCCAGGGAACAGAACGTCTGTTTCGGGCCGTGGTGATCATCGGCTAAATGACGCCGCCGCCGGAAAAGTCTTGCGGAGGCGGCGTACCCAGGTTTTCGAGTCGTTTTGTCCGCCCAATCGCATGGAGGATGAATCATGAACGAAGCCGCTTCCACCTATCTGGTTGGCTGCCCCGCCTGCGGCGCAGCCAACCGCATACCCTCCACCAAAGAAGGCCAATCGGGCAAATGCGGCAATTGCCGTGCATCGCTCCCCCCTCTTTACCTTCAGCCGGTAGAACTGACCGACAGAAGCTTCGATTCCTTCGTTTCCCGCTACCCGGGCCCGGTTCTCGCCGAGTTCTGGGCTCCCTGGTGACCGCACTGCCGAAACTTCGCACCGGCGGTGCGTGAAATTGCCAGAGAGCTTGCCGGCAAGGCAGCAGTCGTACAGGTCAATACCGAGGAAAACCCCCTTCTGTCAAACAGGTTTGGCATCCGCAGCATCCCGGCCCTGCTCATCCTGAAGAAGGGAACAGTGCTGGCCACACTGAGCGGGGCGCAGGAAAAACGGGCCGTTCTCGCCTGGTTCAGACAAAACGCGCTCTGAACTCTGTTTTAGCGCCGTGAAACCCGTCCGAGCCGTTGACATGCGCGGTTATTGCGCTACCATTGAAATGCTTTCCCATTCAAACACTATTGTTACAAGGCCACCATGTCCATGAGCACGCCACAGAAAGCGATTTTGCCCCCGTTCAACGCGGACATCCTGCCGCTCGGGCTCTATGTCGCCGCCACAGTCCTGCTCATCGGCATTCTCCTGCTTGCCGCCTGGTGGCTGGGGGACAAGAAACGCTCGGCAGCCAAGGAGATCGCCTATGAATCCGGCGTGATCCCGACGGGTACGGCCCGCCTCGCCTATCCGGTCCCCTTCTACCTGGTCGCCATATTCTTCATCGTTTTCGACGTGGAAGCGGTATTTATCTTTACTTGGGCCGTTGCCTGGGACGAACTGGGATTTCCCGGCCTTATTCACATCACCGCCTTTATCATCGTGCTGTTGCTGGGACTGGTCTGGCTCTGGCTGAAAGGGGGGCTCGAATGGGGGCCTTCGAAACAGGTTCGACGTTCAAAGTTCGAGGTTCGAAGTTAAATGCCGAACCTCGAACCTCGAACCTCGAACCTCGAACGGATTGTATGACCGAACAGGATGCTACCCCACATAACAATGTCATCCTCGCCAATCTTGACGACCTGATCAACTGGGGGCGGGCCAATTCCCTCTGGCCGATGTTCTTCGGGCTTTCCTGCTGCTTTGTCGAAATGATGACCTCCTTCACCTCCCGCTACGACATCTCCCGCTTTGGCGCAGAGGTACTGCGCGGCACACCCCGCGAAGCGGACCTGATGGTGATCGCCGGCACGGTATTCAAGAAGATGGCCCCCTCCATCCTGAGGCTCTACGAGCAGATGGCCGAGCCCCGCTGGGTCATCTCCATGGGGAGCTGCGCCAACTCCGGCGGCATGTATGACGTCTACAGCGTGGTGCAGGGGGTGAACCAGATCATCCCGGTGGACGTCTATGTCCCCGGCTGTCCGCCCCGCCCCGAGGCCTTCCTCCAGGGGCTGATGCTCCTCCA
This sequence comes from Geotalea uraniireducens Rf4, assembly GCF_000016745.1. Classification (GTDB taxonomy): domain Bacteria; phylum Desulfobacterota; class Desulfuromonadia; order Geobacterales; family Geobacteraceae; genus Geotalea; species Geotalea uraniireducens. Next base: position 395,846 of record NC_009483.1, on the reverse strand, counting down.
GGAAAAGATCAAGACCTGTGAGCGCCCGGCCAGGCCTGTGCTGCACATGCAGGGCGGCAGCCAGGGAACCACGACGCCGGTCCTGGTGGACGGCGTCAGCAAGAGTCGCGACACCCGCGGTCCGGGCATGGAAGCGACCTCCATCCGGGGGACGTCGGTACAGCACCCGAAATTCCTGCTGCCGCGCTCCGACGAGATGTGGCGGCCGCCGGCTGCGAAACACGCCTATCCCGACTTCGACCTGACCGGCGAACTGGAGCTGGCTTTCGACCACCGGCTAACGGTCGACCGCAACGCCACCGACATGCTCACCTACCGCTGTCCGGCCGAGTTGGTGCCGGATGTGCTCAAGCACTTGAAGCAGCGCGGCAGCAAACCGTTTCGTCGCCTGGAGGACATTGCCGCCGTAGACGAGTCGTGCCGCCGCGAACGGGGGAAGTTCCGGGACTTCACCGTCAACTACCATCTGCTCTGCTTCGACACCCCCGGCCATATTCGCATCAAGACAGAGCTTTCCGGCGCCTCGCCGGAGCTGCCGACGGCCACGGCCGTCTTCTCCGCCGCCAACTGGTACGAGCGGGAAGTGTTCGACATGTACGGCATCCGCTTCAGCGGCCATCCTGACCTGCGCCGCATCCTCATGCCCCCCGACTGGGAAGGACACCCGCTGCGCAAGGAACACCCATTCCGGGCCACCGAGATGCCCCCCTACACCACCGATGATGCACGAAAACTCCAGCCCCTGCCGGCAGGCGACTTCTTCGACCGGCTGGATGAGGAAACCCTGATCCTCAACCTGGGGCCCCAGCATCCGGGCACCCACGGCATCATCCGCTTCATCCTCAAGCTCAAAGGCGAAGAGATCGTCGACATGGACACCGACATCGGTTTCCACCACCGCGGAGCGGAAAAGATGGGGGAACGGCAGCACTGGAACCAGTTCATCCCCTACACCGACCGGATCGATTACCTGGCAGGGGTACAGAACAACCTGGCCTACGTGAACTCCGTGGAGCGACTCTGCAGCATCACCGTCCCCGACCGGGCCGTTTATATCCGGGTCATGCTGGCGGAGCTGTTCCGCATTGCCAGCCACCTGGTCTGGCTCGGCACCTTCGCCGCCGACGTGGGGGCCATGACCCCGGTCTTCTACACCTTCACCGACCGGGAGAAGATTTTCGACATCGTCGAGATGATCACCGGCGGCCGGATGCACCCGGCCTGGTTCCGCATCGGCGGTGTGGCCGAAGACTTGCCCGAAGGGTGGGAAGAACCGGTCAAAGCGTTCCTCGCCTGGTTCCCGCCCCGGCTCAAGGAATACGAGGAGCTGTTGAACGGCAACCCGATCTTCAAAGCCCGACTCAAAGGGGTGGGGGCAATCGGCCAGGCGGAGGCCATTGACTGGGGGGTGAGCGGCCCCAACCTGCGGGCCTGCGGCCTGGAATGGGACCTGCGCAAGAAGATGCCCTATGCCGGCTACGAGCGGTTTCATTTCGATGTGGCGGTGGCGGAAGGGGGCGACTGCTACGCCCGCTACCTGGTACGGATCGAGGAAATGAAGCAGTCGCTCCATATCGTCCGGCAGTGCCTCCACGACATGCCGGGCGGCCGCTGGATCACCGATGATTACCGGTTTGTCCTGCCCCAAAAGCGTGACACCCTCAATGACATCGAGTCGCTCATCCACCACTTTGTCAACTCCACCCGCGGCATGGCGCCGCCACCGGGTGAGTGCTATACGGCCATCGAAGCCCCCAAGGGTGAGAACGGCTACTTCGTGGTTTCCGATGGCATCAACATCCCGTACCGGGTCAGGATCAAGACGCCGAGCTTCCCCCATATCCAGGCCCTGCCGCTGATGAGTAAAGGGTGGCTGGTGGCTGATTTCCTGGCAATCATCGGCTCGATTGATTTTGTGCTGGCAGATTTGGACAGATGAAAACGCAAGTTCAATGTTCTAAGTTCGAGGTTCGATGTTATTACTTCGAACTTCGAACTTCGAACTTCGAACATCGAACTTCAAACTTCGAACTTCAAACTTCGAACGAGAATCAAATGCTGACTGACGATCTGCGACAAGAATTGCGAACCCGCATCGCAGCAGCCGTCACCTCCCGCGAAGCGGCGGTGGATGTGATGAAGGAGCTGCAAAGGCATTACGGCTGGCTGACCGATGAGGCGGTTGAGGAAGCCGCTGCATTGCTGGGTCTCTCAACCCTCCAGGTTGAAGAGCTTGCCACCTTCTACGAGATGATTTACCGCAGACCTGTGGGGAGGCGGGTTATCCATGCCTGCGACTCCATCTCCTGCTGGGCGGTCGGGGGGGAACACATGATGGCTCAGCTTGCCCGGCACCTCGGTATCGAGCCTGGAGAGACCACCAAAGACGGAATGTTCACCCTGCTCCCCTGCTGCTGCCTGGGGAACTGCGGCGATGGGCCGGCCATGATGATCGGTGACACCCTCTATGGCCGGCTGACGGCAGAGAAGCTGGAAGAGATTCTGGCGCAGGAGAAAAAGACACTGTAGGGGCGAACGGCGTTCGCCCTTTACCCAATCTGCATTGCTGTTCCAACAGGGCGCATGCCATGCGCCCCTACCAAAAAGGAGGAAAACAAATGAAAAAAGCCCGGATAGCTGCCTTTTCCCTTTTCGCCCTGGCAGCATTCTCCACCGCCTGTTTCGCGGACACCAAGAAGGGGGAGAAAATCGACGGCAAAAAGGAATTCGAAGAGCACTGCACTGCCTGCCACGCAAACGGAGGCAACATCATCAACCCGGCCAAGCCCCTGCACAAGAAGGAACGGGAAGCCAACGGCGTAAAGACCGCCAGGGACATCATCGCCAAGATGCGCAATCCTGGCCCGGGGATGAACAAGTTCGACAAGAAGACCATCTCCGACAAGGAAGCAAAGGCGATCGCCAATTACATCCTGAAGACGTTCAAGTAGATCGCAAACGGGGGCGGCATGGGCTGCCCCCTTGACTCTCTTCGCTGGAGCAGGGTATGGTCAGGATAAAAAGGATGTACGACCCGCCGGAGCCGGGCGACGGCCGGCGGCTGCTGACAGACCGTCTCTGGCCGCGGGGTATGACAAAGGAAGCCGCACGTATCGATGACTGGATCAAGGAACTGGCGCCGAGCACGGAGTTGCGCACATGGTTCGGACACGACCCTGCCAGGTGGGATGAGTTCAAGGCCCGCTACAAGGAAGAATTGCAGGCCAAGGCAGACCTTCTGGCAAAGCTCCGTGCCGAGGCGAAAAAAGGGACCATCACCCTTCTCTTTGCAGCCAGGGATACGGAGCACAACAACGCCGTGGTATTAAAGGAGATGCTGGAGTAGGGTCACGGCATGCCGGGACTTTACCGCCAGGTAATCATGGAACAGGTCCTCTTCCAACATAACCGGCCCGGCCGGGCGGTCACCTTCACCGAATATTGCGGTGAAGGGGGATTTGACGCCCTGAAAAAGGCGCTCAAGGAGCTCTCGCCCAATGACGTGCAGCAACTGGTGATTGATGCCAACCTGCGCGGTCGCGGCGGCGCCGGCTTTCCGACTGGCAAAAAGTGGTCCTTCGTCCCCCGCGACCTGCCAGGGCCGCGCTGGCTGATCTGCAACTGCGACGAGATGGAACCGGGGACTTACAAGGACCGGGTCCTTCTGGAGGCGAACCCCTGGTCGCTGGTGGAGGGGATAATCCTCGCCTGCTACGCCATCGGCGTCAGCCACGCCTTCATCTTCATCCGGCGCGGCTATGAGACGGCGGCAGGAAACGTCCGGCGGGCCATCGCCGAGGCGAAGGGGGCCGGGTTAATCGGCGACAACATTCTCGGCAGCGGCTTTTCCTGCGACATCGATCTGCACGTCTCGGCCGGCCGCTACATCTGCGGCGAAGAGACGGCCCTCATGAATGCATTGGAGGGAAAGCGGGCCAATCCCCGCTCCAAACCCCCCTTCCCGGCGGTCAAAGGACTTTGGGGAGGACCGACGGTAGTGAACAACGTGGAAACTCTTGCCAACATCCCGTACATCATTGCCAACGGCCCGGCCTGGTTCAAAGGGCTGGCAAAAATCCCCGAGGCTGCGGGAACCAAGCTGTTCTGTATCAGCGGCCACGTGCAGAATACGGTTTGCATGGAACTGCCGCTGGGAATGCCCCTTGGCGACATTATCGACGGCCCGTGCGGCGGCATGCTGCCGGGAAAGCGTTTCAAGGCCTGCATCCCGGGCGGAGCGTCGACCCCCTTCTTCACGGAAGAGCACCGTGGCGTGCCGATGGACTTCGACACCGTGGCCAAGGCCGGTTCGCGCCTCGGAACCGGGGGGATCATCGTCTTCGACGAAGAGACCTGTCTGGTCGGCGCAACCCTGAACCTGGTCAAATTCTACGCCCGCGAGTCGTGCGGCTGGTGCACCCCCTGTCGCGAAGGGCTCCCCTTCGTGGTGGATGTCCTGGCCAGGCTCGAAGCGGGCAAGGGAGAAACGGAAGACATCGACATCCTCCGTGAGCACGTGAAATACCTCAATCTCGCTTTCTGCGCCCTGGCGCCAGGCGCCATGGGGCCGGTTGAGGGGCTGTTGCGGCTGTTCGAGGAAGAGATTCGCGAGCACATTATAAAGCGGCGTTGCCCGTTCAGCAGGGGCAACAATTGATGTACGGACAAACCTGCCATGGGAGGGAACATGCTCAACAACGGACAGCAGGCTTGCAGGTTCAAGTGGAAAGACCTCGGCAACATAGATCTGGGCCGCCCGAATCTCGGACACACCACCGACATCGCCGTCTATCGCCTGATGCAGTATACGTTGCGGGATGTACTGATTGCCCGCTACAACGTGGAAACGGCGAACGATATTTTGCGCGAAGCCGGCAGACTGGCAGGAACCGAGTTCTGTAACAATCTCCTGGACAGAACCCTCGACTTTAACGGCTTTATCGCCAACCTCCAGGAAAAGCTCAGGGAACTCAATATCGGTATCCTGCGTATCGAAAAAGCCGACCTGGAGAAGCTGGAACTTGTGCTTACAGTCTCGGAGGACCTCGATTGTTCGGGATTACCAGAGAGTGCAGAGACGTTCTGCGGCTATGACGAAGGCTTCCTGGCCGGAATATTGAACACCTATACCGGCAAGGAATTATCAGTCAAAGAGATCGATTGCTGGACGACCGGCAACAGGACGTGCAGGTTCTCCGCCACCCTGGCACATAAGGCATAGAATGGACCTCCATGACGAGCAGCTTTTACAATACCTGACTGACACCTTAGCCGCAATGCTCAAAGGGGTGATGCCCGAGAGCCTGCCCGCTGAAGGGTTCTCAGACCCGGCACTGAATTCATTGTGCCGGAACATTACGGCATTGATTCAATCCATTGTCGAGGCACAGTCGTTCATTGCCGCGCTTTCAGAGGGTAAGCTGGAAATCTATCCACCGCACCGCAACCATTTGATCGCGCCGTTTAAACAGTTGCATGCCAATCTGCTTCACCTTACCTGGCAGACCCAGCAGATTGCCGCCGGCGACCTTAACCAGCAGGTGGATTTTCTCGGCGCATTTTCCGGCGCCTTCAATTCTTTGATTGCGTCCCTGCGTGAAAAAAAACTGGCAGAGGATAAGCTCCGCTATGTCAGCAACCACGATGCATTGACCAATCTCTACAACCGCGGCTTTTTCAGCGAAGAAATGGCCCGGCTGGAACAAAGCAGGCGCTTTCCGATCAGTATCCTGGTTGCAGATGTTGACGGTCTCAAGAATATCAATGACACATTGGGCCATTCCGCCGGGGATCACTTCATTCAGCTGGCAGCACAGGAGTTGAAAAAAGGGGTGCGCAGTGAAGATATACTGGCACGCATCGGCGGGGACGAATTCGCCGTGCTTCTCCCGGATACCGATGCTTTGGCCGCCGACAAGGTAGTTAGGCGGATCAGAGAATCCAGGGCCGGGTTTATCTGGAAACATGAAAGCTGGACCGTGAATATTTCCATAGGAGTGGCGACAGCCGAACGCAAGGGACCTCTTAGCGACCTGTTGATACTGGCAGATAAGAGAATGTACGAAGACAAGTCCGCCCGGAAGAAAAAAGCCGGGATCACCTGCACGTAAGACAAGAACTGAGTCCTTATGCCTAAACTGACGATCGACAACATAACGGTTGAAGTGCCACCAGGCACCAACGTCCTCGAGGCTGCCAAGCAGGTGGGGATCTGGATACCCCACTTTTGCTATCACCCTGCCCTGGGGAGCGTGGGGGCCTGTCGGCTCTGCGCCATGAAATTCCTGGAAGGGCCGGTAAAAGGGGTCCAGATGTCCTGCATGATCCCGGCCCAGGACGGGATGGTGGTCTCCACCACCGACGGCGAGGCGGCCCGCATGCGCCAAATGGTCATCGAGTGGCTCATGCTCAACCACCCCCACGACTGCCCGGTCTGCGACGAAGGTGGGGAGTGCCTGCTGCAGGACTATACCGTGGCCGGCGGGCACGGCAACCGCCGCTACCGGGGTAAGAAACGGACCCACACCAACCAATATCTGGGACCGTACATCGAACACGAGATGAACCGCTGCATCCAGTGCTACCGCTGCGTCCGCTTCTACCAGGAGTATGCAGGCGGCAGCGATTTCGGCGTTATGGGGAGCGCGGCACGGGTTTACTACGGACGCTTTTCCGAAGGGGAGCTGGAATCCCCCTTTTCCGGCAACCTGGTGGACATCTGCCCCACCGGGGTCTTCACCGACAAGACCGCCCGCTTCCGCGCCCGCTACTGGGACTACGACATGGCACCCTCGGTCTGCCCCCACTGCTCTTTGGGGTGCAACACCATCCCCGCCGCCCGCTACCGGGAACTCTTGAAGACCATGGCACGACGGAACGACGCGGTTAACGGCTGGTTCATCTGCGATAAAGGAAGGTTCGGAAACAGCCCCGTTAACGACCCGAAGCGGCCACGCACCCCGCTCATAGACGGGACTGAGGCAAGCTGGGAAGCAGCCCTGGATGCCCTCGTTCTTCGTCTCGGCGAGGTGCTGGAGATTTACGGTGAAGGGAGCATTGCCGTGGTCGGCTCCCCCCGCCTCGCCCTGGAAGGAAACGCCCTGCTGCCGATCCTGGCCGCATGCGCAGACGGAGGCGTCCTCAGTTTCTTTGCCGATGCCGGCGAGGCCGATCGAACCGCCACCGCCGTCTCGCTGCTGAACAGGGACAATGCCGCCGGCATGGCCGACGTGCAGGCTGCCGACGCCGTAGTCATCATGGGTGGCGACCTGCTGGAGGAGGGGCCGATGATGGCCCTGGCAGTGCGGCAGGCGTGGCGCAAGGGAGCTCGGCTGTTCATGGTCGGAGGTGATGGGGGTGTCGTGCTGACCAAAACCCTCGGTCTCCAGGTCACCCCTCTGACATCGCTGGCTGCCGCCCCGCTCACTGAGTTCCGAAATCCGGTGATCGTCTGCGGCACGTCCCGGGCAGCCCTTGACGAGATCGAAGTCGCGGCGGGAGCGGGTGCGAAGCTGGCCTGCCTTCTTTCCGGCCCCAACGCCTTTGCCGCGGCAATGCTCTCCCGTGAACATGGTGCGCCGGGGCTGTCGCAAGCAATCGCCGGCGGCACGATAAGAGGAATTATCGCCTTCGAAGCGGACATTCCCCCTGAACTGCTGGCAGACATCCCCTTCGTCGCAGCCGCCGACTGGCTGCCGACAGAAACCGTCAAGCAGGCGCAGATATTCCTTCCCACCACCGCCTGGGTGGAAATGGAGGGGACCTTCATCAACAACGAGGGGAGAGCCCAGCGCTTCAAGCAGGTGATGCAGCCGGGACTCCCCATCAAGGGGCTCGATCCGGCACTCCACCCGCCGCGGGTCCACGGCAGGGTGGCCCCCGGCAGCGATGTCCGGCCGGCCTGGCAGGTGATAGATGCTTTGATCGAGCGGCTCGGCGGAGAGAGGATTGTCGAACCGCTCGGCAACCGGTGGGAAAAGCTGCATAACCTCGACCCGGAAGGTGGAGGAACAAGGGTTTTATGACTGAAACCACCCTCGACATACTGCTCCACGTGGCCAAGATCGGTGGCGTCTTCTTCGTCATCCTGACCCTGGCCGCCTACCTGGTCTTTGCCGAACGACGCATCCTCGCCTGGATACAGGACCGCAAGGGGCCGAATCGGGTCGGGCCGCAGGGGTTGCTTCAGCCGCTCGCCGACCTGATCAAGATGTTGACCAAGGAGGATTTCTGCCCGGCAGGAGCCGACAGATGGCTCTTCTACCTGGCTCCGGCCATGGCTGCCATCCCGGCCATCCTGACCTTTGCGGTTGTCCCGTTCGGCGCGCCGGTCAGCATTCTCGGCCGCACCTTACCCATGCAGGTGGCCGACCTGCACGTGGGGCTCCTCTTCTTCATGGCCCTCTCATCCATCGCCATTTACGGCGTGGCACTCGGCGGCTGGGCCTCCAACTCCAAGTATGCCCTGCTGGGCTCAATCCGCGGCCTGGCCCAGCTCATCTCCTACGAGCTCTCCATGGGGCTGTCGCTCGTGCCGGTGGTGATGCTGGCCCGCTCGTTCCGCCTCTCGGACATCGTCAACGCCCAGGCAAATTGCTGGTTCATCATCTATCAGCCGCTGGCCTTCATCATTTTCCTCATCAGCATCATTGCCGAGTGCAAACGGGTCCCTTTCGACATCCCGGAAGCAGAGGGTGAGCTGGTGGCCGGCTTTCATACCGAGTACTCGGGGATGCGTTTCGGGCTCTTCTTCGTCGGCGAGTACATCAACATCATCGTCCTGGGCGGCCTGGCAGCGACCTTTTTCCTCGGCGGCTGGCACGGCCCGTACCTTCCGCCGATGGCCTGGTTCTCCATCAAGGTGCTCGCCTTCGCCTTTTTCTTCATCTGGGTGCGCGGCACCATGCCCCGGCTACGCTACGACCAGCTCATGCACCTGGGCTGGAAGGTGCTGACACCGTTGGCGCTCGTCAATATTCTGGCCACCGGCTGGTGGTTGATGCTCTTTTAATCGTTTCCGTCACTGCCCGCGGGTAAACTATTTACGAAAAAGGAGGAGACACGATGACTGAGAACGTGAATGAAAAAGACGAACACGGACACACCCCCCTCATCGACGCGGCAAAAGCAGGGGACGTGGGGGCAATCAGCGATCTGGTCAGCCGCGGCGCAGAGATTGACGCCAAAAGCGAAAAGGGGAAAACAGCGCTTCATTACGCGGCAGCCAATGGCCATGCATGGGCAATCAAGGAATTGCTGGCAAACGGGGCCGAAGTTGACCCGCGCGACAGAGATTGGCACACGCCGTTGATGCTTGCAGCCATTTACGGTTGCAACGAGTGCGTTCAGGACCTGCTCAGCTCCGGCGCAGACGTCAGCGCAAGAACCCTGGTGGGAAACTCCGCCCTGATGTACGCGGAGAATAACGGCCACACCGAGACCGCCGAGATCCTGAAAAAGGTTTTGCGCGCCAGACCGCACGCAACGGTGTAGTCGAAAACGAACATATATTTCGCCGTTGCCTAAGGATTTATGACTATATTCACCGACATAAAGGCGCTATGCATCGGCCTCTGGACTACCTGGAAGCATATCTTCCGCCGCCCGGCAACCATCCAGTACCCGGAAGAGAAGCGCATCCCGTATCCGCGCTACCGGGCAAGGATCGTCCTGACCCGGGACCCGGAGGGGGGTGAGCGTTGCGTCGCCTGCTACCTCTGCTCCGCCGCCTGTCCCGTGGACTGCATCTCCATGCAGGCCGCCGAGCGTGAAAACGGACGCCGCTATGCCGCGTGGTTCCGCATCAACTTCTCCCGCTGCATCTTCTGCGGCCTCTGCGCCGAGGCCTGCCCGACCATGGCGATCCAGATGACGCCGGACTACGAGATCTGCAAGCGGGACATCATGGAACTGGTTTATGAAAAGGAAGACCTCTTGATCGACGGCTGCGGCAAGGATCCGGACTACAACTTTTACCGCCACGCCGGGATCGGCGTGGTCAACCCGCGCGGCGGGAATGAAGACGAAAATCCGCCGGTGGATGTGCGGGGATTGATGCCTTAACAACAGGAGCGAGGAACGAGGTTCGAGGAGACCCAAAAAATTTTCCTCGATCCTTTATCCTCGTTCCTCGTACCTCCCGGAGCGATCTTGGAAGCAACACTTTTCTACATACTGGCAGCCGTAGCCGTCATCGCCACCGGCTTCGCCATCACGGAGAAGCACACGGTGCACGCCATCGTCTACCTGGTGACCTCCTTCTTCGCCCTGGCGGTTGTCTTCTACCTGCTCGGCGCGCCGCTGGTTGCGGTTTTCGAGGTCATCATCTATGCCGGCGCCATCATGGTGCTGTTCATGTTCGTCATCATGATGCTCGACCTTGGGCACCCGGAAAAGGTGGCACTGCCAGGCATGCGCGACTGGTGGCCCGCCCTGCTTCTCGGTGGAATCATCCTGGCGGCGATCATCGCCCTGTTAACCGCACAGCAGCAGGCCGTGATCGGAAAACTGCCATATGTGGGCATCAGGGACTTCAGTCGCGTCCTGTTCCGTAAATACGGCATTGCGGTCGAGATAATCTCCATGCAGCTCCTCTTCGCGCTGGTAGGGGCCTTATACCTGGGGAGACGCCGATGAGGATACAAGTTCGAGGTTCGAGGTTCGAGGTTCGAGGTTCGAGGTTCAAGGTTCGAGGTTCAGGGTTCAGGGTTCAGGGTTCAGGGTTCAGGGTTCAGGGTTCAGGGTTCAGGGTTCAGGGTTCAGGGTTCAGGGTTCAGGGTTCAGGGTTCAGGGTTCAGGGTTCAGGGTTCAGGGTTCAGGGTTCAGGGTTCAGGGTTCAGGGTTCAGGGTTCAGGGTTCAGGGTTCAGGGTTCAGGGTTCAGGGTTCAGGGTTCGAGGTTCGAGACCCTCGTTCCTCGATCCTGATTCCCCAGTCCTCTTTCGTTCACTCATTTACTGAAAACAGGCTTGTGCTGAGATGATAGTTCCATTGTTACATGTATTGATTCTCGCCGGGATACTCTTCGTCCTCGGGCTGACCTGTGTTCTGGTCTGGCGAAGCAACATCATCATGATGCTGATCGGCATCGAGATCATGCTCAACGCCGCCATGCTCGCCTTCGTCGGTGGTGCTAACCGGTGGGGGGCAGCTGACGGCCAGGTGTTCGCCCTGATGATCATAGCCATGACCTCCGCCGAGGTTTCGCTGGCCCTGGCGCTGGTGGTCTACCTGCACCGGCGGAAGAAGACGGTGAACGCGGATGAATTCAGTGATATGAAAGGATAACTCAAAGCGTCAAGAGAGAAAAACGAAAGGCAATTGGACGCGGATCAGATCTGAAAAGGCGGATCAAACAAATACCATAAGATTTTGATTCTGTTTGATCAGGTTTGATCCGACTTGTCCGCCTGTACCGTGTCCCATTAAGGTTCTCAATGAAACTTTACATTGCCCTCATACTCCTCCTCCCCCTCCTCGGAGGGGTGGTGAACGCCGTCATCGGCCGGCAACTGCCCCGCCGCATCGCAGAGACCCTCGCCTGCGGGGTGGTGTGGGTGTCGTTCGTCTGCAGCCTGTCGGCCTTCGTCGCCTACCGGGCGCCGCTCAAGGTGGAGCTCGGCTCCTGGCTGGCGGCCTTCGACTTCAAGGCGCCAATCACCCTCTATCTCGATCCGCTCTCGCTGGTGATGGTCCTCATGATCACCTTTGTCTGCGGACTGATCCACGTCTATGCGGTCGGCTACATGGCGGACGACCCCGATTATGCCCGCTTTTTTGCCCTCCTCAACCTGTTCGTCTTCGCCATGCTCGTGCTGGTGCTGGCGGAAAACCTGCCACTCCTCTACCTGGGATGGGAGGGGGTCGGCTTCTGCTCCTACGCCCTGATCGGTTTCTGGTACCGGGAGGAGAAAAACGCCACCGCCGGTCGCAAGGCGTTCATCGTCACCAGGATCGGCGACACCGCCTTCGGCATTGCCGTTGTCTGGATGTTTCAACTCTTTTCCACGGTCTCCATCACTGAATTGAACGGCCTCGGCTTTCTCATGCCGGCCGGGGTGATCACCGCCCTGGGACTTCTGCTCCTCATCGGCGCCATGGGGAAATCGGCCCAGCTGCCGCTCATGGTCTGGCTCCCCGACGCCATGGCCGGCCCCACGCCGGTTTCCGCCCAGATACACGCCGCCACCATGGTGACCGCCGGGGTCTACCTCCTCGCCCGCATGTTCCCCCTCATCGGGGCATCGGCCACGGTGCAGGGAGCCATCGCCTTAACCGGCGGGCTGACCGCCTTCTACGCGGCAAGCTGCGCCCTTGCCCAGCGGGACCTGAAGCGGGTTCTGGCCTACTCGACCATCAGCCAGATCGGCTACATGATGCTCGGGGTGGGGTGTGGCGCCATTACCGCCGCCACCTTTCACCTCCTTGTCCACGCCTTCTTCAAGGCACTGCTCTTCCTGGCGGCAGGCTGTGTCATAACCGCGCTCCACCATGAACAGGACATCTTCCGCATGGGGGGGCTGCGCAGGAACCTCCCCCTCACCTTTTGGCCATTCCTGGCCGGTGCCGTCTGTCTGGCCGGACTGCCGCTCACCGGCGGTTTCTTCAGCAAGGATGCGATTCTCACAGCAGCCTGGGGAAAAGGCGGACTCCTCTACGGCGGGCTCTATCTGCTCGGCCTCTTTACCGCTCTCCTGACTTCGGTCTACACCTTCCGCATGGTTTACCTGGTATTCGGGGGAACGCAACAGATTCCCCCCTTTGAGAAAGGGGGGTTAGGGTGGATTTCTACGGCCGGTCATGGACAAATCCCCCTCAGTCCTTTAGGCCCGCCGTTTGGGTCCCCTTTGTCAAAGGGGGAAGCTCAGCATCTGCACGTTCCTCGCCTGATGGAATGGACCCTCATCCCCCTCGCCCTGTTGGGTCTTTTCGGCGGCATCATCAATCTGCCGGAATACCTGACCGGGGGGTGGCTCGGGCAGTTCCTGGCAACGACCGTCAAGGGAGGCACGACATCGGTTTCCCACGGGGAAGAGCTGGCGCTCCAGGGAATCGCCGCGCTTCTGGCGCTGGCCGGCCTTGCCGTCGTCCATCGCCGTTATGGCGGCGACCGGCGCGAAAAACGGCTTGTCGCAGCAGTGGCGCCGGCGGCAGGGCTGACCGCATTCCTCCTCAACGGCTGGTACGCGGACAGTCTCTACCGGTTCCTTTTCATCCGCCCCTACGAAGCCCTCGCCCGCATCTTCTGGGAACGGGTGGATGAAGGGATGATCGACGATTCACTCGACCGGCTGGCCTTTTTTCTCGGCAAGTCGGGGGAGAGGCTCGGTGCTTGGACCACCGGGAGGGTGTCGGTCTATCTTCTCTCGCTGGCGGCTGGGCTTGGGCTGATTGTGGCATACTTCGCCTGGGTGGTTTTAACGCAGGGTGGGGAATAGAGTGGGTAGAGATGAAAAGAACCTTTCTGCTCTTTGTTGTTCTTGTATTTTTGCCAGCACTTTCTTCCTCTGCGACTCTGAAGCCACCATGGAAATGCCTGATAAATACTGGAACATTTGAGTATTGGTATGATACTTATGTTTTTGGTTATGCAAATAAATATGAAAAAATATTGTTCAACAAACTTAATAATAGATAACGAATCTAAGTAAGACTATGCGGGATCTAGTTGAATTAATTGACTGACATTTGTATCTGAATGGCCAAATCAACTATCAATCAACTACGTCCTTGCTGAAGTTCGCTGAAGCTACACGAATGAAAATTATGAAGACCGAAAGAGAAATAGCAATTCAGATGTATGAGCGCGAACACTCGCGATGGAACCAGTGGGCGCTATTCTTTTTTGGTTCCATTACATCTGTGTTCGTCCTCTATAACCAACTACAGAGTATATTGCCTATTCGCATACCGCTACTTGCTTCGGCATGCCTATCCATTCTCTGGGTATTGGTTGCACAGAGCATCCGTCGAACGACTTGGTCATGGAGACAGGTTATCCTGGAGTTGGAAAGGGACGAGACTGCGGGCAAAGCATTCGAACTTTTTAAACAGAAGGGCAAAAGGTTCTCTGGATGGCGTGATCTAGGTCAGACTTTGCAGCTGTGGCGAGCTGAACCATATCAGAGAGTAACGAGAATTCTCACACTGATAGGCATTCTATCGGCTTTATCGTTCTTGGTGCTGGCAATTATCATTAGGTGCTAACAACGGGCTCCAGCAGATGCGCTTAGCCCAGTTGGTAGCGTAGAAAAAGCAAGGAGGTATAACATGAAAATCATCTTAATGGTGTTAGCCTTTTTTGCGTGTTCGTTTAGTTGCCTTGAGACAAGTGCTCAGGATATTCGCGCGGAAGGACCAAGCGGCAAGAATTGGAAACAGGTTACTGATTTGCATTATATGAATTTCAAAAGTGTCAAAAAAATTGGCTCTGCAACGAATCAAGTGGGTAGAGGGAATAGCGACTTTAGGTTGAGCTTGCCTGCAACCAGATAAGCCATGCAGATCAAGTTGTCAGGATTCCGATAGCCTCGTGCCCGAGTTTTGGCTGATTGAATTAGGCTGTTGATGCCCTCAATGAAGCCGCTAGTCAGGCCGCTTTCAAAATGTGCCAGAATGCCATCCCAATGCTCTTTTACAGATTCGGCCATGTTCTTGATGAGTTGGATTGAGCTTGCGGCGGCTTTCCGATGCCATTTGGTCAACAGGGTTTCTGCCTCCGTTCGGCTTGAAGCAAAATAGACGTTCTGAAGGTTCAGCTTGTGCATGTAAGCTTCCGTACTCCTTAAGCTTTGACTGGTGATAATGGCATCCAGGCGCTGTTCCTCTTCCGGTGTCAGGTTCTCTGGATTTTTGAGGAACAGGTTTCTGCTCTTTTTCAGGATTTCAGGAAATAACCTGGCTTCTTGAGCCCTTATCTTACTAAGCTTATCGTTCATAAGCTTGATGACGTGGAATTTATCGAAGGTGACCACGGCATGGGGCAACTGCTCTTTGACACCCTTTATGAATGCCTTGGACATGTCAATAGCAGCGTCTGTGATGCTATCAGGATCGCCGCCATGTGACTTAAGGTCCGCGACGAAGCTCTTGACTGTTTCGTTGTCCTTTCCCGTCGTGCCGAACAAGAGCTTATGCATGTCGAGGTCGAAGAAGAAGGTGACGAATTTCTCGTCATGACTGCGCCCGGCAAAGGTTTCATCCGCACCGACCCTCTTCACCTCGGAGAAGTCTTCTGCGGCCCTTGCCTTCTCGACATAGGATTGAATCAACCGCCATAGACGGGTATCGGTAACGGCAAACAGCCTGCTCATGACCTTCACCGGCAAATCACGAGCCATGGTCATGGCCAGGGCCTCAAACAGCAGCGTAAATCCTGAGCCTGCGCGAGCCCAGGGTACCTGGACCAACTTCACGCCGCAGTCGCTGTTAGGGCACTTTACCCGTGGAACACGCGCATGAAGGTAGGCTTCGTACTGGAAGAAATTCAGATGCCGCCACTCTTTCTCCGTGGTGTCATGGACTGGTGACAACGTTCCGCAGACCGGACAGGGAAAGGTGGCTCCCCGCTGGAAGTCGATGGTTATGTCCAAACGACTTGACTTCTTGTTGAAGTCAACAGAGGTAACCTTCCACGGGATGGCAATTCCAAGAGCAGCACCAAAAAGATCTTCAGGATTCATAGCGATTACTAACCTCCAGGCTGAGTGATGGTGGCCTATCTTACATCAACCCGGCCCAGGCTACCCACTCAATTCGTCGAGGAGCCAAAAAATTAAAGCTAAGGTTTATCAAATAGAGTTCTGTATTCCCGCATATGGAGGATGGTACTATTGGACAGATCCGGCGGGTGTCAAGGTAGTTGTCGCCTCTGTTGAATTTTTATGCGGCGTCAAGAAGTTCGACTTCCGCCGTTGGTTCAGGGTTAAGATAAACTGTTTCCACTGGCTCCCAGTTTCGGATGTTTTTTGACCAGCGGTTTGGGTTTTGTTGCCGGGCCTTCTCGTATATCTCCCGGCGGTTTAACAGGATGGCTTTCTCCCGGCCGAAGTGGCGATCGTCCGGGGTGACGAAGCGAATGCCGCTGTGCAGATGCTCCGTGTTATACCAAGCGACGAAACCATCAACCCAAGTCTGGGCCGCTGCCAGACTTGAAAAAGGCCGACTCGGATAACCAGGTCTATATTTCATGGTTCGGAACAGCGCTTCTGAGAAAGGGTTGTCGTCACTGACCTGTGGCCTGCTGAAGGAAGGAATTACGCCCAGGCGCTGGAGAGTAGCCAGCATGGTCGCCCCTTTCATCGGGCCGCCGTTGTCGGAGTGAAGAATCAGGCCTTCCGGATTGATGCCGAGCCTGATACAGGCTTTCAGAAACAGCCTGGCGCTATAGTCATTGGATTCTTTTAAAAACACCGTGGACGCTACGATCTTGCGGCTCCAGACATCCATGATCATGTAGAGATAAAAGAACTGCCCAAGAATCGGGCTCTTCAAGTAGGTGATGTCCCATGACCAGACCTGGCAAGGACCGGTAGCCACATGTTCTTTTGGCTTGCGGCTGGTGGCGGGCCGGGAGGGTTCCCGGTGAGTCATCAGCCCATCGTCTTTGAGCACCCGGTAGAAACTCGATTCCGACGCCACGTATATTCCCTGATCGGCCAATTGCGGCACGATCTGTTTCGGCGAAATATCCCGAAACGCCGGGGAGTTTGCAATATCGATGATGTTCTGCCGCTCCGACGGAGCCAGCTTGTTCGCCGGTTCTGCGACTGGCCCATGTCGCCGATCTGCTCCGTCATCCTGGAGATTCCAACGCTGGAACGTGCGAATGCTCAGCCCGATGGCGACAACGGCCGATTCAAGTCTCGCTCCGGAATGGGTTGCCTCTTCAATAAGTTGCCCGATCATCTGCCGTTCCTCTTGTCCGTGGGCTCGTCCTCGCCCCCCCAGATCGATTGGACTTTTTTTTTGAGGATCAAAATCGCGGCGGCCTCGGCCAATGCTTTATCTTTGCGCAGTAATTCTTTTTCCAGTGCATGAATTTTGCGAGTTTCCTCTGATGTTTTTGAGGAAGGCCGAGACGGTTTTTGCAGCCCCGAAAGCATCATGGCGCGCCACTCGCGTAACTGTGCTTCATGAATTCCATTGCGACGCAGGAAGGCGCCAAGTTGATCTTCGGCAACCGTCTCGGCTTCGATGACGATTTTGAGCTTTTCTTCGGCAGACTTGTCTTGTGGGCGCTTTGGGGACATTGTTCTCCATGGTGCTTCAGAAATTGGGGAGTTACCAGATTCATTCACGACATTTGCGTCTCGAAGCCAGCGAGAGAGTGATTGTTGGGGAATTCCCACTTCTCGGGATAGAGCTGAGGCCGAGACGCCATTAGGGCAGGCCATCTTGCGAACCAGGCTGGATTTGAATCCTTGTGTGTATGTCATTATAGATCCTTGCTGCCCCCAGATGTTGAAAAAATACGGGTCGCCGGCTTTTGCCGGTCCCGGTCTTTCGAGCTGAATCGCAAGCTCGCTACGCTCGTTGCAATTCAGCTCGAAAGACCGTGGCTAAACAACCCATCTGAGGCGACAACTATTCTGACACAGGGGGGATCGGATACATTGCGATAGCGGCATGACATGGAGTCTGAATACCAGGACCAAAGAATGGGTTGGACCTTTAACGCCATCTGATTATCATAAGGCTGCTGCTAGCATTGTCTGTAAAAAGAAACAATGAAGAACATGGCGATACTATTGCACTGTTTTAAACTAAAACTAAATAGAATCATATGTTGCTTATTTGGACTGACGATATTTATTGGAACAATCTTTCACCCAGCTGCTTATGCAGAAAAGTCCAACAAGGATCTCCCTCGAAAAATGGCGGTAGCCACATACTACGAGTCGATTCTCAACCAGAGATATGGCATGGCGCTATTAAGCGTTCAAGATCCGAAAAACGAGACCCTGCAAATATCAATGGTCCGAATCACTGATGATCGAATCAAAGAGGTTTTAGGCTCAGGAGTCTATAGAGATGCAAAAAAGGCCAAGTTCAAGAAGATTAAATTTATTGATATCAATCAAAAGGAGACGATTGTCAATATCAGATGAAACAAACTGAAGAATAAATGGTCTGATTGATGTAGGGATATCCCTTGCGGGTATCCGGCGTATCGTTTTCGGATTCCGGGCACCCACAAGGGATGCCCCTACAGGATGATTTGTAATGGCATATAATCCCGAAATACATCATCGCCGCTCCATTCGCCTCAAGCATTACGATTACTCACAGAATGGTGCGTATTTTGTGACATTGTGCTCCTTCGGCCGCGAATGTTGCTTCTCACAGTACCCGGAATTGGCGAGAATTGTGGATAAGGAATGGCAAGGTATTCCGGAGCGATTTCCCAGTGCGGTCATTGATGAATACGTTATCATGCCGAATCATTTCCATGGGATCATCGTTATTGGGGACGGGATGGGAAACAAACCGGAAGGATGCCTGAAACCAGGATACCCGCAAGGGGTATCCCTACAAAAGCAGATCATGGTAGGAAAGGCGGGTTTGGGTAACATCGTCGGAGCGTTTAAATCACTGAGCGTGAATGCGTGGTTGAAGGTCATCAAGTCAAGAGAGATCAACGCCAGGGGTAAGTTCTGGCAAGACAACTACTACGAGCACGTCATTCGCAACGAACAGGAGTTGAACCGCATCCGCACCTATATTGCCGACAATCCGCTGCAATGGGAATCGGACTGGGAAAATCCCGTGAATCATGGCCGTACAGACATGAAACAGTCTGACGAATGGATGGTCTGATGTAGGGATACCCCTTGCGGGTATCCGCTTTACCTTTTTGCCGATTCCGAGCACCCGCAAGGGGTGCCACTACAAGGAATTACATGCTAAACGACTACCCAATTCTGACAATCCTCACCTTCCTCCCCCTTGTCGGGTGCCTGCTCCTCGCGCCGTTTCGGAAACGGCCCGAGGTTGTCCGCCCCATTGCGCTCGGGATCGGCCTTCTGGAACTGGCGCTGGCCAGCTGGCTCTACGTAACGGCCACATCAGCCACAACGAGGCTCCGCTCCTTTTTTCTGCTGGAGGACCTCCCCTGGATCGAACGGTTCGGTATCCGCTACACCCTCGGCCTGGACGGCATCAGCCTCCTCATGGTGATCCTCACCGCCTTTATCACCCTCGTCGCCATGATCGTCTCCTGGCAGAGCATTAAGGAACGGGTGGCGCTGCACTACCTACTCATCCTCGTCATGGAAACCGGCATCATGGGGGTCTTTCTCTCCCTCGACCTGTTCCTCTTTTACCTGTTCTGGGAGGTGATGCTCATCCCCATGTTCTTCCTCATCGGCATATGGGGGCATGGCCGCCGCATCTACTCGGCGGTGAAGTTTTTCCTCTACACCCTGGCAGGCTCGCTCCTCATGTTGCTGGCGATTATCGGCCTCTATCTGATCCATGGGGCCCAAAGCGGCACGTACACCTTTGCCCTGTCTTCCCTGCTCCATACACGGATTGCGCCGGACATGGGCTGCTGGCTGTTCGCTGCCTTTCTCCTCGCCTTCGCCATCAAGGTGCCGCTCTTCCCGGTACATACCTGGCTTCCCGACGCCCATACCGATGCACCAACCGCGGGGAGCGTGATCCTCGCCGGCCTGCTTCTGAAGACCGGCGCTTACGGACTGATCCGTTTCGGCTATCCCCTCTTCCCGGCAGCGGCTAAGGCCGCCACCCCGATCATCTTCACCCTGGCGGTGATCGGCATTATCTACGGCTCGTGGATTGCCTATGCGCAAAAAGACATGAAGCGGCTGGTGGCCTATTCCAGCGTCGGTCACATGGGGTTCGTGGCTCTCGGCATCGCTGCCTGGACGCCGGTGGCGCTGTCCGGCGCGGTATTGCAGATGGTCAATCACGGGGTGACGACCGGCGCCCTCTTCGCCCTGGTGGGAATGCTCGACGAACGGACCGATACGCGGGAAATCGCTGCCTACGGCGGACTGTGGGGCAAGGTGCCGGTTTTCTCCTTCTTCTTTCTCCTCTTCGCCATGGCCTCTGCCGGACTTCCCGGTCTCAACAATTTCGTCGGCGAGTTCCTCGTTCTCACCGGGAGCTTCCGCGTTACCCCGTTGGCCGTGGTGTTTGCCTTCAGCGGCATCGTCCTGTCACTCGTCTACACGATACGACTGGTGCAGGAACTGCTCTTCGTCGAGGAACGGCAGACGCTCGCTCTGGCAGACCTCTCCCTCCGCGAGGGTGGCTTGCTCTTGGTGCTGGCGCTGATCGCCGTCTATCTGGGGATTCACCCGGCACCGTTGCTGGAGCTGATCAAAGTCCCGGTGACATTGCTGACAGGGAACCCATAGTTTTTGCCGGAGTTACAGAAGCACTGTTTTTTGCCTTACTTTGTAATTGTTAACGATTTGCTGATTTAACCTGGAAAAAGCATTTTAACCACGAATTTCACGAATGTGCACGAATATACAAGCTCTTGTCATGCAGAAGGCACTCACCAGATCGGTGACTACTCACGACTTGACAAGGGGTTAAAAACATTCGTGTTTATTCGTGTCATTCGTGGCTAATTGCAGTTTTTGGATTTAACGGAGTTCCTAAATGACCGTGGCCGATATCTGGATAATCATGCCGCTCGCCATCCTTGCCGGTGCTTCACTGCTGATACTCTTGCTCGGCGCGGTCGTACCGGGACGCTACGGCACGGCTGTCGGCGTTGCCGCCTGCGTTGGCGCTGCGCTCTGGGCACTCCAGTTGCAGCCGGCGGCGCTTTCCCAGACTCTCGGCGTGGCATTTACCCCCTTTGCCCGCTTCTTCACTGTGCTCTTTTCCCTCACCGCCGCCGCAACCCTGCTCCTCTCCCACGACCACAACGTGAGGCGCGACATAAGCGGAGAAGAATACCCGGCCACCGTCATCTTCGCCGCCTTCGGCATGGCTGTGGTCAGCGCATCCGCCAACCTGCTGATCCTCTTCCTCGGACTGGAGGCCCTCACCTTCGCCTTCTACATCCTGGTCGCCATCGATCTCAACCGCGCCGAATCGGCCGAGGCCGGACTCAAGTATCTCCTTCTGGGGGCCATCTCCGCAGCCTGCATCGCCTTTGGCATCGCACTTCTTTATGCCGCAGCCGGAACCCTCGCCATTCCGGAGGTCGTGCGCCTGACGCTTTCGGCCGGTGCTCAAGACCCCATCGCCCTGGCCGGGTGGGGACTGCTGCTGATCGGCATCGCCTTCAAGATCTCCCTGGTTCCGGCCCATCATTGGACGCCGGACGTCTACCAGGGAGCACCGACGCCGGTGGTCGCCTTCCTCTCCACCGCCTCAAAGGGTGCCGCCATAGCCTTCCTCCTGCTGCTATTACCTTCCGGCAGCGGGTTTAAAACCCTCCATACGCCGCTCTGGTGGCTGTCTCTTCTCTCCATGCTGGTGGGGAACCTGGCCGCACTGCTGCAAACCAACCTGAAAAGGATGCTTGCCTATTCTTCCATCGCCCAGATGGGATACCTGGTGCTGGCGCTCCTCACCGGCAGCAGTGAGGGCTTTGCCGCTGTAATTCTCTATGTGGTGGTGTACACGGCCATGAACCTGGCCGCCTTTGGCGCCGTGGCATCCCTGACGGAATCGGTTGGAATGGAGAATGTGGAGGATTATCGGGGGGTCGGCTACAGCCGGCCGTTTCAGGCAGGGATATTGGCCCTTGCCCTGTTTGCCCTGGCGGGTATCCCGCCGACTGCCGGCTTCATCGGCAAGTTCTTCATCTTTTATGCCGCCTTCAGGGGCGGAGAAATTCCGCTGGCAATAGTCGGCATCCTGGCGGCGGCAGTCTCCGCTTACTACTACCTGCGGGTGGTGGTAAACCTCTACATGCACGCCGGAGATGCGCCTGAATCGCGGAAATCGGCATCCATGACGGAGTCCATCGCCCTCTCCGCCGCAGCACTGGTAATTCTCGCAGTGGGCATCTATCCATCTCCGCTCCTCAGGCTGATCGACTCCATCCTCCGCTGACCCTGTTGACCTTCCCGTGCAGCAACCTTTTTGACCATGGGCATGAGCAGCCATTGTCCTTGACTGCGCCGTCACAATTGGAAATCTTCAATAAAGATTTTCATTGTATTTTATCCGTGATATAAGTTGGACGGTTTGATTGATGGAATCAGTAGTGATAGCGACAGGCGATAACGACAATCTCACTTTCTTCCACTTGGTATACAAGGCGATGTTCCCTGTCAATCCTGCGGGACCAGCAACCGGCAAGCTGAAAACGGAGGGGTTCTGGTTTTCCTGTTCCATCAAAAGGGGTTCGCCGAATTTCTTCAAGAAGCGCCAAGATCCGTTCGGCCTGGCGTTTATCGGTCTTAAGCCAATAGCGCAGGTCGTCGAGAGCAGTCGGTGTGAACGTAACATTCATAGCCCAAGAGTATCCATGGGGGTTCGCTTGCCGGACCGTGCCTCTTCAAGAGATTGCATTAGCCGTGCTGCATTAGCAGGACTGGAAAGCAGATATTCGCTTTCCATAATGGACTCGTAGTCTTCAAGGCTTAACAGGACTACATTCTCTCCCTTACGACGCGTGATCAGGATCGGTTCGTGGTTGCTGCAAGCTTCGTCCATGACGTCCTTAAGGGCATGACGTGCTTCGCTGTATGTGATTGCATGCATGATGACCTCCAAAATGACAAGATATTGTACAATAGCATGCAAAGGCTATATTGGCAAGAAGAACGGATTGTTAGAAAATTGCGGCATCTCCCCCAAGTTCACCAAAAAAATATCGTGAGGCCAGGATTATGATTCGAAAAGTGAGTGGAGCATTTACCGGTGGTGCCATTGGAGGGTTGGTCGATAGCATCAACATCACGATTTTAGGCAAGATAGGAATAAGTGACCTTTTGGGAGTCAGTATGAAGCCGGAATTTACCGCCCCCTGGCTTTATCAGCGAATGGTCTGGGGTGGCATATGGATGCTTTTGTTACTTCTTCCCTTGTGGAAAAATCGAACTATTCTCCGTGGATGCCTATTCAGTCTATTGCCATCTGCCATGATGCTCTTCATGGTCTTGCCAAATATGGGTAAAGGCCTTCTCGGTCTTGGCTTTGGGACTCTGACACCGATGGTCGTCATCGGCTTGAATTTCATTTACGGCATCGTTGCAGCCTATTGGTATAAGGCAACAGTGGAAACCGCCTGACTAGTGGCAGCACGGGAGAAATGGCTCTTTCTATGCCACAAGCCTAATAACAATCCGGAAAGGTGAACGAAAAGTTGTCATTTCGGGTATTTTAAGATATCCTTACTGTAAGGAGGTAAGGATAATGCTAGCAAAGAAAACCGCCAAAAACCAATTAACCCTGCCGAAGGAAATCGCCGACAAATTTCCAGGAGTCGATCTATTCGACGCAAAGGTGGAACGGAACCGGATAGTCCTGGTGCCGGTTAAGGTGACGCCGATCGCCACATCTTTGGAAAGCATCAGAGAAAAGATGGAGAAACTCGGAATTACTGAAGGGGATGTAGCTAACGCTGTTGCATGGGCACGGAAGAAGAGCCGGTGAAGCAGGTTATCCTCGATACCAACGTGCTCGTTTCCGCCCTTCTTTTCAAGGGACGCCTGACCAGACTTGTCGAACTCTGGCAGAACGGCCTCATCATTCCGGTTATTTCCAGGGAAACATTTACAGAGTTACGGCAGGTGCTCCACTACCCGAAGTTTGCGCTGACCGCGGACGAGATAAAGGCGATCATAGAGGACGAAATTCTCCCCTTTTTCGATGTGGTGGATGTGGCGGAAAATGCGGACGGCGTCTGTCGCGACCCGTACGATGACATGTTTCTTGCCGTTGCCGTCAGTGCTCAAGCATCCTATATCGTGACCGGCGACAAGGATCTGCTGGCGCTGGAAAGCTATGGTGCGGCAAAAATCGTTTCGCCGCAGGAGTTTCTGGAAAAGATCGACAATTAGCCGATATTCAACATGAAAATCAGAACAATCCCCGTAAGTTCGATGCCCAATCTTTGCTATCCCCTGCATGCTTAAATGCACCGCTGCGCTCTTGCCGCCTCCTCTGTATCAATATTATTGACATCCCATACTCTTTATCGGTAATGTGTTTAATCTAATTTGTTATAAATAATTTTCTTCCCAAGAGTGCACAGGTGCTCTCGGCGACGGAGGATTGTATGCAGTCATGCAGATGGATCCATCATCGTTTTTCTCTGTTTCTTTTGCTGCTGGCAATGCTCTGTCCCGTTTCGGCCCATGCCGTCCTTGAACGGGAACAGGTCGATTCCCCAATAAAGACAAAGAGCGCGGGGGAGGGGGCGAAGGATCTGTCTGGGAAGAACGACCACAAGCCAAAGCGTAAGGAAGATGAACTGATCGTCAAGTTCAAAAGCAGCACCGATGATCAGGCCAGACAGAAGAGCCACGCCAAGTTTGGTGCGACAAAGAAAAAGGAGTTTCCTCATCTTCGCATCCATCATGTGAAGCTGAAAAAGGGGATGACGGTCGAGGAAGCGATCCGGGAATACGCGCAGGACCCCAATGTGGAATATGCCGAGCCAAATTTCATCTATACTGCGGAAGCACTTCCCGATGACAGCCGCTTCAGCGAGCTGTGGGGCATGCACAACACCGGTCAGACCGGAGGGACGCCCAGTGCGGATATTCATGCCGTTGATGCCTGGAACATCACCACAGGGAGCACGGATGTGGTCGTCGCGGTTATCGATACCGGGATCGATTACAACCACAGTGAATTGGCAGACAACATCTGGAAAAATCCTGAAGAAATAGCTGGAAATCTGATCGATGATGACGCCAATGGCTATCCTGACGACATATATGGGATAGATACGTTCAATCACTTCAGCTGGCCCTTTGACGACAACGGCCATGGCACCCATGTCGCCGGCACCATCGGCGCAGTCGGCAATAACGGCATCGGTGTTGCCGGAGTGAACTGGAACGTACAGATCGTCACGTGCAAGTTCCTCAACGCCGGCGGCAGCGGTGACACATCAGGCGCGGTGGAGTGTCTCGAATATATACGAGGGCTGAAGGCTAAAGGTGTGAACATAGTTGCCACCAGCAACAGCTGGGGGGGAGGAGACTATTCTCAGGCGCTCTACGATGCCATCAATGCCCAGAGGGATATTCTCTTCATCGCCGCAGCCGGCAACGATGGAGCCGATTTGACTACTAACGGATGGAACCATTATCCTTCAGGCTATGAATTGCCCAATATAATTTCGGTGGCTGCCACCGATCATAATGACAACAAGGCGGTCTTTTCCAATTACGGCAGGAGGAGTGTGGATATCAGCGCCCCGGGCGTCAAGATCCTCAGCACACTGCCGGCACAGAACAAATGGAATATCACCGGTGGCTATGGTCTGCTTTCCGGCACATCCATGGCCACTCCCCATGTCACGGGGGTTGCCGCCCTGCTCAAGGCCCAAGACCCAGGGCGGGACTGGATTGCCATAAAAAACCTCCTCCTGGCGGGTGGGGACAACGTGTCGAGTATGTACGAGCGGACGGTTACCGGCAAGCGGCTCAACGCCAATGGCTCACTGTCCTGCAACAACAGTCCGGTCTTTTCCGCTCTCAGCCTGCCAACAACAATTACCGCGGGAACTCCGGTGACGGTTTCCGCACTGAGCATCAATTGTGACCTGCCCGTTGGCCCCGTGGTGATGCGGGCCTCCACGGGAGAGGTCATAACCCTTGCCGACGATGGAACCGGCGCCGATCTTGCCGCCGGAGACGGGATATTCACTGGAACATGGACTCCCAAAGGGTCCAAGGCCATACTGCTTTTTTCCTCTCCGGCGGGGCAGGACACGGTGGAATATCCTACCTTTGCCATTGCCGGATACACGGCAAATGCCGCCTTGAGCGCCCCATACAGCGACAGCGTACCAGTCTCAGGCTATCCCCCCTATGGCTGGTCCATCATTTCGGGAAGTCTCCCTCCCGGAATAACTTTAGATGCATCAACTGGTCAGTTTTCCGGTTCCTCCGCCCAACCTGGCATCTATCCCTTCACGCTGCAGGCAGCAGATGTCTACGGGGCAAAGGCTTTAAAGGACCTATCGATCTCTGTCTACCCTGCCGGCATCTCCGAGGCCTGGCACAACATCGCATATCCCGGCATCGACATCTCATCCGACAGTTTCAGGGTAGGGAAAATGACTGACGTTGCCTTTGACGCTGACGGCAACAGTTATGTCATTCGCCAGGGATTTGGACAGGATTACGACTTTTTCCTGGTCAAATACAGCCCCGCCGGCCAGGAGCTGTGGTCGAGGAAATACAGCCAGGGTACGTATGATCAACCGGCAGCAGTCACCGTTGACAGGGATGGTTACGTTTACGTGGGAGGTTTTACCGCACCAAACTGCCAATCCTGCATACTGGAAACGGAGTATTTTCTCGTCAAGTATGATCCTGATGGCGAGATCGTCTGGACAAGGAAACACCCTGGAAATATAGTCTATGACATTACCAGCGATGCCAATGGCAATATCTACATGGTCGGATCTCCTGACGACGGGGGTTATCTCACAGTCAAGTACGATGCGGCCGGCAATGAGCTCTGGAGCACGCTGCTACAACCTGGCACGCTCCCCTATCTATGGAACCCATACATCACCGTTGACACCACCGGTAATGTCTACATAACCGGCTACAGGGAAACCCTGGATTATCCTGTTGATACCCCCCTCATCAAGTATGACGCCTCGGGCAATTTGCAATGGTACAAAGCTTTTAAAGGCAACCAGGAGGAGGCGGGGCAGGATATTGCAGTTGACGCAAACGGGGACGTCTATGTGACCGGCTGGCTGCTCGGCTCCCCTCCGACGCTTTTTCTCAGGAAATTCAGTGCCAACGGCGACCCCATCTGGATGAAAACCTATCCAGCAGGGGTCGGCACCAAGGGGTACGGCCTTGCCGTTGATAAAAACAACTCCATTCATGTCATTGGCAGCATACAGAGCACCCCCTATGCCGGCTATGATTACCTTATCCTCAAGTATGACCCATCGGGCAACAGGCTATGGGCCATAACCTATGATGGTGGCGTAACAGAGGCAGGGGAGCGGCTGGCACTGGATGCTTTAGGCAATCTGATGCTTACCGGCAGCGGAGACAACGGGTGGGGAGCGTTTACGATCAAGCTCAATGATGCGAATGCCTTTGCCATTACCACCGCTTCCCTCCCCGCCGGGGCATCGGGCACTGCCTACAATGCGGCCCTGTCAGTCAAAGGTGGAACGGCGCCCTACACCTGGTCCATAGCATCCGGCACTCTGCCCTCAGGCCTGGCCATCGATCCCTCAAGCGGCGCAATTTCCGGGACACCAACTGGCAGGGGGGACACCATGGTCGAGGTCAGGGTTGCCGACAGCACCGGAAAGATCGCAACAAGGCTCCTCATGATGCAGGTTATGGGCATCGACGATACCTCCCTTAATCCGGTGATCATCGGGGTCGCTTTCAACCAGCTCATCACCGGCGGGGGAGGGATCGCTCCCTATTCCTGGGGCATTGCATCAGGCAGCCTTCCCTCCGGCCTTTCCCTGGAAAGCTCGGCGGACGGGTCCGCCCGCATCAAAGGGACCGCCAATGGAATCGGCAATTACAGCTTTACAATGAGCCTCCAGGACAGTGCCGGCAAAACGGCCTTGAGGCCGATGACACTTTCGGTCGTTGCCCCCCCGTGTGTCGCATCGCAGGTGCGTATTGCGCGAACACCTCTTCTCTATTTTGATGCGATCCAGTCAGCAGCTGACGCAGCCGCTGACTCCGAAGTTCTTCAACTGCAGGGGGTAGAGACCTTCGGAAACATCACGATCAACAGGGGCATCCCCCTTGCCCTGAAAGGGGGCTATGACTGTTACTTTGCCGACAACTCGGGATACACCACAGTGCATGGCAGTCTGGTCGTGGGCAATGGAACCGTTGAGTTGGACAACATCATCCTGGCCCAATGACGAAGTCTTCCATGACGAACCGGACAAAAAAGCCGCGCCACCCCGAAATGGGGAGCACGGCTTTTCCATTCTTCCATTCACCATAGACCATCAACTGCCGACCGCTTCACTACCACTCTTCCTCCGCCTGCCCCCAGAGATTGCGGGCGATCTCGTCCAAGAGCGCCGGTATCCCCTCGCCGGTGGCGGCGGAGATGGGGAAGACCTTCAGGCCGCGCTCCTCGAAATAGGGGAGAACGGTTGCCAGGTTTTCTTTTACCACGGGGAGGTCGATCTTGTTGATAACGATAATCTGCTTCTTTTCTGCCAGTTCAGGATTGAATAGTGCCAGTTCCCGGTTGATCGCCTCGTATTCGCGGAGCGGATCGCGGTCGGGCATCCAGGAGATATCGAGGATATGAATCAGCTGGCCGGTCCGCTCCAGGTGCTTGAGGAAACGGTGCCCGAGACCTGCTCCCTCGTGGGCCCCTTCGATGAGGCCGGGAATGTCTGCCATGACGAACGATTTGTAGTTCTTGTACGCTACTACACCCAGATTCGGCTTGAGGGTGGTGAAGTGGTAGTCGGCAATCTTCGGCCGCGCCGCGGAAATCTTGGATATCAGGGATGATTTCCCGACACTGGGCATGCCGAGCAGCCCCACATCGGCCATCAGCTTCAGCTCCAGCCTGAGCCACCGCTCTTCGCCGGGCTCACCCGGCTGGGCAAACTTGGGCGCCTTGTTGGTGGAGCTGGCAAAGCGGGCATTACCCTGGCCGCCGCGGCCACCCTTCAGGAGCACCACCGACATGCCCGGCTCATTCAGGTCGACAAGCACCTCGTCGGTTTCAGCATCCTTGATCACCGTGCCAACCGGCAGGAGCATTTTCAAGTCCGCACCATAGGCGCCGTGACGATCCTTCCCCATACCGTTCCTGCCGCGCCCCGCCTTCTGATGCGGGTGCTGGCGCAGATCGAGGAGGGTGGAGAGATTCGGGGAAGCCTCAACAATCACATTCCCCCCTTTGCCTCCATCACCGCCGTCAGGACCACCCAAGGGAATAAACTTTTCCCGGCGGAAGGAGACGCAACCGGCGCCGCCATCCCCTGATTTCACATGGATTTTCACTTCATCGATAAAACTCATAACTGTCCCCAAATAAATAAACAACAAAAGCCCGGAACCAAAGGTTCCAGGCTTTCGCATGTGCTTATATCAGCAATTGCTAGTTGGCGGGGTAAACGGAAACCTTTTTCCGGTCGCGTCCCATCCGCTCGAACTTCACCACACCCTCGATAAGGGCAAAGAGGGTATAGTCCCGCCCTAAACCGACGTTGTTGCCGGGATGGATCTTGGTGCCATGCTGACGGTAGATGATATTGCCGGCTTTGACATGCTCGCCGCCGAATTTTTTACAGCCAAGCCTTTGGCCGTCTGAATCGCGGCCGTTCCTGGTACTGCCGACGCCTTTTTTATGTGCCATTTTCTACTCCTCCTAACGGCTCCGTCCGGTTCCAGCTGCCTGCAACCGAGCTGGAAGTTTTCTACGTGCCGTCCTCTAATTATTTCTTAGGCGTTGATCTTCTCGATCTTCAAAATGGTTCTGAGTTGACGGTGCCCGTTAAGTTTCCTGGAATCTTTCCGGCGCTTGGATTTGAAGACGAGAATCTTCTTGTCCTTGCCCTGCTCGACAATCTTGCCGACCACAGAGGCGCTGGGCACTAAAGGTGTTCCGATTGCTACCTTATCGCCGCCAACCATCAGGACTTCAGAGAGTTCAACAGTATCGCCTACCGCACCCTCAAGTTTTTCGACTTTTAAAAAGTCGCCTTCGGAAACTTTATATTGTTTCCCTCCGGTTCTCACTACTGCGTACATGTACTTTCACCACCTTTATCCTGATTTTACAAAGAGCATTGAAAAATAGCGAAAAACAACTTATAAGTCAAGGACTTTTTTCAACACCCCTTAACCGAGGTCCACCATAATATCGTCACCCTGAACCTGTACCGGATAGACCTTCAGGGTATATTCCGGAAAATCCGCGCAGGCGCCGGTCTTAAGATTGAATCGATAGCCGTGCCGCTGGCAGGAGAGGTGTTCCGCATCCTTTACCAGTGCGCCGGAAAGGGGTGCGCCCTGGTGGGGGCATTCGGTCTCGCAGGCATAGATTATCCCTTTGGCGTTGACCAGCAATATCTCCTGGCCGTTGATGCTGACGACCTTTTTCCCCCAGGGTGGAACCTCGGAAACCTTCGCGGCAAATATCATTGCATTCCTCCAAACAGTTATACGTCAGACCGTAACTATTTTCACCGCATGGGCAGCCTGTTCCGCCCTCTTGCGCGCTTCGTCCGTATCCGTCCCGAGGGATAGCGCCACCCCCATGCGGCGGCCGGGACGGGCATCCGGCTTGCCGAACAGACGAAGCTTGGTGTCAGGCACCGACAACGCCTCGGCCAGACCGTCGAATGCAACTTCCGCAACGGTCGCATCGGCCAGGATGACGTGGGAAGCGGCCGGGGCGAGGTTGACCACTTCCGGCACCGGCAGCCCGAGGATGGCTCGCACATGGAGCTCGAACTCCGACATGTTCTGGGACACCATGGTCACCATGCCGGTGTCGTGGGGACGGGGCGAAACCTCGCTGAACCAGACCCGGTCACCCTTGATGAACAGCTCGACGCCGAAGATGCCGAAGCCCCCCAGGGCATCGGTGACCGCCTTGGCCTGTCGTTCGGCTTCCGCCAATACCTGGGGGGTCATTGCCATCGGCTGCCACGATTCATGATAATCGCCCTTGATCTGCACATGGCCGATAGGCGGGCAGAAACGGGTCCCGTCGCTGTAGCGCACCGTCAGCAGGGTGATCTCGTAGTCAAAGGGGATGAACTCCTCGATGATGACCTTGTCCGACGCGCCCCGCGCCCCTTCCATGGCATAGGTCCAGGCCCGTTCCAGGTCGGCTGCATCGCGCACGACGCTCTGACCCTTGCCGGAAGAACTCATGATCGGCTTCACCACGCAGGGAAGGCCGATGCGCTCCACGCCGGCACTGAACTCTTCCATTGAAGTGGCAAAAAGGTATTGCGCCGTAGGGAGCCCCAGCTCTTCGGCGGCAAGCCGCCTGATCCCTTCGCGGTTCATGGTCAGGTTCGTGGCGCGGGCCGTGGGAATGACGGCGAAACCTTCCTTTTCCAGCTCCAGCAGGTATGGCGTATTGATCGCCTCGATCTCAGGCACGATGTAATCGGGACGCTCCAGGCGGATCACCCGCGAAAGTTCTTCCCGATCGAGCATGTTGACCACATGGCTTCGGTGGGCCACCTGCATGGCCGGCGCATTCGGGTAGCGGTCCACGGCAATTACCTCGACACCGAGCCGCTGGGCTTCTATGACCACTTCCTTCCCCAGCTCGCCGGAACCGAGCAGCATAATACGTGTAGCATTATTCTTCAGAGGGGTCCCAATCATATGCTCTCCTTGAATACAGAAAACCTTTGAACCGCGAAGGCGCAAAGGGCCTAAAGCGCAAAGTGCGCGAAGAACTCGAAAAAGATCATGTTTTCTCTGCGTTCCTGGCGTTTTAGGCCCTTTGGGTCCTTTGCGGTTCAGGGGTGTTTAATTTATCTAACTGATGGCGATCTCGAACTGCTCCTGGTGAAAGCCCGGCTTGGCCCGGACCGTGATCCGTTTCTTGAAATTCTTTTCCAGCTCCTCAAGTCCGCGCCGTTCCTCGTCGTAGAGGAGGTCGGCGACCTGGGGATGGACCGTGAGCATGATCTTGCTGCCGCGGATGTCGAGCATCTCCCGTCGCAGCTCGCGGAATATTTCGTGACAGACCGTGGTCTTCGACTTGACGTATCCCCGCCCTTCGCAGTACGGACACGGCTCGCACATCATCCGGCCGATGCTCTCCCTGACCCGTTTTCTCGTCATCTCCACCAGGCCGAGCTCGGATATCTTCAGGATGTTGGTCTTGGACTTGTCCGACTTGACCGCCTCTTCGAGGGCGGTAAAGACCTTTTCCCGATTGACCTCTTTCTCCATGTCGATGAAGTCGATGATGATAATGCCGCCCAGGTTCCGCAGCCGCAACTGATAGGCGATCTCCTTCACCGCCTCCAGGTTGGTCTTGAGGATGGTGTCTTCCAGGTTGTGCTTGCCGACGAAACGGCCGGTGTTGACGTCGATGGCGGTGAGCGCCTCGGTCTGCTCGATGATGATGTAACCGCCCGATTTGAGCCAGACCTTGCGCCCCAGCGCCCGGCTGATCTCCACTTCAAGGCCGAAGTGGTCGAAGATCGGCTCCTCCTCGTCGTAGAGCTCAATGGAGTACTTCATTTTCGGCATGAAGGTGCTGATGAACTGGACAATCCTGTCGTATTCCGGCTTGAAGTCGACGACGATCCGCTCCACCGACTCGGTGAGGATGTCCCGCACCACCTTCTGGGTGACATCCAGGTCGGAATGGATCAGGCTCGGGGCGCTGGCCTTATCCTTGCGCTTCACCACCTCATCCCAGAGCTTGGTCAGGTAATGGAGGTCGGAAACAAGATCTTCCTCGCTTTTCCCTTCCGAGACGGTACGGACGATGAAGCCACCGCCTGGCGGCTTGATCCGGTCAACGATCTCCTTGAGGCGCTCCCGCTCCGCTTCATCCTCGATGCGGCGGGAAATACCCACATGGTCGACGGTCGGCATATATACCAGGTGCCTGCCGGGTAGGGAGATATGGGCGGTGATGCGGGCGCCCTTGGTGCCGATCGGCTCTTTCGAGATCTGCACCAGGAGTTCCTGGCCTTCCTGGAGGAGTTCCTCAATGGGATGGAGGGGGTGAATCACCGGCTCTTCCCCCTCTGCCGGCTCGTCTTTCTTACCGTTGCCATCCATGAACGATTCATACTCATCCATGGCGTCAAAGACGTCGGCAACGTAGAGGAAAGCCGCTTTCTCCAGGCCGATGTCGACAAAGGCGGCCTGCATCCCCGGCAGAACCCTGATGACCCGACCCTTGTAAATGTTGCCCACGATCCCCTTGACCCGGCTCCGCTCAATATAGAGTTCGGCAATGGTGCCGTTCTCGATAAGGGCGATGCGGGTTTCGTGGGACGTGGTGTTGATGACCAGTTCGTTACCCATGATTACCTCATTGTATTATGCAAGTATAATTGATATGTACTGTTTGTCTCGGAAGTCAATCGGCGCCGGCAACAGTTCGCCCTTCGCCGCTTCTGAAATTGACTTCAAGCTTCTCGATTTTCGCACCGGCGAGCGCATCAGCCGGCAGACCGGTGACGGCTGCAACAAATTCCAACGGTTTGCCGCGCCGGACCTCCATCTCCAGGCAGTCAGCTGAAGCGGTAAGGCTAACCGTTTCATGTCGCAAGTCGAAAGCCACGACCTTACCCTTCTTTTCCCGGCGATGGGGGTATGTGTCAAGGGCAAGGAAGCGCTCCACCTGGCCGGGGAGATCCTGCCCCGCACCGGGCGGCAGAATGACGCGATAACGCACGCTTTCCATGATAACCGATAGTGATTCACTGTTCAACATTATTGCATGGGACTCAAGGACACGCACACCTTCGGGCAGCACCTGGTTGAGCGCCTCCTTCAGCCTCTCCGCGCCGAAACCTGCGTTCAACTCCATATCCATGTATTCGGCCCACGATTCCACGCCTACCGACAGCGCCGTGGCAAAGGAAAATTTGGGGTGGGGATGAAACCCCTGGGAATAGCGGATCGGTACCCGGGCTCTGCCGATAGCCCTGATGAACAGGTTGAGCATCTCCAGGTGGCTCAGGAAGCGCATCCGGCCGATTTTCTGAAACCGGAGCCGGATGCGCTCCGCCTCCACCGGCTGCCCTGATTCCGTCACGGGTGCGCCACCACAGGTCTCTTCGGCCCCATTGAGCCTCATCCGTATCATTTCAAAATCGCAGACGCCGCATCCCGAGCAGACACCGCTGCGGCAGTCCGGCGTATAGGAGCTGACAGCAGACTTCTCCAACTCCGAACGGAGAAACTCCCTGCTGACGCCGCTCTCAAGGTGGTCCCAGGGAAGAACCTCCTCAAGGTCACGACGGCGATGATAGAAGAGCGGATCAATGGCCGTTGCGGCAAATGCCTGCTGCCACCTGGAAAAGCTGAAATGCTCGCCCCAGCCGTCGAAACGGCACCCCAGCCGTCGTGCTTCGATCAGCACCCGACCGAGTCGCCGGTCACCACGTGCAAAGACCCCCTCCATTACGGACAAGGGGGCATCCTGCCACTTGAAATTCAGCTTGCGCTTTTTCAGCTCCAGGCGCAGAAACTGCTGCTTTTCGAGAATTTCCTCGTAACTGATCTGCGGTTCCCATTGGAATGGCGTATGGGGCTTCGGCACAAAGCTGCTGACCGCCACATTGACCTCACCGCCGGCGCCGGTCCGCTTCCCCTGGAATTTAACCTGTTTGGCCAGTTCAGCAATGCCAAGCACATCATCCATGGTTTCCGTCGGCAGACCGATCATGAAATAGAGCTTGATCAGCCGCCAGCCGGCACTGTAGACCTCAAAAGCGGTATTCAGCAGGTCCGTCTCGGTTATCCCCTTATTGATAACCTGGCGCAGCCGCTCGCTGCCGGCTTCAGGGGCAAGGGTAAAGCCGGTCTTCCTGACCTTCTTTATCTCCTCCACGATCTCCGGGGTGAGGCTCCCCACCCGCAGGGATGGCAAAGAAACGGCAATACGCTCCTTGGCATACCGCTCCATGAGTTCCTTGAGCAGCGGAGTAAGGCAGCCGTAATCTCCGGTTGAAAGGGAAAGAAGCGATACTTCATCGTAACCGGTGTTACGCAGGGTCTCCTCGATCTTGGCCAGAATCTGCTCCGGCGTCCGTTCGCGCACTGGACGGTAAATATACCCCGCCTGGCAGAAGCGGCAGCCGCGGGTACAGCCGCGGGCTACCTCCATGCTCACCCGGTCGTGAACCGTCTTCAGGAAGGGAACAACCGGAGCGCCCGGGTAGTCAATCCCATTCAGGTCAGCGGCGATCCGCCTCCTGACCTTTACATAGCCCGGCTTGAGCGGCCTGAGCGTCTCGATCCGCCCGGACGCGTCATAGTCAACAGAGAAAAAAGACGGAATATAGACCCCGTCAATCTTTGCCAGCCGCTCAAGGAGTTCCTCCTTCGTGGACTTAACACGTTTCCATTCGCGGTAAACGACTGCAATTTCCGTTACCGCTTCTTCTCCGTCTCCCAGGAGGAAGGCATCGAAAAAATCGGCCAACGGCTCCGGGTTGCATGCACAGGGGCCGCCGCCAATGACGAGTGGGAATCCTTCGCCCCGTTCCGAGGCCAGGAGAGGAATGCCGGCCAATTCCAGCATGTTGAGGATATTGGTGTAGGAAAGTTCATACTGGAGGGTAAAACCGAGGATGTCCACCCGGGAAAGAGGGACTGAACTTTCCAGGGTGGCAAGGGATATGCCGTTGCTGCGATGCAGGGCTTCCATGTCAGGCCAGGGGGCGTAAACACGCTCAGCAGCCAGCCAATCGATTTCGTTCAGAATAGCATAGAGTATCCTGAAACCCAGGTGACTCATGCCGACTTCATATACATCCGGGAACGCCAGGACAAACCGCACATCGGCCCGCTCCTTGACTATCGCCCCCATTTCCCCGCCCATGTAGCGAGCTGGCTTTTCAACTGACAGCAAATAATCGTTTTGCAAAAAATCCCCCATAAAAATAAAGGTCCTGACGGAAGTTCGCCGCCACGACCCGGTAGATAGTAACAAATTTTGCCAACAGCTGGCAAGGTATTATCCCGGCCCTACCGCCATTGACTGCCATCAGCCCACTGATGACATTGCGCCCGGTTCATCGTCAGCAAATCCACCCTCACGGTCCCGCCCGCAATACCCCATATGAGGCATACACTGGATGATTTCGGGTCAGAGTATTCGATTAACTGCAGCTCACATGCATAATAGCTTGCTTTTCCAACCAGTTACATGCACCAACAATGATGGCACGGTATCTGCTATGAATGAAGTCATCATACATTTTTTTAAAGGAGATTTACCATGAAAAAAGTTCTGTCCTCAATCGTTGCTGCTCTCGTTGCTGTTGCTTTCGCTGGTGTTGTTTTCGCTGCTGAGCCTGCAAAAACCGAAGCTCCTGCTGCTCCTGCTGCCGGCGAAGTGAAGAAAGAAGAAAAAGCTCCTGTTAAGAAAGCAAAAAAAGCAAAAAAAGCAAAAAAAGCAAAAAAAGCTGAGAAAAAAGAAGAAGTTAAGCCTGCTGAAGCAGCTCCTGCTGCGAAGTAATTCGCACTTCCAATGCTGACGAAAAAGCCGCATCCTCGGATGCGGCTTTTTTATTGTCTGCAGTTCGTTAACTTTACCGTTTCCGGTGCACCACTAAACCGTCACCGGCAGATTACTCTTTTTGCCAGACAAAAGCCGGGTCAAAAATGGGGTCATAGAAACCGGGATAGGCAACGAAAAAGGTGGCCGCCTCAGCAACCCCCGACACCGTCCTGACCAGAGTCATCCCTATCCCTTTCAGCGGCCCGATAGTAATCCCCTTTGCCACCCCATCCTCTTTAAACGTCAGATATATCTGTTTGGGAAGCTCCAGCCAACCGGTGGTTGTGTTGGCAATGCCACGAGCTGCTTTGGTGGCCATGGCATCCACAACCTCCTGCGGCGATGCATTTTCAAGGGTGCGATAGTCATCCGCCCAAGCCCTATCCTGCACCCCCGAAACAAGGATTCCGTACAAGAGCGCAACCACACAGAAAAACGGCTTAACTGACATGCTACTCTCCCTTTTTAACGCCCGATTCAGGCTCTTTCGCCTTGCGCGATTCTACCCGTTTTTCTTCCCAGCCATTCCAGACATATTCCGGGTCGATTATCGGGTCGTAGTAACCGGGCTGCGGCACCAAGAAAAATACCGTTTCGACGGCGCCCATCAGCGTCCGGTAGATAGCCATGCCAAACCCCTTGATCGGCCCGACCACATAACCAATATTCCCCCGGTCACGGATTGTCAGGTAAGACTGCTTTGGGATTTCAGCAATACCGGTTGTCACATTGGTGACACCACGCACGAGCTTGAACGCCATCTTTTCGGCAATGGCTTCGGACTGCTGAGCTTCCTGGGCAAACGAGGGAATGGTGAAAAGGCAAAGTAGTACAAGGGGTAAAATGACAGCAAATATCCGCATTGCAACTCCTTTCTGACCATAAGTACTTGAATAGATTTTATCTTATTAACACAAATATACTGCGCTGGCAAGCCAACTCTCTTTGGACTTCAGTCGAACAGCAACTTTTCCCCCGGTAGAAATCGGGCAAATTTCTTGTGCAACTGCTTCAGCTTATCCATGTAGTAATCGGTATTCTCGTCGGGATGGGCCGGGTCGTAGTCCGCTATGGGCCGGCAGTTTTCGTAGGCAGTCACCCCTTTTCTCCGGCCGCTGATGTAGTAGCTTATCTGGTCGCCGGCCCTGAATTCCCGTGGCGACTTGGTGGCTATCTCATACGCCGCTGCCGGATTACGCTTCCCCGCCCGAACCTTTTCCCGATAAACGGCCAGCGACTCGCCGAGCGTTTCGCTCTTTGCCAGCCAGGAGATGCCGAATTCGTGGTCGCGCAGCTTTTGCGTGTAATCCCGGTATACCGCCTCCACCTTCGCCCCTTCGCCGGCAAGAAGCAGCCTGATGATCTCTTCCATGAACGCCCGCAGGTATTTTTCTATACCCCTGGATCTGAGGCCGCTACCTTTGACGGTCATTTTCCCATCGTATCCCAGCAGGGCGTAGTTCTTGATCTTGTAGGAAAACATGGCCCGGTATCGCCCGTCCAGTTCCACCTCGATGCCTCCGGGGAGCGACTGCGACAATTCGCGCACCAGCAGTTCCTCCTTTTCAGCCGTTGCAACGACGGAGGGGGGGATGAAATATATGCCGTCCGTATCCACCTCCACGGGTTGCGCACCCCGTTCAAGCAGCCAGGCAAGCATGGTCTTGATAGTCTCCCGTCCCAGCCTGGTCACTTCGGCTGCGAGGGCGACATCGGAGAAATTGTGCAGCGGAGAGCCGAGGTAGCCGTAAAAAGAGTTTATCAGGACCTTGAAGGCCTGCTGCAGCGCCTGGTAATAGTCGCGCCGAAATGGATCTGCCCCTGTCCTGGCCAGCCGCTTGGCCGTCAACCTGAACTCGCGCAACTCCTTCAATAAAGGAAGAAACAGGGACAGGCTATCGTGGGCAGGCGTAAGCTGATAAGAGATAAGGATCGACGGGTAGAGGGAAGCCACGTCGCAATGGACGATGGGACCGACCACCCCGTACTCGAGCACATCGGTATACCCCCCCTCGAAGCTGCCGCCTGCACCTGACTTCGGGATCGCTACCCCCTGCCGCAGGTATTCCCTGAGGAACAGGGCATTTATTTTTGTGGCGTTCCCCCGAATCAGGCAGTTCTGATACGAATAGGGGAACATGCTGGTCTGGAGAAAATAGGAGTGGGAGAGGAGGCGGGAAAGAGCGAGGGTTTCCCGGACGTCGTCCAGGTTATACCGCGCCAGAGAATCGGGGTCGGTGTCAAAACGGCGGCTGATTTGATTCCCCTCGATGTAGACGCGGTCCGGCGCGGCAAGGCCGAAATGGCGGGCAGCGGCTTTCAGCCCATAGCTCTCCATCTCCCTGGCACTGATGTCATAGATGAGAAGGAGGAAATAGGTGTCGATGATGTGGCGGCCGAAGATGTCCCAGCGTGGATAATCGATGGTTCGTTCGGCAATGGAGAAGCGGGACGGGTGGACACGCGGCTCGCTGCCGTCCCTCCCCCAGCAGAGACCGACCCGGTGGCGTTCCGCCCGCACCCGGATGTACTCCAGATCGAAGCGGAAGATGTTGTGCCCTTCGATGACATCCGGGTCCCGTTCCCGGATTATCTCTGAAAGCCTTTCCAGCATGGTCGCTTCCGTCATGTCGTGACCGTTCAGTACTTCCGCATAGCCGTTTTCATCCATTACGGCAATGGAGATGATCCGGTCTTCCTCCCGCTGCGGGTTGGAAAATTCAAACCCCTCGGCGCAGTAGGTCTCGATATCAAGGGCCAGCCGGCCGATGCTAGTGAAATCAGTCCCCTTGAACAGGGTCTTGCCGCTTTTCAACAGGTGCTGATGAACCGGATCCGACAGATAGAGGTAGGGAACATCACGGGATGATGGCGTTTTGCCGCTCTTTTTCGCAAGAAAGTCCCGGGCAGCCATGCAGTCGCGCCAGCTGCCGAATTCCGCCATGTATTTGTACTCGCCGCTGCCGGTCAGAGATTTAATCGTGTGACCGCCGGGAAACCCGGCAAGGAGAGCCGGCTGTTCGACGAGAATGAAGGGATGAAAAGGGTCGTCACGAAAGAAAACCCCGTTTTTGCGGCGGATGAAGAGACGGATGAAGCGCCCGGCAAGTTCCGCCGCCACAATACCTTCGGTCTTGTCTGCACCGAACAGGATCTCGTTATCACCCAGATGCAGCTCATCCATTGCCGAACCCCTGGCTATAAATGAGAACGGCGCGGTTAATTAACTCGCGCCGTTCTCTTATGCCTGCAGGATGCCTTACTTGCCGTGCTTTGCCAGGTAGGCCGCCACACCTTCCGTCGAGGCTTTCATCGCCTCTTCCCCTTCCTGCCAGTTGGCCGGACAGACTTCACCGCCATGGGTTTCGACAAACTGGAGCGCATCAACCATGCGCAGTGCCTCGTTGACGCTCCGTCCGAGTGGCAGGTCATTGATGACTGCGTGGCGCACCTTGCCGTGGGGGTCGATGAGGAACAGGCCGCGCAGGGCCACCGACTCGTTAAAGAGAATGCCGTAGGACCTGGCAATCGCCTTGTTCAGGTCCTGCACCAGCGGGTACTGGATATTGCCGATGCCGCCGTTTTCGACCGGCGTGTTCTTCCAGGCGAGATGGGTAAATTTCGAGTCGACGGAAACGCCTATCACCTCGCAGTTCTTTGCCTTGAAATCCCCCAGACGCTTATTGAAAGCAAGGATCTCGGACGGGCAGACAAAGGTGAAATCAAGGGGATAGAAAAACAGGACCACATACTTGCCACGGTAGTTG
This sequence comes from Geotalea uraniireducens Rf4, assembly GCF_000016745.1. GTDB lineage: Bacteria > Desulfobacterota > Desulfuromonadia > Geobacterales > Geobacteraceae > Geotalea > Geotalea uraniireducens. Next base: position 355,718 of record NC_009483.1, on the reverse strand, counting down.
GAGAGCTTGATCTCGGCAAAACTGTTGTCCGGCATAGCCGCTTCAGCGGTAAAATCAGGGGCTTCCTGGGTAACAAGAGTACAAATGCTCATAACTCGGTATCTCCTTTGTATAGGTAAGTAAATAACATCTGATGAAAAAATACCAGCCGATACCCCTCTTGTCAATCAAAAAAGATAAATATTATCCTTTTTATCTTGTTGTCAAATTTTTACGTTTCTTTCTAAAATACTTCCCCGCGAATGCCGATGGTAACCTCCCTGAACGGAATATCCTTGCCGCCGGCAGCCAGGGCCTGGCGGGCAGCCATGACTATTCCGCCGCAACAGGGGACTTCCATGCGCAGCACCGTTATGCTCTTGATGGAGGATACGCGAAACAGTTCCGTCAGTTTTTCCGTGTAGAACCGATTATCGTCAAGTTTCGGACAACCGATGACCACCGCCTTTCCCGCCAGGAAATCCCGGTGATAATCAGCATAGGCGAACGGGACGCAATCAGCGGTGATCAGCAGGTCGGCATTCTGAAAATAAGGGGCACTGGTCGGCACAAGGCTCAACTGTACCGGCCACTGACCGAGCTGACTCTGGTGGTTTGCCGGTATTTCATCATTCAAACTTCGTTGCGGCGACGCAAAGGACATGGCACTGGAGCCGGGGCAACCGCCGTGATTCGCATGATGCTGCACTGCCGCGACCGTTTCCTGCCGGCTCTCCTGCAAGTGCGTCTCTACAGCTGTCTCGTCAAATTCGTCCGCCTCGCGCTCAATTATATTGATGGCGTTCTGCGGACATTCACCGAGGCACGCTCCCAGCCCGTCGCACAGGTTATCGGCGGACAACTCCGCCTTGCCGTTGACGATTTTTATTGCCCCTTCGGCACACGAGGGGACACAGAGACCGCAACCATCACATTTTTCCTGGTCGATCTGGACGATTTTTCTGATCATTTCTACTCTCCTTGCATTTATATTTCCGGTTATTCGCAATATCCAAAGTTAGTGAAGCACCATAAACGGCACTAGAAGAAATAGTGCCACAACAAGTCCAGCCTCCCCCGAAGGATCAGGCGTTTGCCTGAAAAAGCCATGACTTGACGGATTTTCCCCCGGTATCCCTTGCTGTAGCAATGAATCTGGCAATGCTTGCAGGACGGTTTCGGGTCGAGCGGACATTTGCGCCGTTTCTCCAGGGCATAGTCCACAAGCGCAGCACACTCTCCACAGAGGCATACATCTTTCATGAACCGCGACCTGAGTTCCCCGGGAAGCCCGACTGCTGTCCTGGCCACCTCTTTTCCGTGCTTTGACCGGCAGAATATCTGCACGAAGCTTATCAGCACCTTCAGATCCTTTGTCTGTTTTCCGGTAAATTGTTCCATGGCTGCATCCTAGCTGATATTTCCTGCCCGGGACATGACAAAAGTCAAAAAGTATGGATTGCCTCACACTCTGTCGCTTTGCCTTTATCCTGCAGATGTGATAGGGTAATAACCTATGAAAACGGCCAAACCTTTGATAATCCCACGTGCCAACCACCCCATCTCGCGCCGCTGGCTGAGCCCAAACGCCGTGAAAGTGCTTTATCGGCTCAAGGACAACGGCTTTACCGCCTACCTGGTCGGTGGTGGTGTGCGCGATCTGTTACTAGGCAGGGAACCCAAGGACTTCGATATCGTCACCGACGCCACCCCGGGCCAGATCAAAAGGATGTTCCGCAACTGCCGGCTGATCGGCCGCCGCTTCCGGCTCGCCCACCTGCATTTCCATGACGAGATCATAGAGGTAGCAACATTCCGCTCTGCATCGCAGGATGAACCGTGCGCAGAGGAGCAGGGACCTGCTCCCGGAGAAATCACTGAGCCGGGAGCCAGAATGCGCCCTCCTCGCCTGCTCAAAAGTGAAGACGGCATGGTGTTGCGGGACAACATCTTCGGCACCCCGGAAGAGGATGCCATTCGCCGCGACTTCACCGTCAACGCGCTCTGTTACAATATTGACGATTTCTCCATCATAGATTACGTCGGGGGAATGGAAGACCTGAACCGCGGTGTCGTCCGCACCATCGGCGATCCGTTGGTGCGGTTCACCGAGGACCCGGTGCGCATGATTCGCGCCGTGCGCTTTGCCGCCATGCTAGGCTTTGAAGTCGAGAAGGCGACCTGGCAGACGATCCTCGACCTGAGCGCCACGATCACCAAGGCGGCGCCGCCGCGGCTCTACGAAGAAGTCTTGAAGCTTTTCCTCATGGGAGCAGGAGAGAAGACCTACCAGCTCCTGCGGCAGAGCGGGCTCTTTGCCGCCCTCTTTCCCCATTTCAACGACTGGCTCGCCCGGGAAAGCGACGGGGTTCCCCACACCTGGATCAGCCGGGCCCTTGACCTGGTTGACAGCCGCATCCAGGCCGGGGATAAGGTTTCTCCCCAGCTGCTCCTGGCCCTCATGTTCGGCCAGTACCTCCAGGAAAAAGCAACGTGGTTCAGGCAAGCCGGGGCACCGCCGCAACAGGCGGTAAACATGGCGGTTGCCGAATTCATGGGAGAGCTGGCCCCAACGGTGCTCGTCCCCAACAAATTGGGAATACTGATCCGCGACATACTGGCGAGCCAGCATCGCTTCCAGAAGATACCGGGGCGACATGCCGAAACTTTCGCCGGCAGAGCCGGTTTCCGTGATGCGTTGGATTATCTGCGCTTCGTCTGTGACGTGAGCGACGAACAGGGTAAGATCGTAGCCTGGTGGGAACGTTTTCTACAAGAACCACATCTGGCCCAACCAGAAGAACGGTCTGAAGAACCTCCGCGCAGACATAAGCGACGCCGACGCAAAAGAGGAAAGAAGCAAACAGGTGAGTCTGCCTGATCAGCCTGTAATGCCGAACCTTTATTTCAAAGCCAGATCCTGTTCCTCCAGCTTTTTAATTCTGTCGCGCAATCCCGCCGCCTTTTCGAAATCGAGCTGCTTGGCGGCAGCAAGCATCTCCTTCCGCAGTTTTTTCACCAGTTTCGGTATGTCCTTCACCGCCGCATACTCTTCCATGCTCTCTGCTGCCAGCGGCACGGTATAGTAATCGTGCTCTTCGACGGATTCGAGTATGGTGCGGACCTCTTTCTTTATGCTCTGCGGAGTGATGTGATGCTTCCGGTTGTATTCGCTCTGGATTTTGCGGCGCCTTGACGTTTCATCCATGCAGGCCTGCATGGATCTGGTGACGCTGTCGGCATACATGATGACCCGCCCCGCCAGGTTACGCGCGGCCCGGCCGCAGGTCTGGATCAGGGAACGCTCTGAGCGGAGGAACCCTTCCTTATCCGCGTCAAGAATGGCTACCAACGACACTTCGGGAATATCCAATCCCTCCCGCAACAGGTTGATCCCCACCAGCACATCGAACTCACCGAGCCTCAAGTCGCGGATGATCTGCATGCGCTGAATGGTGTCGATATCCGAATGGAGGTATTTTACCCGTACTCCCAGCTCCCGGTAGTAATCGGTCAGGTCTTCGGCCATCCGTTTGGTGAGGGTGGTGACAAGCACCCGCTCACCCTTCGTCACGGTGAGGCGGACCTCGTGAAGGAGATCATCCACCTGCCCAGAGGCGGGACGGACCTCGATCTCAGGATCGATGAGGCCCGTGGGACGGATCACCTGCTCCACCACCACACCGCCCGCTATATTCAGTTCATACTCAGCCGGGGTGGCAGAGACGTACACCACCTGGTTCAGCTTCTCGGTAAATTCCTGAAAATTGAGGGGGCGGTTGTCGAGGGCCGACGGAAGGCGGAAGCCGTAATTGACCAGGGTTTCTTTACGGCTCCGATCGCCGCGATACATCCCACCCACCTGAGACACGGTGATGTGGGATTCATCGACGAACAGGAGGTAATCCTTCGGAAAGTAATCCAATAAGGTATAAGGTGGCTCGCCAGCGGAACGCCCGTCGAAATGGCGGGAATAATTCTCAATCCCCTGGCAGAATCCCATCTCTTCCATCATTTCTATATCAAAGAAAGTACGCTGCTCGATGCGCTGGGCCTCGATCAGCATGTTTCGCTCCCGGAACCAGCGAATCCGCTCCTCCAGTTCCAGGCGGATCTGCTCTATGGCCCTTTCCAGGGTTTCCTTATTGGCCACATAGTGGGACGCCGGGTAGATGGCGCATTTGGAGAGCTTCTGTATAACCTGCCCACGGAGCGGATCGATCTCCGAAATAGCATCCACCGTATCACCGAAAAACTCGATCCTGAGCGCCCTCTCGTCATCGTGTGCCGGAAATATCTCGACAATGTCGCCACGCACCCGGAAAGTGCCGCGGTGAAAATCGATATCGTTTCTTTCATACTGTGTTTCCACGAGCCTTTTCAGGAGCTCATCCCGCCCCACATTGTCCCCCTGATGGAAGAATATGTGCATCTCCTGATAGGCTGCAGGCGAACCAATCCCGTAAATGCATGATACCGAGGCAACGATGATGACATCGCTGCGTGTAAGCAGGCTACGGGTGGCTGAATGGCGCATCTTGTCGATTTCATCGTTGATCGACGAGTCTTTTTCAATAAAGGTGTCCGTTGTGGGGAGATAGGCTTCCGGCTGGTAATAGTCGTAGTAGGAAACAAAGAACTCCACGGCGTTTTGAGGAAAAAGTTCCTTGAATTCGCCATAGAGCTGGGCAGCAAGGGTCTTGTTCGGGGCGAGGATCAGTGCCGGCCGGTTGACTCGGGCGATGACGTTCGCCATGGTGAAGGTCTTGCCGGAGCCGGTTACGCCCAGTAGCACCTGGTCACGGTCACCCCGTTCGACCCCTTCGGAAAGCTCACCTATGGCCTGCGGCTGGTCGCCGCGCGGCTGATAATCGCTGTTAAGCTTGAATTTGTCCATGTAAGGATAGTACCACGATCCCTTGCTGTTTGCAGCCGGTTCTGCAGATCAAAATGCTCAGAGAACCGCTGTCCGGCAGGCAATCATGAAGCGCAAAGGCCTTTGTGCAATGGCGGGAGTTGGTTCAAAGTGAGCCAGTACAAGCCGATCTGTCGCAATGCTTCGCAAAACTGGTTGAAATCAACCGGTTTACGGACATAGCTGTTGGCACCCAGATAATAGCTGTCGAGGATGTCCTGCTCCTCGCTCGAAGAGGTAAATATAATAACCGGAATGGATTTTGTCTCATTGTTAGAACGAAGAGATCGCAACACTTCGAGGCCGTCGATTTTGGGCAACTTCAGATCAAGGAGAATAAGCCGTGGCTTGCTATGCATCTCCCTCTCCGCAAAAGGTCCTGTACCAAAAGCGAAATCAAGCGCCTCCACGCCATCATGTGCCACGACCACATCATACGCAAGATCAATCTTTTGCAGTGCCCGCAAAGTCAAAGCCTCATCATCGAGATTGTCTTCTACCAGTAGAATCTTTCTGCTCACGAACGCCCCCTAGTCCCGCCACTGAAACCAATAGTGCTTCTCGACAACTGTCAATGCGATGAACTCCGGAACTCCTCATAAACATCCATTGCAACTGCAACTGATACTGATACGACAAAGCGCCAGGGTAAAGATGCCCACCAGCGCTAATCGTAATATATTTTAACTTGCATAATATACTTATCTCCCCATTCATGTGCAACTTATTAATTTATTCGCATTTTTTACACACTTGGATTTTCTTAATTTCTTGATTTTTTACTTTTCCGATGTAATACTAATAACCAAATTTGTAAATATCATGTGGAGGCAACTATGTTTGGATTCGGCATGCCGGAGCTTATTGTCATACTCGTAATCGTTATGGTGGTTTTTGGGGCGGGGAAATTGCCGGAGATTGGGAACGCACTGGGCAAGAGTATCAGGAATTTCAAAAAAGCATCAGAGGGAAAGGATGAGATCGAGATTAAAGCGCGCAAGGACGATGCAGCAAAAAAGGAAGGATAGAAAGTCCACCGCCGGCATCCGGGCAAGTAGTCATGCTATCCTGACTAGCCTTTAACCGATGGATTCAATGGATTTCCACTTTCAACGGCATAACACCAAAAGATAAATTGAACGGACACACGATGCGATTCAGTTCGCAAACAAAATAATACCACTGTTCAGCTTAATTCAATCGACAGAAAAAGGGTTGGCAAATTTTGCCAACCCTTTCTATTTTGGCGCGCCCGGACAGATTCGAACTGCCGACACCCTGGTTCGAAGCCAGGTACTCTATCCAGCTGAGCTACGGGCGCAGGATTCACCGTCAACATATATACTACAAGAAAAAGGGCCACAAGCATAAAACTTGTAGCCCCTTTTAAGATGGCGCGCTCGGAGAGATTCGAACTCCCGACCTACGGATTCGTAGTCCGTTGCTCTATCCAGCTGAGCTACGAGCGCATAAACTAACCGGCTGGTACGAAGTCAACCAGTGTAAAACCATATCTGGGGTGCTGAAAAGCATGGGTGGTCGGATAAAGAGTGAACAGCCAACCCTTGAATATCTCTTTGCCGTTCTCAATGACCCGTACCTGGGCTGCGGGGTTCTTCGGCTCATTTGACTGGGAAGTCAATGTAGTCCCTTCCATCATGAAATGGGGCAGAAAGTTCTCCACCTTGATCGTCAGATTGCTATTGGGAAGGGCCAACTCCGAACCAATATTCACGGTGTAAACCGTATCTTTTTTAGTGTTCTTATCAGTGACGGCAATTTTAACAGCCTTCCACTTACCCTTAACGCTATCGGGAACAACGACCTTCGCCTCTTTTTTGGTTACCTGGCCCTTAGGTGCAGCAGATTCGACGGCTTGCTTTTCCTCTTTTTTTGTGCAACCGGCCACAGCAACCATAGCCAGCAGAGTGAAAACCAACAATTTCATCACTCGCTTCACACGCTCCTCCTCGTTGATTCTGCGTTAAACGTTACGACTAGTCCAGTTAATGGCGGAGAGAGAGGGATTCGAACCCTCGATACCGGTTTCCCAGTATACTCGCTTAGCAGGCGAGCGCCTTCGACCTACTCGGCCATCTCTCCGTAACATCAAGTTCTACGTTCCACGTTCTATGTTCTACGTTTAAAACCTTGAACCTAGAACCTAGAACAGGCTTTTTGGCGGAGGAAGTAGGATTCGAACCCACGGAACTTTCGTTCAACGGTTTTCAAGACCGCCGCCTTCAACCACTCGGCCATTCCTCCAAAGCTAAGCTATTTTTTCAATGCCGCCCATGTAAGGTCTCAACGCTCCGGGTATGGAAACCGAACCGTCCGCCTCCTGATAATTCTCCAGGATGGCCACGAGGGTCCTTCCTACTGCCAGCCCTGAGCCATTCAAGGTATGAACGAATTCAGGTTTTGCCTTTTCATCTTCCCGAAAGCGGATGGAAGCCCTGCGTGCCTGAAAATCCTCAAAATTGCTGCAGGAAGATATCTCCCGGTAGCAATCCTGACCCGGAAGCCAGACTTCGATATCATAAGTCCTGGCTGCGGAAAATCCTATATCTGCGGTACAGAGATCAACCACACGGTAAGGAAGCCCAAGAAGCCGGAGCACCTCTTCCGCGTTGTCAAGCAGCTTATCCAGTTCGTTGTATGAATGTGCCGGGTGGACAAATTTGACCAGCTCAACCTTGTTGAACTGATGCTGGCGGATCAGCCCCCTTGTATCCTTGCCGTAGGAGCCGGCCTCTTTCCTGAAACAGGGCGTATAGGCCGTGTAGCAGAGCGGCAGATCAGCAGCCTTAAGTATCTCACCCCGATGGATGTTGGTTACCGGAACTTCGGCTGTCGGGATAAGAAAATAATCAACCCCTTCCATATGAAAGAGGTCTTCTTCAAATTTCGGCAGCTGACCGGTTCCGGTCATACTCTCCCTGTTTACCATAAAGGGTGGGAGCATTTCAAGATATTTGTGACGCTCCGTATGAAGATCGAGCATAAAGTTTATCAGGGCCCGCTCAAGCCGTGCGCCAAACCCCTTGTAGAGGGTGAATCGCGCTCCGGCCAGCTTGGCGCCACGTTCGAAATCGAGGATATCGAGCGATTCGCCGATTTCCCAATGGGGTTTAGGAGCAAAATCAAAAACCGGCTTTTCGCCCCACTTTTTAACTTCCACATTGTCCACTTCAGAAGCGCCAACCGGCGTGGCCGCACAAGGGATATTCGGCACCGTAAGCAAAAAGTACTCAAGCGCCTCTTCGACCCCCTTCAACTCCTCATCCAAGCCTTTGATGCGCTGGGAAACTTCCCGCATCTCAATGATACGATCCTGGGCCTGGCTCTTATCCTTGATTCGGCTGATCTCATCGGACACCTTATTGCGCAATGCCTTCAGCGTCTCGGTCTGCTGCAGAAGCTCCCGACGACTCCCGTCCAGTTGACGGAACCGCTCCAGGTCCACCCCTGCACCGCGAGTTTTAAGACGGGCTTCCACCGTTTCCAGATTTTCGCGCAGATATCTAGCGTCAAGCATGACAAAAAGCCTTTACAATTGGATAAACGAAGCTATATTTTCTAGCACTTGCCCGGAATTTAGTCAATATTTTTATACAAAACCATCGATTAATAATCGGAGACTCCATGCCCGCTTTGCTGTTTCTATTGTTCCTGTTATCCACGCTTTGCCACACTTCTTCCGCCTTTGCCGGCAAAATTGTCGTCAACGCGGTAGGGGACATAATGCTGGCGGGCAAGGCGAGTGCCTCATTTGCCCGCCTGGGCTACGACTATCCCTTTGCCGCAACAGTATCAGCTCTGAAAAACGGCGATATCGCCGTCGGCAATCTGGAAGCGCCGCTTGCTCTGAACGGAACGGAATTCAAGAACAAAAAATTTCGTTTCAAGACCGATCCCCGAGCAGCAACGGCGCTGAAACGGGCAGGGTTTTCCATCCTCACCCTGGCCAACAACCACATGCTGGACTTTGGCAGCGATGGACTCAGGGAAACCATCTACAACCTTGACCAACAAGGCATTCAACACAGCGGCGCCGGTGAGACACTGGCCACGGCGCGTCGCGAAGCTCTTGTCACCTGTAACGGCGGTAAAATCGCTTTCCTCGCCTATTCCCTTACCTATCCTGAAGAGTTCTACGCCGGAGACAAGCGGGCCGGCACCGCCCCCGGCTTTCGGCCTTATTACCAGGAGGACATTGCCAGGGCAAGGGCTGTCGCCGATTATGTGGTAGTCTCTTTTCACTGGGGGACGGAAAAAGCCGCGATGACGAAAAGCTACCAGGTAGCAGCAGCGCACCGGGCCGTAGATGCTGGAGCCGACCTGGTCCTGGGCCACCACCCCCACGTATTGCAGGGTATTGAGCGCTACAAGGGCTCCGTCATCTTCTACAGCCTGGGCAATTACGCATTTGGCAGCCTCAGCAGCTCGGACCGGAGCGTTATTGCCAGGATCACCCTGGATGACGGCGTGAAGGAAGTGGAGCTGATCCCGCTCAATGTCCTCAACAGCGAGGTTAGCTTTCAGCCGAGACTGTTGACCGGGGAAAAAGGTCAGGAGGTCATCAACCGGCTCAACACAATGTCAAAGGAGATGGGAACCGTTATTGTCGACGACCACGGCCGTTATCTGGTCGATTTGACGCGGGACAGGGAAAGTCTTGCGCGCAGATAGGAGGCACCATATGTACAGACTGTTTGTGGCAATCGATTTACCGGATGAAATAAAGAAAGCGGTGGCAGACATGCGTAGCGATTTGCCTGGCGCACACTGGGTTGCGGCGGAACAAATCCATCTGACGCTACGCTTCATCGGTGAAGTGGATGACCAGCTGTTCGCTCAGATCAAGGATGTCCTTGCCAATGTTACCGGCAGGCCGCTCCGTCTGGCGCTGACGGGTATCGGCCATTTCCCGCCGGGCAAACACGCCAGGGTGCTTTGGGTGGGGATGGAGACGAACGAGGAACTGCTCGAACTGCAAAGACATGTGGAGCTGGCGTTGATAAATACCGGCATTGCGCCGGAAGAGCGGCGATTTTCGCCGCATATCACCATCGCCCGAATGAAGGATATACAGGAAACGAGGGTCGTCGCCTTTGAAGAAAAACACCGGGAGTTCATAACCCCCTCATTTCCCGTCGACGCGTTCCACCTCTACTCCAGCACCCTCAGCCGCGAAGGGGCCATTCACAAACGGGAGGCAACGTATTCCCTCGCCGTCAAAGCAAAGTGATGGGACGCTCGCGGCTACTCGTCGCCAACAAGCACCGGTTGCTTTTGCAGCCGTTTGTAGTAGAAATTCTGCCCGTAAAGCACTGCCGCAGGGTTGTGGCCAGTTACCCGGTCCTTCACCACCAGGGTAGTGACCGGCGCCTGCGAATGCTTGTTGAACAGCATGTCGTGGCCGATGCAAAGGCCGACGATAATGTTCATGTCGGTACCGAGCCGGTTGCAGATCTCGGCCTGGGCGATGGGGTTGCATGCAGGCTCGAACGTATTGGGCCGGACCTTTTCCTCCTCCGTCAGGCCCAGCTCTTTCTTGTCGATGCTACCCGCCTTGCAACAGACGCTTTGCGGCTCCAGTCTCTGCGCCTTGAGGATCGCAACCAGCCGATCGGTTTCATCCAAAAGGCCGATACAGGTGGCAATACCGATCTTTTTCCACCCCATCAGGCGGGCAAAGGCGATGGTGTCTTCCACCCTCGTCCAGCGTGCATTAACAGCATCGCTCCCATCTACCTTCCGGTAGCAAAGCCCCTCTACCCGCGCTGCCACTAATGCCATCCTGGCATCGTCGCTGTCGCCGGCGTATTCCTTGAGCGAAGCGCTGATAATGTCGCCGTAGGCTTCGGACGGGCAGTTGCCGGGCTTCGGCGGTGCGGTGTCGGGATTGCCACTCCAGCAGTTGGTGACGCCGAATTTCTGCCAGACCGCGCTGCATTTCGAACAGGACAGCGGTGTATCCTCTCCATTAGCCATGGTTCCCCCCCAGTTACCCTACAGTAAGCCCCTCATCCTGGATAAGGATGTAGGGGCTGATGATCAGCATCCGGAATTTTTTCTCATCGGCAGCATCCCACTCGGCAATCTGTTCGGCAGAAGGTTTGGCCAGCTTGCCGGCTTCGATCCAACTCCCGATGGTCGCGGAATCATCATTGGCCACCCTTACCCCCGCCTCCACCAGATCCAGCTCGCGGTCGACGACGATCAATCCTCCCCTTTCCAAATGCCCTCGCAGCAGGCGCCATTCGGCCACATCAACAGTTGCGGCCAGTTCTTCTCTGGTTGGTGTCACCGGCAAATCTCCCTCTTTTTTATTCTGAGGGGTTTACTGTAACCACTTCAAACGGGCTCTGCAACAGTTTTTTCCCTGCAACTCATCTCAAACGTCGGTCAATAACGTAATTGCTTTTGCCGCTTTTCTTGGCCAGCATCTTCATCTCGGCCGCCACCTCGCTCACCTTGCCATAGTGGTTGATGGCCGGACTGTCGGTCGGCACCACAGCGATGGCAATCCCGAGCAGCGGCATATTTTCGTCTTCACCCTTGCGGTTTTTAGCTTTGTAATAGCCGTTCACCAATTCGTCACCTTCAAACAAATCATTCACAATCCTGTCGAAGTTTTCAATAATCGTTTTGCAGACCGTCTCCGCCCGCTCCTGCGGCAGGATGAAGACAAAGTCATCCCCCCCCACATGTCCGGCAAACCCGCCACCCGACTCCTTGACGGCATTGAACATGATTCGGGCCAGCATACGGAGGACCACGTCACCTTTGGAAAAACCGTACACGTCATTGTACGGCTTGAAGTTGTTGATGTCGATGTAGCAAACCGCCATCGGCCGGCCGATGGCCTTTTCTATGGCACGCTGGATAGATGTGTTGCCGGGAAGTTTCGTGAGCGGATTGTTGTCAAAGACCCGAAGAATACGGGCCACGGAGAGTCGGATGCGGCTGAACAGTTCGGGATACTTTACCGGCACGGAGACGAAATCGTCTATTTGATAGTTTTGCCAGTCAAAGTCCTCCACCATAGGGTCGGTGACCAGCCCGATGACCGGAATGGTGCTGAAATAGCTGTCCCCCCTGAGGTCGCGGACCACCCCCAGCATCTGTACATCGGGAACGGAAAGGTCGATGATAAAGATATCGGGCGGGTCGGCATAGACATATCCCATCACCAGGGAAGGGCGCTCCAGCCTGACCACCTGGTACCCCTTGCTCTGCAGGCGGATTTTCAGGATGCCGGAATCGTCATTCGCCGGGGCAATGAGCGTTATGCGGAGGTCACGCACCATTGTCGGCCTGGATCTCAAGGCTGAAGTTCTTCACATCGATCAGTCGGTCATCGAGAACTTCGATGATCTGCTCCAGGTCGTCCACGCTCATGCCGAGTCGCTTCATGGCAAGGGGTTGAATGAGCGGGACAAGCTGGTCGCCGCTGAAACCGAATCCACTGGCCTTGATGAGCACGTCAGCCAGATGTACTACGGCGGTGCGCACATCGTGCTCGTCAGCCTTCGCCACATCGTGGTGACAGGCAATCGGCTCGCACAGCTTTTCGGGAAGGAACCAGCTCTTGGCCAGCCAGACGCCGACCTCGGCATGATCGGTCCCAAGCAGTTCCTCTTCTGCAGCCAGCATCGAAATATCCTTCTCGCGAACCAGACACAACAAGTTGCTGTAATCATCCTCACACTTGATCTTGATGATGACTTTGCCGATGTCGTGGAGAAGGGCCGCTGTGGAGATCTCCTCGCAGTCACGCAACTGGAGCTTCCGGCAGATGATGTTTGCCGCCACGCCGGCACCGAGAGAATGCTCCCAGAGCCCCACCACGCTGGTTTCCATGAGTTCGAAAATGGAAGAGCTTATAACCAGGCTTTTTACCACGTCCACCCCGAGCAGTATCATGGCATTGGAGACCGTCGAGATGCGGGGGAAGCCATAGGAGGGTGAATTGGCCAGCCGGAGCACCTTGGCGGACAGCACCTGATCCGACGAAACCATGTTGGCCATCTCCCGAATAGAGGTCTTGCTGTTGCCGGACATGGCGTTCAGCTTGTTGATAATCCCGGGCAGGGTCGGCAGCGACCGGGTATCCTTAATAATCTGCCTCAGTTCAATCCGCTTCTCGTCCACTGCTGAATCCTTCCATGGATCGGGTTATTATTTTCCGGTAACATTCCCGCAGCTTCATCATAAGAGGATCATGCTCCGCCTTTCTGAAACGCTCCTCCAGCGCTGCAAGCATCTCCGCCAACGACTGCTCGCCATCGACATCGACGGGATGGCCTTCGACAACGAGCGATTTGATCCCCATCGTCCTGAGACGCTCCAGCAGGTTGTCCGTAAGGGTCATCCCCTTGCCGCACACCGGCGGGCCGTTGGGATTATCCTGGCGGACCACATCCCGGGCCAGCACCATCCCCTCTTCAACCAGGGCAATCGGTAAAGTCTGCATATCCGCTCCAGCTTATAACCTTCGTACCAGCATATGATGGGTATTTAATCTTATCGTCACCGCACCGGGAAACTTTAGCCGCAGAAATTCCGACCTGAAAGGATTGCAGTAAACGTCATGGCATACGGTTATGGACCGGAGCATATCGGTTCATTGAGAACTTTCAGAAACTGGGTAACCAGTCGATAGGTAAGCCCCCAGAGTACGGGTATCCCCGGTTGCGGCAGGCGGATGGCAGGGCGGCGCAATATCTTCCCGGTGAAGCGAACCGGGACCTCAACGTGGCGACCCGGATCGACAAGGTCAGCAAGGCGTACCCAGAAAGCATCATGCACCTCCTCGTTGAGATGCGGTTCCACCTCCTCGACAACCCCGTAAACGAAGCACGTCACCCTGACCGGAAGGGTGGCGCCGACGATTTCATCGAGGCGGCCAAGATAACGTGCGCATCGAAGGTCGAGGCCGATCTCTTCCCGTGTTTCCCGTTCCGCGGCAAAACGGGGATCGGCATCTTCGGCTTCGACCTTGCCGCCGGGAAAGCCCAGATCCCCCGACCAGGGATCGCCGGCGTGCCTTGCCCGCTCGATAAAGAGTATCTCCAGGCCGACTGTACCCTTCCGCAGGATAAGCGCCACGGCAGCAAGTCTTCGCCGGTCGGCAGGCAGGATTCCCGGTTCCCGATTGGCCAAGGCGCATTGGATGTCGTCGAAGTTCGCCATTATCACGCGTTGGCCCTTGCATCCATCAAGGATAAGCTCACCATCATCGATTGCATCCCAGCGGGGCACCACCTCCGACACCTTCTTCTCCGCAAGCACCAGCCCAACGTTCTTCTTCCCGCCTTACAGGAACAATCGGCAACGTTGCAGTGAATGTCGTTCCTTCCGCCGGGGTGGAAACAAATGAAACCGTCCCTTGCAGATAGCGTTCCGTCAGCAGTTTCACGCTGTAGGTCCCGACCCCCCTTCCAGGGTCCTTGGTTGTGAAGGAGCGGAGGAATATCTGCAACTGGACCTTTCTCGGGATAACCCCTTCGTTGTGACACGAGAAAGAGACCTCCGCACCGTTTGTGCTGCAACCAAGGGTCACGCGCTGTCCCGGAGCGGACGCCTCAAGGGCATTCTTAACCAGGTTGCCAAGCACCCGGCCGAGCAGAATCTCATCGCTGGTAAAAAACGTCCCGCAGCACCCCTCGGCAATGACAATCTCCTTTTCGACGGCAGCGGAGGCATTCCGATATGTCCGTATCACCCATTCCAGGAAAAGCCGGGAGTGGAGCGTGGTCAGGTTCACCTTGAGTTCGTTGCTCTCGGCGGCAAGGAGCTCACGTTGGCTCCTGATCTCGGAAATGAGGTCTTGCGTCATCTCGATCAAATCATCCTGGGCCTTGTCGATTGTCACCACCCCTTTGGCCAGGAGTTCGAGCAGGTTTCCGAGGGCACCGGCAATGTTGAGGATATCGTGGAAAAAAATCTTCTCCAGCAATTGTCGCCGCTTTTTATCACTGATATCCACGACCGCCACAAGGGCAAACGATCCACCCTTCCAGATGAAGGGAGTACCCCAGAGCTTCAGGTCAAGGGCCTCGATCCCGGTGCGGGTCTTCCTGAGCACCCGGCATTCACGCGCCCCCCCGGCACCTGCCAGGGCAGCGAGGATTCCTTCGACAGCTCCACAGGTACAGCATGACTCCCCCGTGCCGCAACCGGCTTCAGCAGCAATGGCGTGCTGGCAGGAGAGAAGCTCACCCGGCCGGAGTCCGACAAAGCTCTTCCATCCCTGGGCTTCGGCGAACTCTTCCAAAGCCCGGTTGCCGAAGAGTATCTGCCGGTTCAGGTTGAGGATCATGACAACCTGGGGCATGGCATTCAGCACCGTGGGAAGGCTGTCATCCTCGGTCAGAAGCGCCCGTTGCCTGTTCAGTTCAGAGGCTGGCGAACGATGGGGCGATGCGAAGCGAGTATTTGATGCGGTGACATTCATGAATTCCTCCCGGGCTCGACATGGGGCATCCCCATTTGAACATATTTATATACCGTAAAGCCCGAGCTTGGCAAAGTAAAACCGCCGGAAGCCTTACATGCTCTCCATTTTCCGGCCCAACCTCGCTGGACAAACCGGAACAAAAAAGGGCCGCCTCCCCATGGGAAACGGCCCCTTTGCCCTGATGCGTGATCGGCTTCCGTTATTGCCTTCACTCGAACTGCGACTTGAACTCGTCGACGAGGCGGCGCAGTTCGACAACCTCACTGCGCAGGCCGGCAACCTCTTCCTCCAGTTTTGCAATCCGCTCATTCTCAGCCATGACCTTAAGCCGCGCCGCCTCAGGAGAAGGAGTCAGCTCTGCGGTGGCCAGCTCCGGCTCTCCGGCAAAAAGGTGGGCATGGCGGGATTCCTTCCTCCCCTGCTGCCGGGGGAGCCGGGTAACGAGGGGGGGAGTACGCGCCATCAGTTCTCCCAGCACCTCCTCCACCGCAGCCAGATCGGGGAAAGGGTGCATCCGCTCCCCCCGGGTCCGCAGCTCGCCCACCGTCTGGGGGCCGCGCAACAGCAGTTCAGCGAGCACTGCCAGCTCAGGAGGGTCGAGGCGAAGCTTCTCAACCAGTGTATGGCGGTATTTGGGTACCCGTCCCCCTTCGGCAGACAACAGCGCCAGCTGCTTGAACTTCAGCGAATCCAGGGCACGAACCACCTCGACCTCCTCACGGGTCAGCACCGGGTCACGGTTCGACTTCTGGTTGCAGGCATTTGTCAGGGCGTTAAGGGTAAGAGGGTAGTATTCCGGGGTCGTCAGCTCCTTCTCGATGAGGCAGCCAAGTACCCGTACTTCCATGTCGTTGAGATGCATTTCCATCGCTACTCCTTTCAGCATGCGGGATATGGGGGAGCGATAGTATAGCAATTTTTACGGCGGGATGCATGGATTTTCAGCTTCCATTTGATCAGGCGGGCCAGTCAGAATAATCCGAAACAACATGAAAATCAGCGTAAATCCTGTATTGATACAGTTATAACTCCATCGGATCAGACAAAGGATCATTGCCGTGAATTCCTCTGGAAAACGACTGTCAATCTGAGCCGATTGTGATTATAATCGAGCAGGGAGGAAAGAACGCGACCATGACCCGTGAAGAACTCGCATTAATTTCCCGCCTCGTGGGGGATGTCTCCGAGGATCAGCTTCGCTATGTGGACTGCTTCATAGGAAACGAAATCGGCGTCTTCATCCCCGCGGTCGGTCCCTGTTTCTATGCCATCACCCCCGACCACAGTCACCCGGCCTACTCCTTTGTTCTCACCTTTGACAGCTATACCCGCCTGGCGATTGGCGGCAAGACCGTCCTCTCCCAACCCGGCCAGATCATGGCCATTGATCCAGATGCCGTACACCATGAGATGACGGCAGACGAGACGCCACGCTATATCGCTATCTTCATCGATCGGGACCTTTTCGAAAAGGAGCTCGGCCGCTATCCGTCCATCCGTCCGCGCCCCTTTCGGTTCCGCACCTTCACCCCCGGCCGCGAAATGATGGGCCTCCTCAAAGAGTTCATGAACGAAGCCGAGGCCCGGCTTCCAGCGCGGGAACCACTCCTCGCCGCCATCGGGACCCGCATCGTCCATGCCCTCATCAGGGCCGCCCATGGGATTATCACCCCCGATGCAAGCATCGGCAACAGGGTGGAAATCCACCGGGTAATAGAGTACATCCAGACCCATGCCGGCAAGAAACTATCCATTGGGCAACTGGCCGCCGTTGCCGCCATGTCCACATCCCATTTCAGCCGCATTTTCAAACGGGAAACCGGGCACCCACCTCTTGCCTATCTTAACCGTGTCAGGCTCGAACAGGCCAGGAAACTGCTCCGGACCGGCGAATGCTCCGTTACCAGCGTTGCCCTCAGCTGCGGCTTCGCCAGCCCCTCCCACTTTACCGATTCATTCCGTCGCTTTTACGGCCAAAGTCCCACCGACTTTCTCAAATCGTACAAATAATTCCAATTTCAAATCAAGGCGGAGAGGAGTGAAGCGACGAAGGGGTGCAGATAGTACGTTGAGGAGCCGAAGACGAGCCAACGAAGATTGCGCCTTGATTTGGAATTGGAATAAGGCGGAATTTCGACAAACTTTGACAGGATTTCGGAAGCGGATAAGCTCTTATATTTGCTATGCTCCCTTCAAAACAGCAACGAGGAGGCGACCTTGAACCAGCAGCAGATACTTGAACTGATCAACCGCAATTCGGCATTCTTCCTGGCCACCGTAGAGGACGGCGAACCCCGCGTTCGCGGCATGCTTCTTTACAGGGCTGAGGAAAACGGCATCATTTTCCACACCGGCGCCATGAAGGACGTGCACCGGCAAATGATTGCCAATCCGGCGGTGGAGCTCTGCTTCAACGACTGGCAGACACAGCAACAGGTGCGCGTGCGCGGCACCGCAAGACTCGTCGAGGATTCGGCGCTCAAGGAAGAGATTGTCAATAGCCCCGGCCGCGAGTTTCTGAAACCCTTGGTGGAAAAGATGGGGCTCAACGTACTGTCGGTCTTCCGGGTGGAAAGTTGCCGGGCCCACATCTGGACCATGGAAACGAACTTTGCGCCGAAAGACTTTATCGAGCTGCAATAGCAGATTCTTGAATCAAGAGGCGGCCATTGGCCGCCTTCGACGTTTAAAAGCACATCACCAGCTTTATATTCCGCGCACTACAAAGCCATCCCCCTCCGCCCAATTCCGCTTCAGAGAAAAAAGTCGCTTCTAAGCCAAACCTGAAGGCAACTTGAGAAAAATTTGTCGACCCCGTGTCGATTTTGCTGGACTAAATGGCATGGTCCCACGTACCATTTAATGAAAACAGCAGTCGGCTGTATAACATTTCACACGGAAGGATAATTCATTAATGGCACTGGCAAAAAAAGGCGACAAAGTAAAAATCAACTTCACCGGCACACTGGAAGACGGCACCGTCATCGATACCACCCTGGAGCACGATGATTGCGGCGCTGACGACTGCGGTTGTGACTCCGACGACTGCGGCAGCGATTCCGAAGGATGCGGCTGCGAAGTCGGCCCCATGGAACTCACCATCGGCGAAGAGGAGTTCTTCAGTAAGATCGAGGACGCGCTGGTCGGCATGGCCCCCGGCGAGAAAAAAACCGTCGTCATCCCTGCGGAAGACGCCTTCGGCGAATACGACGAGACGCAGGTCTTCACCATCGGCCGGGACCAGGTACCTGCCGACATCACCCCGGAAGTCGGCCAGGAGCTGGAGTTCACCGATGAAGACGGCGAAGAGCTGGAAGTGACGGTGGTCGAGGTGACCGAAGAAGGCATCACCCTCGACGCAAATCACCCCCTGGCAGGGGAAAACCTCACGTTCGAAATAGAGCTTGTGGAAATCCTCTAAATCCCGTTCGTAAAATGCAGACGTTATTCCAATTTCATTGGTATTACAACAAAGGCGGCCATTGGCCGCCTTTGAATTGTGTATGGTAACAAAAAAATCTGCTGAAAGCTGCTGCCAAGATGCACCGTTATCCACAAACGCCTAAAAAACCCGGAGAACCACGATGAACCGGGAAAAGATGCCCTCTCCGGCTGCCGCAGTTGTGCCCGGTCGCCTTCCCTGGCAGCAGGGTGAGACCCCGCTGATGCTTGCACCCATGCAGGGTGTGACCAACCGCGCCATGCGCTCCCTGTTCATTGACTGGGTCCGCCCCGACGTGGTGTTCACCGAATTCATGCGGGTCAATGCCGCTGCGCCCATCAGGCGGCTTTCCGCCGGCGACCTGCGTGAGATAACCGCCAGTGAAGGGAACGTCCCCCTGGTCGTGCAACTGATCGGTCACGGCAGGGAGGCATTGGTATCGGCAGCCCAGGCTGCTCAGGCTGCCGGAGCCGTGCACATCAACCTCAACATGGGCTGCCCCTACGGACGCATGACCTCCGGCCTGACAGGCGGCGGCATGCTGCAACGCCCCGAGGACCTTGCGGAAATCATCCCTGCCCTGCGCCGGGCAATCGACGGGACCTTTTCCATCAAGCTGCGGGCAGGCTACGACGACCACGGGCAAATATTCGACCTGCTCCCCCTGTTCGAAACCGCCAGTGTTGATTTTCTCGTCCTCCACCCCCGCACGGTGGTTCAGAAATATGGCGGGGCGGCAGACCACGCCGTCACCGCTCAGGTTGTGCGGCATACCCGGCTGCCGGTCATCGCCAACGGCGACATCAGGAGCGCCGCCGTTGGGTTGCGCGTGCTGCAGGAGACCGGCGCCGCCGGGCTGATGCTGGGTAGAGGCGCCATTGCAGACCCCCTGCTGTTCGAAAGACTGCGTGGCGGGGCGAACGCGGAACCGGATCAAGACGAACGCGCGGCAATGCTGCACCATTATCTGCGGGAACTGCTGGCACGCTATGGCGAGCTATTCTGCGGCGACGCCCAGGTGCTCGCCAAGATCAAGGAGGTATTCAACTTCATGGATGATCCGTTCTTCGAGAAGACCATCAGGCAATTGCGGAAGTCCAAGAACATACAGGCCTTTGCAACCGCACTCAATGGGCTCGGCTGAACCATGGATTCCGCACCTACCTTCGACCACCAGGCGCTGCTTGAACTGGCCGGGATGCGCATGCCCTTCGGCAAGTACCAGGGATGGCGGCTGATCGACCTGCCCGAGCCTTATGTGGTCTGGTTCGCCCGGCAGGGATTCCCCGAGGGAAAACTGGGCGACTCGCTGCGGACGGTCTACGAGATCAAGGTCAACGGACTGGAGTTCCTCTTCGATCCGCTGCGCTGAGATATGGACCGATTTGCCATCCTCGCAGTAGATTCATTCCTAAGTCCGACAGCTCCTGGCTCCTCAACGACATTACTCTTTCACTCTTTATCCGAATAATCCCTGGCAAACAGGTAGAAAACGATGGCAATGGCGAGACCTGCGACCGGAAAGGCGAAGGCTGCGTGATACGCCCGGGGGAGTGTCCCCGTTGCCCCGCGGCCGAAGGAACCGACGATCACCCCCATCACCTGCTGGGTCACCGCCGCCCCCATCAGGACGAAGAAATTTAGCGAGGTAAGCGCTGTTCCCACGATCTCTACCCTGAACATGGAGCGGATGATCGGGTAGATCATCACCCCGCTGGAGACCGCCAGCCCAATGGCGAAGAACCCGGCCGCCAGGAGCGGATGCGGCAGCAGTTCGGCAATACCCAAAAAGCCTGACATGAGCGCCAGGAGCATCACCTGCCCCGTCACCAGGGTCTTTTTATAGGAGCGAAACAGCTTGCGGGCGATGGTGTCGGTCACCATGCTGCCGCTGATGAACCCGAGGGAGGTGAACATCAGCATCTGTCCGGTGGCGGCACGGGAGAGATGCAGCACCTCCATCAGGTAGGGCCCCCCCCATAACCCTTGTAACGCCAGGTAGTTGCCGTACCAAAAGAAAGAGATCACTCCCAGCAGCCAGAAATTCACATTGCCGAAAATCTCCCGCCAGGCAGCAAACATCCCTGCGGGCCGCGCGCCCGACTGTCCGCCATCCCCTCCATCGGCAGCCGAAGGCCGATCCCGGACCATGCCGAAGACCAGCACCGTGACCAGCGCCTGAACGACACCGATCGCCAGAAACGAGTTACGCCAGCCGAAGGCAGCCACTGCCAGTGCCAGGGGAGCCGTGGCCGAAAGGTTCCCCAGGTTGCCGACGGCCACCATGAAGCCGGAAACACGGCCGAACTCCTGTTTTGTAAACCAGTGGCTGAAGATGGTGAAGGTGGCCATCAGCACCGAGGCTGTGCCGACACCGATCAGCATCCGCGCCGCCATGGCGACGGCCAGGCTGTCCGCATGGGAAAACAGGATACCGCCGATGGCGGTCAACACGCCGCAACCGCTGATCACCAGCCGGCTTCCCAGCCGATCGATCATTGGTCCCAGCGGGAGTTGGGCCACGGCGTAGACGTAGAAGAGGATGCCCGAGAGGGTACCGAGCTGCTGGGGTGTGAGCCGGAGTTCGCGGGAGATATCCCCCGCCACCACCGCCAGGGAGACACGGTAGAAATAGACAAGAATATACATCAGGGCCAGAACCGAAAAGATTATCCAGCGCTGGCGGCGCTTCCGGCTGTGTTCAGGCATGTTTTCCCCCTGTCGGCATCCTAGCACAGGGGCATGGTGACCGTAAAGGCCGTCCTGCTCATTAAGCGAAAAGGGGATATTTCAGGACAATTGTCAGCCGAAAACATGCAGCAGCGCCAAATCGTAAATTCAGGACCTGGAAGAGTCGCTGAATCGTTCCGGGCTCAGCCGCCGTGAGACGGCAACGGTCAGCCATGCCCCCAGAAGCGCAACTGCAAGAATAACAAAAGAGAGCAGCGCGTTGCTGAGGAGCGCCGGCCGAACCAGGAGCACGCCGCCGAGACAGAGCATCATGCTTCCGGAAACCAGCTTCAAAAGCCGTCCCTGCCATTCGCTCAGCTTCCTGCTCCCCAGTGTCACAGTAAAGATTGCCACGATGATTGCCAACGGCACCACGTAGACCAGGTTGTAAAATACCAGGTAGAGATAATAGGCTGTTGTCGGCAGTTGGTGCAAGGTCAGTACCCTGGTGAAGACCATGGGAAAGCCGGCGGTGCAGAGGAGTTCATAGCTGTTGGCTGCCGCCGAGAGCACTATCGTGGAACCGATCATTGCCGGAAGTCGCCCTGCCCTCATGATTTCCCGCATCTGTTCGAAAAGCCGCGGCTTCGCCCGTTTCGGAATGACCAGGGAAACCCCTTGCTCGAAAAAGAAGAAGTCCTTGATATTAATGGCCGCAACGACAATCGCCAGAATACCCGCAGCAATGGTAATGGCAGGAAGATGCCCAACCAGCATAAAGAGATTGAGCCACGCTGCCATGAAGAGAAAATAGACAAAGCCCGAGAAGAACACGAAGATGCCGCCGATCAGCATTATGCGCGACCGCGAATGGGCATGGATCAGGAGACTGAGAAGGAAGAGCAGCACGAAAAAAGCACATGGGTTGAAGCTGTCCAAGGCGGCAATGACGATGGTAAAGAAAGGAAGCGAAAGAGAAGTTGTGTCCACCCTGCCGATGAAAGGGATGGTAAGGATGTCTGCGGGACCTGACAGTGAAGCCGCCCCTGAACCGCCCTCACGGATTATGGACAACTCCACCCATTCTTTCAGTTCACCGGCGGTTTCGGGGGAAAACCCCGAAAACATCCGCTCCCCGACAATGAATGTGGGGACCCCCGTTGCCTTTCCTCCCCGTTCCTCGGCCATCCGCAGCAAGAGGTCCAGGTTTTCCTGGTTGTGAAACACTTCGTAGTCATGGACTTGCAGGCGCGGGTAGCGTTTGGCCAGGTCCGCCACGAACGGCTTGGCCCGGGCACAATGGCTGCATCCTTCGCCCCAGAAGTAGTGGAGCGTGACGTCTCCCTTAACGGCATTTGCCGGGACGGTCTGTAATAGAAAGAGGACGATACATGCTGCTGCTAACCGAAAAATCCGGATCATAATCACCTCGAAGAACCGTAACGCAGTATCTTCGACACCCAGTATTAATTCTCCCTCATCATTCCGTCAAGTCAACCGCAGGTATCGCAAGCGGATGTGTTCCTGCCGATGGATTAATTTCGCTTTTCAGGTGAAAAACGAGCAAGGCGGCCAATGGCCGCCTTGCGTATCAGGTATATGTCTGTTATTCAGACTCTCAGGAGCCTGTCGGACTTAGGGAATCGTAGCGAGAGGATGGAAAATCGAGGACAGATTTCCGGAAATTTGAGAGCTAATAGTGGACCTATTCGTCGAAAATTTACGGAAATATGGACCGATTTGCCATTCTCGCAGTAGATTCATTCCTAAGTCCGACAGTCTCCTAGGATTCCGGCAATCTTGGCGGACATTGCCTGCACCGTGAACGGCTTCTGAATAAAGTTGCCCAGGTCCGACGCGTCCAAGTACTGGACGACGACATTGTCGGTATACCCCGACATGAAGACGACTTTCAGCCCGGGATGCACGGACAGGAGCTGTTTGTGCAATTCCGGCCCGTTCATGTCCGGCATGATCACGTCGGTTATGAGAAGATCTATTACCCGGCCGTCGACCAGTGAAAGGGCATGACATGGGTCGTCGGTTTCGATAACGTCATAGCCGCTTCCGGCCAACAACTCTTTGACCATCGTCCGGACCATTTCATCGTCCTCCACGAGAAGGATGCTCCCGTGTGCCGCTGGTATGGCCGGGGCAGCAATGCTCTCCTCGTTTTTCAGGCACGGCATCGCCACGACTCTCGGGAAGTAGAGTTTAAAGACGGTCCCTTGGCCCGGTTCCGAGTAAACCCAGACATTACCCCCATGTTGCTTAACGATGCCGTAGACGGTTGCCAAACCGAGTCCGGTCCCCTCCCCCGCCTTTTTCGTGGTAAAAAACGGCTCAAAGATATGATCCTGTGTTTCCCGATCCATCCCACAACCCGAGTCGCTGACAGCCAGCATGACATAGTGGCCCGGGATGACATTGGCATGGTGGCGGGCATATTCCTCGTCAAGCACGACAGGCGCGGTTTCTACGGATATTATCCCCTTGCCGTCAATGGCGTCCTGGGCATTGACCAACAAGTTCATCAGGATCTGCTCAATGTGGGTCTTGTCGGCACAAATTCCGTCCAATTCCGGCGTAAGCCGCAGCCGGATGTCGATACTCTCGCGAATGGTTCTGCGCAGTATTTCGGCAAACGAAGAGACAACCGTGTTGAGATCGGTGATTTTCATGTCCAGTAACTGTTTGCGCCCGAAGCTCAGGAGCTGCTGGACCAGCTCTTTTGCACGGAATGCGGCACGCAGGATGCGCTCCATTTTTTCTACGGTTGGGCTGTTTTCGGGCGCTTCCCGCCGGGCTATGTCGGCAAAACCGATGATCGGCGTCAAAAGGTTGTTGAAATCATGGGCGATCCCCCCTGCCAGTCGACCTACGGATTCCATCCTCTGGGCTTGGTTCAACTGCTCCATCAGGCTTTTCTTCTCGTCTTCCGCCGCCTTGCGCTCGGAAATGTCGCGCGCCAGTACGATCAAACGCTCGATGCCGCCGATCGATGCCCGCCGCATACTCACTTCCACCCAGAAAAGATGTCCGTCACGGTGTTTGCAGAGCCATTCGAAAAGTTGAGGTTCTCCATTTGCAGCCAGCTCCATCCAGGCCATGGCTTCTTTCTGCGTGTAAGGCGTGGCCCCCTGACTGATGGCCTCGACATCTATGGCGCAAGCCTCGTCATGACTGTAGCCGTACATGCCGCACATGGCCTGATTAACATCGAGAATTGCGCCGGTCGCCATGTCGTGTATTAAAATCGCATCGCTCATATGGTCGAAAATCGCATGGAACTTTTCTTCGCTCGCCTTGAGCAAAGCTTCAGCAACCTCCCGTTCACGCAGTCTGGCATCGAGAGACTCCGTCATGGCGTCAAAGGATTGGGCAAGAAAGCTGATTTCGTCGCCACTGTAAGACAGGCCTGTTCTGGCGGACAGATCTCCGTTCTTAACCGCCTGGGAAGCTTCTGCGAGTTGTTCGATGGGGCTCACCAAGTAACGCCCAGCCAGCAGCCGGGTTACGACGAGGGCGCTCAGTAACGCTGCGATAAAAATCGCCGCCGAATTTGCTATATATTTTTTCACGCCTGCCAAGGCGGCCTTTTCCGGGATGGAAACCCTGATATAGAGGTATGGTTGCTCATCCTGATGGAGGCGCAGCCGTTTGAAGGCGAGTAACCGCTTCACGCCGTCAAGGCCGACATCGACAAATGCTCCCTCGTCACGAGGACCGGTCACCCGGCGGCGCAGGTCCGGCCGGTCCACGAAGCCACCCTTGATTATATTGTGGAGGGGATAACGGTAAAGAACGACCCCCCTGTAGTCGGTCAGGTTGAGGGCGGAGTTGGGGGGGAGCTTCTGGGCATCGAAAAGGCTGTTGAACTGGGTGAGGTCGAGGGCGGCATACAAGACCGACAGGGGCGATCCGGTCGCATCCAGCACCGGCAGCGCAAAGTGGATCGTCGGTTTGCCGACGGCCCTGCTTATTACATATTCTCCGACACTGAACCGCTTCGTTCTCAGGGCGTCCTGGAAATACTTTCTATCCTCGATACTATAGCGGGAAGGAAGGGGCTGTACGCCGGTGGCGATAATATTTCCCTGCGTGTCGGCAATGCCGATATTCAGGCTGGAAGGGCTCTGGCGGAGAATATCCCGGAAAATCCCGGCACACGCCTTTTTATCTTTGCGTCTGACTTCCGGAAATTGGGACAGGGTTGTGAGGAGGTTGCGGACACCTTCAACCTGCGCATTATGCTGGTAGGCAATGGCCTGGGCCGTTACCAGCGCGGCATGTTCCGCTTCACTGTAATCTTCCCGGTAGCTCCCATACAAGTTATAGCAAACAGTCAGCACGACCGGCAACCCGGCAAACAGCATGATGATGAGGAGCTTGGTCCGTATGGAAAGCCGGCGGAAAATATTCAACGCTGCATCTCCTGTTGATGAAGAGTTCGTTGCGGCACGGGTAACGCCAGGTCTTCGTGGTCTGCCGGTGGCTGGTTGTCAGCGCTGTGAGGGAATAGACCGTAAGGGTCTTTTCGGCTGTGATTGACGATTACATGAGTAAATATTTAACCAATTCCGAAATATCCTCTAATTGAGCACCATGCAACTGCCGATTTCAGGCCCGTATCCCTTCTTCACGGCAGTTCCAGCGGCGGTTCGGCGAGCGCCGCCAGTTGTTCGCGCAGCTGGATGATCTGCTCACCCCAGTAGCGCACGGTGTTGAACCAGGGAAAAGTACTGGGGAAGATCGGGTCGGTCCAGCGGCTGGCAAGCCAGGCGCTGTAGTGGAGCATGCGCAGGGCGCGCAGGGCTTCGATCAGACGAAGTTCCCGCGGCTGGAAGTCGCAGAACTCGCTGTAGCCCTCGATCAGCTCGGCAAGCTGGGCGTTCTGGCGCGGCCGCTCGCCGGAGAGCATCATCCACAGGTCCTGCACCGCCGGTGCCATGCGAGCGTCGTCGAAATCTACAAAATGCGGCGCACCGTCGCGCCAGAGGATATTGCCGCTATGACAATCGCCATGAGCCCGGATGTACCGGAGCGGCCCAACATCGGCCATGATCCCGTCGATCGCCTCCAACAGTTGGCCGGTGACGGCCTCGTAGCTTGGCCGGTACTCGTCAGGGATGAAGCGTCCAGCAATCAGGGCCACGCTGGCGTAACCGAAACTCCGGCAGTCGAGGGTGGGCCGGTGCAGAAAAGGTCGTACTGCGCCGATGCTGTGGATACGGCCGAGCATGCGGCCGAGAATCAGCAGGTTGTCCAGGTTGTCGAACTCCGGGGCATGCCCCCCCTGCCGCGGATAGAGGGCAAATCGAAAGCCGTCATGATGAAAGAGGCTATCCCCGGAAGCATTAGTGATCGGCGCCACCACCGGCAGCTCATGTTCGGCCAGTTCAAGGCAGAAATGATGTTCCTCGATGATCTGCGCATCGCTCCACCGGCCGGGGCGGTAAAACTTGGCGATGAGCGGCTGCCCCTCGTCGATGCCCACCTGGTAAACACGGTTCTCGTAGCTGTTCAGGGCAAAGGTGCGGCAATCGCAGCGGAACCCCTGGCTCTCGACGGCGTCCATGATGAAACTGGGGGTAAGGGTTTGAAAAGGGTGCGGGCTTTCGGGCATCGATCCTGGTTCTCCGTATCGCTTCTGTCTGGTTTCTCAAAGTTCCGCCGTCACTATACCATCAATCGCGGCGGTAACCAAGGAGAAGCGCAGCCGAGCGGCGTAAACAGCAAAGGCGACCGAATAGTCGCCTTTGCAATTACATGAGTATGGATGTCCCCGGAATCGCGCCACTCAGAGCGGAGCTTCGTTAGTCCGGGCATATGTTCCCATCAGCTCCGCCGTCGCCAGGATATGCCCCACCATCGCCGCTTCCAGCGCCTCCTTTGTCGAGGCTTCCGGCAGCTTCAGCCTGCTGTCCAGCGCGAACAGCCGGAAGAAGTAGCGGTGCGTTCCCGGCGGCGGGCAGGGCCCTACGTAGCCCTGTTCCCCACCGCTATTAAACCCTTCCCACGCCCCGTTCGGCGCCGTGTGCTCCCCGATCTCCTTCGTTTCCGGCAAAATGTCCCAGACCACCCAATGGACCCAAAGCCCCGCCGGAGCGTCCGGGTCCTCCATGAGAAGCGCCAGCGACTTAGCCCTCTCCGGCACCCCATGGATCACCAGGTGGGGGTTGATGTTCTCACCGTCGCAGGTGTATTTCGACGGGATCTGTGAACCATGATTGAAGGCCGGGCTCGTAAGCTTGAATTCCATCTGCCACCTCCTGCGCATGCGTTTTTGTTTTCTATTCAAATTCTTGCAGGAAACTGGCGGAATGCAAGGGATGTAACCGAGAAGTATGGTTCGCTCTAAAAAGTTGACAAACTCCTCTTCTCCGGGCAACAATCGGATGGCATCCGCCTCACCTTCTCACAAGGATAAGGAAACAGCATGAATCCTGCAAACCTCACCTGTATCGATCTGGACCAGCCGAGCCTCGAAGGGTTTCGCCAATTCATCAGCTCCTGGCTCTACCGGGACAACGGCTTCACCCTGCTCATCGACCCCGGCCCTCTCTCCACCATCCCTCGCCTCTGCACCGAGCTTCGCCGGCAGGGGATAGAGCGCCTCGACTACGTGCTGCTCACCCACATCCACATCGACCATGCCGGCGGGACCGGCGCGCTCCTGCGGGAGTTTCCCGGAGCGACCGTCATCTGCCATCCGGAGGGGATTCGCCACCTGGTGTCGCCGGAAAAGCTCTGGGAAGGCTCCCGTAAAGTGCTCGGCCCACTGGCAGACGCCTATGGCGAAATCGTGCCGGTGCCGGCGGAGCGGATCCGCTTCGACGAGACCATCGGCCGGAGCGGGGTGCGCGCATTTCTCACCCCCGGCCATGCCCAGCACCACTGTTCCTATCTACTGGACGACCTCCTCTTTGGCGGCGAGGTGGCCGGCGTGCGCTGCGACGTTCCCGACGGGATCTTCATGCGTCCGGCCACGCCCCCCCGCTTTATCCTCCAGGTCGCCCTCGACTCCCTGGACCGGATGATCGCCCTCGCCCCACGCGCCATGGTCTTCGCCCACTACGGCCTGGTCGATACAGCCCTCGACCATCTGCGGATCGCTCGCAGCCAGCTCCTGCTCTGGGTCAGGGGGGTGGCGGCAACCGCAGCGGCCTCAGAGACGCGGCGGGAAGAAGCCCTCGTCGCCTGGCTGCTGGAGTGGGACAAGCATTACCGCAACATAAGCCGACTGCCGGAGGACATCCAGGCTCGCGAACGCTACTTCCTCGGCAACACCCTGCGCGGCATGATGGAGTACGTTGACGCCATTTCCGCCGAGGAGCGCCAGGCGCTGCTGGATGGGTAGACGCTGCACCGCCCGCCGATCCGCAGCTTGCATGGGCGTGCTGCTTCATCCGAAAATACGGGAGCCTCGACAGTCCCCCGTAAAAACTGCACCCTTGTATTCTCCGAGGTAAGAACGCCATGAACAGGAAACAGAAAACCCTCTTCGCCATCACCGTAGGACTGCTGGGGATCTTGCTCATTTTCCTCCTGAGCGCCAGGTTCATCGTCATCACCAGCTACCGCGCCCTCGAGAAAGCAAGCGCCAAGGAGCACCTGCAGCGGGTGGTCAACGTCATCGACAACGAACTCGACTCCATGGTATCTTCAACCGGAGACTACGCGACCTGGGACGACACCTACCGCTTCATGCAGGACGGCAACGCTGAGTTCATCGAGTCAAACCTGGCCGAGGACTCTCTGGCCAAACTCCGCGTCAACCTTGTCGCCTTCGTCCGTCCGTCCGGTGAAATAGTCTTTGCAAAGGCACTCGATCGCGGGACGGCAAAAGCGGTGCCGCTGCCGCCAGAGCTCGGACAGCATCTCACCGCGTCGAGCCCCCTCCTGCAACACCGCTCTACCGAAAGCACGGTCAAGGGAGTCCTGGTGATGAACGGCACCCCCATGCTGGTCGCCGCCAAACCTGTCCTCACCAACGCGGGGAAAGGGCCGATCCGCGGCACCCTGATTATGGGGCGTTTTATCGACGCCGCGGAAACCGCGCGGCTGGCCAATATGACGCGCCTCCATCTGGACATTTCTGCCTGTGACCAGGCATCCCTCAATGCAGCGCCGTTCAAAGGGAAGAAGCCCCTCTCCCTCGCCAACCCCTTCCGCGTCCGCCGCGCTGACGACAAGACGCTCAACGGATTCGCCCTGATCGGCGACCTCTACAACCGGCCCGCATTGCTCGCGAAAATAACGCTCGTTCGTCAGATCTACCAGCAAGGGGTCAAGACGCTCCAGTATTTCCTTTTCTGCTGCATCCTCATCTCACTGGCGAGCATCATCGTCTGCAACTGGGGGCTTGGTAAATACTTCGGCTCCCAGCGCGAGGAGGAGACAGAGCGCCTCTACGCCGCGGCAGTTGAACATGCTGCCATGGGCGTGGCAATCCTGGAGGCCGGGTCCTGCCGGATTGTGCGGGCCAACACCGGGTTTTCCGTACAGTTGGGTTATCCACCCGGGCTGCTTGAAGGGACGTTGTTCAGGGAGATCCTTGCCGACGACCCGGAATCCTTCGAGCGTTGCATCGAGACCGTACTCCGTGACGGAAAACCGAACCGGGCCGAACTCCACCTGACACGTAATGACCGGTCCCTGGCCGTCATGGAGGTGCATGCCAGCGGCACCCTGCTGGATGATCAGCAGTACCTTTGCCTCGTGCTCCACGATATGATCGAGCAGAAGCAATCAGAGCCGGCTTGAACAGGGACGGACCGCCTTTTTGATAAGACAGTCTGACCTGTTGTCCCCCCTGCTGTCTGGCGAACATCAAGTCATAGTGAAAATCCATTCCCCTTTTGTTTTGCTCTTCTTCTGGTATCATTTCCGTAGGGACAGAGGAAAGAATGGTAGGGCTTCTCAAATAAAAAAGTGGGAGGTAGCTATGAAAAGAATGCTCCTTGCGGCAGTAATGGCGATCATAGTCCTGACCGTGACAGGGTGCGGGGACGACAGCAGTGTGCCCCCGCGAATCGTTACCCAGATCCTCAGTGACCCCGTGTTTGACGGTGATATCGCGCAAGATGTCAACGGTGCTTTCACGATAACACAGGGCATGAGCTCAACTGTACAAAGCGTGTTTGCCGGCATAAATCCTGCCACCGGAACGGAATTCCGGGCGTTCCTGGATTTCCCGTTGAGAGGCGTGGACGGGGTCCCGGTTAACGCCAGCATTGTCTCGGCGACCCTCGATATAGTGATCGACAGCATCCAACCGCTGTCAGGCACGGTGCCAATTCGTATCGAGCTTGTTTTCTTTCAACCACCGACGTTGCAAGCCTCGGATTTTGACCGGGCAATCCTGTTGCCGCTGACATTCGTCACGATCACACCGCCGATTTCCCAAGCCGACGTAGGTAACCACGTAGCGGTTGATGTGACACCATTGATGACGGAAGCACAGATTAGAGGCCTGGACAACTTCCAGATCCGCATATTGGAGGATTTGGGGCCAGTTTCTCCCGGGCTGATCGAAATCGACGACAGCACGGGAGTGAATCGAGACGTTCTTGCACCTTTGCTGGAGGTCACATATTTCTGACCCCGTAGTTGTGGCTGACTCTCTGCCGGCAAAAGGCTCGCTGGTTTCATCAGACGGCAAGGCCCGCGAAAGCGGGCTTTTTTCCTGGACAGCCCACTACCATCTGACACCTCATTTTTGGATTGCCTTCGGCCTGCTCCACCAGTACACTTGTGCCGAAAGGAGATCCCCATGACACTGCTCTACACCCTCGACCTGCTCGGGACCGCCGCCTTTGCCGCTTCCGGCGCCTTGGCCGGCATCCGGCGCGACATGGACATTTTCGGCGTACTGGTGCTCGGCCTCGTCACCGCCACCGGCGGCGGCACCCTGCGTGACCTGCTCCTGGGGGATACGCCCCCCTTCATCTTCCAGAACGAGACCTATCTCTACATTTCCATCGCGGTCTCGCTGGCGGTCTTTATCTTTCACCGCAACCTGGATTTCCTCAAGCATCCGCTCCTCTTCTTCGATGCGGTGGGGCTCGGTACCTTCGTCGTCATCGGCACCGGCAAAGCACTCGACTTCCGGATCGGCTTTCTCGGCTCGGTGATGATGGGGGTCACAACCGCTACCGCCGGCGGCATGATCCGCGATGTTCTCTCCACCAGGGTTCCCATGGTGCTGCAAAAGGAGGTTTACGCCTCAGCCTGCCTGGCTGGAGGGGTCCTTCTCACCCTGCTGCACCACACCGCAATCCCCCGCGCCTGGGCACTGCTTGTCTCCGCCTCGACGGTCATCATCCTGCGCCTGCTCGCCATCCGCTATAACTGGTCGCTGCCGCGGCGATGCAACGACATGGCGGAACGCTGAGACCGCCTTGTAAAAATAAAAAGCACCAATACCAGTAATTGGTGCAACGGTCCAAATCAGCCCCGGTAACGCCATGACATCCCGCCTAGTCGAATCGCTCAAAACGCGGCACTTCGCGCCCTTCGACCAGCACGATCTCCAGGAACATCGCCAGCGGGCGCACCCAGAGCGAGTCGTTATCATACAGGCAGCGATAGACTACCAGCTGTTCGTCGGTTTCGCTATGACGGGCCGTCCCGATCACCTGGTAGTTGCCCCCCTTGTAATGCCGGTATCTCCCCGGCAGCGGCGTCCCTTGCATACGCGCTCCTTTCGCTTTCCAAAATGTCAGACCACCGATAGACGTCATCATAGAACTTGGACAATATTGTTGGGAAGAGCCGCCCACTATTTCTGGTTGGAGAATCCCACGCGGTCGGGATGGTTGCAGATAAAACTGTCCCCCATGCAGAGGGAATACTCGCAGAATCTGGGGTTGGGCTTTTTCACCTTGCACTCGAAAAATTCCTGACTGATCATGCGGGTACGACAAACTTTCTGGGAGCTCAATACTTTAAATATATTCATACTGTCACCTCTTGTTTTTAATCTTTCTCTGTTTAGCGTGTCAACAAACGAAAAAAGCCGGGACCGAATATCAGGAGAGATATTTCGGCGACCCGGCTGTCTTCTGGAGATCCTGTGGCTTTCCGTCCCATCCTCGCGGATGGTTTAGTAGTATCGTCTATCTGCTTGATTTTTCGAACATCATACTGTAGCCGTCGGGGAAAGTCAAGTCGGGTCCCCCGCGATTTTCGCGAGAAGTAGTTTGTTCCCTTTTGGAGTTCGGCAACCCTTTGCATTCACTCGTTTTCCCTGTAAACTTCCGGTATGCCCCCGATCGAACCCCATGTATGTCCCGACCTGAAGGAACTCCGCCGTCACCAGGAAACCCTTGCCCAAAGCGTGCGCCTGGAGCCGCTGCAAGGGCAACCCGAAACCGTTGCCGGGGTGGACGCGGCCTATGCCGGCGAGGAGATCGTTGCCGTGGCCGTTCTCTTCGACCTCGCCACCCTCACCCCCGTCGCACGATCCTTCGTCGTCGCCCGTCCCGCTCTCCCCTATATACCTGGCTTTCTCTCGTTTCGCGAAGGCCCCCACCTGGCCGAGGCGGTCCGCCGGCTCTCGAAGCGACCTGACCTCCTCATCGTCGATGGCCAGGGGATTGCCCACCTCAAGCGGTTCGGCCTTGCCTGCCACCTCGGGGTGGAGCTGGGGATTCCTGCCATCGGCTGCGCAAAGTCCCGCCTCGTGGGAGAGTACGTCGAGCCTGCGGCAGAGCGTGGCTCACGCACTCTCCTGCTCGACCGGAAGGAGGCGGTCGGCGCCGTCCTCAGGACCCGCAGCAACGTAAGACCGGTCTTCGTCTCCCCGGGCCATCTCATCACCATCGACGAAGCAGTGGCAATGGTGCTCCGGACCACGGCGGGCTTCCGCCTCCCCGAACCCCAACGGGAAGCCGACCGCTTTGCGGCCGAGATCAAGCGGAAACTTTTGGCTGGGGAAGCTTATGCAAATACCAGATGCAAAGCCTGATTTTTTCCGCGGGAAAATGCGACCTCCCTCCGTCGCTGCCGGGCAATTCCCACTTGTGTCGGTCCGATTGCGTATGGTATGTAGAATCAAAATCTTAAAGGGGGTGGATGAGATGCCTATCTACGAATACATCTGTGCCGGCTGCGGTGAGGAGTTTACCAAGCTCCAGAAGATGGGGGGAGCGGCGGCAGCCTGCCCGAAGTGCGGCTCAAGCGACGTGGCACGCAAAATCTCAGCCTGTGCCATCGGCGGGGCTACTGGGGGGGGAAAGCGGGGGCGGCAGGGGCGGAGGCTGATGCCCGGGGCACTGACCGGTCGGTCAGCTTAAACGGTTCTTCCTGTAAGAAAATATTTCGAGTACGGCTTTTCGATGAAGGCACCCGTCATCGAGAAGGTAGACGTCCTCGCCGCCAAGCTCCCATAAGTGAGGAGCCGCGGGTTTCAGAAGATAAGACAAAGGCGGCCGTTTGGCCGCCTTTGTTAGTTTCTCCTTCATTGGCATGCGAGGGGCCTGACGGGACAATCCCCCCTTTATTCCGCCGGCAAACTCTGCTATGTTAGCACCTCCATATTCCGCTTTCGTAAACGGTAACTACATTTTTGAAGGAGAACACCTGTGGCAAAAACAACTGCTGGAAAAGTATCTATTACACCCCGTCCGCCGGTCGACCTGAGCGGCGAAGCAGGGTGGGTCCCCTTCGATGCGCCGGCACTGGTCGGCGAATCGCTCCGCTTCGTCTCCGGCGAGCCGGACGGAAACCGCTTCCGGGTCCGCTATTATCGTGACGGGGAGCAGCATTTGCAGGCGCGCATATGGTTCGGCCCCGAGACTGAAGGCCCTCCGGGACATGCCCACGGCGGCTCCATGGCCGCGGTATTCGACGAGGTACTGGGGCTGGCCGCCTGGGCGGCAGGCTATCCGATCGTGGTCGGCAACCTGAACGTCAGTTTCCGTAACCTGCTGCCGCTGCAAAAAGTGGTGACGGTCGAGAGCAGGGTCGTCTCCGCCGCAGGGCGCAAGGTGATGGTGCATGGCCGGATCTGCCACGGCGAGACGGTCTATGCAGAAGGCGAGTGCCTCTGCATCACCATTCCGGGGAAGTGAGTGTATTCGGCCCGAGTCCCAAGACATCACCGACAAAGGCGCCCATAATGGCGCCTGCTGCGCGGTCCTGGATGGTTGTGTCAGGCATGGTGGCCTCCCTGTTGTAAATTGGGTCAAGGGGTCGGAAAATGGTCCGGCCATGGGTTAAGAATAACAAGGACGGGAAATGATGAGTCAATCTTTGTCGGTCGTCCGCCACAGATTCCTTTTGCGAAAAATGTCGCTTCCGTCTAGAATGACGGTCTCGGCTGCGGCCATGCGTGCCGGAACGGAAAACGGCGGCCTCTCAGGTGGAGTTATGCCGCCGATCGTTGTCGTGGTAGAACCGTCGGGTCATGCAAGTGGTCGATCGGCAAAAATAGAAGGGGCAGCGACTCATAATTCACTGAATTCAATGAAATCACCTCACTCCCCCGCACCTGGCAGATGCGACTTCTTCGCCACGAATCCCACCTTCAGCCCGAAGGGCCTTGCAATCTTCTCAAGCGTTTCGAGGGTCGGATTCCCACGGTCCCGCTCGATCTCCATGAGCACGCGGGGGTAGATCTTCAAGATTTTTTCGGCATATTCGGTCTGGGTCAACCCGACGATCTTCCGCATTCGCCGGGTCGCCTGCCCGATCGTCAGCAGACCCGCATCGATGTCGGCATAGAGCGCCTCTTTTTCCCTCCGGATCTCCTCCGGCGTCCGTTTCTTCGTCGCTCTTCGCGGCATCTCTACCCCCTGGTCTCTGCGTCCCGCAAGTCTCCGGCAACCTCGGCGCAGCTGGAAGCGCCCCGCGCTTCGGCGTACTCGATGAAGTCAGCTCTCTTCTCGACGATCTCCTCCCGGGTGAACCCCGGATGCGGGCCAGCAGGGGGGATTACAGCCTCGGCAACACGGATGCTGCCGGGAGGATTTCCTGCCCCCCTTCACCAGAAGCTCCCAGTCCGCCTCAGCACCGTCCCGGAGGTCGAGCCGCCGCAGCCAGACGCGCCGTCCGGCCCCCGTCGGCATGATGTCCAGAAGAAACGCCGGCCACCGGTCGCTTCGGTGCAGCTCGAAGGTTACCGGGTAGCGAAGTGCAACTCCGGGAGCGGTTTCTCCCGTCGCATGGTCGAGGACGTAGTCGATGTCATATGGAAGCCCCCCCCCGACGATCCCCAGATCCAGTGAGCTGCGGTCCGGGGTGAACATCCCCGCCGTTCGCCATCTGCCGTGATGAAAGATTTGTATGGTAGCTTGCATGGCTATTTAAATAGCACTTTTCCAGCATTATGACAAGCGCACATGTCAACATAATAGCCAAATTAATATTTGGCAAGGGAATACGCCAGATGATCCTAAAGGCCCTGCGCAAGGTCGAGCAGAAACAACAAAGGCGACCGATTGGTCGCCATTTGAATAAGTATTGTCCCCGGAATTACCTGATGTTATGCATAAGCTACCATAACAGCTCGCGTTCGGATATAAACTCTCTGTTCCTGCCGCTGAGTGGATCCTTGAATCGCAGCATTTGAGCGACAAGCTGGAGGGGAGTGTCGAAGTTGTCCTCACTTTCGGCCTGCAGCTCAGGATAGTATCTGTCGTTCAGTATCCCGAACCCGAGACCGCTCATGTGGATCCGCAGCTGATGGGTTTTGCCGGTTCGCGGCTGCAGGGTAAAACGGGCCATCCCTCCTTTGACCTCCACCAGATTGATGGCGGACCGGGCATTTACTCCGCCGGGTGCCGTCTTCATCCGGAACCACGGTTCTCCCCGCTCTATTCTGTTCCGGATATCCCATGATGCTGTTTCCTGAAGCGGCTGACACGCCGAGAGTGCCTGATAGGTTTTTTCAATGAGACCATTCAAGAAGAGTTTGCCGTAGAGCCCTCTGCTCTTTTTGTTGACGGAAAAGAGCACTAATCCGGCTGTTTCACGATCTATGCGGTGGAGCGGCGCCAGATCTGCGATGCCGGTGCTGCCGCGCAAACGGTTCAACAGACATTCGTCAACATATCGGCCACCAGGGGTCACGGGAAGGAAATGCGGTTTGCAGGCGACCAGAATCTCGTCGTCGAGAAACAGGATTTTTTCAGCAAAGGGAATGAACGGCTCAGTACAGACTTCGCGGAAATAAAAAACGCGTCTCAATGGGGCATATTCAGTATCCAGCGTTATCCGTTGTGCTTTTTCGTCAAGGACCTTTCCCTCTGAAATCCGTTTTTCCCAGATCTCCCGGGAAATAGCGGGGAATCTTCCGCTCAAGAAAGCAAGGATGGAAGGGTACGGTTTTTCGGCTTTCGGCATGGTAACGACGGAAGGATGTTTCGAAATTCCCATGTAACGTTTCCTCGTTCAACATCATATCGCTTAATAGTTCATGAATGTCCACGAAATTCGGGACATCAATAAATCTCGACAAAATATCCTCTCCCTATATACTCTATTCCTGACCGGCCCCATCCCCTTTCTGGCTGCACGGGGTTGCCCGGCAATACGTAAAGGAGAGGACCTGTGGAAAAGACACTTAACCGCTGGGTGATTGCATTCATCTGCACGCTGCTGATGGTCAGCCTGGGGACTGTCTACGCCTGGAGCTTCTTCCAGAAACCCCTCTGCGACACCTACTTTTGGTCGAACAGTCAGGTAGCATGGGCCTTCAGCCTCGCCATCTGCTTTCTCGGCCTGGCTGCCGCAGCCGGGGGGATGTTGTTGCCCAGGACAGGACCGACCAGGCTGGCCCTGCTGGGGGGTGTGCTGTTCGGCTCCGGTTACCTGCTGGCGGCGCTGGCGCTCAAGATGCATTCCCTCCCGCTCCTTTACATAGGTTATGGCGTAATTGGAGGGACCGGGCTTGGGCTCGGCTACGTCACTCCGGTCGCCACGGTGGCGAGATGGTTTCCGGACCGGAAAGGGTTTGCCACCGGCATGGTGGTCATGGGGTTCGGCTTTGGCGCCCTGCTCATGTCCAAGGTTATCGCCCCCCTGCTCCTGGCGCAACTGGCCGGGGACATGGTA
This sequence comes from Geotalea uraniireducens Rf4, assembly GCF_000016745.1. GTDB lineage: Bacteria > Desulfobacterota > Desulfuromonadia > Geobacterales > Geobacteraceae > Geotalea > Geotalea uraniireducens. Next base: position 318,185 of record NC_009483.1, on the reverse strand, counting down.
AGGGTATTTGCCGTCATGGGGGTGCTGTTCCTCCTGGTGACCATTCCTTGTGCGGCCTTTGTCAGGAACCCGCCCGCAGGGTGGGTGCCGTCGGGGTATGCCCCGCCGCAGGCGAGCGCCGTGAGCGGCCCGGACGAGTGGTTAAGAGGAGCCCGCGCCTGCATTCTTTCGCGGGAGTTTGCGCTGCTCTGGGTGATCTTTTTCTGCAACATCACCGCAGGCATCGCCATCATCGGTTTCCAGTCGCCGCTCTTTCAGGATATCTGCAGCAAGGCTGATCCGGCGCTCGGAAAGGAGGCCCTGGCGCGGTACGGCGCCACCCTGATTGCGGTCAGCTCCCTTTTCAACGGTGTCGGCAGGTTTTTCTGGGGGGGACTCTCGGACCGGATCGGCCGACGGGAGACCTTCAGACTCATCCTCGGCTCCCAGCTCCTGGCATTTGTTCTTTTGATGTATACCGACTCCCCTTGGCTCTTCGCACTGCTGGTCTGCTACATTCTCCTCTGCTACGGAGGGAGTTTCGGAACCATGCCGGCGTTCGTGCTCGACCTGTTCGGCAGCAGGGTCATGCCCGCCGTCTACGGCACGATTCTCACCGCCTGGGCCGCCGCCGGTATCGCGGGGCCCCAGCTGGTGGCCCTGATCAAGGATCGCTACCCGACATGGCTCTACCCCGGCCGGGCATCCTTCTACAGCTTTGCCATGGGATGCGGGTTTCTCCTGGCCGGGCTCGTCTTCTCGTTTCTGATGAAGTCACGCCGCAGCGGATGATTTCAGTTGCAAACCCTGCTTGGCGAGAAACTGTGACGGGCCGCCTTTGAAATTGGTGTGGTCCCCCATAATCCCTCCGATTGGCCGCCTTTTGAATTAAGTAAACTGTCCCGGAAACTCACCTCCCGGAATTCACCTCATCCCGTGTCACTTCGGTAGATAGGTGATCACCGAGAACATCTAGGGAATCCGCTCCTCTCTCCTCTCAATCTCTCCTTTGCTGCTATACTTGTACCAGGAGGAACGCATGGTCAGAAGGGTGCTTCCATATGCATTACTGCTTCTGTTTCTGTTCGCGGGTCCTGCCGCCGCAAACAGCGGCAGTAACGTGGCAACAGAGGCGCAGCAGGGGTTTAAGGAAATCCTCGATCTCTGGCGGGTAGAGGACTACGAAAGGCTCTTCACCCGGCTGGAGCATCCTCCCGGCAAGGGATGGACCTACTTCGCGCAACGGATCGTCTACGCCTCGCGGATTCCCGCCTGCTGCTGGGAAATGCTGCAGGAAGTGAAGAGCACGGTGTTCGACGCGGACAACGTGATGATCAACGCACGCGTGGGCTTAGAGGTTGAGGGAGTTGGGACACGGTTTGTGGTCCGGGACTTCCGTTTGCATCGCAGCGGCGGGGTGTGGATGCTTCCGCTGCAGGACGTCCTCGATCTTGCCGACTACAACTTCCAGCGTATCCCCCGAAAGGTATACGAGCGGCAACTCGAATGATGTTGTCCCCGGACTCCGATCAGAGCCCCTCCAAGGGGGCAGGTGGTAATAAAAGGCGCTGTCCCCCTTTAATCGATTATGATATGATTTTCTCCCCAGCACGGGAAACAATTCCACAACAAGGAGTACACCATGGCAAGAGCCACTGCCCGCCACATCCTGGTGGCAAGCAAGGAGGTCTGCGAAGACCTCAAGAAGCAGATTGAAGCTGGTGCCGACTTTGCGGCTGTCGCACGGGAACATTCCTCCTGCCCATCGGGCAAGCAAGGTGGAGGACTGGGTGAATTCGGCCCGGGCCAGATGGTCAAGGAATTCGATCAGGCCGTTTTCACCGGCGAAGTGGGCAAGGTCCTCGGTCCGATCCAGACCCAGTTCGGCTACCACCTGCTTGAAGTCACCAGCCGCACCGAATAGGCAGGTATTATTTGTATTACAACCAGTAATAAAAAGGGGCCAAGCTGCTTATTTTCAAAGTAGCCTGGCCCATTTTCTTCTCCACTTCATCTTGTCCCCAGAGACCTCTTGACCCCAGAGCCCTCCCTAACGACTACCGGCAAGGTGCATCCAGTAACGGCAGAAGAAATTTTTCAAAGATAACCTTTTGCTTAGCGGTCAGCAGATCGAAGTTCCCTTCGTTATCGATAAAAAAGGTGCCGACGCCGATGACTGTTTTTGCCAGATAGCCGGTACCGGCAACACTCTGTTCAATCTCATCCCTTCGTTTGCTTATCAGGTTTTTCATCATGTCAATGTCTACATTCATATGTTGTACTCCAGCTGAGGTAATATGCGCTTCTCGCGCTTAGGGCTGCGTTCCGCGTAGGTCTAGTATGCACTATTGTGAACAGAACATCCACCACCAATCACAATGCAGCGGATGTTAGCCCGTAATTGCCAGCGCTAAGTAACGTTCGTTACCTAACAATAACAGCTAATAAACTATAAGCGCTTATCGATTATTAGTCATAGGTTCTATGTAACGAAAATATGCTTTCCTTTATTTGCAAGATCGGGTAGGAGGCGGGATTGCTCCCGCCGTCCTCCCACACCACCGTGCGTACGGTTCCGTACACGGCGGTTCATGAAGTACGTTGAAGTCGGTGAAGCTGGTCTATGAGTGATACCAGCCCCAGTTTGTCGAAGTAGAATTTCGGAACAGCTTTGTTCATATGCGCGGCCCCTGCATTCCACCAGGGGCCGCGGCCGTTTGTGGCCGACCGCCATGCAGTTGCCTCCGATAATCCCCGCCGCATCAGTTTCTTTGCTCGCGTCTTGGGGCGCTTCCACTGCTTCCAGAGAATGCGACGCAGTTTACGTCTCAGCCATCCGTCCAGTTCCTCGAAGATGCCTTTTACTTCCGCGTACCGAAAGTAGTTTAACCAACCCCTAAGTTTCGGGGTTGTCTCTTCAACGGTGGTTTGGATGTTCTGACCCCTTCCCCGCCTAAAGATCGTCTTGAGGTTGGCCTTGAGCCTGGCAGCCGCTTTCTTGGCCACGGTAAGCCGCGGTTTGCGGTGCCGGGTCATGCTGTAACTCAGAAACGACCTTTTCCACGGACGGTCAACCGCGCTTTTGCCCTGGTTGACCGTGAGCTTGAGCCGCTCGGACAGGTAGCCGGTAATTGAGGCCATGACACGCTCGCCGCTTCTCCTCGTTGCAACATAGATATTTGCGTCGTCGGCATAGCGGCAGAACTTATGGCCCCTTCTTTCCAGTTTCTTGTCCAGTTCGTCGAGGAGGATGTTGGACAGCAGCGGCGAGAGAGGCCCGCCTTGCGGCGTGCCTTCCAACCGGGGTGACGTCACTCCTCCTTCAAGTATCCCTGCCTTAAGGTAGCTGTCGATAAGGGACAGCACCAGACGGTCTCCAACCTTGCGTTTCACCAGCGACATAAGGGTGTCGTGGTGGACTCGGTCGAAAAATTTCTCAAGGTCAATGTCAACCACCCACCTAAGGCCGCTCTCTACATACTTCCGAGCTGCCTTGATCGCTTGATGGGCGCTCCGTCCAGGGCGAAACCCGTGGGAACTTATGGAGAAACCAGGGTCGAACAGCGGGCTCAAAACTTGATGCACCGCCTGCTGAATGAGTCGGTCAAGGACGGTGGGAATTCCCAGCATCCGTGTGCCGCCTCCCGGTTTGGGAATTTCTACTTTCCGCACCGGTTGCGGGTGATACGTTCCCGTCAGCAGTTCTTCTCTGATGCGCGGCCATTCCTCCTGTAGGTAGCCCTTCAGGGCCGTTACCGGCATGTTATCGACGCCGGGCGCTCCCTTGTTGCGCATTACCCGTGAGTATGCCGCCATCATGTTGCCGCGACTGACGATCTTCTCCATCAGTCCCGTTGCCGCTTCCGGCCAGTGAGCTGCTTTCCTTCCCGTGACGTTTGCCGCACCTCTCCCTTTCTCTCGCGGTTTCCAACCGCTACCCTCCGGGCTGGCGCCGGGTATCCCAACCCGGCCTTCTGCTGCTCCTGTCGTCATCGAAACTCAAGGCTCCTGTCCGCTTACTTCAAGTTCGGCCCTTTGTCGGTCGGTTATTCCGACTCGTATGGCCTCTGCTGACTTCTGCCAACCCATCCCGGCACCTCTCGATGCCGGTAGCACAAGGCAGGTTGACAGACCTCCCAGGGTAATGCGCGTGACCTTCATCCCATATACCCGCCGCATCTACTTCCACATCTTTCTGGATGGTTATCGGGCTTTGAATCTGTTTGCCTTCTCGCCCAGATGTGGCTGCCTCATATGCGATTCCTGTTCGTCGGGCCAGGACTTTGCCTACAGCTTCCTTCAGATTCCGGGTCGCCCCGGACACCCTTGCTGTTCAGCTATCGGTTCCCACCATCAGGGTCCGAAGAGGACTTTCACCTCCAAGTCACCAATCAGGCACCATACCCAATTGGATGGCGCTTACGCGCCACGCGCCATGCCTGGCGCACAAACAGCAAAGGCGACCGATTGGCCGCCTTTTGATTAAAATATGGATGTCCCCGGAATTACCCTTATGGTGATGTCGCGCAGACCTGGAGCATCGGCTGGCCCGAGCAGCAGCATGTTTAAATGTTAAACCTGACCCTCAATCTTGTCCTAGACCGGCTGATCAGACAAGTTTAATCGGCGTAGATCATCTTTCGCGTCATCCCACCGTCTACGACAAAATTCTGCCCTGTGACAAACCCTGCCTCTGGCGAAATCAGATATGCAGCCAAGGCGGCCACATCCTCTGGACGACCAACTCGTCCCACCGGATGCTGAGCATGATCGTTCGGGCTCAACACCGGCTCTTGCCGTCTGCTGCGCTTACGCCAGCTATCAACGGCGATCCAGCCTGGGCTGATGCAGTTTACCCGTATCTGCGGGCCAAGACTTATTGCCAAGGCGTGAGTCAGGGAAACCACCCCACCTTTGCTGGCGGAATAGGCCACGGTATCGGGCTCAGACTGCATAGCTCGGGTTGAGGCAATAGTGACGACGGCCCCATGAGAGGAGCGCAGAAGCGGCACTGCATGCTTGCAGCAGAGAAAGGTGCCGGTAAGGTTAACCCCCAGCACCCGGTTCCAGTCGGCCAGCGCCAACTGCTCCACCGGTGCGGCCACAGCTGTAGCAATACCTGCGCTGGTGATCAAGGCATCGAGACGGCCATAGCTACCGCCTATGGAGCGCAGCAACTCCGACACCGCCGACTCGTCTGCCACATCGACCACATATCCACTGGCCGATGGGCCCAGTTCCCGCGCCGTCTCTTCTACCGCCTCGGCGTCGATGTCGGCAATTGCCACACGCATCCCGTCCGCCACAAACCGAAAGGCAATGCCCTTGCCGATCCCCTGGGCACCACCGGTGACTAAAGCAACTCTGTTGTCGCTGTTTTGCATCATATGCGTCTCCTCACCGAATGGGGCTGCAGTCAAAGTGTACCAAATTTATTTACAGGTTTGCAGATAGGGCGATCCGGCCATCTCCACGTGGGTCAGGAACAGCCGTGTGTCAAACTCCAGCTGGTGGTAGGCGGGTTCCATGTATTCGCACAGCTGGTAGAAAGCCTTGTTATGCTCCTTCTCCTTCAGGTGCGCAAGCTCGTGCACGACAATCATTTTCAGAAACTCTAGGGGCGCGTCCCGGAAGATGGATGCGATGCGGATTTCGTGCTTTGCCTTCAGCTTGCCCCCTTGTACCCTTGATACAAAGGTATGGATCCCCAGGGCGTTGTTGATCACATGGATTTTCCCATCGTATAGCACCCTGCTCAGCGGCTGAGCGGTGCGCATGAACTCGTTTTTGATGTTGACGGTAAAATCATAGAGTGCCTTATCGGTTCTGGCATCATGCGCCTTCGGATACCTCTGCACAATGGCGCTGCCCAACCGGTTTTCCACGATCAGCTGGGCCACCTGGGCCGTTATCTGCGGTGAATAGCCTGCCAAATATTTCAATTGGTGCATCTGCAGTTTCTTCCCTTCTCTTTCGTTCCCGTATCATACCTGTTGTCGCCGCACAGGTCAAACGTGCAGCCAGGAAAGAGGTAAACAATGAATGAATCACGAGAGCTGATCTGGCATCGGGAGCGGCACCTTTCCACTTCATAATTCGTCCCGAATGCTTCATAATGCTTCCCATGACCTCACTCCGGCGCAATATCCCCCTGCTCTACGCGTTCTCCTTTCTCCAGATGACCCTCTTTCCCATGGCGGTCATCACCCTTTTCTGGAAGGACCACATCGGGCTGTCGCTGTCGCAGATCCTGCTCCTGCAAAGCATATTCGCCGTGGCGATGGTCGTGATGGAGTACCCGTCCGGGTACATCAGCGACAGGGTCGGCTACAGGACGGCCCTGACCTTTGCGTCGATTCTCGGGATACTGGGATGGGGAGTCTACACCGTAGCATCATCGTTTTGGGACGTCCTCATCGCGGAGATACTCCTCGGCATATCCACCTCCTTCATAAGCGGTACGGACAGCGCGCTCCTCTACGAATCTCTGAAGGGAACGGAGGAGGAACCTGCCTATGCGCGTTTCGAAGGTCGATCAACCGGGTTCGGTCAAACCGGCGAAGCGGCGGGGGCGTTGTTCGCCGGAGTTCTCTATGCCAAGTACCCCATCCTCCCCTTCTTACTCCAGGTGGGGGTCTGGATTCTGGCGTTGCTCCTCACGCGCGGGTTGACGGAACCGCAGCGTGAGCAGAGACACCACGGGGGACACCTGAAAGAGGCTCTTGCCTCTGCGCGATACGTCTTCATTGAGAATCGGCGCCTCCGCGTAACGATCCTCCTGAGTATCGTGCTGGGGCTCTCATCCTTCTACCCGGTCTGGTTGATCCAGCCGTACATGCGTGACGCCGGCGTCCCCATCGCCTCCTTCGGCCCGATCTGGGCGGGGGCCAATCTCACCGTCGCCATCTTCGCCGTCCTGAGCCATCGGGTGCGGGAACGCCTTAAGGAACCCGGCATGATTCTGCTTCTGGTGGTTCTGGTGTGGGGGGGATATCTGGGGTTGGGGTGGACGGCAGGGGTGTGGGGATTTCTCTTCTACTACCTTCTGACGGCGATGCGAGGGATGCGGGGGCCGTTCCTTCTTCACGTCACACAGGCCGAGATTCCGTCGGCAAACCGGGCGGGCACGCTCTCCCTTCAGTCCCTCTGTTTCCGGCTGCTTTTCGCGATCACCGGCCCATTGGTGGGGAGGTATGCCGACGCATGCGGGGTAAGAAAAACCTTCCAGCTACTCTTAATTGCCTTCCTCCTGGTCCTTCCCCCTTTGGTTTATCTCTTCCTGAAGAATCGGCACATTGATGGTTCCGTGGGTTGAACTTTCGAACAATACCCCGGAATTCCTAACGAAAGTCTCTTCCCAAACAGCAAAGGCGGCCACTTGGCCGCCTCGCGAATTAAAGGATGTCTCTGTCGAATAGCCCTACTTGATATTCTTGCTGCTGAAGAGAATCGCCTTGTCCCCCACGAAACTCACCGTGATGTTCTTCTGCTCGTTCCCCCAGACGCAGTTCCTTACAAACAGAGCCTCCGAGCAGTTGTCGGGCTTGCCGAGGATCTTGACCACCTCGGTGTACCCGATCCCTGTCTTGATTTTGGAGTAGTTCTCCATTGTCAGCTTGCTGCAACCAAGGAGCATGGCCAGCGAAAACAGTACAAGTGTCAACCGAATACGCACCAGCATTGTATCTTTTCCTTTCCTTAGAGGCTGTTGAAACCGCTTGTCGTCACTATAGCAGACGGACGTAAAAGTGTCCCTGTCCGCCTTATGAAATACGTATGGTCTCCACGGAATTCCTAGCGAGGCTGAGCACGCTCTCCCCCTGGCGCAGGGAGATCCGGCAGAACTCTTCGAGGGTAAGCTCCACCCCCGCCCGAGCCAGCGCCTCGGCATTGGCCTGATAGTAGAGGTGCTCGGTCTCCATCAGCACCCCGTCGTTGTCCCAGAAAATCCCGTCAAACATTCTTAGTGCATACCTCGGCGTGTATTGTGGTTCAGCTTGCCGTAAAATTCAAGAACAGAAATAGCAAAGGCGGCCGTTTGGCCGCCTTATGAATTAAGTATGGGTCCCAGGAATTCTCTGCGGACCGTCAGCTGCCATATCCCCCCAGGCAAGCCCCCAGGATCCTCTCCAGATGGGGCTTGAGATTATCAAACAACTGCAGGGTCGTGTCATTCGGGTTTTGGCAGTAATGATCTGAAGAGCCGAGGTTGAAGTAGATTCGGCAGGCAAACGGCCTGACGCCATAGATGCCGCAGTTTTTTCTGGCAAGATTGAAAAAGGGGCAGTATCCGGAAGCGTCGAGCCTTTTCGGCAGCAGATCCAGCACCTGCCGTTCATAGGCAAACACATCGGGCCTGCAACGGCAGCAGGAGCCGGTCGAACAGCCTGTCGCTCCTATTTCTCCACCACAGAAGGAATGGTCAATAATCCGGCTGCCGAACCTGTCCGCCGCCCGGTAGAGGAAGGAGATCTGCCGCCAGCGATCGCCGCCGGCCCGCTCACTCCAGATGACTCGCCGCTTTAATTTCTCAACCTCTCGCGCAACTGCCGCCTCACGGTCAGCAGCCGTTCCGGCAATGGGTACGATACATGACATTTGTCAACTCCTCGGCAATAATCGGTACCACCTCCGAAATCAGATACTTTTTTTCAGCATTGTCCGGTTTGGTCTTTGCAAGGTTCTTTGAGAATGTAAAAAAGTTGTAAAATCAGCGTTATACCGCATTATTTGCTTGACTTTGAGTAAAAAAACGGTGGTCCGCACTCGTAACTATCCAATATTACAGGAGTTACGATATGCGACCGTTCAAACGACTGAAACAAAGACGAAAATCACGCGCTTTCAAATTGCTTCTTACCCCGATTTTTGAGAGATTCAAGTCAGATAATGAACTTGAATCCAGGGGGTATCGCCCGTTGCAAATGACTTTCGATGATCAGCTAAAAGCCCTGATCTTTTATCACTTGGAAGAGTTCTCTTCCGGGAGCGAACTTCTCCAGGCGCTGGATCAGGATGACTTCGCCAAGGAATGTGTTGCTCCCCCCAAGGGAATCAAAAAGAGCTCTTTCTTTGAGGCAATCAACAACCGTGGTCTTGAACAGCTTTCCGAGGTATTCGGGCATCTTGTCAAGCAAGCAGGCAGAGTGCTTCCCGATGAATATGCTCACCTTGGCAATCTGGTATCCATAGACGGTTCTTTGATAGATGCTGTTCTATCTATGGAATGGGCAGATTACCGAAGCGGCTCTAAGAAGGCCAAGGCCCATATCGGCTTCGATATCAACCGTGGTATTCCAAGGAAGATATTCCTGACCGACGGTAAAGAGGGTGAGCGCCCCTTTGTTGATAAGATCATCGACAAAGGCGAAACCGGTGTCATGGATCGTGGGTATCAGTCTCATAATCACTTTGACCAGTGGCAGGCCGCCGAGAAGTTTTTTGTCTGCCGTATCAGGGAGAATACACACAAAACCGTCATCAGAGAGAATGCCGTAAATCCTGACAGTATTGTCTTCTATGACCAGATAGTACTTCTCGGCACCAAAGGTATAAACCAGACTGAGAAAGAGCTGCGCCTTGTTGGTTACCGTATTGACGGCAAGGACTACTGGGTAGCAACCAACAGATACGACCTGACGGCTGAAGAAGTGGCCCAGGTTTATAAACTGCGCTGGAACATAGAGACCTTCTTCGGTTGGTGGAAACGCCACCTAAAGGTGTATCACCTGATTGCCAGAAGCGAATATGGTCTCATGGTTCAAATACTTGGTGGTCTCATCACCTATCTGCTGCTAGCCATCTATTGCCGTGAGCAGCACCAGGAGCCAGTCAGCATTAGCAGGGTACGAGAATTACGCAATCAGATTGCAAATGAAGCAGCAGCCGAACAGCAGAGCCGTCGCACAAGAATACAAGGTAACTCAAACAAAATTAGACAGTTGAAACGTAAGAAACGTCGTGCAAAAACCTAACCGGAAGTTACTGACTTTTTTTATAACTTCCTGTCAAGGCAATATCTGCATCTGCAATTGTGTGGAGCGTTCGTCAGCTGGCTCCCTAAATCTCAAAACAGCAAAGGCGGCCGATCGGCCGCCTCTGAATTAAGTATGGTGTCCCCTCGGAATCCCGGAATCCCCTCGGAATCCTCTGGCGGAATCCTCTGGCGGAACTCTGGCGGAACTCTGGGGGCCTGTCAATAGTTTTGTGTAAATGGTTTTGGTTCCCGGTTTTTAATAGCTTGGCATTCTGTCTTCAAAAAGGATGGAAAAGCGATTCATCGCAGCCTTCCAGTCCCTGATCGGCAGGGTCCATTTCTTCGCGATGTTTTTCAGCGCCAGATAAAGTAGCTTGAGCATTGCCTCGTCATTGGGAAACGAACCCCGGTTTTTGGTCACCTTTCTGAGCGACATATTCAGGGATTCAATGGCGTTGGTGGTATAGATAACCTTTCTGATATCAGCAGGATAAGCGAAAAAAGGCGTGATTTGCTCCCAGTTCCGGCGCCATGACTGGCCGATAGTCGGGTGCGTTTTATCCCACTTCGCCTCAAATGCCGTCAGTTCCATTTCGGCCTGCTCTGCTGTCGCCGACTGGTAGATTACCTTCAGATCAGCAGCGACCTCTTTACGCTGCTTCCACGAGACGAATTTCAAAGAGTTGCGTACCATGTGGACGATGCAAAGCTGGACCTGAGTGTTCGGGAAAACGGTCTCTATGGCCTCAGGGAACCCCTTTAGGCCGTCAACGCAGGCAATGAAGATGTCCTGGACACCACGGTTCTTTAGTTCGGTAACAACCTGAAGCCAGAACTTGGCACCTTCGTTCTCGGAAACCCACATTCCCAGAACTTCTTTGGCGCCGTCTGTGTTGATGCCGATGGCCAGATAGACAGCCTTGTTCACAACATGGCCATTGCCTCTGGCTTTGACCCTGATGGCATCCATGTAGACGATGGGATAAAGCGCATCCAACGGGCGGTTCTGCCAGGTTTTGACCTCTTCAGCTACTGCTTCAGTCACTATTGAAATCAGGGCGGGGGATACCTCAACTCCGTAGATTTCCTCCAAGTGACCCTGGATCTCACGAGTGGTAAGCCCGCGGGAGTACAGAGAGATAATCTTATCATCGAACTCGGCGAACCGGGTTTGGCCCTTGGGAATGATGACTGGTTCAAAGCTGCTATCCCGGTCACGAGGGACCTCAATCGGCATGGTGCCGAAATCGCCTTTGATGGTCTTTGCCGACGAGCCATTGCGTGCATTGCCACCCTTGGCGGAAACGGAAGCATGCTTCTCGTGGCCGAGATGCAGTGTCATTTCAGCCTGGAGCGCCCGCTGAAGAACAGCCTTGGTCAATTGCTTCAGCAGCCCGTTTTCCCCTAGAATCTCTTCGGGGGTCTTGTAATGTTTGAGCAGGTCGTCGATTACGTCGGTGTTAATAGTCATGTGATCTCCTTAGGGTAACTTGGTGTACCCCCTAATGACCATTTACACAAACCTTTTTACACCCTCACTCTGGCGGAACTCTGGCGGAACTCTGGCGGAACTCTGGCGGAACTCTGGCGGAACTCTGGCGGAACTCTGTGGAACTCTGGTCCCCGGAACTCTGTCCGGGTAAGCTAAAAATGGTGGTGTGTCTCATATTTCCTTAAGTTATGCATTTTGGAACAAAGACCTCGTCAAGACATTTCAGAACATAGTTATCTGTCATGCCTGAAATAAAATCTAAAACAATCAGCTCATTTTTATCCTCCGGAGTATAACCAACTTTTTCAATGAACGTAGCCAAAACATCATATATAGTTGCTTCAGGAAGTTCTTTAACTCCTGCTGTAAGGCGATCAGTCCTTTCTAAATCTGAAACCAACCTGAAAAATAACTCTTGCAGAGCGAGTGTAGCCTGCTTTTTATATTTATCAGTCCTCGCACATGTATATATGTTCTCGTAATTCCAATGAATCAAAGCCTGTAAAGGTTCGTGCTTTTCTTTGCTTAAACCAATTTCTCCTTCGTTTTTCTTACTGTACTCAATCAAGTCTACAAGTAAGGTTCCTATTATTTCACCGTTATTACGTCCCAACGCTTTGACAATATCTTTTGGTATTGCTTTATCGTCAATGAGACCAGCTACAATCGCGTCTTCTACATCTCGGCCTGCATAAGCAATCCTGTCAACAATCCTAACTATGCATCCTTCATATGTTAACGGCATGCCGCAAGTTTTTTTGTCTACAATTTTACTTAAATTTTTGTCTCCTTCAAAAGGTTTCAATGTATTTGATTTGAAATCTTCCCCGCAATGAGAGACAATTCCATCACGAACCTCATACGTTAAATTTAAACCGGCAGACGGCTCACGATCCAATTCTGCTAACTTATCAATAACCCTGAGCCCGTGCATTTCATGTTGAAAAGACTGATTCAGTCCTGCCTGTTTGGAAATGTCGTTTAGAACATGTTCACCATGATGCCCAAATGGAGCATGTCCCAAATCATGGCCTAAGCCTATTGCCTCTACAAGGTCTTCATTAAGCCTGAGATGTCGTGCGACAGTACGTGAAGCTGAAGAGACATGAAGAACATGCTCCATTCTGGTGCAAATATGATCATTATTCGGCATGAAAAAGACCTGCGTCTTGTGGCGTAACCTTCGGAATGACTGGCAATAAATAATTCTGTGGATGTCTCTTTGGTATTCCGTCCTGTACGAGTCCGGCTCTAAAGCCTTAACTCTACCTTTGGAATTCGCTGACAATGCAGCGTATTCACTTGTATATATTAACTTCTCGTCAAAAGGTTTACACACAACATACCTCCAAAATAACCATAAGATCACGGCAAATTACGCTTTCATCTTTATTAGATGTTGCAACTTTATAAACTTCTTCACCCTTTTTATACAAATTCTTTATTCTGGTGTTATCTATTTTGCCATGTGTGGGTTCATCTGCCAATAATGAATTAAACTTACTTGGTATTTCTGATATTTTACTGACTGTTTCAAAATTACTTAGCCCGAGGAGAAGTGGATTATCATTCCCGTTTAACAATGTTCTTGCGTCGTTCTTATATATAACCATTGCTTTACCAGCATTCCAAGCGATACCAGCTTCAACCATTGCGCCCTCGTCAGGAACGCGTCCATTCATGTTCAAAATTAGGCCATCACTATCAAGGACCTGAAATACGTCAAGAGTAAATATAGCCTTGTTTAGCACTTGAATAGCTTTTTCATTTGAGATTCCCATTTCTGAAAATGTAGTCATAAGATTACTAAATTCCAAACCATCTCTGTGGGGGAGAAATACCTTGAAGTCATTCATTTCAAGAATATCCGCTATCTCTTGCATTTCTTCTTTTTCTTTTGGATTAAATAGTGGCCCAGCGCAATATATTTTCATTTCAGCCTCGTATATTTATAGTTTTTGTGATTTTTGCAGCTTGCCTACTGCCTCGCCGATAATTTCGAACTCCCGGATCACCGCCGAGTAACGCATGCGGTCCTGAGCAAAGGCATCACAGGTCATGCCCTGAACATACGACTGGATGGCCGCGCCGGATTCAAGAATGTCCTGACAATAGAGAAGCTGTGGACGCTCAGACATGGATGATTTCCTTGGCAACCATTTTCCGCGCCAACGGCTTTAAGGTGCTCTCTATCCCCAGATCGACCGTCTTGCCCAGCTGCTGCTCAAGATAACGCCTAATACCGAAGAAGTTACTCAAGGATTTCTTTTCGGGCTTTAGTTCTATGGCAATGTCAATGTCAGAATCTTCACGAGCCTCTCCTCGTGCATAACTGCCGAAGAGACCGACGCTCACCACACCGAAACGCTGCGCCATTTCATCCTTGTGTGTTTGCAAGAATGTAAGAATATCATTTCTGTCTCTGACCATACTGCCGCTCCTTGAGATTTGTTAACGGGGCGAATTCGGGGGTCAGCTTGAACTCGAACGCGCCGAAGTCTCACCGAACTTCGCACGTGCTTCTTCTGTGTCGTCGATCAGCTCTATACGGTCAGAACCGTTATTCTTGTTGAATTCTTCAACTGTCATGATAAAACCCTGTTCAAGCTGCTTCCCCTTGTCCCTCATCATGCATCCACATGGGTAAAGGTTCTCCAGTTGCCTCATGATAGAGTGTTTCCGGGGCTATATCCACCCCTCCAGGCCAACATAGAACACCTGATTCGATGGCCGCCTGCCGAAAATACTCCATATCGGCAAACCTGCTGAATACTCCGCCTCGATTTACGTACCGGCCAAAGTCGACGATGCCCGTACGAGAATCGTCAAACTTGAGCTCAACTTGATACCCCTCAAGATGCTTGAAATCTCTGATGTCATAATACATAGCGTCCCCCTAGTCGAGCGGTGAAACAGACTTCAGCTCCTGGTCATTCCTGGCTCTCGTCCAATTGTCCATGATTTCCTCTTGATGAAGCGCCGTCCATTCCAGCAACATGCCGAGCGCACGAGGAGGAAAACTTCCGGCAATCCGGGCTAAATCCTTAATACGGATAATAACCTCGTGGCTGCCATATCGGGCATGAAAATGCGGTGGATTATGCTCATCGTAGTACATTGCCACGATAATCCCATAAAATCTGGAAATTTCCGGCATACCGTTCCCTTCGTGCCAAGGATTAATTCAATTATAATCGAACGTCTGAAATCGGTCAAAACCAGATATGCAAAAGGCGACCAATCGCAGTCGCCTTTTGCTGTCATACGCTACTTCAAATTCTTCTTGATCCTCTCCACCGCCTCAATCACATTCTCTCGATGGCCGAAGGCCGACAATCTAAAGTACCCTTCCCCGCTGGGACCGAAGCCGGAGCCAGGGGTACCGACCACGTTGCACTCGGTGAGGAGCTTGTCGAAGAAATCCCAGCTGGTCATGCCGGCCGGGGTCTTCAGCCAGATGTAGGGGGCATTGACGCCGCCATAGACAGTCAGACCGGCTTCCTTCATCCCTTCGCGGATGATCCGGGCGTTCTCCATGTAATAGTCGATGATCTCTTTCGTCTGCTTCCACCCCTCGTCGGAGTAGACTGCTTCTGCGGCCCGCTGTACCGGGTAGGAGGCGCCGTTGAACTTGGTGGTGGTGCGGCGCAGCCAGAGCTTGTTGAAGCTGTACCGCTCGCCTGTTGATGTCGTCCCCATCACCTCTTCCGGAACGACCACGAGGCCGCAGCGCACGCCCGTAAAGCCGGCGGTCTTGGAGAAGGAGCGGAACTCGATGGCGCACTTCTTGGCACCTTCGATCTCGTAGATGGAGTGGGGGATTTCGGGATCGGTGATGAACGCCTCGTAGGCTGCGTCGAAAAAGATGACCGCGTCGTTGGCGTTGGCGTAGTCGACCCACTTCTTCAGCTCGGCCCTGGAGGCGACGGTGCCGGTCGGGTTGTTGGGGAAGCAGAGGTAGATGATGTCCACCTTCTCCGTGGGGAGAGAGGGGATGAAGTGGTTCTCCTCGTTGCACGGCATGTAGACGATGCCTTTGTAATACCCCTTGTCGTCCGCCTCGCCGGTGCGGCCGATCATGACGTTGGTGTCGTTGTAGACCGGGTAGACCGGGTCGCCGATGGCCACCACGTTGTCGAGGGCGAAGATGTCGAGGATGTTGGCGCAGTCGCACTTGGAGCCGTCGGAGATGAACATCTCGTCCGTCTTCAGGGAAACGCCGAGCGGCTTGTAGGACTTCTCGATGATGGCGTTGATCAGCCAGTCGTACCCCTGCTCCGGGCCGTAGCCGGCAAAGTTGTCAGTAGTGCCGAGATCGTCGACAGCGGCGTGGAACGCCTTGAGGACGGCTGGGGCAAGCGGTCTCGTCACGTCGCCGATCCCCAGGCGGATCACCTTGGCAGAGGGGTTCGCCTCTGCAAAGGCGCGCACGCGGCGGCCGATCTCCGGGAAGAGGTAGCCCGCCTTCAGTTTCAGGTAGTTGTCGTTAATCAGTGCCATAACAAATTGTCTCCTTGTTTCTTTATGTTCAAGGTTGAATCTTATCCAGGACTATTGCCTCAATTTTCAATGCCAATTCAAAAGCACGGTGTGCTTCATCCAGTGTGGGTTCATAAAAGTCATCCGGGTAACGGACACCCACTCCATATTCGGAAATATCTTCAAGCTGCTCCTCAAACGGCAGCAATTCGGGGATAATATCGGCCACATCCGTCAACAACTTCACGAGATCGTGGGTCTTGGAGACGTTTCTCCCATTCGCAACCAACAGACCTTTGAGAAGTTTTTCAATCGCCTGCTGGGCATGGAAGCAAACCGTATCGGTAGGCACCGACTCAGCGGCGAGATTGTTGCGGATGTTTTGCAGATCATGTTCCGCCTTGCGGAACCACTGCCGGACAAAATCGGTTGTCGCTTCATCCATAGAGCAGCTTTCCGTGGTGGGTGGCGTTATAGACGATGGTGCCCGGAATGTCCTTATACTTCGTGAATTCCTGCGGGGTATAGACAAATGCATCCAGAGAGAATGACCGCCGGGGAAACAGCCGTTTCAGCGCAACGTTTCGTTGGTGGGGGGCCAAGTCCGACTCCATGACCACGACCAGGTCAACATCACTGTCTTCAGTAGCCCTCGCTTCTGCATAGGAACCAAAGAGGAATATTTTTTCAGGATGAAGCGCCTGAGCTATCCTGTCCCTGAGCTGTTCTATGTCCTGAAAGGAAAGCATCCGATTTTCTCCCCGAGGGGTTACCTGAGCCCCAGCACATCCTGCATGTCATATAGTCCAGGCTTCTGCGAAACCACCCATTTGGCAGCGCGCACGCTCCCCCTGGAGAACATATCGCGGGTGTGGGCGCGGTGGGTGATCTCGATCCGCTCCCCCATGCCGATGAAGTAGACGGTGTGCTCGCCGACGATGTCGCCGCCGCGGATGGTCTGCATGCCGATCTCGTCCTTAGTCCGCTCGCCGCAGATCCCTTCGCGGTGGAAGTTGGCCACCTTGTTGTAGTCGCGCCCGAGGGCCTCGGCCACCACCTCGCCCATGCGCACCGCGGTGCCGGAGGGGGAGTCCTTTTTCATCTTGTGGTGCGCCTCGACGATCTCCACGTCGAAGTCGTCGCCCAAAATCTTCGCCACATCGGCCAACACCTTGAAGCAGACGTTGACCCCGACCGACATGTTGGGTGCGAGCACCACGGGGATATCCTTGGCCAACTCGGCCGCCAAGGCCCGCTCTTCCGGGGTGAAGCCGGTAGAGCCGATGACGATCGATTTCTTGTTGAGGCCGCAGACCTCCAGGTTCTTCAGGGAAACCTTGGGGGTAGTGAAGTCGATGAGCACATCGCACCCTTGCACCACCGCGGTCAGGTCGTCGCTGATCGTGACGCCGATGGCGCCGAGACCGGCGTTGAAGCCCGCATCCTGGCCGACCATGGGATGGCCGAGCCGTTCCAGCGCGCCGGAGACTACCGCACCTTCTGTTTCGCTGATGGCCGCGATGATCCGGCCCCCCATACGGCCGGCTGCGCCGCAAACCGCTATCTTAACCATAATTAACTCCAGATTTTTTCACCGCAAAGGACCCAAAGGGCCTAAAACGCAAAGAGCGCAAAGGAAACTCGACGACAAAGTCGCCTGGTTCAGGACTTAACCTGAGAAGAGTTCCTGGGTTTGCATCTCTTCGCGTCCTTCGCGCTTTAGGCCCTTTGGGTCCTTTGCGGTTACAAGGTTTGATTAGATCAGTCCGTACTCTTTCATGATCGCAACAAGTTTGACCTTGTTTGCCTCGGCCAGCGGTGCCAGCGGCAGACGGACTTCGGCGCTGCATTTGCCCATTAGGGCCACGGCGGTCTTGACCGGCACCGGGTTGCTCTCGATGAACATGGCGTTGGAGATCTTCAGCAGCTTCAGGTGCCATTGGCGCGCCTCTTCCATCTTACCTGCGAAGAAGGCGTCAACCAGTGCCGCCACTTCCTTGGGCATGATGTTGGCGGTGACGGAGATGACCCCCTTGGCGCCGCAGGCCATCATCGGAAAGGTGATGAAATCGTCGCCGGAAAAGACGTCGATCTTGTCGCCGCACAGGTCAATGATCTCGGAGGCCTGCTGCAGCGAGCCGGTCGCCTCTTTGATGGCGACGATGTTTTTGTGCTCGGCGAGCCGCGCCACTGTTTCGGGTAGGAGGTTGACGCCGGTGCGTCCGGGCACGTTGTAGAGGATCTGGGGAAGCGCCACCGCGTCGGCTACCGCCTTGTAGTGGAGGAAAAGCCCTTCCTGGGTCGGCTTGTTGTAGTAGGGGGTGACGAGCAGGGCGCCGTCCGCGCCAAGGGTCTTGGCGTGACTGGTCATCTCGATCGCCTCCTTGGTGGAGTTGGAGCCGGTGCCGGCAATGACCGGAACCCGCTTCTTCACCTGCTCGACGACGATCTCGATCACCCGGTCGTGTTCCTCGTAATCCAGGGTCGAGGACTCACCGGTGGTACCGCACGGCACAATGGCGTCGGTGCCGTTCTCGATCTGGAACTCTACCAGCTCCCTCAGCTTCTCTTCGTCCACCGCTCCGTTTTTGAACGGTGTGACGATCGCGACAATGCTTCCTTTGAACATGTTTATATCCTCCTTGTAGGACGAACGGCGTTCGCCCAGAGGGCGCATGCCATGCGCTGCTACGAAAAATCGTTACAGAAATGCCGGGACTTTTTCCCCTTTGATCAGGTCTTCCACCGTCTCCCGCTCGCGGACCACCTCGAACCTGTCCCCCTTCACCATCACCTCGGCTACGCGGGGACGGCTGTTGTAAGAGCTCGACATGGCAAAACCATACGCACCGGCAGACATGAAGGCCATCATGTCCCCCTGCTTGAACATGGGGACTTCGCGGTCCTTGGCGAGGAAGTCGCCAGACTCGCAGATCGGGCCGACGATATCGGCGACGATCACGCCGTCCTGGTCATTGACCACCGGCTTCACCCCGTGGTAGGAGCCGTAGAGGGCCGGCCGCGCCAGATCGTTCATGCCGGCATCGATCATGATGAAGTTCTTCTCGTCCCGCTGCTTGGTGTAGAGGCAAGTTGCTACCAGGATGCCGGCGTTGCCGACCAGGTTCCGCCCCGGCTCGAACAGCAGGTGGAGGCCCAGGTCTTTCGTCTCGGCGAGGATCTCCGTGCCGTAGTCGGCGGGGAGCGGCGGAGCTTCATCGTTGTACTGGATGCCGAGACCGCCGCCGAGATCGAAGTACTTGAGGCTGATGCCCATCCCCTTCAGGGTGTTGATGACGTTTTTCAGCTTCTTGATGGCATCGACGAAGGGAGTGACCTTGGTCAGCTGGCTGCCGATATGGCAGTCGATGCCGAGGATCTCGATCCCCGGCAGGTCCTTGGCCCGGCGATACTCCTCTATGGCCCGCTCGATGGTGATGCCGAACTTGGCGTTCTTGAGCCCCGTGGTGATGTAGGGATGGGTCTGCGGATCTACGTCCGGATTGACGCGGATGGCGATGCCCGCCTTTTTCCCCATGCGG
Organism: Geotalea uraniireducens Rf4; assembly: GCF_000016745.1. Taxonomy (GTDB): domain Bacteria; phylum Desulfobacterota; class Desulfuromonadia; order Geobacterales; family Geobacteraceae; genus Geotalea; species Geotalea uraniireducens. The sequence goes on along the minus strand of NC_009483.1, from coordinate 298,717 downwards.
CTGGCGATCTCGGATATGCGGGTCAGCTCCTGCTCAGACTCCACGTTGAACATGAGGATGCCGGTGTTGAGGGCGTATTCGATCTCGTCGTCCTTTTTGCCGACCCCCGAATAAACGACCTTCTGCGGATCGACCCCCGCTTTCAGCGCCCGGTACAGTTCGCCGCCGGAGACGATATCCACGCCGCCACCCAGGTTGATGAAGTTTTTCACAACGGCCAGATTGGAGTTTGCCTTGACCGAATAGCAGATGGTATGGGGAACGGCGGCAAATGCCTCGTCCATGGCCTTAAAATGGCGCTCCAGGGTCGCCTGTGAATAGATGTAGACCGGGCTGCCGACCTTGGCAACGATATCCTTGATCGCCACGTCTTCGGCATAGAGTTCTTTTCCCTTGTACTGAAAGTGATGCATGGTTTTCCTCCGCAATATTAAAAATTCGTCAAAAGCCGTCTGATAACGGTGTCATGGGTGAGGCAGGGCAATCGCCATTCAAGAGCCTTTGTGGCTTTAACGGTATTGTAAACAAAAGTGGGTATTTTTAACATACGGGAGGAAAAAAGTCAAAATATTAAGGCATTGCAGCGACAGGATCGGAAATTTGCAGGAGATTAATCGGGGGTGGTCAGCGCGCCGCTCACCTCGTTGGACGGTACGCTTTCGACGCTTTCGCCGGCCACGCTTGCCACCGTCCGCACCGCATAGGTGTAGACCGTTCCCCTTGCCAGGCGCAGGTCTTCGAAGGTATTGCCGGTCACCGGCCTGTCGTTGAGCGGGTTGATGGGGACCGCCTCGCCGGCACGCCAGCGGTAGATGTTGTACCCCTGGATAGCGCCACCCTCCGGGAATGGTATGGCGACAAACTCCAGATTAATGCCGGTCGGAGTGGAAGCAGCCTGCAGCACCGGCGGCAACGGCGGTTCGACTTTTGTGCGCCGCGCCCGGTTGGACTCCCGGCTCGGCGTTCCGTCTTTTTTCACGGCGACTGCCTTGTACTGATAGGTCTTTCCCAGGCGCACGTCGTTGTCGTTGTAGAAGAACAGGTCGCCGGAGCGGCGCACCTCCTGGAGATAGTCCAGATCGACCGCCTTCAGCAGGCGGTAGGCGTCAGGGCACGCCTCGCAGTCCTCGGCAGGGGGGAGCACCTCCCGCTTGAATATCCGGAAGCCGGCCAGGGCGCGGAGCGGCCCGCCCCCCTCTTCCTTTGCCGGCCGCGACCAGAAAAGCTGAAAAAACTCCCCCTTCTGCGCCAGCTTCAGGTCGCTGACGGCTGCCGGGGCGAGCGCCTCGGGAGGGATCAGCGGCCCCTTCTTGCCGCAACCGGCAAGGGGCGCCAGTATCAGCGGGAGGAGGATTATCAGCATTGTTCTGGCAAGTTGTCCCATTGTCCATTCCCACAAGGCTCGAGGTGCGAGGATCGAGGTCCGGGGAAAAAACAAGAATGCGCTCATCATTCCTTTATCCACGTTCCTCGCTCCTTTATCCCTATCTCCCGACCTTGGCCCTTTCGATCTCCGCCTTCACCCTTTCCAGCGCCGTGCCGCCGGTGGCCCGGCGGGCGTTGACGCTCGCCTCCAGGGTGATGGCGTCGTAGATATCCTCATCGATCTTGTCGGAAAAGGACCGCCACTCCTCGATGGAGAGTTCCGGCAGGTCTTTCTTCTCTGCGATGCAGTAGGCCACCGATTTCCCCACCACCTCGTGGGCGTCGCGAAACGGCATCCCCTTGCGTACCAGGTAGTCGGCCACGTCGGTGGCAGTGGAGAACCCCTTGGCCGCTGCCTGGCGCATGGTCGCCACATTGACCCGCATCTCGCGGATCATGTCGGCGAAGATCTTGAGTGAGCCCTTGACCGTGTCGATGGTGTCGAAGAGCGGCTCCTTGTCCTCCTGCATGTCCTTGTTGTAGGCGAGCGGGAGCGACTTCATCACCGTCAGGAGCGCCATCAGGTTGCCGTAGACCCGGCCGGTCTTCCCCCGCACCAGTTCCGGGACATCGGGGTTCTTCTTCTGTGGCATGATGGAGGAGCCGGTACAGAAGCCGTCGGAGAGCTCGATGAACTTGAACTCGCTCGTCGACCAGAGGATCAGCTCCTCGGAGAAGCGGGAAAGGTGCATCATGAGGATCGACGCATCGGCCAGGAACTCAAGAGCGAAATCCCGGTCCGATACGGAATCGAGGGAGTTGCGGGTCACCGCGGGAAAATCGAGCAGCTCGGCCACATGCTCCCGGTCGATGGGGAAGGTGGTTCCGGCCAGGGCGCCGGCGCCGAGCGGAAGGACGTTGGCCCGCTTCAGACAATCCTCGATCCTGCCGATGTCCCGCTTGAACATCTCCACGTAGGCGAGCATGTGGTGGGCGAAGAGGATCGGCTGGGCGGTCTGGAGATGGGTGTAGCCCGGCATGATCACATCTATGTTCTTTTCCGCCTGGAAGATCAGGGAATCGATGAGGAGTTCCAGGTAGGCGCTGATCTCCACCAGCTCGTCCCGCAGATAGAGGCGGATGTCCAGGGCCACCTGGTCGTTCCTCGATCGGCCGGTATGGAGCCGTTTTCCCGCCTCGCCGATCTTGGCCGAGAGGCGCGACTCGATGTTCATGTGGATGTCTTCAAGGGAAATGGAAAAATCGAAGGTTCCCGCCTCGATCTGGGCGAGGATCTCCTGGAGTCCCTGCACTATCTTCTCCACGTCCGCCATCGGGATGATCTTCTGTTTGCCGAGCATCCGGGCATGGGCGATGGAGCCGCGGATATCCTGGTGATACAGGCGCTTGTCGAAATCGATGGAAGCGGTGAACTCCTCGACGAATTTATCGGTTGGCTGGGTGAAACGGCCACCCCACAGTTTGTCCTTGGACATGTATATCTCCTGTCAGTAATGTAGGGGCGGGGTCTTCCCGCCCAATCCATCATGCATTTTCACCCGGGACGGGGAAACCCCGCCCCTACGTCAACGCATCCCGGCTGAGCTCGAAACCTGTTGCCACATCTTCACCGGAAAGCCGTTCCCATCCGCCTTCTTCATTCCAGCGCATGATGAAGTGCACCTTGAGCGGCACCCTGCTGGTACGGGGATCGAGCTCGTGGTGCAGCGGCAGGTTGAAGTAATAGAGCCGGGTGGCCGTGCCGAAGCGGAGCCTGCAAACCGGCGCGCCGTTGAAATCATCGGTGGAGAACTCCGGCTGCTTCACCTTGCCGAGCTTGTGGTGCTTGTTTATCACCACGAACGAATTGCCGTAGGCGGCCTGCTCGTGAAGCTCCTCCAGGCTCGTCTCTTCCGAACTGTTGGCAAAGACCGTGATGGTTTCCCGCACCCCTGGCGTATCCTCCAGGTATTCTCCGTAAAAACCGCTGACAACATCATGGTAGGAGTGATGTTCCGGCTTGGGATTGCACTGGATGACAAACAGTGCGTCGAGGCCTTGCCTGGTGCTGAAGAAGAGCTGGTCGGCATGGTCGATGATCTGCTTGATGTTGGAGGAATAGAGATCACGGTAAATGTAGTCGAGGCAGATCAGGGTCATGAAGTTAAAGCAGGAAGGACGACTCCTGAACAGGTAAAAATGGCGGCCCCGGTAAAGGTCGTGGTATTTGTCGAGAAATTCTTCACCATGGAACGGGTGCGACTTTGCTTCGAGAAACACCCTCAACGCGCCGGTGGCCTCCTTGATGGCGATGCAGCACCAGTTGACCGGCATGTTCAGGATGTCGCCCGAGTCGATATCCTTGTCCACCAGCTCAATGGCTTCGGCGTTATCGGCGCTGAACCGCGCCAGAAGTTCCCGGTAGGTCTTCAGCCGCACATGCTCAACGCCGAACATGGTAACCGTGTTGGGGCGGAAGCTGTTTTCGATAATCGCCAGCAATTCATCAAAGCGGGCAAAGGGAATGGCGCTCTCCGGCAACATGAGGAAGTGGAGCTTCTTCATGTTGCCTTCCCCGGCGCAGACAAGATCGAGAAGAGCCTTCACCTGCGCCCATTTTTCATCAGGGTCGGTAATGGCAAACCCCTGCTCGATCCGCCGCAGATGGTTGGGGATCTGGGCGATCAGGCAGTGGAGATGATGCCCCTGGGGAAACTCCAGGTTGACCTTTTTGTCGATGATCTGGACCATGAAGACCTTTGTTATTGCCATAGAGTCTTTGAGACCCGGGGAAAAATCACCGGAAACCGTTTCTTCGTGTCCGGCAGATTTCTAAACTTCGCAGCTGCAGAGTTCCGGGAAGATCTTCCCCAGGATAAAGCGTGTCCCTTCCGGCATTCTGTACTGCACCAGTTCCGGCCGCGGCACCCATCTGGCCTCGGCCACCTCTAACGGATTATGCGCCACTTCGCAGTAGAGGGGGCGACAACGGTAGTAGAGGATAACGAAATGGTTATTGTCGTCACCCGGCGTGAGGTGCTCGAAGACATCGATCAGCCCCTCCACCTCCACCTCCAGCCCCACCTCTTCCATGACTTCACGGTGCAGAGCCTTCATGATCGGCTCCCCCAGGTTTATCTTGCCGCCGGGCATCACCCACAGGTCCAGGAAGGGGGGGATATTGCGCTTGGTCAAGAGGACCCGTTCGTCGTCGTCGATGATAACAGCGACTACCGAGGTGACGATATGTTCTTTTTTGAATTTTATCTGTGGCATAGAAGACCGTAGGGGCACGGCGTACCGTGCCCCTACAATAGATATTCCTCTGTTACGGGAGGGCAGATGGACGCATCGGCCCGCCGCCGTTATTTCTTTTTTGCTGCCTGCATGAGCGAACGAATGCGCAGCCTGAGCGAATTGAGCTTGATGAACCCTTCGGCGTCCTTCTGGTTGTAGACCTGGTCCTTCTCGAAGGTGGCGAAATCCAGGTTGAAAAGCGAGTCGGTCTCGGACTTGCGGCCGACCGTACGGCAATGCCCCTTGTAAAGCTTGACCCGGGCCACGCCATTGACGGTCTTCTGCGATTCGTCGATCATGGTCTGGAGCATCTCCCGCTCCGGGGAGAACCAGTAGCCGTTGTAGACCATCTCCGCATAGCGGGGGATGAGGGAGTCGCGCAGGTGCATGACCTCGCGGTCCATGGTGATCTGTTCCACCGCCATGTGCGCCTCGCGGAGGATGGTGCCGCCGGGCGTTTCATAAACGCCGCGGGACTTCATCCCCACCGAACGGTTCTCCAGCAGGTCCACCCGGCCGATGCCGTGCTCGCCGCCGATGAAGTTGAGATGGGCGAGGAGCTGGGCCGGCGACATCGCCTCCCCGTCCACGGCCACCGCATTGCCGTTCCTGAACTCGATCTCCACGTACTGGGGCTTGTTTGGAGCCTTTTCCGGAGACTTGGTCAGCACGTACATGTTCTCGGGCGCTTCAGCCCAGGTATCCTCCAGGATTGCCCCTTCGAAGGAGATGTGGAGCAGGTTGCGGTCGGAAGACCAGGGGCGCTTCTTGGTGACCGGGATGGGTATGTCGTTCTTCTTCGCATAGTTGATGAGGGCCTGGCGGCTGTTGAGCTTCCAGTCCCGCCAGGGGGCGATGACCGTGATGGCCGGGTTGAAGTGGTAGTAGCCCAGCTCGAAGCGGACCTGGTCGTTTCCCTTGCCGGTGGCGCCGTGGGAAACCGCGTCGGCCCCCTCGATCTTTGCGATCTCCATCTGCCGTTTGGCGATCAGCGGCCGGGCAATGGAGGTGCCGAGGAGATAATGTCCCTCATAGATGGCATTGGCGCGGAACATGGGGAAAACGAAGTCGCGGACGAATTCTTCCCTTAGATCGTCTATGTAAACCTTGTCGGCGCCGGTGGCAAAAGCCTTGTCGCGGATCGGCGTCAATTCGTCCCCTTGGCCCAGGTCGGCGGAAAAGGTGATGACTTCGCAGCCGTACTCGTTCTTCAGCCACTTGAGGATGATGGAGGTATCCAGCCCGCCGGAATAGGCGAGGACGATCTTTTTCACTTCTTTTTTTGCCATTACGCTCTCCTTTTTACATTTGTAATTACACTATCGGCCGTGCACGCTCAAAAGTGCCCAGATGCAAGGCGCCGAGGAGCGAGCAGCGGAGCATACATCGGTATGTGAGCAGCGGAGCGACGAAGGCAACGCCGCAGATGGGTGCTTTTCAGCGTGCACCCATCAAGGTCGCCATGATCGCTTTCTGCACATGCAGCCTGTTCTCCGCCTCGTCCCAGACCGCCGAATGTGGCCCCTCGATGACGTCGTCGGTGATCTCCTCGCCCCGGTGGGCGGGGAGGCAGTGCAGGACCATGCAGTTCCCGCGGGCCGGATCGAGGAGCGCCTCGTTCAGCTGGTAGCCGGCAAAGGCCTTTTCCCGCGCTTTCTGTTCCGCCTCCTGCCCCATGCTGGCCCAGACGTCGGTATTGATGACATCCGCATCCTTGACAGCCTCATGCGGGTCGTCTGTCAGGACAATCCTGGACGTTGCTTTTGCCTGCGCCCACGCCATCACGCGCGCGTCCGGCTCGTACCCTTTGGGGCAGGCCAGGGTCAGATCGAAACCGAAGATGGCGGCGGCCTCGATCCAGGTGTTGGCCATGTTGTTGCCGTCCCCCACCCAGGCGATTTTCAGCCCCTCGTAGGAGCCTCTGTGCTCGATGACCGTGAACAGGTCTGCCATGATCTGGCAGGGGTGATGCAGGTCGGTGAGGCCGTTGATGACCGGCACGGCAGAGTAACGGGCGAACTCCTCGACGATTTCCTGGCCGTAGGTGCGGATCATCACCCCATCGCAGTAGCGGGCCATGACCCGGGCCGTATCCTTGATCGGCTCGCCGCGCCCCATCTGGGAATCCTTGGTGGAGATGAACAGGGGATGGCCGCCAAGCTGGTACATCCCCACCTCGAAGGAGACGCGGGTCCTGGTGGAGGACTTCTCGAAGATCATCGCCAGGGTCTTCCCCTTGAGCAGGTGGTGTTCGATCCCTTGCTTCTGCTTCTGCTGCAACTCCCGGGTCAGGGCAAAGATGGCGTCCAGCTCCGTTTTCGTAAACTGGCTCAGTGCCAGAAAATCTCGTTTCATTGTTTATTCCTTCTGCTGTAGGGGCGCATGGCATGCGCCCCTGCAAGATAATGATTACATCTCCGCCAGAATCCCATCGAGGACAGCGATCATCTCGTCCACTTCCTTCTTCCCTACGATGAGCGGCGGGACAAAGCGGAGCACCCGGTCCTGGGCCACGTTCAAGAGCACGCCCCGCTCCAGCCCCTTTTTGACGATGTCGCCGGCCGGGACGGAGAGCTCCATGCCGATCATCAGTCCTATGCCGCGCACATCGGTGATGATGGGGAACTTTTTCTTCAGCCCCTCCAGCTCGCCCATGAGGTATTCACCCATTTCTTCGGTATGGTTGAGTATCCCCTCTTCGAGGATGGTCCGCATCACGGCCACGCCGGCTGCCGTCACCAGCGGGTTGCCGCCGAAGGTGGAGCCGTGGGTTCCGGGGCCGAAAGAAGCAGCCAGATCTTCCCGCGCCAGCATGGTGCCGATGGGGGCACCGCCGGCCAAGGCCTTGGCCAGGGTCATGATGTCCGGGGTGACGCCGAAATGCTCGTGGGCAAAGAGCTTGCCGGTCCGGCCGATCCCCACCTGGACTTCGTCGAAAATGAGGAGCAGGTTGTTCTCGTCGCAGATGCGCCGCACCTGGCGGAAGTATTCGGCGTCGGGAACGACCACCCCACCCTCCCCCTGGATCGGCTCCAGCATGATGGCACAGGTGTTGGGGGTGACCGCTTTCTCCAGGGCATCGGCGTCGTTGAACGGCACGTGAAGGAAACCGTGGAGGAGCGGATCGAAGAATTTCTGCACCTTCTCCTGGCCGGTGGCCGAAACGGTGGCCATGGTCCGGCCATGAAACGAGGCGAGGGCGGTGATGATCTCGTAACGGTCCTGGCCGTACTTTTCCCGGCTGTACTTGCGGGCCAGCTTGATGGCCGCCTCGTTGGCCTCGGCGCCGCTGTTGCAGAAGAAGGCCCGGTCGGCGAAGGAGTGGTTGCAGAGGATCTCCGCCAGTTCGATCTGGGTCGGGATATGGTAGTAATTGGAGCAGTGGATCAGCTCCGCCGCCTGCTTCTGCAGGGCAGCCACCACCCGTGGGTGGCAGTGCCCCAGGTTGTTGACCGCAACCCCGGCGAGGAAGTCGAGATACCGCTTGCCGTCCGCGTCCCACAGGTAGCACCCTTCGCCTTTAACCGGCACCAGCGGGTAACGGCCGTAGGTCCGCATGATGTATTTGTCGCCTTTTGCAATCCATTGCGCAGAATTCATAGTGTACCTCTTCGTTGATACAAAATGTTCAACGTTGAACTTAGAACATAGAACTTCGAACTGGTTCTAGCCCAGTATCTCCGTTCCGATCCCCACATTGGTAAATATTTCCAGGAGAATCGCGTGCTCAACTCGGCCATCGACGATGTGGGCCTTGTGCACCCCTCCCGTCAGGGCGTCCGTGCAACAGGTGACCTTGGGGATCATGCCGCCGGTGATGGTGCCGTTATCGATCAGCGCAGGGACGTCCGCCAGGGCGATACTGGAAAGAAGGTGTCCCTCCTGGTCCTTGACGCCGGGGACATCGGTCAAAAGGATCAACTTTTCCGCCTTGAGGGCCGCGGCAACCTTGCCGGCCACCAGGTCGGCGTTGATGTTGTAGCTCTCCCCACCTGCACCGACACCGACCGGGGCGATGACCGGGATGAACCCCCCAGCCTCCAGGGTCACGAGGATGGTGGAATCAACGTCCGTGATGTCGCCGACAAAACCGATATCGACCTTTTCGATGGTGCCGTCGTCCTTTTTCACTTCCTGAAGGAGCTTCCTGCAGAGGAGCAGCCCGCCGTCCTTGCCGGACAACCCCACGGCCCGCCCGCCATGCTGGTTGATGTAGCCGACCACCTCTTTGTTCACCTGCCCGGTCAGCACCATCTCCACAACCCCCATGGTAGCGGCGTCGGTGACCCGCATCCCCTTGACGAACTCGGAGACGATGCCGTAACGCTTGAGGGTTTCGTTGATCTGCGGCCCGCCGCCGTGGACGATGACCGGATTGATGCCGATATACTTGAGCAGGATGACATCCATGGCGAACGATTTCTTCAGCGCCTCGTCGGCCATGGCGTGGCCGCCGTATTTGATGACTATGGTCTTGCCGGAAAAACGCCTGATATAGGGAAGCGCCTCCATCAGCGTATTGGCTTTTTCAATGAGCTTGTGCATCGTTGCCTCTGAATGTGGTTTGCATGCCGTGAATCACGGCATCAAAAAACGTAAATATAGCAGATAAGCCGAAATAATCAACATCAAAGGGGTTTGCCTCCCTTTTCCGGCCCTTTTTTGTACGATACGTCCATATATAATGATGAGAGCAAAAAATGATCGTTCACCGAAAAAACAATTCAACGCAGATTTACGCAGATTTGATGGATTGACGCTGATAAAACAAAAACTCATGCTTTTGAATGGGGCGCAACAAGCCCGTTGTAGGCAAGATCGGGGATGGAGTGGGGAGCAACGTTCATTGTCGCCGGTTTCAGATGGGACAGCCTTCTGCAGCAGGGAATGTGATGGTTACCCGTGTCCCTTTCCCCAGCTCGCTTTCAACGGCAATGTTCCCATTGTGAAGCCGGATAAATTCACGGGCATAAAAGAGACCGAGACCGAAACCGCGGATCTGGCCGGCGTGGTCGCTGTCCACCTGGTAGAATTTTTCGAAGATCTTCGGCAGATCCTCTTTGGCTATGCCGACCCCATTGTCTTCAACGATGATTTTGCAGATGTTGTCCTGGTTCTTGATGAATATGGCCACCCGCCCCGTGCTGCGCGAGAACTTGTAGGCATTGTCGATAACCTGTTTGATGGCAAAACTCACCTTCTCCCGGTCAAGAAACAGGCTGGGAAGCGGTTCCAGGTCGAATGCGGTTTCCACGCCGGGCTTGCCCGCCACCTCCTTGGATGCATGGAGCAGTTCAAGGATGATGCTGTTCAGGTTGCACGGCTCAAGCTTCAAGCCCTCTCCCTTGTCCATCACCTGGCTGAAAGTGAGGAGGTCCGTCACCAGTCCCCCGAGATAACAGGATTCGTCATAGATCATCCGCAGGTTTTTCTGGTAGGCGCTGTCCTCCGGGTCATAGACGCCGGAGGCGAGGTTCTGCAGAAAAAGCGAAATAGAGGTAATGGGCGTACGGAACTTATGGGAAACCAGCGAAAGGAAGTTGGACTTGAGGCGGTCGAGATTTTTCAGGTTGGCGATCTCTTCCTTGAGGGCCTTTTTAACCAGCGCCTTGTCGATGGCGGTCTTCAACTGAAGGAGGTTGAGCGGCTTGGTGATGAAATCGTCGGCATCGGCCTTCAGGGCGTTCAGAATCACGTCTTTGTCCGCATAGCCGGTCATGACGATGACCACCAGAGTCGGCTCGATCTCCTTCAACCGCTTGAGCAGCTCGATGCCGTCCAGGTTGGGCATCATCACGTCGGTGAGGATGACATCGATCCCCCCCTGCTCGAAGACCTGGAGCGCCTCTTCGCCGTCCCCCGCCTCCAGCACCCGGTAGCCTTTCAGGGCTTTACGGCAGAGGTCGCGGATGATCGCCTCGTCATCGACGATGAGGATGCACTTACCCTCCTGCTTCTGACGCGGGTCTATCGTCTGGGTCTGAACGACTTCAAGCATATCGCCTCTCAACGCCGGAGAACGGTTATTTCAACGGCGGGGTAAAGATGGCAATGAGCTCAACCGGCACATCCCCGGTATTTCGGAGGCCATGGAGAACCCCCGGCGGGGCAAAGCCGCAACTACCCGCAGTGTAGGCGACCTTCTCTTCTCCCATGGTGCATTCGACCTGGCCGGAAAGGATATAAAAGGTCTCCGACTCTATCTCGTGGGTATGGACGAAAATCTCTCCGCCCGCTTCTATCCTTCCCCGGTGGACGCTCAACAGACCGCTGTCCGCCTTTACCACCAGGTCTTTCAGATAATAGCGGTTGTGCTTCGGATGGAGCGATTCCGCCACAGTCCCTGAATCAACGTTTTTCCCCTGCATATTCTCTCCTGTCAGCCGATGATTTTATACGCCGCTTCCAGCGCTTCGTCCAGATTTTCCGGCTTGGTTCCGCCGGCCTGGGCCAGTTCCGGCTTGCCGCCGCCGCTGCCGCCGATTATGGGCGCCAGCGACTTGATGATATCCCCCGCTCTTAAGCGGTCGCTGAGGTCTTTCGTCACCGCCACCAGCAGGTTGGCCTTGCCGGCAGAGACGCAACCTATGACGATCACCCCGGATTGCAGGCGGTCCTTCAGGCTGTCGGCCAGCTCACGCAAACCCTTCGGATCATCCATCTCGACCTTGGCGGCAAGGACCTTTATTCCGTTCGTCTCCCTGGCCCCCGCCAGGAGGTCTGCGGAGCGCGAGGCGTTCAATCGTGCCTGGAGCGCCTCCACTTCACGCTGCAACTCTTTCTGCCGCGCCAACAACCGGTCGACCTTGTCAAGGGCGGTCCCGCCTTCGGCCTTTACCAGGACGGCGATGCTCCGCTGCTCATCCTCCAGCTGCTGCACGTATTCCAAGGCCCCGCTGCCGGTCAGCGCCTCTATGCGCCGCACCCCGGCGGCGATCCCCGCCTCGCCGACGATCTTGAAGAAACCGATGTCCCCGGCGGCCCGCACATGGGTCCCGCCGCACAGCTCGCTGCTCACCTCGCCGACCTTGACCACCCTTACCCGGTCGCCGTACTTCTCGCCGAACAGCGCCGTCGCGCCGCTCTGCATGGCTTCTGTCGCGGCCATCTCCAGCGATTTCACATCGGCATTGTCCATGACATAGGTGTTGACGATGTTTTCCACCCGGCGCAGCTCCTCGACCGTCATGGCGGAGAAATGGGTGAAGTCGAAACGGAGCCGCTCGGCCGTCACCAGCGACCCCGCCTGCTTCACATGCTCACCCAGCACCTGACGGAGTGCGGACTGCAACAGATGGGTGGCGGTGTGGTTGCGGGCCGTGGCCCCCCGGACCTCCGTGGCCACCCGGAGATCGGCCGCATCGCCAGCCTTGACCGTCCCTTCGGTGACGAGCGCCCGGTGGACGGTCAGATCGGGGAACGGCTTGCTGGTGGCTACCACCCGGAGATGGGCACTGCCGGTGGAGATGACCCCCGTGTCGCCCGCCTGGCCGCCCGACGCGCCGTAAAAGGGGGTGGTATCGACGACGACCTCCACCATTTCGCCCGCAACTGCCTCCGCTACCTCTGCGCCTTCGCGGAGAATGGCGGTAATGGCGGAATAAGCGGTCTGTTCACTGTAGCCGACGAACGCGCTTCTGATCCCCCTGCCATGGAGGGTTTTGTAAATCTCTGCCAGCCCCTCCTCACCGGAGCCCTTCCAGTTCTCCCGCGCCTGGAGGCGCTGCCTTTCCATGCAGAGGGCGAAGCCGTCCTCGTCAATGGTGAATCCCTCGTTTTCGACGATGTCGGCGGTGAGGTCCACCGGAAAACCGTAGGTGTCGTAAAGCTTGAAAATCACCTCGCCCGGAACGACGCTCTTGCCCTCTTTCTTCAGCGCAGCCACCTCTTCGTTAAGGATGGCAAGCCCCCTGTCCAGCGTCTCGATGAACCGTTCTTCCTCCGCATGGATGACCTTCTTTATGTACTCCTCCCGCTCAAGGAGTTCAGGATAGGCATCCCCCATCATGGTATTGACGGCATCGACGATCCGGTAGAGGGCCGGCTCGGCAAAGCCGAGCATCTTGGCATGGCGTGCAGCCCGGCGCATGATCCGGCGCAGCACGTAGCCCCGCCCCTCGTTACTGGGAAGGATGCCGTCGCAGATGAGGAAGGTGATAGCCCTGGAGTGATCGGCGATTACCCTCATGGAGACATCGTCCCGTTCGTCCTGACGGTAACGCTTGCCGGAAAGCTTTTCCACGTGCTTGATGATCCCCTGCAAAAGGTCGGTATCGTAATTGGAGGTCACCCCCTGCATGACCGTCGAGATCCGCTCCAGCCCCATGCCGGTATCGACCGAGGGCTTGGGGAGCGGCGTCAGATTGCCCTGCGCATCCCGATTGAACTGCATGAAGACGTTGTTCCAGATCTCCATGTAGCGGTCGCAGTCGCACCCCACCTCGCAGGTCGGACTGCCGCAGCCGGTGCCCGGGCCGTTGTCCCAGAAAATTTCCGTGCAGGGGCCGCAGGGGCCGGTATCCCCCATGGACCAGAAATTGTCTTTCTCGCCGAAACGGTAGATCCGCTCCAGCGGCACCCCTTCCTGCCTGTTCCAGATATCGGCCGCCTCATCATCGTCCGTATAGACAGTCACGTAGAGGCGGTCCTTGTCCAGCTTCAGCTCCTTGGTCAGAAACTCCCAGGCAAAGGCAATCGCTTCCTTCTTGAAGTAATCGCCGAAGGAAAAGTTGCCGAGCATTTCGAAAAATGTATGGTGGCGGGCTGTGCGCCCCACATTCTCCAAGTCGTTGTGCTTGCCGCCGGCCCGCACGCATTTCTGCGAACTGCAGGCACGCACGTAATCGCGTTTTTCCAGGCCGAGGAAGACATCCTTGAACTGGTTCATCCCCGCATTGGTAAAGAGGAGGGTGGGGTCATTCCTGGGGATGAGATTGGAACTTTCAACAACCGTATGCCCTCTTTCCTCGAAAAATTTGAAAAATTGCGCCCTGATTTCTTTGCCTGTCATGTAAACCTCTGGAAGTAATTCCAATTTCAAATCAAGGATGAAATCAAGGCGGCGAGGATTGAGGCGACGAAGGCGTACAACTGCGTACGTTGAGGAGCCGAAGACGAGCCAACGAAGATAGCGCCTTGATTTGGAATTGGTATAATTATGTCAAAAAAGGTTGCCTCGGCAACCTTACTGCTCTCTAAAAACATTCAGTATAGCAGCGATGGAAAATCCCCGCCGCTGCAGATAGCCGATGACGCGTCGCTTTTCCCGATCATCGGCGCTGTTCGGTTTGAAGCCGGCGAATTTCCTCGCCAGGAGTGCCGCCAGGGTTTCCTCCTCCCCGTAGTCCTCCGCCAGCCGGGCAAACACATCTGCGATAACGCTGTCCGAAACCCCCCGCCGACGAAGTTCCAGGCGGATGCGCGGGCCAAAACCACGTCCATTGCGGATGGCGGATTCCGCCCACTGCCCGGCAAAGCGCCTGTCGTCCAGATAACCCAACGCCTTCAGCTTGCCGATTGCCGCGTCAACCTCTCCCCCGGCGAAACCTTTGTCCTGCAATTTGCGCCGGAGTTCCACCTCGCTGTGGTCCCGGCGGGTGAGCGTTCGGAGGGCACTGGCCAAGGCTTTGCCACTTTCTTCCACGTCAGTATTTTTCTGTTTCCAGCTTCTCCCCTTCTTCGCCACCCTCGTCCAGGGCAAACTGATCCCAGCTGGCATCGGAGGTTGAAGAAATGCCGGAAACCTTGAGTGCGAAATCGTCAGGGTTGGATGACTGGCGTAACGCCTCTTCGTAGGTGATGAGCTTGTTCGTGTAGAGCTGCATGAGCGACTGGTCGAAGCTCTGCATCCCGTAAGTGGTGAAACCCTGGGCAATGGCCTCTGGAATCTGCTTGGTCTTTTCCTTGTCATCGATGCAGTCGCGGATGCGCGCCGTGTTTATCATGATTTCGACGGCAGGCACCCTCCCCTTGCCGTCCGCCCTGGGAACGAGCCGCTGGGAAATGACCCCTTTCAGGATGCCGGAAAGCTGCATCCTGACCTGACGCTGGTGATAGGGGGGAAACACGGAGATGATGCGGTTTATTGTCTCGGCGGCATCGATGGTGTGCAGGGTCGACATGACCAGATGGCCCGTTTCTGCAGCGGTCAGCGCTGTTTCGATGGTCTCGAAATCCCGCATTTCCCCCACCAGGATGACGTCCGGGTCCTGGCGCAAGGAACTGGTCAGTGCCCTGCCGAAAGATGCGGTGTCGAATCCCACCTCACGCTGGCTGATGATGCTCTTCCTGTCCCTGTGCAGGTACTCCACCGGATCTTCGATGGTGATGATGTTGCAGGTGCGGTGGTCGTTGATATAGTCGACCATCGCAGCCAGGGTGGTGGACTTGCCGCTGCCGGTGGTGCCGGTCACGAGGATCAGGCCGCGCTCTTCCAGGCTCAGTTTCTTCAGAATCGGCGGCAGGTTGAGCGATTCCAGGGACGGAATGCCGAACGGAATGGCACGGAACACCATGGCAATGGTGCCCCTCTGGGCAAAGATACTGACGCGGAAACGCCCCAACCCCGGCACGCCGTAAGCCAGATCGACTTCATAATTCTCGTCGAACTGCTTCTGTTGCCGCTCGTTCATGATGCCGAGAGCCATGGCCATGACATTGTCGGCAGAGAGCCGTTCGGCATTGGGAATTGCTCGCAGCTTGCCGTCAATGCGGACAACGGGCGGCATGCCGGTCTTGATATGAATATCCGACCCGCGCGCCTTTACCGCTATGGTAAGCATCTCGTTCAATTCCATCGGTTTAAGCAACGCCTCCAGCCGGGACCGGCGCCTGGGTCAGCTTCTCCCTTATCTCCGCGCAGATTTCCGGGTTCTGTTTCAGATAGATGCGCGAATTTTCACGCCCCTGGCCGATCCGTTCCTTGCCGTAAGAGAACCAGGCGCCGCTCTTGTCGACCACCCCTTTTTCAACGGCCAGATCGAGAATATCCCCTTCGCGGGAAATTCCCTCACCGTAAAGGATATCGAATTCCACTTCCTTGAAGGGAGGCGCCACCTTGTTTTTCACCACCTTCACCTTGGTGCGGGAACCGATCACGTCATTTCCCTGTTTGAGGCTCGCGATCTTCCGGATGTCCATGCGCACCGAAGCATAGAACTTCAAGGCGTTGCCGCCGGTGGTGGTTTCCGGGTTGCCGAACATGACGCCGATCTTCATCCTGATCTGGTTGATGAAAATGACGCAGCAGTTGGACTTGCTGATAATGCCGGTAAGCTTGCGCAGGGCCTGTGACATGAGCCGCGCCTGGAGCCCCATGTGCGAATCTCCCATGTCGCCTTCGATTTCGGCCTTGGGAACGAGCGCAGCCACTGAATCTATGACCAGCACGTCGATGGCGCCGCTTCGCACCAGCGTTTCCGCTATTTCCAGGGCCTGTTCGCCCGTATCCGGCTGGGAAACCAGCAGGTCGTCGGTCCTTACGCCGAGCTTGCGGGCGTAGCCGATATCCAGGGCATGCTCAGCGTCAATGAATGCGGCAATGCCGTCCAATTTCTGCGCTTCGGCAACAATATGGAGCGCCAGGGTCGTTTTTCCCGATGATTCCGGGCCGTAAATCTCGATAATCCTGCCCCTGGGAACACCGCCGACGCCGAGAGCCATGTCGAGAGAAAGTGAACCGGTAGGGATGGCTGCGACATCCGGCAACGGTTCGTCATTGCCGAGCCGCATTATTGAGCCTTTTCCAAACTGCTTTTCAATCTGGCTCAAAGCCAGGTCAATCGCCTTTTCTCTTTCCTGCATTCATGAGCCTCCAGTAAATGTTCGCTCCACCCCAGGATGTGACCAGGGGGAGCGTACCCACAAATAGCACATTTATGAGTGCTATTTCAAGTTTATCTTTGGCGGGCGATACCCCTGTGAAACCATCCGTAATTTGCACCGTTCGCACCACCCAATCCCGCTATTTCAATGAAATGTCGACTATATCGGTTCCTGCTGCATGAACGGAAGCGTCGGCTGCCCCGCATACTCTTCGAGTGGCAACAGGAGTAAAAATGAACTCCCGGAAGCGCCCGTCGATTCCACCCACACCATGCCTCCGTGGGCCTCGACCATCCCCTTGACGATAGCCAGCCCCAACCCTGTCCCTTTCCCCTGGAACTTATGCTTGCCGCTGGAATGATGACAGATATCGCCGATTTCGTAGAATTTGTCGAATATCTTCAACTGCTCGCCGGCATCAATGCCTATACCGCTGTCCCGTACCTCCACTTCAAGGTAGCAGATGTCCATGATCTGCTCATAGAATTTTGGGTTGAAACGGCAAAGCGCCTCTGTCTTGAGTTCCAGCGACTGGCGGTCTGCAACCCGCCCCACCACGACTATTTCCCCGCCATCCGGCGTGAATTTCATGGCGTTTATCAGGAGTTCGGTAAAGACCTCCTCGAGGTATTCCCTGTCGCCGTTAAAGTAGGGTAATTCGCTCGGGGTTTCGAAAACTATGGTCTGTTTCCGTTCAATGAGGAGCGGTTTGAAGTGCTCCTGCAAAGACTCGATGATCTCGCACAGCTGCAAGGTCACCTTCTTGACAGGAGATGAACCGGCCTCCAGCTTTATGACCTTTAAGAGATCACTGACTATTTCATTGAGACGAGCGCCGCCGTTATGGATCATTTCCAGCATGCGGCGCTGTTCGGGGTCGACAATGTTGTCGTAATTATTGAGGAGAAATTCCGTACCGCCTAGAATGCTGGTCAGAGGGGTCTTGAACTCATGGGAAATCATACCGATAAAGTGACTCTTCATCCTGTCAAGCCGCTCCAGTTCAAGGTTTGCCCGTTCCACAAGCGCCAGGTTCTTCTTCAGCCTGCTCTGGGAAACGGCAAGGCTGTTGCTGCTTTTCTCCAGAAGCCGGTGGGAGCGCAACAGCTCCTCGTTTTTCCAGCTAAGCTCGGCAAAGAGCCGCGCCTGATCGATGACAATCCCGATCTGATTCCCCATGGTGTTGAGGAACCGCATCTCTTCAACAGTATAACGGTGCTCCTGCCGTGTCAGGATATGCATGATGCCGATTAACCGGTTTTTAGCGATGAGCGGCACGGCGGTTATGCACTGCCAACCTTCTCTGGCCGAGGCCCGGGCAACATGACAGGGAGCCTGCTCAAGATTACTGATCACAAGGCAGCGCTGTACGGAGGATATCTGACACTGCGACTCGCACTCCAGTTTCCGCTGCTCAAGTTCCGCCTTGAGTTGGGCGGAAACGTTCTGTGCCGTTGTCAGGAGCAGGGTTTTCCCGTCGTCATCCAGGAGATGGATGGTTCCGCCATCGGCAGAAAAGACTTCGAGGGTTTCCTTGAGGGTAACTTCAAGAACGGTCTGCAACTGCGGACTTTTATTCGTGCTGGCAAGAATGTTGTTGAGGATCGAGAGCTCATGGTTGCGCTGGCGGATCTCCCGCTGGGAACGGCTTTTGAAGGTTATGTCCCGGACAGTGGCGTGGACCACCGTTTCATCCCCCAGGTCGATAAGCCGGGCATCTATTTCACCGAGGAAAAGGGAACCATCCTTCCTTCTGAAGGTTACGCCATCCGAATGCCCACTGCCACGACGCTTAACCCGGAAGACCAGGGAGGTGAACTTTTCCTGCTCCTCATCCGGGATGAGGTCCTTACCGCGCATGGCAACCATCTCTTCCTTGCTGAACCCCAGAAGCTCGGTCCCCCTTCTGTTCACTTCCTCCAGGATACCGTCATCGGCATTGAAAACATAGATGGCATTTCCTGCACCTTCCAACAGATCCATATAGCGGCGGATGGTCTTGTCAACCGCCCGCTGCATCTCCCTGATTTCAAGTGAATGAGCGGCTTTGTTCCGTAATCTTGCCGTACCGCCGGCAATCCTGACAATGATCAGGGCAATCATCAGCATAAACACCAGGGTAAAACGGAATGCGCGGGGGAGAACCACGTTGACGGGGAGCAGCGCTTCGGCCAAAAGCCAGAAAAGCATCAGCCCGATGGAGAAGATGAGAATCTTGACGACAATATTTTTTCCGGCAGACGTCATGGTATCCACCCGTAGTGCATGCAGCAGCCCGAATCTAATCCGTCACTTCAGCGCTCCGCAGGGACAAAAGCCGCTTTCTCAGCCAATCCATGGCCATGAAGGAGGTAATCAGCCGGATTTCCTCCCTGTCGCCATGAAAGGTGTATCTTTTTGCCTGGCAGCCATTAGAGCCGGCCAGGGCCATGTAAACAGTGCCGACCGGCTTTTCCGCCGTCCCGCCATCGGGCCCGGCGATCCCGGTGACAGCCAGGGCAATGTCGCTGCCGGACAGCTTGCGTGCTCCAAGTGCCATGGCCACGGCCACTTCCGAACTCACCGCCCCCTTTTCGTCGAGAAGCCGTTGGGGAACATCGAGCAGCTGGGTCTTGGCCGTATTGCTGTAGGTGACGATCCCCTCAAGGAAGTAGGCGGAACTGCCGGGAATATCGGTGATGCGCTTTGCCACCAGCCCTCCGGTGCATGATTCGGCCAGGGAGAGGGTGAACCCCGTTTCCCTGAAGAGCGAAGCCACGACCGTATCGATGGTTTCTCCATCCTCGGCGAAAACATAGCCGTTAAGCCTCTGCCTCGCCTTATCGCCGGCCCTGGTGAGGAGTTCAGCGACAACCGCCTCTTCGTGTCCCTCGACACGGAGCTTTACCTGGATTTCCGGGAAATTTACGCAGAATGCAACGGACACCCCGGCAGCTTCGTCTGCCACCCCGTCCATGAGTGCATCGACTTCTGCTTCCGAAGGACCAAAGACCTTGAATACCTTTGTCTGCAGGAACGTTCGCCGCTTTACCCGCGAGACGATAAAGGGTATGACGGTTTCGTCGAGCATGCATGCCATCTCACCGGGAACCCCGGGCAGGAAGAAAAGGAACCGGCCGTTGTGGGTAAGGTAGAAGCCGCAGGCCGTGCCGACAGGGTTGGGAATCAGGGTTGCATTGGCAGGCATGAGCGCCTGTTTCTCGTTTGACGGATGGAGGTTGCCCCCCAGCTTCTCGGAAAAACGCTGGAGACGGGCCAGCGCCTCCTCGTTCAGGACAAGCTCGTGGCCGGTGATTTTCGCCGCAGACCTGGCGGTTATATCGTCGACAGTAGGGCCGAGTCCGCCGGTGACAACCACCACATCGCATTTTACGGCAAGCATCTCGATGGCTTCCACGATGTCCTGCTCGTTATCACCGACCGTCAGCTGCCGTTGCACCTTGAAGCCGACGCTGTAAAGGCGTTCTGAAATATGAGCGGCGTTGGTATCCACCACTTCACCGAAGATCAGTTCATCGCCGATGGAAAGTGTCGCAATTTTCACAGAAACCTCAGAATCAGATGGAGTGACAGGCAGGCGTAGGCTCCTGCCACCACGTCGTCCAGCACCACGCCGTAGCCGTTTTTGACCTGCCGGTCAAAAAAGCGGGCCGGCGGAATCTTTGTGATGTCGAAGAAGCGGAAGAGAAAAAAGCCGAGAATAACCGCGGTGAAGCTGAAGGGGACCGCGATCATGGTCACCAGGTAGCCGACCACTTCGTCGATGACGATCTTTCCCGAATCCTTCTCGTTGAAAATCAATTCGGCCTGTCCCGCGGCCCAGCAGGCAAAAAAGAAGAAGGCCAGCAGCGTAAGGCTGTAGAGCGGCAGGGACAGCCCCGCCAGTAGGAAGTAAAGAGGAATTGCCGCCAGGGTGCCGACCGTGCCGGAGGCCACGGGACTGAAGCCCGTCCCCCACCAGGTGGCGGAAATAATCACGAAACGCCTCATTGCCCGGCTGTCTCCCGTTCGATAATCCGGTAAACTTCCATGAGCGGCAGACCCTTTTCTCGCGCAAGGCGGCGGCACTCCTCGAATTCGGGGACTATGCGCAGCAGTTGGGCCTCATCGCTGACGACCTTGACCTTCACCCGCCCCAGCGAGGTGTCCCGCTCTTCCATGGCGCGGGAGAGGATCATCCGCGCCACGGGATAATAGCGCACCCCGATGGCGGTTGATTCGGTCAGAACCAGCCTGGCCAGTTCGTCCAGTTTGTCGAAGGAAGAGAGGATGGTCAGCTTGCTGCCGGGACGGTTCTTCTTCATCTGCAGGGGAGAAAAGGCCACATCCAGGGCTCCGCAAGCCAGGAGCCGCTCCATGAGAAAGCCGAGGATTTCAGGGTTCATATCGTCTATGTGGGTTTCGATCACATAAATTTCATCCTTCAGGAGTATAGCCGTTTTTTCCCCCATGACGAGACGCACCACGTTCGGCATGTCGTCAAAGTCCTTGCTGCCGGCGCCGCACCCAACGGCTACGACCCGCATGGCAGGGGCACGGCCGAAGCTGTCAGCCAGGGCGGCGACAATTGCGGCACCGGTCGGGGTTACCCGCTCTCCCGGCCCGACATCGCCATGCACCGGGATCCCCCGCAAAAGCTCGGCAGTTGCCGGGGCCGGCACCGGCAGCCTGCCGTGGGCCGTCTCCACAAAGCCGCTTCCGAGCGGCAGGGGAGAGACATGCAGTTCGCCGATACCCAGGTAGTCGAGGCAAATGGCAGCGCCGACGATATCGACGATCGAGTCGACCCCCCCCACCTCATGGAAATGGACATGGCCGATCTCCACCCCATGGACCCTGGCTTCGGCCTCGGCCAGCCGGAAAAAGACTCTCTGCGCCATCTCCTTCACCCGGTCGGACAGGGTGCTCTGTTCGATCATGGCGGCGATGTCGGTATAATGGCGATGGGGCTGGTGTTCCTCCGCACGGACGTGAAACCTGGTGGCAGCTATCCCCTTACGCTGGACCTGCTCGACGCTTATGCTGTATGCGGAGAGGGGCAACGGCAGCTTGGCCAGTTCCTCTCGCAGGTAATCGATGGGGACCCCCAGCTCAATGAGGGCTGCCACCGTCATGTCACCGGCAATGCCGGCAAAACAGTCGAAATAAACGATTCGCAAGCGAATCCTCCGCAGGGTCGAGGAACAAGGAACGAGGAAAAACGCCGTTCCTCGCGCCTGGCTCCTCGTACCTGATTTTTATTCCCGGTTCATCAGGCTGGCCGCATAGGCAGCGCCGAATCCGTTATCGATATTCACCACCGTTACCCCGGCGGCGCATGAGTTGAGCATGCCAAGCAGCGCGGCGATCCCGCCGAAGGATGCGCCGTATCCCACCGAGGTGGGGACCGCGATCACCGGCTTGTCGACCAAACCGCCGACCACCGAGGGGAGCGCCCCTTCCATGCCGGCGACGACGATGACCACTGCGGCGGAAATCAGAAGCTCCTTTTGCGCCAGGAGTCGATGGAGCCCTGCCACCCCCACATCGAAGAGGCTCTCGACCTCGTTCCCCATCATCCGGCCTGTTATCACGGCTTCTCCCGCAACCGGGATGTCCGAGGTGCCTGCCGAAATCACCAGGATTTTCCCCCGCCCCTTAAGTTCAACGGGTTTTTGCTCGATGGTGAGACAACGCGCCTCGCTGTGGTAGTGGGCCGTCGGGAACGTCTGCCTGAGCTTTGCCGCCTTCTCCCCATCGACCCTCGTTGCCAGGATGTTGTTCCCCTTGGCCAGGAGCGCAATAATGATCTGCTCCATCTGACCGACGGTCTTACTTTCGCCGAAAATCACCTCGGGAAATCCCTGACGCAGAGTCCGGTGGTGGTCGATGGTTGCGCAACCGAGCTCTTCGAAGGGGAGGTGCTTGAGCCGGTCAAGGGCATCTTCAACCCCTATGTCGTTGTTTTTTACGTTGTACAGCAATCGCTTTAATTCGGTGCGGTCCATCAGGTGCCCTTCGCTTTCATGAGATTCAAAGTCCAATCGATTTGCCTTGTCGTCGATACACAACCGAAAGGAGAGTATACCACGCCGCTTGCGAAAGGGAATAATCTTTATTTTTTCTATGGATAGCTGCACTTTTGCTGAATGAATAACTTGCCGGGAAGGAAGTGGTGTATCGCCTACAATCGGTCCAGGTAGGCCTTGATCTCGGCGGCCATCTCGGGTGAGTCAATGAGGACCGAGAGCTCGTTGTTGCGCTGGAGTGCGCTCTGGGTCAGGTTATGGCTGCCGATGTAGACGTAGCGGCCGTCGATTACGACCGTTTTCATGTGGCTGGTGACACGGGGCGAATCGAAAAACACCTTTACCCCTCCTTTTGCCAGAAGGGCGGCGGTGTCGCGGTTTTCCCCATTAAGCTGGTCGTTCTTGTCGTTCCCTTTTTCCAGGAAGACCGTCACATCCACCCCGCGCATGGCGGCCTTGATCAGCTCCGCGGTAATGATGCGCGGCTGGTTGCCGCGTGATTCGGTCACCTTGAACAGGTAAAAGGAAAAGACGATGCTTCTGCGGGCGTCCCGAATCCCCTTCAAAAGGGCATCGGCATATTCCTGATTGCGCAGCAGTGTGGTTCTGGCGTAATAACTCCCCCCCGCAAAGAGAGGCGCGGCAGTGCAGCAAAGCAGAGCCGCGGCCCAAAATGCCGCGGCCGGCCATGCCGGGATGAACGATTTCCCCGGTATTTTGCTCCGCTGTTTCAACTTAACAGGTCCATTACCTTGGAAAAAAAGTTTTTCCTCATGGGGTTCACGTCTTCGCCGCCGATCCGGGCGAATTCCTCCAAAAGCTCTTTCTGCTGCTTGGTAAGATTCGTCGGCGTCTCAACCTTGACGACCACCAGGTGATCGCCCCGTCCGTATCCCTGCAAAACATGTATACCCTTGCCGCGCAGCCTGAATATCTTGCCGGACTGGGTCCCCTCGGGAATCTTCAGATTCACTTTACCGTCCAGGGTGGGTATTTCCAGTTCGCAGCCGAGGGCCGCCTGGGTGTAGCTGACGGGGATTTCACAGATGACGTTGTTGTCTTCCCGCTTGAAAATAGAGTGCTCGCGGACCGTGATGGCCACGTAAAGGTCGCCGTTGGGCCCACCCTTGAGCCCCTGCCCCCCTTCTCCTGAGAGCTTTAAACGGTTGCCGGTTTCCACGCCGGCGGGAATTTTGACCGAAAGGGTCTTCTTGTCCCGCACCGTGCCGGCGCCACGGCAGGTCGGGCAAGGATTTTCCACCACCCGCCCTTCTCCGTTGCAATGGGTGCAGGTCTTACTGACACTGAAAAAACCCTGCTGGAACCGCACCTGACCGGCGCCACGGCAGGTGGGACAGGTCTTCGGCTCGGTCCCCGCCTTGGCGCCGCTGCCACCGCAACTGTCGCAACGCTTGGCATAGGGAACCTCGACCTTCTTCTCGACACCGAAGGCCGCTTCCTCGAAACTGATCTCCATGTTGTAGAGCAGGTCGTCGCCGCGCTTGCCACGGCTGCGCGGCCTGGCGCCGAACACATCGCCGAAGATGTCGCCGAAAATGTCGCCGAAGGGAGAACCGGCGCCGAAACCGAAGCCGCCGGAGGAAAAGCCGCCGCCCCCCATGCCGGCATGGCCGAACTGGTCGTACTGCGCCCTTTTCTGGGGATCGGAAAGGACTTCGTAGGCCTCCGTCAGCTCCTTGAAATTGTCTTCTGCAGCCTTGTCCCCCGGGTTTTTGTCGGGATGGTACTGGATGGCCAGCCGCCGGTACGCCTTCTTGACCTCGGTTTCGGAAGCGTTGCGGTTTACCTCCAGCACCTCATAATAATCACGTTTGTCGCCGTTTGCCAAAATATGTCCTTTGTAACGCAAAGAGGCAGCGAAGACAAAAATGCCGTCGCTGCCCAGCGCATCATATGGTTGTCAATTTACGCCGTAGGGGCAGCCCCGTGTGTCTGCCCGGAAATCGGGCGCACACATGGGTGCGCCCCTACTTCTTGTCTTCCTTCACTTCTTCAAAATCGGCGTCAACGACCTTTTCGTCCTTGGCCTCACCTTCGTGGGGAGCGCCCCCCGCCTGCTCTTCACCGGGCTGGGCCTTTGCATAGACCGCTTCGGCCAGCTTGTGGGAAGCCTGCATCAGCTCGTCGCTCGCCTTCTTGATGGCGTCGGCATCGCTCCCTTCCATCGCCTTTTTCAAGGCGGCAAGGCCGTCTTCGATCTTCTGTTTTTCCGCGGCATCGATCTTGTCGCCGAACTCCTTGAGCGATTTTTCCGTTGAATAGGCGAGGCTGTCGGCCTGGTTGCGCGCCTCGATCAGCTCGCGTTTCTTCTTGTCCTCGGAGGAGTGGGCCTCCGCGTCCTTGACCATCTTGTCGATCTCTTCCTTGGAGAGGCCGGAAGAGGCGGTGATACGGATCGACTGCTCCTTGCCGGTCCCGAGGTCCTTGGCGGAAACATGGACAATGCCGTTGGCGTCGATGTCGAAGGTCACCTCGATCTGGGGAACGCCACGCGGTGCGGGAGGGATGCCGCTCAACTCGAAATTGCCGAGGGTCTTGTTGTCCGTCGACATTTCCCGTTCCCCCTGGAGCACGTGGATGCTGACGGCCGGCTGGTTGTCAGCGGCCGTGGAGAATATCTGGCTTTTGCGGCACGGGATGGTGGCGTTCTTCTCGATCAGCCTGGTCATGACACCGCCCAAGGTCTCGATACCGAGGGAGAGGGGGGTGACGTCGAGCAGGAGCACGTCCTTGACATCCCCTCTCAGCACCCCCCCCTGGATGGCGGCGCCGATGGCCACGACCTCGTCGGGGTTGACGCTGCGGTTGGGGACCTTGCCGAAGATGTCCTGCACCTTTTTCTGCACTATCGGCATGCGGGTCATCCCGCCGACAAGGATCACCTCGTCGATGTCATTGGGGGAGAGGCCGGCATCCTTGAGCGCTGTCCTGCACGGCCCTTCCAGCTTGGCGATCAGGTTTGCGCATATCGCCTCAAGCTTTGCCCTGGTCAGCTTCAGGTTGAGGTGCTTGGGGCCGGTGGCATCGGCGGTGATGAAGGGGAGGTTGATATCGGTTTCCAGGGAAGTGGAAAGCTCGCACTTGGCCTTTTCCGCAGCCTCCTTCAGCCTCTGCAGTGCCATTTTGTCGCCGCGCAGGTCGATCCCCTGGTCTTTTTTGAACTCTGCGGCAATCCAGTCGATGATGTCCTGGTCGAAATCCTCGCCGCCGAGGAAGGTGTCGCCGTTGGTAGACTTCACCTCAAAGACCCCTTCCCCCAGCTCAAGAATGGATATGTCGAAAGTCCCGCCACCCAGGTCGAAGACCGCAATCTTCTCGTCCTTCTTCTTGTCGAGGCCGTAGGCAAGCGCTGCTGCAGTCGGCTCGTTGATGATCCTGAGCACGTTCAGGCCGGCGATCTTCCCGGCATCCTTGGTCGCCTGGCGCTGTGAGTCATCGAAGTAAGCGGGGACGGTGATGACCGCGTCGGTAACGGTCTCCCCCAGGTAGTCTTCGGCGGTTTTCTTCATTTTCTGCAGCACCATGGCGGATATCTCGGGGGCTGAATACTTCTGCCCGCGCACCTCCACCCAGGCGTCGCCATTGTCCGCTTTGACGATCTTGAACGGCGAGATGGCGATATCCTTCTTCACCGCCTCGGAATCGAACTTGCGGCCGATGAGGCGCTTAATGGCGAACAGGGTGTTCTCCGGGTTGGTCACGGCCTGTCGCTTTGCCTGCTGCCCGACCAGACGCTCGCCGCTGTCGGTGATGGCAACCATCGAAGGCGTAGTGCGGCTCCCCTCGGCATTGGCTATAACAATGGGCTCGCCACCTTCCATAATCGCCACGCAGGAGTTGGTGGTTCCCAGGTCAATACCTATAACTTTACTCATCTAAACTCTCCTCCTTTTTTGTCTCTGTTTTTACAAGCTAGTCATCGCCCACGAAAAAAACAAGGGGCGTTGAAAAAAATGTTCTACGTTCTACGTTCTACGTTCTACGTTCAGACTTTAACTTAGAACTTAGAACTTAGAACTTAGAACTTAGAACTTAGAACGTAGAACGGTCCTTATTGCGGTCCTTATTGCTCCTTCGGCGCCGTCGCAACCGAAACCAGCGCAGGCCTGAGCAGCCGTTCGTTGAGGAGATACCCCTTCTGGAACTCGCTGACGATCGTATTCGGCTCATGCTCGCTGCTTTCCACCTGGTTCATGGCCTGATGATAGGCAGGGTCGAAAGTGGTCCCCTTTCCGGCATCAACCGGAGCAACGCCGAATTTTTTCAGGGTCGACTGGAGCATGCAGAGGGTCATCTTTATCCCCTCGACGATTGCCGACATGCTCTCATCGCAGGCATGCTCAAGCGCGCGCTCCATGTTGTCGATGGCAGGAAGGATCTCGAGGATGAGCGACTCGTTGCCGTACTTGAGGAGCTCCTCCTTTTCCTTCTGCACCCGCTTGCGATAGTTTTCAAGGTCGGCCCGTTCGCGGAGGACCTTGTCCCAGTTCGCCGCAGCCTCAGCCTCTTTTGCAGCCAGCGCTTCTTCCAGTTGTTTTATTTTATCGGCGCTTTCCGTTTCAGACTGGGGGGTCGGCTCCGGCGTCGCCGTCTCCTGCTCCACCGCCGCTTTTACCTTCAGCGCCTCGCTGATCGAGTTCGTGCCATGCTTTTTCTTTTCCACAGTTCTTAATCTCCTTACATTATTGTAGAGACACCCCGGCGGGGCGGCTTGACAGCAACGGCGTTTATTCCAGTTCCAGCAATCTGCTCACCAGTTTTGCCGTATAATCGACGATCGGTATGACTTTGGCATACCCCATCCGGGTGGGGCCGATGACACCCAGTACCCCCAGGGTGTTCTGGCCGGTCACGTAGGTGGAGGTGATCAGGCTCATCCCCGGCATCTCACTCAGATGGGACTCGGAGCCGATGAATATCTGCACCCCTTCCGCGGCCATGGCCCGGTCAAGCAACTCCAGGATGGCGCTCTTCTTCTCGAAGGTGCGGAAGATATCCTTCATCCGGCCCACATCGGCAAACTCCGGCTGTTCCAGAATGTTGACCTGCCCCTCGATAAATACCTGGGCATCCTCTTCATCGAGGGTCTTGGAAGAAAGCGCAAGCGCCCTTGCCAGAAGCAGATCGTATCGGGCCTTCTCGCTCTGCATCTCTTCGATGAGCCTGTGCCTTACCTGGGCAATGGTCAGGCCCTGGAGCAGTTCGTTCAGGTAGTTGGACATCCGGGTCAGATCTGCCGCGCTCACATCCTCATCCGCCTCGATGATCCTGTTCTGCACCGTGCCGTTCTGCGACACCAGTATTGCCAAGATCCGCCTGCTGCCAAGCTTGACGAACTCCATGTGGCGGAAAACATTGGAGTCGAAGCGGGGCGCCATGACAATTCCCATGTAATGGGAGGTGGCCGACAACATCCGGCTCGTTTCCTTGAGCACCTCGCCGATATCCTTGCCCGCCAGCGAGCAGCGCCTGACGATCTCCTCCTGTTCATCGCGGCCGATATTCTTCACCGCCAAGAGAGAGTTCACGTAAAAGCGATAGGCCTTATCCGTGGGGATACGTCCGGCAGAGGTGTGCGGCGAGACGAGAAATCCCATCTCCTCCAGATCCGCCATCACGTTCCGCACCGTGGCAGGCGAAAGTGACAACGGGTGCCGGCGGGTTATGGTACGGCTCCCGACAGGCTCCGCTGTCACTATGTAATCCTCGATGATCGCCTCGAGAATCTGCTTGCCTCTGTCAGAAAGATGCTCTTTCATAACCTACCTCTAAATGCACGTTAGCACTCAAGGAATTCGAGTGCTAAACAGTCACAAAGTAACAATCGACCCGTTCTTTGTCAAGGGATTTTCCGGGATTAAAGGCGCGTCTGGATGGGCTAAAGAAACCTGGCAAAAACCTGGTTGGCAACGATTATTGCCCGTGGCGAGAGACAGAGGCGACCGGCGTCAGCGGCCAGAAGTCCCTGCGCTGTAAGCTCCCGGATCGGCGCGGCAAAATATTCTTCGACGGCAGGACCGAACTCCCCCTCAAGGAGACGCAGATCGACCCCATCCAGGAGCCGCAGGCCGAGGAAAAACGCCTCGGAAAGCGCCTCTCTCCGGGAAAGAGGGTGGCGTTCCTCCGCGGCGAGGACGGAGCGCTGTACCGCTTCCAGGTAAGGGACATAAGAATCGGGATTCTTCCACCGTACTCCCCAGTCTGGTTCGCGCAGGAAAGAGTGGGCGCCTGCGCCGAAGCCAAGATAGTTCCCGCGGCGCCAGTAGACCTGGTTGTGCCGCGACCTGAAGCCCGGCAGGGCGAAGTTGGATATCTCGTAATACTGATAGCCTTTGCCGGCAAGTACTTCAATGGTCGCCTCGAACATGGCAACCGCCTCCTCCTCGTCGGGGAGCGGCAAGGCCCCCGCCTCCTCCAGCCGAAAAAACGGCGTCTCCTCCTCGATACTGAGCCCGTAAGCGGAAATGTGTTCCGGCGCGAGGCTCGTTGCCCGATCGAGAGCATTGCGCCACATCTCCACGCTCTGGCCGGGGAGGGAATGAATCAGGTCGATGCCGATGTTGGTGAAACCGGCCGCCCTCGCCGCCGCGTATGCCGCCATGGCCTCGTCCGCTGTATGAACCCTGCCAAGACGCGCCAACAAAGGATCGTCAAAGGACTGCACCCCCAGCGACAGCCGATTCACCCCGGCGGTCCGGTAACCTGCGAGCTTTTCCAAGGTCAGGGTGCCGGGGTTGGCCTCGATGGTGATCTCCCCATCCGCTTCCAACCCGAAAAGCCGTGCCGCCGCATCGATTATCGCCCCGACCAGTTCCGGCTCCATGAGCGACGGGGTGCCTCCGCCGAAATAAAGGGTCGGCGCGGTTACCGGCGCTCGGAGCGTTTTCGCGCACAACTCCATCTCTCGCACCAGCGTAGCCACATACTCAGCCGGTTTGAGCGGAGAGTCCGCCACGGAGTTGAAGTCGCAGTAGAGGCATTTTTTCAGGCAGAACGGGAAATGTATGTAGAGGGAAGTTTGCATGGCAAAATAATAATCTATTCATCGGCCAAATGTCCAAGACTTAATAATCCCCCTTGAAATCCACGGTTTATGGGATTACACTGCGCCATTGTTCCTTGCCGATACGTTATTACCGTAGGATATGCCATGAAACGCCAGATCAAGGCCGCTGCAGTGCAATTCAACATCAAACTTGCCGACATCGACGCAAACGTGGAGTATGTGCGCAATGCTTTGGCGCGGCTTGCCGATAACGGGGTCCAGCTGGCGGTACTGCCGGAAATGTGGAGCTGCGGCTTTGCCTACCGGGAACTCAACGAACTGGCGAGACGCACGCCCGAGGTGGTGGAGGAGATGGGACGGCTTTCCGCCGACTACGGCATGGTGCTGGTGGGGAGCCTGCCGGAGCCGGACGGCGACAAGGTCTGCAATACCGCGTATGTCATGGACCGGGGCGAACTGGCCGGCAAGTACCGCAAAATCCACCTCTTTTCGCTGATGAACGAGGACCGCTCCTTCACCGGCGGTGACTCCTGGCTCGTTGCCGACACCTCCGTAGGGAGAATCGGGGTGTTCATCTGCTACGACCTCCGCTTCCCTGAACTGGCGCGCCGCCTGGCGGTGGAGGGGGCAGAGATCCTGGTCGTCCCCGGCGAATGGCCGAAGCCGCGGGATGAGCACTGGCGGACGCTGCTGCGGGCGCGGGCCATCGAAAACCAGCTTTTCGTGGTCGCCGCCAATTGTTGCGGCGTCATGGGGAAGCTCGACTTTTTCGGCTCCAGCCTCATCGTCGGACCGAAGGGGGAACTTTTGGCCGAGGGTGGGTATGAGAATTGCGAGCCGACGGCTCTCCTTAATTTTGCCGAGATGGAAAACTGGCGGCAGCAGATCACCTGTTTCCCCGACAGAAAACCGGAATTTTACTGATCAGCTCCGGCTGTAAATAGCCGTAACAAAAATCGTATTGACTTCGCTCCGCGTAAGGAATATTTATTGGAATTTGTCACGGATGAATTTTTTACGAATTCATTTAATTACAACCGGAGGTAGCAAGCCTTGGAAATATTCGCAACGACCGGACTGGTCGTAAAACTGGTACTTTTTATCCTGCTTTATTTTTCCGTCGTATCCTGGGCCATTATTTTTTACAAGCTGCTCCAGGTGCATCGGGCAAACAGCGAGTCGGAGCGCTTCCTGGAATTTTTCTGGAAGGCGAAACGTTTTGACGCCATCAACGCCCAGCTCGACCGTTTTGCCAACTCCCCCCTCACCGTGCTGTTCAATGAAGGGTACGGCGAGATGAAAAAGCTCATGGAAAAGGGTGAGGAGAAGCAGGACCCCACCATCATCAGCACGGAACTGGGGGGAATCGACAATATCTCCCGCGCCTTGCGCCGCGCCACCACCTCGGAGATCACCCGGCTGGAGAAGTATCTGACCTTCCTCGCCACGACCGGTTCCACAGCCCCTTTCATCGGCCTGTTCGGTACGGTCTGGGGAATCATGACCGCCTTCAAGGGGATCGGCGAAACCGGCTCAGCCTCCCTGGCCGTCGTTGCTCCCGGCATCGCCGAGGCACTCATCGCCACCGCCATCGGCCTGGTGGCCGCCATCCCGGCAGTCATGGGGTACAACCACTTCCAGCAGAAAATCCGGGTCTTGATCGCAGAAATGGACAGTTTTTCCACCGAGTTTCTCAATATCGTGCAGCGGACCTTCACAGGGAAATAGGGGGGAAGGATGGAGCTCGGAAGCAGGGACAGCAGCAACCGCAACACCATGTCGCAGATCAACGTCACGCCGCTGGTGGACGTCATGCTGGTATTGCTGGTCATCTTCATGGTAACCGCGCCGATGATGCAGCAGGGAGTGCAGGTCAATCTGCCCAAGGCGGATACCAAGGCACTGACTCCCCAGGAAGAAACCGTCGTCGTTTCCCTGGAAAGATCGGGCAAGCTTTTCATAAATAAATCGGAAGTACCGTTCGGTGAGCTCAGATCCAAGCTGTCGGCCATGTTTGCCTCGAAAGCGAAAAAGGAGGTGTTTCTCAAGGCCGACAAGGACGTCCCCTATGGCGAGGTGGTAAAAACCATGGCGGAAATCAAGGGGGCCGGCATCGAGCGCCTCGGCATGGTCACGGAGCCTGTCCAGGGAAAATGACGCGCACGCTGAAGAGAAAAGAGCCGGGACCCGGGGGGATGTTCATCTGCTCCTTCCTGCTCCACGCCGCCTTGTTTTTCCTTGTTATGCAGCTCAACATCCTGTCGGGCGTGCAGGCCGACAATCCGCCGGTTTATTACGTTGATGTGGTGAACCTGCCGGTAGCGAGCCCGCGGTCCGGCAGTCCAGCCGGCAACGCGACCGGCGCCACCGCACCGGTCGCCCCCCCCACCCCGAAACCGCAGGCAGAGGAGATGAAGCTTCCGGCCAAGCCCACACCCACCTCCCGGCCTAAATCCACGACAGCAACCCCAGCCAGCGGAGCAAAGCCGGACCATCAGGAATCGGCACGGGATTTTGAAGAGCGGCTGGCCCGACTGGAGCGGGAAAACGAATCCAGGCACGCGGCTGCGGCTCTCGATGCCTTGCGCAAGAAAAAGACTGGCAGCGACAAAGGGCAGGCAGGCATGCCGGGGGCCACGGGGAAGGAGGCGGGGAGCGACTACTCCAGCTACATCCAGTCGCGGCTCAAGGATGCTTTCAAGACCACCATAGCTTTCCAGAGCAAGACACCCGAAGTGCGGGTACGGCTTACCATTAACAGAACCGGCCGCATCGCCCGGCAGCGCATCGAGTACAGCTCCGGCGACCGTTTGTTCGAAGATGCCGTCCTCCAGGCCATAGCAAAGGCCGAAAAGAGTTTTACGCCGCCGCCGGGTGGCCAGGATTTTGAGTACGGCTTTGTTTTCAAGCCTCAAGGGGTCGGGAAGAATTGAGAAAATTTCTTGTAGTACTATTGCTGCTCTGCGTACCCTCCTTTCTCCAGGCTCAACAGGGCTACCTGGAGGTCACCGCCCCCGGCAACCGGCAGATGCAGCTGGCCGTTGCCCAGCCCGTTTCTCTTTTCGGCGGGCCAAGCGCCGACATTGCCAAGGGAATCTCCGAAGTTTTCAGCTTTGACCTCACCCTGGCCGGTCCGTTCGCGGTAATGCCCACGCCACCGGCAGAAAGCAAAAGCGGCATCAGACCGGGCGAATTCGACTTTGCACCCTGGCAGGCTGCCGGAGCCAACCTGCTGGTCAAGAGCGGTTATACCGTTTCAGCAGACAGCCTGACCATTGAGTTCAGGCTATACGATGTGGCAAGAGGCAAGGAATTGGCCGCCAAGCGCTACTCGGGCAAACGTGCAGACCTGCGCAAGATCGTCCACACCTTCGGCGATGAGATCATGCTTGCCGTTACCGGCGAACGGGGTCCCTTCACCGGCAAGACCGCCTTTGTTTCCACGGCTACCGGGAACAAGGAGATCTGCCTGATGGACTACGACGGTTATAACGTGCAACGTCTGACCAAAAACGGCTCCATCAACCTCAACCCCGACTTCTCGCCCAACGGCAAGGAACTCATCTACACTTCCTATAAAAGAAGAAATCCCGACCTCTACCGCCGGGAACTGTTCAGCGGCACGGAGGCACGCCTTTCGGCGCGACCGGGCATTAACGTCACCGGCGCCTGGTCGCCGGACGGCAGCAAGATCGCCCTCGCCATGAGCAAGGACGGCAACTCGGAGATATATACCATCAGCAAGGATGGAAAACAGCTGGCCAAGCTTACCAACAACAGCGCCATCGAGGTTTCACCGGCATGGTCGCCTGACGGCTCAAGAATAGCCTTTGTCTCGGACCGGCTCGGTAAGCCGCAAGTCTTCATCATGAACGCCGACGGTTCCAACGTCAGCCGGTTAACCACCAGCGGAACCTACAACGTCAGCCCTCGCTGGTCACCCAAGGGGGACCGCATCGCTTACTGCCGCCAACACGGCGGTGGATTCCAGATATACGTGATTAACGCGGATGGCAGCAGCGACGTTCAGCTTACTTCCGAGGGGAGCAACGAGCATCCTCGCTGGTCGCCGGATGGCCGCTTCATCACTTTCAGCTCAACGCGTGGCGGCAAGGAAGCAATCTATGTGATGAGAAGCGACGGAAGCGGACAAACCCGCGTATCGAGAGGAAAGGGCGCGGATTCTCACCCTGCGTGGTCACCCCGCTGGTAACAAAAAAACTTTTCCGACCGCCGAGAAGAATGATTGAAAATGCCCCAGACTCATGTATAATCTTTTAACATTTTTGGCAGTTTCGAGGCATAGGCCTCTGATTAAAATCGATGCTATGAAAAGGAGAACGGAAAATGCGTAAGGGTATGGTAGGCTTGGTGACGGTTCTTTTTTGCGGAGCGCTTCTTGTGGGAGGCTGCGCCAAGAAAGAAATGGTAAAGGGTGAAGAAGGCGTCGTCCCATCTGCTGCAACTGAAAAGCCCGCTGTAACGCCCCCCGCCAAGCCATCGATGACTGAAGAAGTTGTGAAGGAACAGCCTATAAAGGAGGCGACGACAATCGCTGAAGCAAGCATCAAAGAACAGCCCGTGACTGCCGTAGCCGCCACTGAGCTGGGAAAAGTTTACTTCGACTTTGACTCTTTTGTTCTCACGCAGACCTCGCGCGATATCCTGTCCAACAATGCCAAATGGTTGCTGAAAACCGGACGGGCGAAGGTCCAGATTGAAGGGCACTGCGACGAGCGAGGTTCTGACGAATACAACCTCGCCCTCGGTGAAAAACGTGCCAAGTCAGCCATGAACTACCTGGTGACCCTGGGGGTTCCCGCTGACCAGCTCAGCGTCATCAGCTACGGCAAAGAAAAGCCCGCCGACCCGGGCCACAATGAAGCTGCGTGGGCTAAAAACCGTAGGGCTGAATTCGTCATCATCAAGTAGTCAGTTTCTTTTTAACCGCAAAAGGAGCCCTCTTGGGCTCCTTTTTTATATGCAACGCCGTCATCATAATCCCCTGCAAGGCATATGGGTGTGATGGTATTTTGCGGCGGCTGTTTTTTTATCAAAGAAGGAGGATTTGCCACTATGCAGTTCATCAGAAGGTGGTCACCCATCGTCCTGGCGCTGGCCCTTTCGGCTTGCGCATCGAGGGAAACCGTAGACAATGTGCAGCGCGACATGGACGAGATGAAAACCCGGATGTTCAAGATGGAAAAGGACATCGGCGGGATGCGCAGCGAAGCGAAAGAAGGCATCGACAAAACCATCAAGGACGTTCAGAATGAGATGGATAATCTACGTAAAGGAAGTGCCGACCTACAGGCAACCCTAGACAGCGCCAAGGTCGACATGCAGGTCCTGACCGGTAAGGTTGATGATGTCAGGCTGCTGGCCCAGAAACCGGCAGATGATCTCGCTCTGTTGAAGGAAGATACCGACCGGCGGCTAACCGCCATGGAAGAACGTCTGTTGAAGCTGGACAAATCTTTTGAAGAACTGCATAAAACACTGGCTGAAGCTAAGAATAAAGAGATGGAACAAGCGCCTGATGCGCTCTACCAAAGGGGACTAGACACACTCAAGGGGGGCGATCCACAGAAGGCCAGGGAGTACTTTACAAAATTCATCGAACTGTTCCCCAAGCATGAATTGACTGCAAACGCACGTTACTGGCTCGGAGAAACATATTACCATGAAAAGAAGTACGACCAGGCGATTCTGGAATTCCAGGAAGTGATAAAGAATTACCCCGGCAAAGAAAAAGTTCCGGCTGCCATGCTAAAGCAGGCCATGGCTTTTAAAGAGTTGGGAGATGCAAAAAGCGCCAGGTATGTTTACAAGAAGCTGATCGAAGATTCGCCCTATACTGATGAGGCCCGAATTGCCAAGGAAAAGCTGAAGGAGCTGAAATAGAAAAAGGCGGGGGAAACCCCGCCTTTTTCTGTTGGTATGCAAGGAGCCGGGCTGTTATGCAACGGTCTCTTTTTTCTCTGTCACGTCTTTTTCTTTCTCAGCCATCTTCTCCTTTTCTGCAACTTCCTGCGCTATCTTTTCCTTTTCATCAGCCGCCTGGGACTCCTCCTGAACACTCTGCTTGAAGTCATCAGTGGCCCGCTTGAATTCGGCCAGACCACGGCCCAAAGATCGGGCGAGATCGGGGAGTTTCTGCGATCCGATCACAACGAGAGCGATCACAAAGATGACAATCAATTCCGGCATCCCTATTCCGAACATAGCGTACCCCACCAGTTATGACTATACGTTGTTGAGAGAGCGGATGGCATTAGCCGGGAACCATTTCCCCGTTCTGCGAATCCTGACAAAATAATAGAGGTTTTGCCGGGCAGTGTCAAGCAAGGTTATTTAAGGATTTGACATAAACCGGAACATTGTCTAATATCTTCACTATTTTGTAAACATTGCGCAGGCAGGCATCAAAGGAGACTTCAGGGGATAGCCATGTACCAGGATGAAATCAAGCATGAGATAAAAACCCTCCTCGGCGAGCGAAACGGGATACTCTTGGCGCATAACTACATGCGTGATGAAGTGCAGGAAATCGCCGATATTACCGGAGACTCTCTCGGGCTCTCAATTGAAGCGGCAAAGACGGATGCATCGGTCATCGTCTTCTGTGGGGTTCATTTCATGGCGGAATCAGCCTCCATACTCGCCCCGGACAAGACCGTACTCCTGCCGCGGCTCGATGCGGGATGCCCGATGGCCGACATGGTCACGGTGCCGGAACTCCAGGAGTTGAAGGCACGGCATCCCGGCGTGCCGGTGGTCACCTATGTCAATTCATCCGCCGCGATCAAGGCGATCAGCGATATCTGCTGCACCTCCGCCAATGCGGTCAAGGTGGTCAAGTCCCTGCCGGAATCCGAGATCATCTTCGTTCCAGACCGTAATCTGGGCAGATACGTGGCCCGCTTTACCGACAAGACCTTCCATTACTGGGACGGATACTGCCCGACCCATGAGCGGCTGAAGCCCGATGCAGTCATCCGCCTCAAGCAGGAATTCCCCGACGCCCTGTTTATCTGCCATCCCGAATGCAACCCGGAAGTGGAAGCGCTGGCCGACCACGTCTGTTCCACCACAGGCATGTATGACTATTGCAGGAAAAACCCGGCTCGACGCTTTATTATCGGCACGGAGGCGGGGATTCTCTACCGGCTGAAAAAAGAGAATCCGGACAAGGAATTCATTCTGGCATCGCCTGCGCTCGTCTGTCCCAACATGAAGCTGACCTCTCTGGAAGATATTCTGGAGTCCTTGAGAACCATGACACCGGTGGTCAAGGTGCCGGAGGAGATCAGGATTCCGGCAAAGCAAGCGCTGGACAGGATGCTGGCCATACCCAGGGACTAAATTCATGCGACGTACCGCGGTTTTTTGTTCACGCAGCACGCAGTACGTCGCACGAGGTAAACCATGATCCGTCCATTCCAGGGGATTGCTCCCCAGATCGACCCGACCGCCTTCATTGCCGAGACTGCCGTCGTTATCGGTGACGTCACTATCGGACCACAGAGCAGTATCTGGTATAACTGCGTGGCGCGCGGCGATGTAAATTTCATCCGGATCGGCGCCCGCTCCAACATCCAGGACCTCTCCATGCTTCACGTCACCCACAAAAAAAATGCTGACGACCCCGGTGCACCGCTCATTATCGGCGATGACGTTACCGTCGGCCACAGCGTCACCCTGCACGGCTGCACAGTAGAAAACGGTGCATTCATCGGCATGCAGGCAATCGTCATGGACAAGGTCGTCGTCGGTGCGGGAGCGCTTGTCGGTGCGCGCGCACTGGTAACCGAGGGTACCATAATTCCGCCCCACACGCTGTGGGTCGGCTCTCCCGCCAAATACAAGCGGGAACTGTCATCCGACGAAGTTGCCTGGCTGCAGCGTTCAGCCGGGAACTACGTGAAATATGCCCTGCAATATATCAATGATGCCTCCTGATTACCCCGGTTGCTGATGATGACGTGCAACAAGCTCCAGATACTCATAAAACGTTTTGCCGTTGCAGCGAAAGCCCATTACGTCGCAATGGAAGAGATGGATGCGGAACGGGCCGAGCGCCAGGCCGTTGTCATCTCCCGCCTGTTCGAAGGAATCGTCCGGGAAGGGGATGCAGGGAGAGATGCACTGCTCGCCTTGACGGACGACGACAACCCGGCGGTTGCGGGAATGGCGGCGGTCTATTCCATGCGCTACTCCCCGGAGCGCTGCATCCGGATGCTACGCCGCCTGGCCGCGGAAGAGGGCCTCTTGGGATTCAGGGCAGCAATGGCCCTGCAAAAATGGGAGGCGGGGGAATGGGAGATCGGCTGATGATGCCGCATAATGTCAATGCCGCTGGGAACATCTTCCTGGACATATTCCGGATTCTACTCGATCGCTATGGGCCTCTCCACTGGTGGCCGGCGGAAACCCCTTTCGAGGTATGCGTAGGGGCAATCCTCACCCAGAATACCAACTGGGGCAATGTGGAAAAGGCGATAGGCAATCTTAAGAAGGAAGGGCTTTTATCTGCGGAAGCGATGAGGGACGTGCCGGTTGAACGGCTTGCGGAGGTAATACGGCCAGCCGGCTTCTTCAATGTGAAGAGCGCCAGGCTGAAGGATTTTGTCGCCTGGCTTTTCATGCGCCATGACGGCAAATTGAAACAAATGTTCAGTGGTGACTGGCAGGACTTGCGGAAGGAACTCTTGCAGGTGCGCGGAATCGGCAGAGAGACCTGCGATTCGATTCTCCTCTATGCCGGCAACAAGCCTTCTTTCGTGGTGGACGCATACACCAAACGGCTCTTCGCACACCTGGACGTCATCTCGGAAAAAGCCGATTACGAGGAGATTCGTGCCCTGTTCATGGAGAACCTTCCGGAGGATGTGGAGATGTTCAACGAATATCACGCCCTGATCGTACAGCACTGCAAGGAACATTGCCGGAAAAAACCGCTCTGCCCGGGGTGCGATCTGCATTTCTCATGCAAGGCCGTTTAACATGGCTTCGACCCGGTTTCTCCCCCCCTGTTTGGCTCTGTAGAGGGCTTCGTCGGCCTGCCTGAACAGGGAATCCACGCAATCCACCTTCCCCGACGGATAGGATGCAACCCCGAGACTGACGGTAATGGTGAGCCCCTTCAAAGCACCCCCGAAGGAAATATCCTGCACGGCAACGCGGCAACGTTCGGCGAACTGCAAGGCGTGGTGCAGAGAAGTCTCCGGCAGCACGACCACGAATTCCTCTCCGCCGTAACGGGCAGAAACGTCATAGCGGCGCACCATGTTTTGCAACAGCGATGCAACCGCCACGAGGACATTGTCCCCCTCAGGATGGCCGTAGGTGTCGTTCACCTTCTTGAAATGGTCGATATCCAGGAGCACGAGGGAAAGACCGTCACCTTTGCGGGAAGCCCTCAGGAACTCCCGCTCCAGCGCCTCCATCAAATAGCGGCGGTTGTGGAGATGGGTGAGTGGATCGGTATTGGAAAGATCCTTCAGCAGCTCGTTGGAGCGTTTCAGCTCATCCTGAAGCGCCTTGATCTTCAGCTGCACCTTGACCCGCGCCACCAGCTCACCTGCATCAAAGGGCTTGGTAACATAGTCGCACGCCCCCTGCTCCAGCCCCTTTATCTTCAGGTCACGGTCTTCCCTGCCGGTAAGCATGATAACGGGAATATCCCTCAGTTCCTCGCGCGTCTGCAGCATGGCGACAAACTTGAAGCCGTCCATGCGGGGCATTTCCAGATCGCAAAGAATGAGGTCGACACGGGAATTGAGAATGGTCTTGAACGCGTCAATGCCGTCGCCGGCCTCAAGGTACTGGTCGAAGAGTGAAACTTCCCTGAGGGTGCGGACGATCTGGGCGCGTACTTGATCGGAATCGTCGATGATGAGGATACTTGTCGGCATAGTCGCTATGATTACAGAATTCGCAGGAATAAAGTCAAGAGAATTTGACGCTTGCTGCGAAGAAAGTCCGGCGGGGTCAGCCGAACGCCAGATCGAGGAACTGCTTGAGAATGGCGGCGGTGAGCGGCCAATGCAGCCCTTATTTTTTCTTTCAGCTCCATATGAAACGTTCGAAGTTCGAGGTTCGAGGTTTACAACGTAGAACATCGAACATCGAACGTCGAACCGCTTTCAAAGCACCGGCTCTTTTGCGCGGCGTTTCATTTCCGCTATTGTGGCGGCGTAATCGTCACTGCCGAAAACAGCGCTCCCGGCCACAAAAACATCCGCCCCGGCATGGGCAATGCGGTCGATGTTGGATGCCTTGACACCGCCATCAACTTCCAGCTCGGTCTCAAGACCCTTCTTGTCCAGCATTCCCCGTAAGGCCTGTATCTTGGGAAGACAGGCATCGATGAACGACTGGCCGCCGAAGCCGGGATTGACGGTCATCAACAGGATCAGGTCGAGCTCTTCGAGAATGTAATCGAGAGTGTGGAGGGTCGTGGCCGGATTGAGCGATACGCCGGCCTTTTTCCCGAACGATTTGATGAGCTGCACGGTGCGATGCAGGTGATTGGTGGCCTCGGCATGAACGACGATGATATCGGCCCCCGCCTTTGCGAAATCACCGATATAGCGGTCGGGGGCGTCGATCATCAGGTGGACGTCAAGCGGCAGCCTGGTTACCTTCCGCACTGCCTCCACCACCAGCGGCCCGATGGTGATGTTCGGCACAAAGTGGCCGTCCATGACATCGATATGGATATAATCGGCGCCCGCCGCCTCAACCGCCCGCACCTCGTCGCCGAGCCGGGAAAAATCAGCGGAAAGTATCGATGGCGCAATCTTTTTCATAAAACCTCCAAAATGGAAAGACAAGATGTCTAAATTTTCTTCAGCCGTGCGGCGAAAAAGCCGTCCATCCCTTGCCGGTGCGGCCAGCCGCGGAAGCACCCCTGCGGCGTAATAAGTTCGCCGTATGCCGGAAAGAGGACGCGTAAATCTTCTAGCACAAAATCACTGTGCCGCGAAAGAAAATCGTCGATGACCGCTTCATTTTCCTCCCTGGTGGTGGAGCAGGTGGCGTAAAGGAGAATACCGCCACGCTTCAGGTAGCCGGCCAGGTTTTCCAGGATGGTTTTCTGCCCGCGGACGAGCTCCGCCACGTCGGCAGCCGTCTTCCACCATTTCCCTTCGGGGTTTCGCCTGATGACGCCGAGCCCGGAACAGGGGGCATCGAGAAGAATCCTTTGAAAACGGGCGTCCTTGATGGAGTTCAGGGGCCTGGCCGTATTCAGAGGCACGGTCTTGATGCAGGAGATGCCCAGCCGGGCGGCGTTTTCCCCGATGAGGCGGAGCTTGCGGCCGATCACGTCACAGGCGATGATTTCGCCGCTGTTCCCCATGAGCTGCGCCATGTGGGTCGCCTTCCCCCCCGGTGCGGCGCAGGCGTCCAGCACCTTTTCCCCCGGCTCCGGCGAGAGGAACATGACCGCAAGCTGGGACGACTCGTCCTGGACCGTAAACAGGCCATCGCGAAAGCTTTGCAGCCTGGCGACCGAACCTGCCGTGATGATGCGGACGCCGAGCGGCGAAAAGCGCGTGGCTTCGCATTGCACCCCCTCAGACGCAAGCCGCTCCATGAGCTCCTCACGACTCGTCTTCAGGGTATTTGTCCTGATGGTGAGCGGCGGAGGTTCGGCCATTGCCTTGGCCAGGGACTCCGCCTCGGCAAAGCCGAGCTGCCCGATCCATCCGGCCACAAGCCAGGATGGGTGGGAATAAAAGGTGGAGAGATAACCGACCGGGTCCTTCTCTTTATCCGGGTAGGCAATGTCGTCCCGCTCCCGGTCGGCGCTGCGCAGCACTGCGTTGACGAAACCGGAGGCCCGCGGCGCCAGTACTTTTGCCAGCTTGACCGTTTCATTGACTGCTGCTGAGACGGGAACCCGGTCCAGGTAAAATATCTGGTACAGCCCGATGCGGAGGAGGACCAGCACCGATCGCTCCAGCCGCTCGCTCTTTTGCTTGGAAAAGCGGTTGATGATGTAATCGAGGGTCCCCTGACGGCGCAGCACCCCGTAAACCAGCTCGGTCAGAAGCCCCCGGTCCGGCCCCTGGAGAAAGCCGGAGGACAGCTCCCGGTCAATGAGGATATCGGCATAAGAGCGCTCTTTATCGATGCGCAGGAGGATTTCAAAGGCGGCGCTGCGTGGATTGGTGGTGGACAAATTTGGCTCCCGTTTATTGGATACAGCTTTGATTTCGTTATACGACGCTGCCCCATTATAAGCATTCCGGGCAAAACTGCAAGGCTAGGAGTTTGTCGGACTTAGAGAATCGTAGCGAGAGGATGGAAAATCGAGGACAGATTTTCGGAAATTTGAGAGCTAATGGTGGACCTATTTGTCGAAAATTTACGGAAATATGGACCGATTTGCCATTCTCGCAGTAGATTCATTCCTAAGTCCGACAGACTCCTGGCGACACAGGCTAGCGACGCATTTCTTGACATCGCCCCAAGTCGGGCTAATCTTAGACTCAGGATGTCTTTATTCTTTTCCACGGAGGTCTGGCCATGATTAAATGGGAAACGGAAATGAGCAAGGCCCTTGCCCGGGGACAAGCCGAAAAACGGACGATACTCCTCGATTTCTTCAACCCCGGCTGAATCGGCTGCAAACAGATGGATGCGGTCACGTATCCCAATGCAAAAGTCATAGATTTCATCGACCGGAAAATTGTGCCGTTGCGGGTCCCCGCTGATGCCCAGCCGCTCTCCACCGAGTTCAAGGTCATGTGGACCCCCACCCTGGTTTCACTGGATTACTACGGCAGGGAACATCACCGGACCGTCGGATTCCTCCCACCCGACGAGCTGGTCCCCTCACTGCTGCTGGGGATGGGAAAGACCGATTTCGACACGGAGCAGTTTAACGACGCAATACTCCACCTGGATGAGATATTGTCCAGCTATTCGAAAAGCGCAGCCGCACCGGAAGCGGTCTACCTGCGCGGTGTCTGCCGCTTCAAAAGCAGCCACGACGCCAAGCCACTGAAGGAAGCCTACGAAAAACTCGCGTCCGATTATCCGGACAGCGAATGGGTCAAGCGGGCTCAGCCATACAGCCTTCTCTAAATCGGGTGTTGACAGGGGGTGGCGCTTTCGTCATTCCCTTTTTTATGATAATATTGATGACTCCCGGCCCATGGTATAATGCCTGAGGAGGCGGTTTGGATCACGTTTTACAGGGACTTTTCTTCTGCTCGCTGACTGCCCTTGCGCTTCTTTCAGCGGGCCACGCCCTGCTGTTGAAGCGGGACCCCCGTTCCGCGCTGGGATGGATCATCGTCTGCCTGACCCTCCCCCTCTTCGGCCCACTGCTCTATTGGAGCATGGGAGTAAACCGCATCTCCCGCAAGGCGCGCCAGTGGCTGGAGAGCGGCCGGCGTCTGGCAGGGTGGGAAAACTTTTCCCCCCGAAATACCCGGCAAGCGGCAAGCACCCTCCCCCCGGAAGCGAAATACCTGAACGAACTCCGCTCCCTCTCCGACCGGGTAGTCAGCACTCTACTCGTTCCGGGCAACCGACTCACACCGCTGGAAAACGGTGAGTCTGCCTATCCCGCCATGCTCGATGCAATAAACCATGCAACCCATTCGATAAACCTGAGCACCTACATATTCGACGGAGACCCGACAGGGCGCAGATTTGTGAAAGCCCTGAAAGACGCTGCGGCAAGAGGCGTGGAGGTGCGCATCATTATCGACAGCCTCGGTGAAAAGTACTCCCGCCCCACCGCGCGCAAACTTCTGAAAGGCTCAAAGGTAAGGGTCGGCCGCTTTCTCCCGCTCCGACAGGGTGGATACGTAAATCTGCGCAACCACCGGAAGATCCTCGTCGTGGACGGCTCAAGGGGCTTTACCGGCGGAATGAACATCGGCGACCGGCATATGGTGAAGAGAGACAGCGGACCACCGGTTGTTAAAGACATGCACTTCATGGTCGAGGGACAGGTGGTAAGCGACCTGCAACGGACCTTTCTAGAAGACTGGTACTTTGTCACCGGCGAACTCGTCAAAGACAAGCGGTTTTTCCCCACCATCTCCCCGGC
The DNA here is from genome assembly GCF_000016745.1 of Geotalea uraniireducens Rf4. GTDB lineage: Bacteria > Desulfobacterota > Desulfuromonadia > Geobacterales > Geobacteraceae > Geotalea > Geotalea uraniireducens. Next base: position 255,123 of record NC_009483.1, on the reverse strand, counting down.
GGGGGGAGCGCTGGTCAGGGCTGTAAGCGACGGACCGGACAAGGAATTCAGGAAGCTCAACTGGATCATCATGGGGGCGCTTTCCTGCGCCAGAGAGAGGGTGCAGATCATGACCCCCTACTTCATCCCCGACCGTCCGCTGATCTCTGCCCTGGTCACTACCGCACTGCGCGGGGTTGAAGTAACCCTGGTGCTGCCGTCGCTGAACAACCTCCCCTTTGTCCACTGGGCCGGCAGGGCTTACCTCTGGGAGCTCCTGCAGCAGGGCATAAAAGTCTATTATCAGCCGCCACCTTTCGTCCATACCAAGCTGCTATTGGTGGACAACATCTGGAGTCTGATCGGCTCGGCAAACCTGGACCCGCGCAGCCTGAGGCTGAACTTCGAGCTTAACCTGGAGGTGTATGACGGGGAGCTTGCGCGGCAACTGGCGGACAAATTTGCCGCGGCTGTGGCTGAATCAAGGGAAGTCACGCTCACCGAGGTCGATAACGCCAGGAGCATTCCGGAAAAGATCCGGGACGGGATGGCAAAACTCTTCTCCCCCTACCTGTAATTCCAATTTCAAATCAAGGATGAAATCAAGGCGGCGAGGAGTGAGGCGACGAAGGCGTACAGATAGTACGTTGAGGAGCCGAAAACGAGCCAACGAAGATATCGCCTTGATTTGGAATTGGAACAAAACTGGGGTATCTGCTGTCGTTCCTTTACACAACGGCTTTTTTTACCGTGCTCCCGCGCAGAAACCGGATAAGGAAGAGGAGTGGCGCGATCCAGACCGCCAGCATGCCGAGTGCGCTCAAGATGCCGACCGCATAATAAGAGATGGTGGGAGTACTCGATGACCGCCTGATCCAGGCCACGAGGTTGAAAAGCTCATAACCGCTCATGAATACCAGCCCGGCCCAGGCAGCCCATTCCAAGGCATTGCGCGCCCAGGCGCGAAGTTTCAGGAACTGTGACCCGGCGACCAACGCAACCGCACCGAACACAATCTGAAACGCAGGCAAAAGGCCGAATTCGAGAAAAAGCGCCGCCGTCGTACGCGGCTCTTCGAGGGTTGCCGGATCGGCAGCTTCCATGCTGCTCACGGCGTAGAAGGCGTACAACCCCTTGCAGCCAAAGATCAGCAACAGGAGCGCAACGGCAACGACTGTCCAGCCGGCAAACTGGATCGCCGGTGGGATGTCGGCCACGGCCGGTGCTTCGGCCTGGGCTTTGGGCACGTCTTCAATTATTCCGTATTTGCGGAACGCCTTCTCCTCTTCGAGGCGGAGCCGTTCCTCCTCCCGCATCCGCTCCTCACGCTGACTCTTGTCCCGGAGTTTCGCGTTGTATTCCCTGGCCACGAGCCCGCATTTCGGGCAGATATCGAACGTTTCATCGGAAAACGTAGAGTAATGGCACCCCGGGCAGATGCTCATGCAGTCGCCGCTCTGCCACCCGGATGCTGCATCCCTCTTCACCCGGAAGGGGGTCTTGCATTTCGGACAGTTCATCATGATTCCCTCCGCGGGAACCTTAGCATCACTGATCTGGCCGCTAATCTTACAATTCGGGCATTGTATCTTCATGCTTTGGTCGTCCTATCATCACTTTGAATTCAATTGTCGGAGTTGATGAGTTATCAATTATGCGCACGAACATAGACATCTTATCAGATATGGTGCACCGTGGCTACACGACTGATAACAGCCGTTTGATGGACAAAAATACACCTTAACATGTCGCGGTGTCAACGCCATAAGCCTCTAAAGGCCGGCGGCTTCCCCTCCCCCATGCAAGGGGCGCCGCCTATTAAGTCCGTGACTTCCTTTTTCAACTTTTCTGTCGTTTTCATGTTGAATACCCATCAATCATTTTCTGCATAGAATTTCCCATCCCTATGGGTTGGACTCTTCCACCGCTGTATCTCCTCAAACGCCCGAAATGCCTCCTCCGCATCGGCGGCAGCGACCAGCGCGGAGCCGTAGGCGGCTTGCTGGAAGAGACGGGTAATGGCAGCAACTTGATCAGACAGGAATTTAAAGCGCTTGGCGAGGAGTAGCTCGTACTCCAGCGGCGTGACATGTGGTGCCCGTGCTACTCCCCGTGCGGCAAAGTGCCGCTCCATCTCCCGGTAGCAGAGGCGCAGAAAACGCTGCGGGTCCCCATCGCGGGCCCGGCGCAGCCGCGCGAGACGCCAGGCCGGCTCGAAATAGCGCCACAGGTACCAGCCCCCGCCAGCGGCGGCGAGGAGTAGCAGAATAAGCATCCACCCCACCCGGAGAAACCAGAACCAGAGGGAAAGACAGGCCAATTTCATCATTGCGAGGGTGGCCATGAGGGCCAGCCAGAGCTTAAGCAGTACCGTCCAGATCTTTTGCAGAAGCTGTGTCCACCAGGAATGCCGGTGCTTGCGGATCAGGTTTTCGGCGCGGTCGCCCAGATAACGGACCAGCCCGGTGGCAACGAAGAGCCGCTGGCTTCGCTTCGGCAGCTCGAAGCTGGAGGTCGGCTCGAAAGTGACCCAGCCGTGCGGCTCCAGGTATGCCTCCACCCAGGCATGGCCGTCCGACTCCCGCACCTCGTAGTAGCCGGTGACCGGGTTGTAGCGGTTGACGTAGAAACCGGTGACGAGCCGGGCCGGGATGTGGAGGGTGCGCAGGATGACCACCATGGAGGAGGCGAACAACTCGCAATGCCCGGCCTTCAGGTCGAAGAGAAACTGCTCCACAGGATTGCCGCTCCATTTGACCCCCATGGTATCGCGGGTATAGGCGAAGTTATCCCGCAGGTAGGCTTCCACTGCCTTCGCCCGTCCGAGGTCATCCGTGGCCCCCTTGGCCATGTCGCTGGCAAGTGCGCGCAAGCGCTCGGAGATATCGGGATAGAGGGCAAGATAACGGCCGTCCGGCGTCCACCCATCATCACCGGCCATGGACGCCCCGCTGCAGGGATGCTTGTCCACCTCCTCCAGGTGGGAGGCTACGGAGTATATGGTTCCCTTGCGGAGCCGGGCAGGAGCGCGCAGGGCAAGGGCGCCGTCGGTCTCGATCACGTTCCCCGGAAAGGAGACGAGGATCGGCTGGTAGGCGGCGAAGATGAACGGCGGGAGATCCTGGCGTACGGTGAAGACCTGGAGCGTATCGCCGGGTTGAGGCTTTGCGCCGAAGGTAAACCGGCCATCCCGGTTATAGTGTTTCTCGGCGCCGGCGCCGCTATCCTCCCAGCGGCGGCCGTCAAAGGTGTCGAATACCTTGCCCCTTGCATAGAGAGGGTTGTCCGCCTGGAGATAGAGAACCACCGTATCGGGGCGGAGGGCGCACTCCCCGACTTCCGCGACGTCGAACCTGTTTTGAAACCCGCCGTACTCGGAAGAGTTAACCTGTCCTTGGGATGCTTCGACCAGTTGGCGGCGGCTCATGTCGGACTCCCCGTTGCCATCGTCGTTTTGCCCTTGGCCATCCTGGCGCGGCATCTTTGCCTCTTCTTCCCAGTGACGGTTATCGTAGTTCCAGTTACTCGATGCCGGGAATGCCTGCACCCGGGGTGACGGTGGCCGCGGCACCAGCAGGTAGATACCGAAAGCGAGTGCAAGGGTGAGTAGCGCCAAGCCGATTCCCTTCACCGGCAGGTTCATCCGTCGGCTGAGGAGATCCCGATCCCCGCCATGGGCATGGGTGAGGCGGGCATCGATGTGATCGGTCATGAAGGTGAACATTCCCGCCAGGGCATAGAGAACGATAAATGCGATGAAGTACCCCTCCATTGCCTTCCCGGCTGCGTAGAGGAGGAGAACGAGGGAAATCAGGCAGGCGAAGTTCAGGTCGCGGCGGGTGGCGAGAACCAGGTTGCGCCCCGCCTGGAGGGTGAGGAGCAGCAGGATGAGTCCCGTCTCGACGCCGGAAAAGGCGAAGCCGCCGAAAAAGAGAACAAGGGCGAGTCCGGCGCCGCCGTTGGCGAGCTGCTGGAATCGCTCCTCGTTGTCCTCACCGAACCTGCGGCAGAAATAGAGGCCGGCGCCATAGACACCCCCCCAGAAGAGGGTGTAGGCAATAGCCTGGAGCGGCGGCGCTACGGCGCACATGGCAGCCGTCACGGCAGTCATGAGGAGAAAGTATATCCCCAGGTAAACGGGGGGGTACTGGATGCGCTCCGTCATGCAAACACCTCCCGCAGATCGCTGCCCCTGGCCACGAAATAGACCGGTGCCCCCATGGCGAAGAGCTCCCGGGGGAGCGGATCTTCTGCCGGCCGGGAGAAAGAGAATTCGCCGGAGAAGCTCGCCCGGTCGAAGAAGACCGCCACCGGCCGCACCCGTTTTGCCCGAAGAAGACCGAGGGGATAGAGATAATCTTCGAGCGATTCGCCGCCGGAGAAAAAGAGGACCGCCGTGCTCCCGTCCCGCATAAGGTCGGCAGCGCGGACGATGGCTTCATGGTAGGGAATACGGCCATCGCTTTCCACCCGAGCCAGCGCATCGAGCAGCTGTGCCAGGTGGTGCCTGCCTCTCCCCGGCGGGACCACATGGGACCCCTTGCCAAAGCCGGCCAGCTGCACCGTATGCCCCCTTTCCAGGGCATAGCCGGCAACGGATGCGACGATCCGCACCCCGTATTCCAGGGTCGATTCCCGCTCCTCCCCCACATCAGCATCACGGTGGAGATCGAGAAGAAGGGTCGTCTCCGCCGAAACGCGTACCTCGAACTCTTTGACGATGAGCCGGTCATGTCGTGCCGTGGAGGGCCAGTGGATATGGCGCAGACTGTCCCCCTGGCGGTACTCGCGCGTGCCGAAGAAGTCGTCACTCCCCCCCGCCCGTGCCAGGGACTCCATGCCGCTCGTCACGAGGGTTCCAGTCGCAATGAGGGGAAAGGAGGCGATCTCGAACATGAACGGATAGACGAGGAGGGTGTGGAGGGACGGGTCCCCTTCCCGCTCCGACCAGGCTATTCCCAAGGGATAGGCGGAGCGGAGCCGGAGCGGACCGACCGTATAAAGGCCACGTTTGTAGCAGACAAGCCGGTAGCTGAAATTGCGCTGCGCCCGCCCCACCAGCCTGCCGGCAAAGACCAGCGGCTCCCGCTCGTGGGGAGCGGCGGCGGGAACGGCATCCACTGCCTCCACCATGAAGCGTGAGGCCCGTCCCCGGTTGGCCATGGTGACGCAGACCTCGATCTCCTCCCCCTCGAATGCCGCGGTCGGAAGCATGCGGCACACCTCGATACCTTTGAGGGCAAAACGGGGGAGAATGACGGCAACGATGACGGTGGCGCTAACCAGGGCGAACATGCCGTAGAGGAGGTTCACCTCCCGGTTCCAGGCGATGAGGAAGAATACCGCCGCCAGGACGAGAAGGGCGTTGCGCCGGGTGAGCAAGCGTTCCAATCCGCTCATACCGGGGCAGGTATTCCCTGGAGGATCTCCTCCACCACCTTGGCCTCGGTCAACCCTTTCAGGCGCGCCTGGGGCTTGACGATCAAGCGGTGGGTGAGGACGTGACGGGCGAGGGTCTTGATCACCGTCGGCTCCACGAACTCCATGCCGCGCAAGAGAACCATCGCCTGGGCCGCCCGCATGAGGGAGAGAGAGCCTCGCGGGCTCGCCCCGACCTGAAGTTCCGGGTGCTTACGGGTAGCATTGACGATGTCGACGATGTAGGCGAGGAGCGAGCGGTCGATATGCGCCTCGGTCACCGCATTCTGCATGAAGCGCACGTGTTCTTCGGTGAGAACCGGCTTGATGCCATGGATCGGGTGCTCGCGGATCTGCATCTCCATCACCCGCACCTCCTCGTTACGGGCCGGATAGCCAACACTCACCCGCATGAAAAACCGGTCGAGCTGAGCCTCTGGGAGCGGATAGGTTCCCTGCAGTTCGATGGGGTTCTGGGTGGCTACCACCATGAACACCGGCGGCAGCGGCCGGGTAGTGCCATCGGTAGTCACCTGCCGCTCCTCCATGGACTCCAGGAGGCTCGACTGGGTGCGGGGGGTCGCCCGGTTGATCTCGTCCGCCAGGAGGAGGTTGGTGAAGACCGGCCCGGGACGGAAGTCGAACTCGCCGCTCTTCTGGTTGTAGATGGAGACGCCGGTCACGTCCGACGGCAGCAGGTCGGGGGTGAACTGGACCCTCTTGAAGTCCAGCGACAACGAGCCGGCGATGGCACGGGCAAGCATGGTCTTGCCGAGGCCTGGAACGTCCTCGATGAGGAGGTGGCCGCGGCAAAGGAGGGTAATGATCGCCAGGTCGATCACCTCCTTTTTACCGACGATTACTTGTTCGATGTTGTCCGAGAGGGCGCGGAGTGCTTTCTGAATGCGGGGATCGGGCATTGGGGGCTCCTATGGAGTGAGATTATTTTTCTATATATTCGTAGATTTTGTTTCCCCGCTTTTGCCTCTTACCCCTCATACTGCGAACCGCCAAAGGCAAGCATCGGGAAAAAGAACATCGGCAAAAAGAATAGCCCAAGGCCGAACAATGCGCCTCTGCCAAATTTTTCGGCCAGAGCGAGCATGGCCAGGAGAAGGAACACAAAGCCGACAACGGGGATGAACAGCAGGACCAGCCACCATCCGGGCTTGCCGGATATTTCCATCAGGACGTACATGTTGTAAATCGGTATAATGCTTAGAACGCCTGATTGACCTGCCTTTTCGAATACGACCCACATGGAAACAACAATCAGGAGGGAAACGGCCAGCAGGAGGAGCAGGTATCTGAGGCTCCTTCCCGCAGTTTCTGCCCTGTTTTGCGGCATGGCGCTCTTCTGAGCCTCAATGGCCTTTTTTAACAGTTCGGGATCTTTCTTCTGTATTGCCTCGGCCATCATTTCCGCAGCTTGCCGACTCCGACGCTCCATCTCTGCTTTGTCAGGGGGCAAAGAAGGATCTGCGGAAGCGGATTGAGCCGATTCAGGCTGAACTGGTTCTTTCGCCTCCGGCGCGGGGGCGGGAGCAGGAGACGGAACCGGTTTTGCTGCGAGTGCCGGAGCAGCTGCTTGTGGCCGGACCGGATTTGCTGCTGGCGCAGGAGGCGCCGCCGTAACGGGAATCGTTGGCGCTGCGGCAGCCAGTGCCGTAGCGCTGGGTGGCACAACAGCGCGGGCAGTTTTTTTTCGTAGGACGCGATGGGGGTTTTTCTTGGCTTCGGGGAAGGTCCGTTTTAAATCTATTTCGCTCCGTTCAAAATCGACGACAATGTCCCGGTTCACCTTGACAATAACCTGGCCGCCCCGCCGCCAGATGGATTCGCAATCTATGATGCCGCCATCCGTCATATAGACCTGCTTGCCAAGGCAGACCCCCGCCAGCATCAGCCACACAAACATTATCAGAACCATATTCCGCAATAATGCTTCCATCTTACCCTCCCGAGCCGCTGTGACTGATTCAACAAGATTCTTAACTTATCTTTATATCAGGTCCCTACCATATCATCTTTCACCTTTTCCTTACCCCGCCTGGCCGGAGCCGGTTTCGGCGACGACGCAGCCACTGAAGGATAAAAAAAAGCCTATCCCCGAAAGGGTAGGCCTGTCTCCATCACCTATTCGGCAGCCCCTCTATCCAGTTGCAACTGGACAGGTAGCTTTGCGTCACACGGTTGCCCGTGCTTTGCCTTTTCGTCGGTTTCCGAAATATTCTTGATTTGACTTGATACAACCGCTGCCGAGCAACTGTCAACAGAAATGTCTCATAAACACAATTTATTCACCCACGGTACATTAATATCGACACAATCGGCCTGCATGTTTTCTCGGAGGCATGTCTTGAAAAGATGGGCGGGCAAATCAGTCCGTATCGGCAAACTTGACCAGGGTCCCGCGCCTGGCGCCGTAGCGGAAGACGGTGATCCCCTTGCACCCTTTTTCGTAGGCGAGCAGGTAGGCGCGCGCCACATCCTCTTTCTTGGCGCGGTTGGGCAGGTTGATGGTCTTGGAGACGGCGTTGTCGGTATATTCCTGAAAGGCGGCCTGCATCTCGATGTGGTGTTCGGGAAGGATTTCCAGCGCCGTCCGGAAAAGCCTTTTCACCCGGGAGGGAATTCCCTTTACCTGGCGCAGGTTCCCCCGTCGCATCACTTCCTGAAACAGCTCAACGGAGTAAAAACCCTGCTCTTTTGCCATTTGCAGGAAATATTTGTTAATCTCGACCAACTCGCTATCCAGGACAAAACGCTTGTAGGCAAGGGCGAAGAGAGGCTCGATGCCGCTTGAGCAGTCGGCGATGGTGGAGAGGGTCCCGGTAGGGGCGATGGTGGTTGTGGTGGCGTTGCGCAGCCGGGGCATGTGCGGCGCATCGTAAATTGAGCCGGCGAAATTGGGGAAGACGCCACGTTCCTTGGCCAGGGCGCAGGAGGCCTCCCTGGATGCGTCCCGGATGAAGCGCATCACCTCCCGCGCAAGCCTGAATGCCTTCTCGTGGTCATAGGGGATTCCGAGCAGGACCAGCATGTCCGCCCATCCCATCACCCCCAGGCCTATCTTCCGGTTCCCCTTGTGCATCCGTTCAATGGCCGGCAGGGGGTAGCTGTTAACGTCGATGGTATCGTCGAGGAAGCGCACCGCAACAGCCACGTCTCTTCCCAGGGCATCATAGTCGATGACGCCGCCCTTCACATGGGCAGCCAGATTGAGGGAGCCGAGGACGCACGCCTCATAGGGGAGGAGCGGCTGTTCGCCGCAGGGGTTGGTGCTTTCGAAACTGCCGGCCGCAGGCGTGGGATTGGCCCGGTTGAGCCGGTCGATGAAGACCAGTCCGGGATCCCCGGTTTCCCAGGCGCTTGCAACGATCTCGCCGAAGACCTCCCCTGCCCGCAGACGCCCTGCACTCTTCCCTGTCCGGGGATTGACGAGCTGATATTCCCCGTCTGCCCGCAACGCCTCCATGTAGGCATCGGTTATTGCCAGCGAGATGTTGAAATTGGCGAGCTCCTTTGCATCCCTCTTGACCCGGATGAACTCCAGCACATCGGGATGGTCGATGCGCAGTATCCCCATGTTTGCGCCGCGCCGCGCCCCCCCCTGCTTTATCACGTCAGTGGCCGTGTTGTAGATCTTCATGAAGGAAACCGGGCCGCTGGCGATGCCGCCGGTGGAACGGACGATATCGGCCTTGGGACGTAGGCGGGAAAAGGAAAAGCCGGTGCCGCCGCCGCTCTGGAGAATCAGCGCGGCGTTTTTCAGGGTATCGAAGATTCCCGGCATGGAGTCTTCCACAGGGAGGACAAAGCAGGCGGCCAGTTGCCCGGGTGATTTCCCGGCGTTCATGATCGTCGGCGAATTGGGAAGGAACCTCAGGGAAGAGAGCAGCTCATAAAACCGTTCTTCCCAGTAACATGCCCTGTCGCCGTAAAATTTTTCCGCCTCTGCGACGCTGCGGGCTATGCGGCCGAACATTTCCCTGGGAGACTCGATGACCCTTCCTTGTTCATCCTTCAGCAGGTAACGGGCCCTCAGCACTTTTAGGGCGTTCTCTGAAAGCTCCATATGGATTACGGCTCTTGCTCGTTCTCATCGACCACCACATGGGGAAAACCTTCGTGATGGACCGCCCGGCTTACCCGCACCATCCGTTCGCAGGCGTTGCAGTAAAGCCCTTCCTTGGTCTGCTCGACATTTTCGCTGCCGCACTTCGTGCACGCGTTTTTTTCCGGAGATGTGACCATCGTCTGCCTCCCTCGATAAGATTAATTTTGTCACACCTAAGTATACCGCTAATCTCCACGGGCAACAGGGGAGATCGATTTTTTGCGCGTCCTCACCCGTGCGGCCGCAGATAGGCGCGTATCCCCTCTTCGAACCGTTGCGGCTCGAAGTTGAAGGTTTCACGCCAGGCGCCGTCGCAGATATTTTCCTCTACGAGCATTAAAATCTGGTCCATGGTGATGGGAAAAAACGAGAACCCTTGCAGAAGCGGGACCACGAGCTTCATGATGCCGAGCGGGTTGGGGATTTTAGCCACGTGCGACTTGCCGAGCACACGACCGATGGTGTCGAGCATTTCATTGTAGGTAAGCCGGTCGATGCCGCAGATTTCATAGGTTTTGCCGACCGTCTCCGGCATTTCCAGAGACATGGCAAAGCAACGCGCCACATCGTCTGCCGCTATCGGCTGGAGCCGGTATTTGCCGTCGCCGATGACCGGCACTGCCGGATAGCCCTTGATGTATCCGGCAAGTTTATTGATGAAATCGTCCTTCGGCCCAAAAATAATGGACGGACGGAAAATGGTGTAATCCAGGCCGGAGGCGCGGACATATTCCTCTGCGAGAAACTTGGACCTATGATACGCGGAGGTGGCGTTCGGCCTGGTCCCCAGGGCCGACATGTGAAGGTAACGCTTTATTCCCGCCCCTTTTGCCGCATCGACCATGTTTCGGGTGGCCTGCACAAGAAGTTTCTCGAAGGTTATGCCCTGCGCCGGAAACTCGCGGATTATCCCCACCAGGTTGATTGCGGCTTCGCACCCCGCGAGCTGCCCGGCAAAGGTGTCAGGGCGGGTCACGTCCCCTTCCACCACCTCAATCCCATCTTCGAAACCATCCCCCCTCTTGTGGGCAAGGAGCCTGATCCGGTGCCCTTTCTCCAGCAAGGCCCTCCTAAGATGGCCGCCGACAAAGCCAGTGCCGCCGCTGAGAAATATGTTCATCCTCGTCCTCCTTGAGAACCGCCTGACTTCTCCGTAGAAAAATTGTACCGCACAAGCCGGGTATTGCCAGTATTCCCCTTGCGGTTAAATCGGGTAGGAGGCGGGATTGCTCCCGCCGTCCTCCCACACCACCGTGCGTACGGTTCCGTACACGGCGGTTCATGAAGTACGTTGAAGTCGGTGAAGCTGGTCTATGAGTGATACCAGCCCCAGTTTGTCGAAGTAGAATTTCGGAACAGCTTTGTTCATATGCGCGGCCCCTGCATTCCACCAGGGGCCGCGGCCGTTTGTGGCCGACCGCCATGCAGTTGCCTCCGATAATCCCCGCCGCATCAGTTTCTTTGCTCGCGTCTTGGGGCGCTTCCACTGCTTCCAGAGAATGCGACGCAGTTTACGTCTCAGCCATCCGTCCAGTTCCTCGAAGATGCCTTTTACTTCCGCGTACCGAAAGTAGTTTAACCAACCCCTAAGTTTCGGGGTTGTCTCTTCAACGGTGGTTTGGATGTTCTGACCCCTTCCCCGCCTAAAGATCGTCTTGAGGTTGGCCTTGAGCCTGGCAGCCGCTTTCTTGGCCACGGTAAGCCGCGGTTTGCGGTGCCGGGTCATGCTGTAACTCAGAAACGACCTTTTCCACGGACGGTCAACCGCGCTTTTGCCCTGGTTGACCGTGAGCTTGAGCCGCTCGGACAGGTAGCCGGTAATTGAGGCCATGACACGCTCGCCGCTTCTCCTCGTTGCAACATAGATATTTGCGTCGTCGGCATAGCGGCAGAACTTATGGCCCCTTCTTTCCAGTTTCTTGTCCAGTTCGTCGAGGAGGATGTTGGACAGCAGCGGCGAGAGAGGCCCGCCTTGCGGCGTGCCTTCCAACCGGGGTGACGTCACTCCTCCTTCAAGTATCCCTGCCTTAAGGTAGCTGTCGATAAGGGACAGCACCAGACGGTCTCCAACCTTGCGTTTCACCAGCGACATAAGGGTGTCGTGGTGGACTCGGTCGAAAAATTTCTCAAGGTCAATGTCAACCACCCACCTAAGGCCGCTCTCTACATACTTCCGAGCTGCCTTGATCGCTTGATGGGCGCTCCGTCCAGGGCGAAACCCGTGGGAACTTATGGAGAAACCAGGGTCGAACAGCGGGCTCAAAACTTGATGCACCGCCTGCTGAATGAGTCGGTCAAGGACGGTGGGAATTCCCAGCATCCGTGTGCCGCCTCCCGGTTTGGGAATTTCTACTTTCCGCACCGGTTGCGGGTGATACGTTCCCGTCAGCAGTTCTTCTCTGATGCGCGGCCATTCCTCCTGTAGGTAGCCCTTCAGGGCCGTTACCGGCATGTTATCGACGCCGGGCGCTCCCTTGTTGCGCATTACCCGTGAGTATGCCGCCATCATGTTGCCGCGACTGACGATCTTCTCCATCAGTCCCGTTGCCGCTTCCGGCCAGTGAGCTGCTTTCCTTCCCGTGACGTTTGCCGCACCTCTCCCTTTCTCTCGCGGTTTCCAACCGCTACCCTCCGGGCTGGCGCCGGGTATCCCAACCCGGCCTTCTGCTGCTCCTGTCGTCATCGAAACTCAAGGCTCCTGTCCGCTTACTTCAAGTTCGGCCCTTTGTCGGTCGGTTATTCCGACTCGTATGGCCTCTGCTGACTTCTGCCAACCCATCCCGGCACCTCTCGATGCCGGTAGCACAAGGCAGGTTGACAGACCTCCCAGGGTAATGCGCGTGACCTTCATCCCATATACCCGCCGCATCTACTTCCACATCTTTCTGGATGGTTATCGGGCTTTGAATCTGTTTGCCTTCTCGCCCAGATGTGGCTGCCTCATATGCGATTCCTGTTCGTCGGGCCAGGACTTTGCCTACAGCTTCCTTCAGATTCCGGGTCGCCCCGGACACCCTTGCTGTTCAGCTATCGGTTCCCACCATCAGGGTCCGAAGAGGACTTTCACCTCCAAGTCACCAATCAGGCACCATACCCAATTGGATGGCGCTTACGCGCCACGCGCCATGCCTGGCGCACAAACAAAAAAGCCCGCTTTCGCGGGCTTTTTTCATAGGCATCGTCGCGGGTCATTTCCCGCAGCATTTCTTGTATTTCAAACCGCTGCCGCATGTGCAGGGGTCGTTGCGGCCGACCTTGACGCTTGTAGCGGGCTTCCGGGGAACGGCCGAACCGTCGGTAAAGAACCATTTGCCGTCGTCTTTCTTAAACTCCGCCAACTCGTGATGGGCCTTTTTCACCCCCTTTTCCCGGAAACGGGCGATGAATTCGACCCGGCCTTCGCCATCGTCCGTCCCCCCCTTGCCGGTGGTGACAATTTCCAGTCCTTCCCAGACGGAGTTCTCTGCCCACTGCCTCGTCCCTTCATGGTCGAAGCCCTGGCGATGGGCCGGGTGGGTGGTTTCAAACAGGTAATCGATTTCCACCTTTACATACGCCGTGTAACGGGAACGCATCAACTCTTCTGCGGTCTGCGCCTGGCGCGCGCCTTTGATCAGCGGTTCGCAGCATTTCCCGTAGTCAATGCCTGACCCGCAAGGGCATAAGTTCACGATAAACTCCTTGTTTTCATGATGTGATTGCAGCTCATTTTTTCACGTAGGGAGCGAGGTCAGGGTGCTCGCGGACGAAATCCGCCACGAACCCGAACCGCTCGGCATCGACTTCACCCAGCTTGTTCGCCGCAGTAACATAGCCATTGTACAAGGCTTCGTACTGACCCTGCTCCGGTTGCCGCCCTACCCGCAGAGGGAGGATATTGTCCCGTGAGTATTCGAGCAACGCTTTATAGGCAGCAAGATAAAGCCGCAGGGACTCTTCATACTGCCTGGAGGTCTTGTCGTCCAGCTCTGCCAGGGGGAGGAAACTATCCAGCCCCTCAGCTTCCAGCTTCATCCTGTTTGCGGTTATGTAGCCGGAAAGCGCCGTGAGGTCCTCTCCCGCCTTGCGCTGCAACTGCCGGCTTTGCTCCACAAGGGAAAGCGCCTTGTTTATCTGCACGACGCTGGAAATTTCCTGGCCGGTGTTGAGGCTGTCCAGAGATGACTGCAAGGCGGCAAAGGATTCCATGCGCCGTGCGCTTCGCTCCTTGATTTCATTGGCATAGAGGTTTCTGCCCAGATTATCCAGGCTTTTGATGCTTGCGGCAGAAAGCGGCGCAGCCGTAAGCAGGATCAGTAAAACAGCAAGGCAACAACCGACAAGGTTCGTATATTGCATCATCGTCGGCTTTGTGTCGGCATTTCCCGTATGCATGATTCCTCTCCTTTGCGCAGAAAGGGCAGGCCGTACGCACCGGCCTGCCCCCTTCCATTCTGCCGGGCTTCGGCCTATGCGCCGATCTTCAGCACGATCTTGCCGAAATGCTTGTCCTCTTCCATCATCCTGTGGGCATCGACAACCTGGTCGAGGGGGAAGACCTTCTCGATGATCGGCACGATGGTCCGGTCGGCGAACTTGGGAAGCGCCCGTTTGGTGAACTCGGCGACGATCTCCCCTTTTTCGCTCACCGGCCGGGAACGGAGCACCGAGCCGATGATCTGCTGCCGCTTCACCATCATGAGGGCGAGATTGAGCTCTGCCTTGATGCCGCTCGTGACGCCGATGACGACCAGCTTCCCTTTGTAGGCGAGGGAGTTCATGTTCGGGGCCAGGTACTTCGCCCCGATATGATCGAGGATCAGGTCGACCCCCTTCTTGTTGGTGTATTCCTTGACGATCTCACTGAAATCGGGCGTTTCCCGGAAGTTGACGACCAGGTCGGCCCCCACTTCCTTGACCCGCTCCATTTTCTCCGGCGAGGCGGTGACGATCAGTTTCGAATTGGGAGCAAGCGCCCGGCAGAGCTGAATGCCGGCGGTGTTGACCCCTCCGCCGCCGCCGTGGAGAATGGCGGTCTGGCCATCCTTGAACTCGCCAAGGATGAAGATATTGAGAAACGCCGTGATATAGGATTCGCAGACGCAGGCGGCCTCCTCGAAGCTCATGGTGTCGGGGATGGGCATCAGGTGGTCGGCATAGGCGACCGCATATTCCGCGTACCCCCCACCGCCGACCAGGGAGAGGACCCGGTCGCCGACCCGCCAGCCGGAGACGTTGGAGCCGAGTTGCTCGATCACCCCGGCAACTTCCAGGCCGAGAATCTCCGAATCACCCGGCGGCGGCGGATATTTCCCCTCCCGCTGCACCAGATCAGGACGATTGACGGATGTCGCCATCACCTTGACCAGAACCTCATTTTCCTTCGGCGACGGTTTTTCCGCCTCACCGACCTTCAGCACCTCCACACCGCCAAATCCTTCAAGCAATACAGCTTTCATGACAATCTCCCCCTTTGATGTGATATTTAAAATTAATCGCCAAGTTCTTCGTTGGCCCTCTTCCGCACGAAAAAAGCCGCAAGATCTGTTTAACCGATCCGGCGGCTTCTATACAATCAGGCATTATTCCCCGGCATTCCCAAATGCATTAATTCTTCACCCTGAAATTGCGACAAAAAGTAGTCATTAATACCATCGTATACAAAATCGTGTCAACAGTTAAAGCCGATTGGTACGCAGGCCCGCTCCGTATACAATTGTTTCTTGTGATTATCGCGCTGTTATGTTAAAAACTTCCATTATTCTTCAAAGACAGGGAGGCAAAAAGACAATGAGAGAGCAGGGTCAGGTCTGTTATACTTTTGAGGCCGCTGTTGAGATGGCTGTATCAATGGAGGAAGAGGGGTTCAGGCATTATCTTACGGCAATCCGCAAGGTAACGAACAAGGGCGCCAGGGAAATCCTCAAGGACGCCGCACTGGACGAACTGGAGCACAAGCACCAGCTGGAAAAGGCCCTGATTGAGGGAAGCATGGCGGGAGTAGAGGAAATGAACCGGCCGGTCAAGACCATGAACCTTAACTACGTGCTCGCCAAGAAAGAGCTCAGCCCCAATTCCGACGCCCGGGAAGCCCTCGCCTATGCCATTCACCTGGAAACAGGTTCCATAGATTTCTACAAGCGGATGTCGGAAGGTTGCGCAGGAGCGCCGATGGCAGGAGTTTTTGAACGGTTGCTGGCCGATGAGACCCGCCACCTGCAATCCCTTGAAGACCTTTACGAAGAGCACTTCCTTACGGAAAACTGATCGCAACGGCACTGATGACGACGCACAAGTAAAAAGGGACAGGCCTTCAAGCCCGTCCCTTTTTACTTGTGCGTTGCCGGCACCAGACCATCAGCCGATCTCGACGAGACGGAGGTCGAAGTTCAGATTCTGCCCTGCCAGGGGATGGTTGGCGTCAATTGATATATGGGTGTCGGTCACCTCTGTTATCACCACCGGGAAGATGTTGCCGTCCTCCTGGGTAACTTCCAGCTGCTGACCGACTTCCGGCGCCATGCCTGCCGGCAGTTCGGTGCGCGGAACCTGGGCGACCATTTCCTCGATACGCTCGCCATAGGCTTGATCCACCGGGATATGTACCGATTTCGTCTCATCGATATTCATACCGAAGACCGCTTCTTCGAAGCCGGGAATGACCTGCCCCTCACCGATGGTGAATTCCAGGGGGCCGGATGAGCAGTCGCAATCACTGTCGCTGCACTCGGACGAGTCGAACACTGAACCGTCGTCCAGTCTTCCCGTATAGTGAACCTTTACCTTATCCCCCTTCTTTGCCTGTGCCATTGTCTCCGCCTTTCGTGTAGTGGTTAAAAAACTGGCGAGACAATAGCAGATTGGAGGGGAATTTACCATCTTAACTTTCACCCATAAAACCAGAATTTGCGGAATTTATTCCTTCAACTGGAAAGCGACCTTGAGCACCACCTGGTACTCGGTGACCATGCCGTCGTCCCCCACATGGCCGCGGATGTCACCCACTTCAAACCAGGAAAGCTTATCGAGGGTCTTGTGGGCTTTGCTAACTGCCGTCTGGATGGCCGCCTCGATGCCTTTTTTCGAGACGCCGATCACTTCCACTTTTTTGTAGGTTCTATCCTCACCGTACATAGCAGCCTCCCTTTGGATATGGTTATGAGGTTATGATTTAATCATAGCACTCCGCCCGCGGCTGTAAAGGGGCGGGGAATAGCCGGCAAATACCGGCTTCACATACAAGATGAATAATGCTATTAAAAATGTTGATGTTTATCTGACAAAACGGAGCAGGCATGGAAACAAGGAACGGGGTCACCCTTTTTCAGGGGCTCGTGGTGAATATCGAACAGATGGACGTGAAGGTGGGGACAAAGGGGTGGCACACCTACCAGATCATACGCCATCCCGGCGGGGTAGGGGTTTTGCCGCTCCATGCCGACGGGACGGTCACCCTGATCCGGCAACTCAGGCCCGCGGCGGATGCCTTCATGCTGGAGCTGCCTGCCGGGCGGCTCGGCCACGGCGAAGATCCGGCGCAGTGCGGCCGGCGAGAGCTGGCAGAGGAAACAGGATTGATCGCCGAAAGCCTGGAACCCCTCGGCCACCTTCATACCTCTCCAGGAGTCTTCGATGAGGTCGTCCACCTCTATCTGGCCACGGGTCTGACCCAGGGGGAGGCCGACCCCGAGGTTTACGAAGATATCGAGACCATGCGCCTGCCGCTGGCAGAGGCGGTGCAGATGGCGGTAGACGGCGGAATCAGCGACGGCAAGACCATTACGGCCCTGTTCCGGGCGAGCAGGAGGGCACCATGATTCTCAAGGTTGTGGTGGGAGCCGATCATGCGGGAATGCGCCTCGACGATGGGGCTAAGGAGCTTTTTCCGCAGCTTTCCAAAACCCAGATCCGCCGCATCATCGACTGGGGCGGCTGCACCATCTGTGAAGCCCTGGTGCGGGTGGCCTCGCGCCCCCTCCGGGAAGGAGACCTGATCGCCTTGGGGGTAATGGAGCCGGAACGCTGCGTCGAAATATCCTACCGGAAGGAGGATCTGCTCTTCGAGGACGCAAACTATCTGGCCGTGAACAAGGCTGCGGGGATCAACAGCCAGCGCACCCCTTACCAGCTGAAGGGAACGGTGGAGTACGCGGTTGAAACCTATATGAAATCGCTCGGTTCGAAAGAGCCTGCCCGGGTGATCCACCGCCTCGACCGCGGCACATCGGGGGTGATGTTCTTCCCGAAGGACAAGCGCGCCGCAACCCACATCTCTTTCCTGCTGAAGGAGGGGAAGGTGGAAAAGGTCTACTGGGCCATGGTTGCCGGCGTGCCCGATGAAGAGCAGTGGACGGTGGATGCGCCGATAGCCAAGCTGAACAAGTTCAGGTACGGGGTGGCCCTCCCCGGCAGGGAGGCGCGCACGGCATTCCGGGTCATTGCTGTGGGCAAGGGCGCCACCCTCCTCGAAGCACTCCCTTTTACCGGCAGGACGCACCAGATCCGGGTCCATCTCGTGCACAGCAACCTTCCCATCATCGGCGATACTACCTACGGCGGCGACACCGCCGCACGCATGATGCTCCATTGCCGCTCCATGGCCTTCACCTCCAGGGACGGCAAACCGGTGCAGGCGATTGCGCCGCTTGATGAGGGGTTTCTCAAGGCCTGCCGGGACTTCGGCATAGAGACAGAGGGACTCTGACCTGAGCGGAGAATGCCCTTGCATTGCCGCCGCATCCCCAACGCTCAGGCGAGCGGCCACTTGCTCGTATGCGCGTCAAATTCCTTCTCGGTTCCTGTCCCCTCTCTGCTCCGCAACACCGCCCTGACCGGCGCGCCATCGCCATCCTTTATTTTCAGCGGCAGACAGATAAGTTCATAATTCCCCGGAGAAACGCCGTCCAGGTTCAACCCCTCCAGGATCACCGCGCCATTGCCCAGGAGGAGCCGATGCACGTCCCCGTTGCCGTCATGGCGCTCAACCGAGAGGTAATCAATGCCGACCAGCTTCACCCCCATCTCCACCAGATAGGCAGCGCCGTCTTCGGTCAGATGGGCATAGTCTTCCCAAAACCCCTGCCGGACCCACAAGGCGGAATTGTCCGTTTTGAGCAAAAGCCGCTCTTCCCCTTTCAGCGGCAACCGTTTTAACTGCTCCCGTCCTATCTCTCTCACCCCGTGAACCTCCGCCAGCAAGGCTCTTCCGACCAGAAGGGTCAGGGGCAGATGATCCACGGAAAGGCCATGGTCGCTGTAGTGGCGTGAAACGTCGATGTGGGTGCCGCTGTGGGTGGACATGGAAATGCATGAAACATTGGCTGCATCGCCCCGGGCGATCCTGGTCACCGGCTCGATCTTTACCGTCGGGTCCCCCGGATACGTCGGCATATCGGCAGATAACGGCATTGTTATGTCGTAGATCTTCATGGCCACCTCGAAACAACCGGAATGGAGATACATGATTATTATACACACCTGAACAGGATTTGCGAGAGGCGTCGGAAAACAGCTCACGCCCCCGCCTGCCGGGGATTCCCATTGACAAATCGACGCCCTTATTGCTTAATAGCTGTTCATATCAGCGTTGAATTGTTCCGTTCCATCACACCCTGCCTGTAACACGAGGTGACAATGCCTGAAAAGACCGCCGTACTCCTTCTCCAGATGGGTGGACCGGATTCCATTGAAGCCGTCGAGCCTTTTCTCCTCAATCTTTTCTCCGATCGGGAAATTATCAAGATCGGACCAGCCTTCCTGCAGCCGTTCATTGCCCGGCGCATCTGCCGCAAACGGGCGCCGAAGGTGGAAGGTTACTACTCGCAGATCGGCGGCAAATCGCCGATCCGAGAGCTGACCGAAGCACAGGCGCAGGCCCTGGAAGAAAAGCTCGGCGGAAATTTCCGTTGCTTCGTCGCCATGCGCTACTGGAAACCCACAACCATCGATGCCCTGGCGGCCATCAAGAGGGAAGGCATCTCCCGCGTCATCGCCCTCTCCCTCTACCCCCACTATTCACGGGCAACCACCGGCTCCAGCATCAACGAGCTGAAGCGGGTCCTGGGAGAGGCCGGAGCACGGTTCGAGGTCAGCTATGTGGACCGCTTCTACGATCACCCCCTCTATATCGCGGCCCTCGCGGCAAAAATCGAGGAAGGTTTGGCGCAGTTTTCCAACCGATCGGAAGTGGAGCTGGTCTTTTCCGCCCATTCCCTCCCCCAGTCTTTCATCGACGAAGGTGACCCCTATCTCTCCCATATTCTGGAAACGGTACGTCTCGTCATGGAGCGGCTGGGGAACGTGAACTATCACCTGGCGTTTCAATCGCGTGCCGGCCCGGTGAAGTGGCTGGAGCCCTCCACGGAGGAGATGATACAAAAGCTGGCAAAGGGGGGGTGCAAGGAGCTGCTCATGGTCCCCCTCTCCTTTGTCTCGGACCACATCGAGACCCTCTACGAGATCGACATCCAGTATGCGGAAGAGGCAAAAGGGCTCGGCATCGAGCATTTCCGCCGCTCGCCGTCGCTGAACACGTCCCCCCTGTTCATCGACTGCCTGGCGAACCTGGTGCACAAAACGGTGAGTAGTGAGTAGTGAGTAGTGAGTAGTGAAAAGTGAAGGATGAAGGATGAAGGATGAAGTATGAAAACCTGCACCATTTGTAAATGCGAATTTGACGAAAATGCGGAGGCAAGATCGGTCTTCGCCGAGGCCGGGGAATGGCTGGCCGCCGAGGTCTGGAACGACGCCGGCGAGCTCTGCCCCGAATGCCTGGAGAACAGGGCGAGGCTGGCGATGATGTACCTGCATGAACACAATACCTGAGGAGCAAGGAGCAAGGTTCGAGGAACGAGGTTCGAGGTTCGAGGTTCGAGGTTCGAGGTTCGAGGTTCGAGGTTCGAGGTTCGAGGTTCTAGGTTCTAGGTTCTAGGTTATGGTTTTCCTCGATCCTTTATCCTCGATCCTTTATCCTCGATCCTCGAACCTTTGTCTTCGCTCCTCGTTCCGAAAAAACTGGAGGATGGATGGAGAGAATAACTATAGACGATATCAACCTCACCTTGGCCAATCCGGTGAAGCTCTCACTGAAATGGGTCGGCCAGGGGGAGCTCTTGAAGCAGCTTCTCGCAGCCTGGATGGTCATCGACGAGCGGGACATCCCCTTCAACCCCCGCCTGATCGGCAAACCGGGGGTGGGGAAAACCACCCTCGCCTATGCCGCGGCCCGCACCCTCGGGCGCAAGGTCTATCTCTTCCAGGCCACCATGGACACCCGGCCGGAGGACCTGATCGTCACGCCGGTGATCGGCCCTGACGGCAAGATCCAGTACGCCGCCTCGTCCCTGGTTTCCGCCATGGTCAGCGGCGGGGTGCTGATCCTCGACGAGGGGAACCGGATGAGCGAAAAGGCGTGGGCTTCGCTGGCACCGCTTCTGGACGACCGGCGCTACGTTGAATCGATCATCACCGGCCTGCGCATCCCCGCCCATCCCGATTTCCGCATCGTCGTCACCATGAACGAGGACGCCTCCACCTTCGAGGTGCCCGAATACATCCACTCCCGTCTCCAGCCGCAGATCTACATCGACTTTCCCGAAGCGGACGAGGAGCTGCATATCCTCAAGGAGAACCTCCCCTTTGCCGGCAGCGCGATCCTCAAGTACGTGGTGGACTTTCTGCAGCGCGCCCATGCCGCCGATGAGCTCTATTCGGTGCGGGACGGCATAAACATAGCCCGCTACGCCCTGAAGATGATGGCCGCTACGGAGAAGGAGCCCAAGGAGCTCTTGCCGCTGGCGGTGGAGCGGATACTTGGCGAAGAAGCGCTGCGGTATTTGAAGTAGCACCACCCATCTCCGTAAACCAGCGATGTTCCGTTGACATGCGGGCTCGAACGAGCCAACCAGAGGGGTCAGCAGAGCTCAAGAATTAACATAAATAGGTTTTGAGGAACATCTTTGATTCAAGAAAATTGCTCCTTGACCAAAGGAAATGAATGTTGTACGTTTTTAACAAAACGTATTACTAGCGGAGCGGGTATGGACAACACAGCCAAGGTGTCAACCAAGGGGCAGGTGGTAATTCCGGCGGGACTGCGGAAACGCCATCATATGGAACCTGGTGCGCTTGTACAGATTTATGAGTATGGCGAGATGATCTGCATTGCGCCGGTGGTGAAGGACGCGGTGGAAGCCGCTTATGGGGCTTTGCCTCCCGGCCCATCGCTGGCGGATGAGCTGCTGAAGGAACGTGGGAAGGACTTCGCCGGTGAGTAAGCTCCTTTTTGACAGCTTTGCCCTGCTTCGCTTCTTTCAAAAGGAAACGGGCGGGGAAAAGGTGAGAGATCTGCTGAAAGAGGCCATTGCCCAGCAGACGCCATGCCTGATCAACGCCATCAACCTGGGTGAGATCATCTACATAACCCAGCGGCGACTGGGCGAACAGAAAAAGCTGGAGGTGTTCATTCACATTCAGCGGATAGGTTTTACGATTCTCCCATGTCCTAATGACCTCGTCTTCCGAGCCGCGGAACTGAAGGCCCGTTATCCCATATCCTATGCCGACGCCTTTGCCCTTGCCTCGGCCATGGAGCATTCAGCAGACCTTATTACGGGTGACCCGGAATTCAAGATGGTCGAGCATCTGGTAAATGTTATCTGGGTGTGATGTAGGACTGAGCCATAAAGGTAAGACCTATGGAAAAGGGTCATATGGAAAAGGGTCAAACCTACATAATTGACAATCAAAAGCGTAGGTCTGAACTTCTTATTCTTTTTCTTTCTAATACGGAGAAAAGCGACCATGACCTTTCTGAACGTCGTCCTCACAGCCCTGGCGCTATTCGCTGTCCTGATGCTCCTGTTCGGCCTGTTCGTCATGCGAAACATGTTCATCCCCACCAAGGGTAAACGGATTGAGGCCTACCCTCACCCCACTAAGGCGCTGCTGGTCATGGATATCCAGGAGAGCGGTGGCGGCAGCAACCGACAGTCCATTCCCCTTTCCACGTCCACACCCCTTGGAGCGATGATTGCTGCATCAAACAGGGTGATCGACTGGTTCGATCAAGCCGGGATGGAGGTGGCCTATATCCGGCAGGTCTTTGGGAATGACCTCATCACCAGGCTCCATGGAGGGCGCATACTCGCAGGGCGGCTTGAACCACGTATTGACCGCCGCATCATGATCATCAACAACAATGACTTCAAAAAGAACAGAACCGATGCCTTTTCAAACCCGAAGCTTGAACAGTTTCTTATTGCCCGTCAGGTGGATGAAGTTTTTCTGGTAGGTCTGGATGCCGCATTCTGTGTCTACTACACGGCGCTCGGGGCGCTTAATCGGGGGTACAAGGTCACGGTTATCCAGGATGCCGTCCTGACCGGACGAGACATGGCCAAGGTGCTGGAGCGGTACCGACAGAATGGCATCAGGATCATAAACAGTCGCGAATTGACCGAACTCCCTTCCTGAGCGGAAAAGGAGCGTGGATAAGGGTCGGGAGAATACGGTGAATTCATGAATGTAGAACAGAGGTTTCCCCATGCCCCATAGACTCCATCTCGAACAATTCGGTCCAGTCCATGCCATCCCCATCCTCCACTATCGGATGGAGTTTGCCCACCTGGTGCGGGAAGCAGTGGCGCGGCTCAAGCCCGACTGCATCTGCATCGAACTCCCACCTACCCTAAGATCCGCCTTTCTGCGCGGCATCGGCCGGCTGCCGGAAATATCCGTTCTCAGCTACGAGACAAAGCCGGGGAGCAAGACGGAGGCGGCGCAGAACATCTACCTCATCATCGAGCCGGCCGACCCGCTGGTGGAGGCAGCACGGCTGGCATTGGAGCAGGATATACCGCTTGAGCTGATCGACGTGGACCTGGACGACTATCCACTCCACGACGAAGCCCTCCCCGACTCCTACGCGGTGCAGCGCCTGGGCCTTAAGGCCTACTACGACGAGTTCGTCAGGGCTGCCCGCGCCACCCGACCCGGCAAAGCGGACCTGCACCGGGAAAAGGGGATGGCTTTCCATCTGCAAAACCTTTCCGCGAAACATGGACGGATCCTTTTCGTCTGCGGCATGTACCACCTGGAGCGGATAAAAACATTTTTCGTTCATCCCCAGGGAGAGCCCCTCGCCAAGGTAAGAAGGGAAAACGTCCGGCTCTTCAATCTCCATCCCGACTCCTGCCGGGAGATTCTGGCTGAATACCCGTTCCTTTCCGCTATTTTTGAGCTGCGCCGTGGCGAGCTGCCGCCGGAACCGGCAACAGATGGATTGTCTCTGAGGAAGCAGTTTAACGCCCTTGAGCTGATTCTCGGCGGGAAAAAGGACGTGCCGGAAGAAGAGGTATTGCGGCAATCCGTTATCAGAAGCACCCGCCACGTGGGGGGCGAAGGGGAGATGCCAGACCGCCAGCGTGTCGCCTATCGCCTCTTTCTGGAGACCGCCCGCCACTACCGGCAGGAGACCGGCGAACCGGTCCATATCTGGCAGAAACGGGCATTCTTCCGCTTTGCCCGCAATTACGCCCTCACATCCGGCATGCTCCTCCCCGACTTCTTCCAGATGCTCGCCGCTGCCCGCTCCTGCGTGGACGACAACTTCGCCTATGCCTTTTTCCGCCTCGCCTCCTTCACACCCTGGCAGAAGGTAGAGAGCGACATCCCCACCATCCTCCTGCACCCCGAGGATCTCTGGGCGGGAAGCCGCCGCATCCGTTTCCGCCCGAAGGAGCAGCGGCGAGGCAAGGGGCTCTCGCCGCTGGCCTTTCTCAGGAGAAAGAAGGAAAAACGTCCCGGCGAGTGGCTGGAAGGGTTCGACAACCAGTCCATCTGCTCCTACCCGCCGGAAGACCTGATCATCGAAGATTACGGCCGGTTCCTGAAACAAAAGGGGGCGAAGCAGCTCTCCGAAGAGCAGAGCCGGGTGGAGCCCTTCTCGGCCTCAATGCTCGATGGCATCGATATGCGCGAGACGCTCAGGAACATCCACGAGGGGAGGATCTATGTACGGGAAAATCAGCGGGTAAAGGGTGGGGTCGGTGGAATAGTAGTGATCTTCGACGAGGACCGGGGCAACGACAGGTATCCCTACCTCATGACCTGGCTCGGGGAACATGCACAGGAGTCGGACATGGCCTTCTACGCCACCCCGCCCGACGACAACATCGTCGGTCCCGGCATCTCCCGGTGCGAATACGGCGGCTTTCTGCTCTCCTACCCGCCGCGGCGGATGCTCGATGTCTGGAGCGATGGGGATTATTCGTTTGCTCGGGGGAAATCTGAAGTGCTGCTTCTGGCGGCGCTCGATTATTCGCCTGAAAATCATGTTGTCTATGTGGCTGCGAGGCCCCCCAGAAGCTATTTCAGACAGATCGCGGCCCGGCTCGGCAAAAAGATCGTCTACATTCCTTTAGGCTCTCTGTCACCGGTTAAGCTGAAAAAGCTGCGGGTGTTCCATATCCTCTACGGACACGACAAGCGGGAAATTGCCAAAGATTACGTCTGGTAGTTGATCCCCAGCTCTTGGAGCGTTTCGGCAAGTTCCTTCGGATCGAGCGGTTTGTTCAGGTAACCTTTCACCCGCAGAGTCCGGCAGCGGCTCATGTCGCGCTCATCCTTCGAAGAGGTGACGATGATGATCGGAATATCCTTGGTTCTCTCGTCTGCCCGGATCGCCAGCAGACATTGGAGCCCGTCTATTTTGGGAAGCTTCAGGTCGAGGAGAATGAACCGGGGCATGACATACTTTTCGGCGGCAGCCTCGTTCCGGGCCAGGAACAAGTAATCGAGGGCTTCCGCCCCATCCCGGCTCACCACAACATTATGGACATTGCATTTTTTTAATGCCCGTAAGGTCAGCAATTCGTCATCCGGGTTGTCTTCAACCACCATGATCGGTTGTTCGTTCACGAAATCCTCCGCCATATTTCATATCGCATTACAGGATGAAGTTTGGCCGCTGTCGCGGAAGGTTTATGGGCGATCGATTACAAATGGGAATCCTCGACGTAACAATTCTATAAATTTAGCATGTTTATTTGCGGTGTCAAATTAATTTGAGGTTAACTAATTAATATTAATCGAGTTGGCGAGGGGTTTTCTGTTCAAACCTTGAAGTCGGACATCTCGTTGCTGAGAACTTCGATTTGGCGGGAAAGACCGGCCATGGCGCCGTCCATCACCCGGGTGGACTCTACGTTGGTTTTGGTTGACTGCTGAATGTGTTCAATGGCCGCGACAATCTGTCGGCTGCTCTCTGTCTGTACCGTGCAGGCCTGCCTGATATTCATTATCATGGTGGTAATGTCCTCGGTGGAACGGACGATCAAATTACTTGAGCTGCTCTGCTCCAAGGTGGAGGACCTCACCTGGCTGGTCAGACCCTTCATCCTTTCCACTGCCGACATGATGAGTTCACTCCCGTGTCCCTGCTCCCGGGTGGCCTTGGCTATCTGCTTGACCATATCCGCAACGCGTTCCATGGCCCTGCTTATCTCCTGGCTCCCCTGGGCCTGCTCGACGGTAGTCCGGGCGATCTGACTTACCTGGTCGGTAGCCATCTGGACACCGGCAACTATCTTGTTCAACGCCTCTCCGGATCGTTGCGATAATTGTTCGCCTTCGACAATCCGCTGTTCCGACAGATTGATCGCTTTGACGGCCCGCTGGGTCTCTTCCTGCACACCCTTGATGATATCCGTTATCTCCCTGGTTGAATTGCCGGTCCGTCTTGCCAGTTCCTTAATTTCCTCAGCCACCACAGCAAAGCCCTTACCGTGCTCACCAGCCTGGGCGGCGATTATAGACGCATTCAGGGCGAGAAGGTTGGTCTGTTCGGCCAGTTCATCTATGACGAGAATGATTTTCCCGATGTTGCCGGCACGCAGGGAGAGGTTTTGTATCGCTTCAAAAGTAATGCGGGAAGAGCGGCGGATTTCACCGATACCGGATATGGTCGCCTCAACGGACACCCGTCCCGATTCCGCATCGTTGCGCACCTCTTCCGAGATAGTGGCCGTATTCAAGGCATTCCGCTCCACCTGCTTGATGGAACCGTCCATCTCCGCAACCAGCTTGGCCGTAGTGGTGGAATCGGCCATGAGATTGTTTACGCTGGCGCCGATCTGTTTTTCCGCCGCCGCCATTTCGCTGATGGAGGTACTGACCTCCTCAACCGCATTGGCCAGTGCTTCAACGTGCTTTATCACCTCTTCGATGCTGGCGGACATCTCCAGAATGGATGAAGAGTTTTCGGCTGAAGAGCGGGACAGGCTTTCCACTGCCCTGGCAACTCCGTTCACCGAGGCGTTTATCTCCTGTACGGCACCCGACGTCCCCTTTACCCCTTCGGACTGGATCTCCGCAACAGAAACCCCACGCTGGGATACCTCCTTGATATCACCGGAGATGCGCCGCAGCTCACGGATCGAAACATTGACCCTTTCGGCCATGCCCGCCAGCTTTTCCAGCATGCCGTTGAAGGTGCCGCCGAGCATGCCGAGTTCGTCAACGGAATCAACCTCCACCTTTGCCGTAAGGTCCCCCTCGGCCCCCCGGTTCATGGCAGCAGCCAGGATCTGCACACGCTGCACCATTTTCCTGGCGGTCAGCATCCAGAAGACTACCAGCGCTATCAGGGCATTCAGGGCAAAGGCGATAGCAGCAAGGTTGGCGTTGCTTTGCATGATGGAACTGGTCGTCGGATCTGCGTAAATGGTGCGCGCAAAATAAACACCGGTTACGGCGATGATGAATCCGCTGATGAGACAAAACCGGATGAAACGGGAACCGAGTTTCAGGTTTTTTGCCATGGAGTATTCCTGGTGCTTGGTTAATGATAACTGCCGTTAAGCATTATATACTAGATAACCTCTTTGCATAGCAAGTGAAAAGCCGTAACAGAATAACATGGTTCTATTTTTCCTCAACCTGCACGGAATGTCACTGCCTGGCTTAGCGCAGCTCACCCCTTGCGCAGCACCCGCTTATCCCCAACGCGGATGGTCACCTTTTCCTGGTCGAAATATTCCAGAAGCGGGATCATGAACTTGCGGGAAAGCGCGGTCAGCTCCCGGAACTCGGACGGAGTGATCTCTCCCTTGGCCTTGAGGTGGCCGATCAGTTTCTCCCGGATCTCCGACAGGGGCTGTGGCGCGTAAAACACATCCCCCTTGATCTTGGCCGCCCGCCCCTCGCGGAAGAGGAAGTTGAGGTGCTCCAGCGCCTGCTTCTCCGTGCATTTGAACCAGTCGCACAGCTCCTTGATGGTCGGCGGCTCCATCCCCCCTCGTTGCAGGGCCGCCTCGATTTTTGCCTGGACCCCCGCCTGACCGGCGGTCGCCTCACCCTTGCGCCCCGGCAGCTTTACGATGTCCCGATCGGAGACGGCCTTCCCCTCTTTTTCCAGGGCGGCCAGGAGCGGTCCGAAGAAGCGGGGATCGCTCCGCTTGGGGATACGCGACTTGAGCTCTTCCTTGCTGATGCCGTCTTTCATCGGGTTGTCGCGGAGAAAGCTTTGCAGCTCTTCCATCAGCTTTGCCTTAAGGGTATCGAACGCCACCTTGCCGATGAACATGCGCGGCTCGCGTACCACCTGGAGCACCTCCCCCGATGAAAGGAGTGCTGCCAGGACCGCATCGATCCTTTTCGCCGACATTCCGGTGCGGCTGACCATCTCGTCGAGGGAAAGGGCGGAAAGGAGGCTGGCGGCAACGAGGAGCCGGATCTTTTCCGTCTCGCTTCCCGCCTCGATTGCCTGGAGCAGCGCCAACGCGTCGGTCGAGCGCCTGCGCCGTCTGGGCGGGTCGGGATCGAGGACTGCTCCGCCGCCAAGGGTGGCCTGGGGCGAATAGGTGCGAAGCACGAACGGGTCGCCCGGGAGGAGCAGCACGGGCTTGGCCAGACGGAGCTGCGCATAGGCCGTCTCGCCAGGCTGAAGGGTGTTGCGGTCGAGGAGGATCACCTGCGCCGGCACCTCGTAGGTAGCGGAGTGGAGACGGAGTGTGGCACGGTGCTTCAGCTCCCGGGGCGCCGAGCTAAGGTAGTTGAGGCGCACATCCACGGCGCGGGTCGGACGATAAAGCCCCTTGGGAACCACAACGTCGCCCCGTTCCACCTCGGTATGCTCTACCCCCTGGAGGTTGACGGCCAGACGCTGGCCGGCCAGCCCCTTGTCGGTTTTTGCGCCGTGGGCCTGGATGCCCCGTACCCTGCATGAAAGTCCTGCCGGAAGGAGTTCCACCTCGTCGCCGACGTTGATCTCACCGGAGAGGAGGGTGCCGGTGACAACCGTGCCGAAGCCTGTGACGGTGAAGACCCGGTCCACCGGGAGCCGGAAGGGTCCGTCGTGCCGCTTCTCCTCCACTTCCGCTGCCAGCCGCGCCAGCTCTTGCTTCAACTCCACCAGTCCGGCACCGGTCCGCGACGACACCGGAATAATCGGCGCCTCCGCAAGAAAGCTGCCAGAGAGGTAATCTCGCACCTCTTCCCCAACCAGCCCAAGCCAGTCGCCGTCCACCAGATCGCTCTTGGTCAGCGCCACCAGTCCCTTCTTGACGCCCAAGAGCTGACAAATCTCCAGGTGCTCGCGGGTCTGGGGCATGACCCCCTCGTCAGCGGCAATGACCAGCATCACCAGGTCCATGCCGCCGACACCGGCCACCATGGCCCGAACAAAGCGCTCATGCCCCGGCACATCGACGATGCCGAACCGGATGCCACCAGGCAGTTCCAGATGGGCGAAGCCGAGCTCGATGGTGATGCCGCGCGCCTTCTCCTCCTTGAGCCGGTCGGTGTCGATGCCGGTGAGGGCCTTGACCAGCGATGTCTTGCCATGGTCGATATGTCCGGCGGTGCCGAGAATGAGATGCTTCATTACGTCGCTCCATGATGTGCGCGATTAGTAAAATAGCAAGGGAAACTGCCGCAGAAATAATGTGTCTGCCGACATATCGAAGCGCTACTCGATGAGGTCGCCAGGCGTTAATGGCAGCAGTAAATGCTGAACTTCAATAACTGCATATTTTCTGATGTGAGTACTTGAAAATCGAAAAGTAAAGGAGAGAGTAGGCAAGTCGGATGTTGGCAGATTATCAAAACAAAACAATTTGCCTTTCTTTTTTTGGATTTGACTTTTCACCGCCTCAAGAGCTGCCTGAACATCGTTGTCGAGCACATAGCCGACCATGACTCCGAACGGCATTCCTTGGGCGTACTGTGCCGAAACATAACGCATTAGGCCCTTATCGACATACTTATCCGCTAGTGATTCAAAGCCACTGTCAAAGTTGACATTCAATCGTTTGCATTCGTAGGCGATATAGTTTTCCTGTATAAGGTCAAAATATATGACAAAATCTATAAAACCTTTTGTTACTACATCTCCCGCTAGATCTTCATCCAATAGTTTGAGCTGAGGAACAACCAGCCAGTTCTTCCGAGATTGTGGATCACGTTGGAGAGATAAAACCAGTTGATCAGTAATGTGGTTTTCCAGCGCCATAGAGTCAAAGCGCTTGGCACAATCAGGCCAGACATCGATGATCGATTGCAGCACCTTATCATGAACCCCGATAACATGTTTCAGCCAGATTGAAGGGTCGCCGCAAGTCACCAGTACCTATCCTTTGTACCCATGATGGAATTTCTGGATTTGAAGATCGGCAATAATTGCATCAGCATCGTTCAGAGCCGTGCTCTTAAGCCAATAGCGCATGGTGCGCGGCTTTAACAGGTAGAGGGTGTCGGCGATGAAAATGCGGAGATCGGGCATGAGCTGAATGTTTCTCGACACCTGCTGTTTAAGCTCTTCATTGATTTTTGAAAGCGTTTTGTTGAAATCGCCCCCCTGTTCACAGAAGGTAATGGACTGCTTGGGGCGGCTTTGCTCGATTTTCAGGCCGAGCAGCAGCACGTCTGGGTTGTCGGTAATCAATGTAGCGGACAGGTGGCTCCCGTTGTCCAGCCATTCTTCAAGAGCGGACAAGAGAGTGATCATGTATTCTTGCCATTGCTTCTTGCCGGCTTTGTTCCAAAGATGCGGGAAGCTTTTGTTTCGAGGCTGAATGCTTGGCAGAATATAGTTGAGGGTGTCTTCTATGAGTATGAATTCCGATTCAGTGAGGCCATAGTATTGATAGACGAGCCGGTTAACCTCTTCAATTGTTTCGTTGTCGGGGAATTGGCCTTGTGAATATGTGTCTTTATGCAAAAGCAGATCATCAAAAATCATGACAATCTTATCCGCAGCATTTCTGGCCGCTTTTGGATCAGGCAACTCGTCTATTTCTGGAAAGGGTAGCGCCAATAGCTGTTCTTCATGAACCAAGGCACGGTCAGCTCCAAGGCTAGCGGTTTCATGAAAATAGAACCATGCTGCAAAATGACTATTCAGTATAACCGTTAGCAGTTTAAGTCTTTGAATATCTGTCTCAGGAAAATTGATCGCCTGTATTGCATCTGTAAAACATAAATCATGCTCTACGTATGCCGCTCTCAATAATCCAGTTTTCCTTCGTACGCCTTTTGGTATAAGGACATGCGGTCCAATAAAACCATCTTGATTCCCAAGTCTACGAACTAAGGAAGTATGCCAAGGCTTGTCAATTAAAATCGTAGGGATAATATATTCGTTAAACTTATTTGCATCCAAAAATGGAACTTTTTCGACCCGGTTAGATTTTTTCGGTTTAGTATTCTTGTTGCTTCTTTCACTATTATAAGGCTGGAATCCTTGTCCAATTATCCAAACTTTTGTTTTCTTATCGAACTCTTTCTGCTGTGATTCTTTATAGGTGGCTAATTTTCTCTCCAGACGAGACAACCCGCCAATCCAGCCGAGCAGTTTCATGTCACGATTTGTCATCCAGAGATGCCGCCCCCAAGAGCCCGGATCATGGAGCACCGTGGATAGTTTAAACGATAGCTTATCGCCTCTGTTCAACGTAAGCATGCGGGTTTGTTGCAGCAACGGGTCGGCTTTAGGGCACCAGTAGTCGAACCGATAATCGCTAAGCTTTTTGTCGGACGGTCGAAAGATACACAAAGCCGTCGGTCGCTTGGCGCCGTCGAACAGAAGGAAGCAGATATCAGAAAAATTGATGACTTTACTCAGAAGTACCTGTTTCAGCCACAGCCCCCTGGCTTGAATGGAAGGTTCGCTATGGTTGAGTAAAACGCCCATGGCCGGCAGCAGTAAGCCGATCATCCCCTCTGATTTAGTATGTTGGATGCTTTTCCAGACAAAGGCCCAGGCCAGTTCTTTCGCCGGCATCGGTAGTTCGTGTGCTTTGCACCATTCAGTGGCAGAAACGACCTGATCTTCCTTACGGCTTACCCATGGAGGATTGCCAAATACCAAATCGAATTTGGTATTTGGCGTATCTTTGCCAAAGAAATCCCTGTCGCACATCGTCTTCCTGAAAAGTGGGGGCAACAATTTCCGTTCCGCCAACAGTTTGAGAATTGCAGCTGGTTCGACTTCTTCAAGCAAAGCAATATAGAGGGAGAAAATGCCGATGCGTACAGCGCTGGTTTCTTTGTCCCAACCGTTGAGTCTTTCGACGATGGCAACCAGAGTATCCCAGTCGGGAGTCCCGCCGGGATGAAGAAAACGCCAATCCTCCACCATTCGTTGAAAAATTCTGACAAGGAATATCGCAGAGCCGCAGGCCGGATCCAGCACCGTGAAGTCTTGACTTGATCGGATTGCCGGCGTCAATTCTTCCCACAATTGGTTGACCGTTAAATCGGCGAGGAAGTGAGGAGTATAAAAGGCTCCGCTCACTTTGCGCTCCACCGGCCTGTCGCCAAGGAAGCGGTTGTAAATGGCGCTTATCAACTCAACGGGGATATATTTGAAGTTATACGGCCAGAAACGACCTTGGCCGGTAGTCTTATCGACACCCCCTTTTCTGAATTCCGCAAGACTTCGCAGATGGCCCGCATTGAGTACTGGTGCCTTTGCTTCGCCGTCAAATGCACATGGCGCAAAGAATATGTCGCCGTTAAAATTTCCATGGAGCTTTTCGAAAAGCGAATTCAGGTTTTCAGGATCATTTTCGTCCAGCAACTGTTCTAAAGTAGATATCCCCTTGCCTTTCAATGCCTCCCGGAAATAGTCAGGATCGATAATCCCCCGGTCTTCGAGATAGGCAATAAAGGTAATCTGCAGCAGCAGTGCCTGAGCGGATTCGGTTGACAGATTGAGTGGCGCAGAGGTCAGCTCGTTTTCCGTGGCCCTTAAATTTGACAGAAGTAATGCATCGATCTTTTCATTTTGTGCAAAGTACTCTTTATTCTTTTGAAAATATCGGCCGGATTCAACCCCGGTAATCAGATGCGAGATTTCAAGCGCATCTTTCAATAGATCAAGGCAATCAATAAGACGGTTGTCTTTTTTGTCGTCGTCGAGGTCTTCGTCCGCTGCGGTTGGTTTCCTGGCCAGAGAGTAAGCACGGACCTCGTCGGGGAGCGTGACCAAAAGGAGGCTGACCAGTCCCTGGTTCCAGAGGGCATTGTGTACCCTGGTTATTTCGAGTCGATTGATTCGTTCTTGAGAAAGAAATGCAATGGTGGGAATGGTGTCTATGCAGAAAAAACCGGATAGGTTCAATTTGTTGAACCCGATCCTCATGGCCGAGGCATGCGGTACACCAATGACCTCATCCACAGAAAGAAAAAGATC
Organism: Geotalea uraniireducens Rf4; assembly: GCF_000016745.1. GTDB lineage: Bacteria > Desulfobacterota > Desulfuromonadia > Geobacterales > Geobacteraceae > Geotalea > Geotalea uraniireducens. The sequence continues at coordinate 221,935 of NC_009483.1, read as the reverse complement.
AGGATGGCTTCGGTTCCCGAGCCAGAGGGTCTCTACCCAGATTGCTTTCTGTGCGGGGGTAGTCATGTAGTCGATAATCTCTCTGTCAATGAAAAGCTGCCGAAATTACACATGGCCGAAAACGTTCTCCGGGTTGGTTTTTATCAGAAAACCATTTATTTATCCAACAAAATGTAATTTGTCCCTACCAGCAAAGATGGTTGCTTATTGCCATGTTATGATGGGGTTACGACACAATAAGTCGTTATTGCCAATCGCTTTTACCTTACTTCGCCCAATTTTACATTTTCACTGGCTAGCATTAGGAACGTAAGATGCTAACAGCGCATTACGTGGTTACAGAACGCTTGATTGTCTCGCGTACTTCCTTCCCACTTCCGAGTTCGATCATTTTGCCGGCGCCGGCAAAATGATAATCGGGATTATTCCCTGACTGCCCGCAGGAGATCATTGCCCGTTTGATCGCATCCTCGAAGCGCCGCCACTGGGTGTATCCCAATAGTGGCTGTAACTTGCGGGCGCTCCAGTATTGCGCGCCATGCTCATTGAGCTTTTTCAGCTCTTCGAAGGATAAGTTGCCGCGAACCGGCAAGGATTTGCTTGTCATAACGCCTCCATCACGAAAAGACTTTTCAGCCCCAGAGTGATTGAATTCAAGATGACCACGGATTATAGGGGGTTCCAATGGTTAAAGCAATTTGTATCTGGCATGCAAGAATTCAAAGGTGTCGTCTCAACTCTTGCCAAATCTCGGTCTCATTGCTCTCCCGTACAATTTCATGCATGAGCGTTGTTTTTCCGTACCTGCCGCTCACCATAGATGATGGCCTTCCCTTTGAAAGTACCGTCAATCCTTGAACTGCAACTGATATAGCCGGTAATAGAGCCCCTTTGCCGCCAGCAGCTCCCGGTGGCTCCCTTCCTCCATCTTTTCGCCCCGGTGGATGACGACTATCCGGTCGGCGTCCTGAATGGTGGAGAGGCGGTGGGCCACCACCAATGAGGTCCGGCCGGAGAGAAGACCTTTGAGCCCCTCCTCGATCAGCCTTTCAGCTTCGCTGTCGACGCTGGCGGTCGCCTCGTCGAGAACGAGGATCTCCGGGTCGAAGGCCACCGCCCGGGCAAAGGAGATGAGCTGACGCTCCCCGGCAGAGAAGTTCACCCCCCGCTCCCGCACTTCTTCGCTGAAACCGTTGGCAAGGCGGCTGATGAAGCGGTCGGCGCCGACCACCCGGACAGCCTGCGCCATCCGCTCCCCTGCCCGTGCATCGCCGAGAGCGATGTTATAGGCGATCGTGCCGGTGAATAGGTAGGGGTCCTGAAGCACGATGCCGATTTTCCTGCGCAACTGGTCAAGGGGGAGGTCGCGGATGTCGACCCCGTCGATGGTGATGGAGCCGAGATTCACATCGTAAAGCCTCGACAGAAGCCGTGTCACTGTCGTCTTGCCGCCGCCGGTCTCCCCGACGAGCGCCACCTTCTCCCCCCGCTTGAGCCGGAGATTGAATCCCTTGAGGACATACTCTTCACCCTGGTAGGCGAACCAGACGTCCTTGAATTCGATGAAGGGTGGGGATGGTTCCATTACCCGGTGCTCCGCGCCACCCTTTTCCAAGGGGAGAGGGGCTTCAATGGCCCCCTCTCCCCCGGTGGACCCAAACAGCGGGCCTAAAGGAGAGGGTTGGGGTGAGGGGGAAGATTCCGTGTCTAGCAGCCGGTATATCCTCTCCAGGGCCGCCATCGCCCCCTGCATGACCGAATACTTGGCCGACAGATCGCGGATCGGCGAGAAGAATTTCTCGATGTACTGGATAAAGGCGACCAGCGCGCCGAAGGTGAGGCTGCCATGAACGATCTCTCCCCCTCCGTACCAGATGATGAGGCCGACTGCCACGGCAGAAAGTGCCTCGACCAAAGCGTAGAGGGCCGCATCCCAAGTGATGACCGGCAGGTTGGCATCCCGGTAAGCGGCGTTGAGACGGCGGAATTCCTCCTGCTCCGCGCGCTGCCGGTTGAAGAGCTGCACCACCGCCATGCCACCGATGTTTTCCGCCAGGAAGGTGTTGAGGTTGGCCAGCCTTGCCCGCACCTGGCGGAAGGCGGTGCGCATCCGGTTACGGAAGGTGAAGGCGATCCAGAGGAGGAACGGCAACACGGAAAAGGTAACCAGCGACAGGCGCAGGTTCATCCAGAGCATGATGCCGACGATCCCCGCCAGCACGAGGATATCGCCGACAACGGTGATGACCCCGGCGGCGAACATCTCCCCCAGCACCTCCACATCGCTGGTGAGCCGCGTCACCAGGCTCCCCACCGGGGTGCGATCGAAAAAGCGCGTGGAAAGCCGCTGGATATGGCTGAACAGCTCAATGCGCAGGTCGAACATGACCCGCTGCCCCAGGTACTGGAGATAGTAGACCTCGACAAAAGTCAGGAGCGATTCGGCGAGGATCAGGGCCAGGTAGTACGCGGCAACGAGCGGCAATCCATCCATCCGGCCGGCGACGATATGGTTGTCGATGGCGATCTTCAAAAGCCAGGGCTGGGCCAGCTTGGCCGCCGCCAAGAGCGGCAGAATGAGCAGCGTGCCCACCACCAGCCGCCGGTAGGGGAGGACATGGCGGATGAAGCGCGCCATGAGCCGTCGATCGTAGGCCTTGCCGACTATTTCGTCTTCATAGATGCCGCCGAAGTGCATTCAATACCCCTCTATCTCTTGCCTTAACTGCTGCTCGCGGTGAATCGCCGCATACCGGCCGCCCAGAGCCTGCAGTTCCCCGTGGCTCCCCTGCTCGACGATCCGCCCCTTGTCCAGGACGATGATCAGGTTGCAGTCGCGCAGGGCCGAGAGACGATGGGAGACGATGAGGACGGTACGGTCGCCGAAGTAGTCGGCAAAGCCGCGGAGGATATCCTCCTCGGTCCGGGCATCCACCGCCGACAGGGGGTCGTCAAGAATGAGGATGGCCGGATCCTTCAGCAACGCACGGGCTATGGCGGTCCGTTGCTTCTGGCCGCCGGAGAGAGTAACCCCGCGCTCCCCGACCAGCGTGGCATAGCCGTCGGGGAACCGCTCTATATCCCCCGCCAGGCTCGCCAGGCTGGCGACTGCCTCGATCTCCGCTGCTGTCGCCCCTTCTTTGCCGTAAGCAACATTGTCGCCGACGGTGCGGGAAAAGAGAAAACTCTCCTGGGGGACGAAGCCGATGGCCTCGCGCAGCTGCCGAAGCGGAATCCGGTTGATGTCCACCCCGTCGATGAAGAGCTGTCCGTCTGTCACCGGGAAGAGGCGGGGGATGAGTCGCATCAGGGTTGATTTGCCGCTGCCGATAGGGCCGACAATGCCGACGCGCATCCCCTTGCGGATCGACAGCGAGATGTCCTGCAAAAACGGCTCGCTGTCATAGGTGAAGGAAAGATTGCGGAACTCGATGTTCCCCGCTATCGTCCCCATGGCCGCGGGCTGCGCCGGCTCCCTGATGGTAGCTTTGGCATCGAGCACCTCGTTGAGCCTCGACATGGAGGCGGCGCCCCGCTGGATGAGATTGAGGATCCAGCCGAGCATCAGGGTCGGCCAGACGAGCATGGCCAGGTAGCCGTTGAAGGCGACGAAGTCGCCGAGGGTCAGTTCCCCGGAGATGACCCGGCTGCCGCCGATGAAGAGGACGATGAGCGTTCCCAGTGCACCGGTGGCGGCCATGATCGGGATCATTGCCCCCCTGACCCTGGCCATCCCCATGTTGCAGTCAAGATAGCTCCGACTGATGCCGCGAAACGCCTCGATCTCGGCCTCTTCCCGGCAGTAAGCCTTGATCACCGCGGCAGCGGAGACATTTTCCTCAACCCGGCTCGTGAGTCGTGACAGCTCTTCCTGGCCCCTGCGCGAGAGGCGGAACATGGAGGCGCTCATCCTTTTTACCGCGATAATGGTCAGCGGAAAGGGGAGGATGGCCCAGATGGTGAGGTAGGGACTGATGTGGACCATGAGAAAAAGGGCAGCCAGGTAGACAACCGTGGTATTGATCACATTGAGCACGCCGAAGCCGAGCAGCATGCGGACATTGGTCAGGTCGTTGGCAAAGCGGGAGAGAATGTCGCCGGTCCGCTCGCGGGAGAAGTAGGGAAGGTCCAGGGTGAGGAGTTTTGCGTAGAGGTCCTCGCGGATCATGTACTCGATGTGGCGGCCCGCATGGAGCAGGGTTGTGCGGGAAAAGATGCGGACAATCCCCTGGAGAAGCGCGGCGCCGATTATCAAAGCGGCGTAGTAGGCCGGGGTATGCGGTGTGGCGAGCGGTTGGCGCAGTGCGTCGATGGCCAGCTTCAACAGCCAGGGAATAAGCAGGGCAAAGCCGTTGGTGCCGACCAGGAAGAGCGCACCGAGAAGATAACTTCTGCGGCTTTCGCGAATATACCGTATGAGAAGGGAAAACTCTCGAATAGCGCACCTTGTAGAATTGTCTCAAGAAAAGTGAAGTTGCCTGATGACAGTATGCGTCCTGCTACTTTTGCTGCTGGGTAACGTAAGCACTGCTGCGGTGCTCGGCAAAAGTGAGATGGGTGAGCATCGTATCCCTGGCCCGCTCCGCGTCACGGTCCCGGATCGCCTCAAACACCGCCCGGTGATGCAGAAAAAGGTTCCGGTGATCTTCTTCGGTAAGATAGACTGCACGCCAGACGCCCCGCTGGAACTCCCTCATGGTATCTAAAATGCTCTGCATGAGGTGGAGCCAGACCACGTTGTGGGTTGCCTGGGCAATGATGATATGGAAATTGGCATCAAGATCCTGTGACGGTTTCATCTCCTCCAGGTTACGCTCCATCTCCCCGACAATCCGCTCCAGTTTGCGGAGGTCTTCGGGGAGAGCCCGCTGGGCAGCATAATAGGAGGTCCAGGCCTCCATGCATTTGCGCACCTCGATCACGTCGAGAGCCCTCGCCTGTTCTCCCTTGATCAGCTCGGCGAGGGGGCTGCCAGCGGAGATATCCACCAGGGACTTGACGATGGTCCCGCCACCCTGATAGGACATGACCAGTCCCGAAGAGGTCAGGATATTGAGCGCCTCGCGCACCGAAGGGCGCGACACGCCGAACATCTCGGCAAGTTCGCGTTCGGGAGGGAGCTTGTCACCGGGGGCAAACTCCCCGGCAAGGATCGAGGAACGGATCTGTTCGGCAATTTGTGCTGAGACTTTTTTCGGACGTATGGGTTTGAAAACCATTGAATTTCCTGACATAGAGCGGTAGAGAGCGAAGTTCAGAAATACAACAGATTCTCACGGATTGCAATATCATTTGAGGATGCCGCGCTGACCGGCGACCTCATTCGTTCCTCCTCTGGTTATGAACTGCGCTTACTTCCCGGCCTGTCGAAAAATTGGCCGGGGGATGTACCTCCCCCCGGCCATGAAAGGAGCACACATGGCAGTATGTGCTCGTCCAACACCCTTCAAATTCGGTTTATCATCTCCGGTTGACGCCAGCCTCTGCCTGCTGGGCATACAGCCGAATTGCTTCCCGCATAAGCCTGGAAATGCTCTTGCAGCTTTGTAGCGTCATCTCGATCAGGGTTGCCTTTTCTTCATCGCTAACCCTCATGGATACGACGTTATACTTAGGTTTTTCTTTACATTTTCCCATTGCAGCGGTCTCCGGTTAATAGGATGAAGCAGATAAGGCGCTTGCTACGCCATTACTCCTCATGGCTTATAGATCTTCAGCAGCGCCTGGGCCATCTCGGCCGGACTGGCCGCAACGCTGATGCCGCACTCTTCCAGCACCGCCACCTTTTCCGTTGCCGTGCCCTTGCCGCCGGAGATGATCGCCCCGGCATGCCCCATGCGCTTGCCGGGAGGGGCGGTGACCCCGGCGATGTAGGCCGCCACCGGCTTGGTCATGTGCTCTTTTACGAAGTAGGCCCCCTCTTCCTCGGAGGTGCCGCCGATCTCGCCGATCATGATGACTGCTTCGGTGTCCGGGTCTGCCTCGAACATCTTTAGTACGTCCAGGTGATTGGTGCCGTTGACCGGATCTCCGCCGATGCCGACACAGGTGGACTGGCCGAGCCCGAGGCTGGTCAGCTGCCAGACTGCTTCGTAGGTCAGGGTGCCGCTTCTGGAGACGACGCCGATTTTGCCGGGTTTGTGGATATAGCCGGGCATGATGCCGATCTTGCACTGGCCGGGGGTGATGACGCCGGGGCAGTTGGGACCGACCAGACGGGTCTTTTTCCCCTTCATGTACTGCTTGACTTTGACCATGTCCAGGACGGGGATGCCTTCGGTGATGCAGCAGACCAGTTCGATGCCGGCGTCGACTGCTTCCATGATGGAGTCGGCGGCAAAGGGTGGCGGGACGTAGATGACGGAGGCGGTGGCGCCGGTTTGCAGAACGGCCTCCCTGACCGTGTCGTATACGGGAAAGCCGTCTATGGTTGTGCCCCCCTTGCCGGGGGTTACGCCGCCGACCATCTGTGTGCCGTATTCGCGGGCTCCCTGCGCATGAAACAGGCCGGTGGCGCCGGTGATCCCCTGGGTGATGACCTTGGTGTCTTTGTTGATCAGAATGCTCATTGCTCTCTCTCCTTAGCAGGCTACCACGGCCTGGACGATTTTTTGGGCTGCGTCGGCCATGCCGTCGGCGGCAACGATGTTGAGACCGCTTTCTGCCAGGATCTCCTTGCCCCTGGCTACGTTGGTTCCTTCCAATCGTACCACCAGCGGTACGTTGAGGGAAACCTGCTTGGCGGCTTCGACGACGCCGGTGGCGATGATGTCGCATTTCATGATGCCGCCGAAGATGTTGACCAGTATCCCTTGCACGTTTTTGTCGGAGAGGATGATCTTGAAGGCTTCGGTGACGCGCTCGATGGTGGCTCCGCCCCCGACGTCGAGAAAGTTGGCCGGATCGCCGCCGTAATGCTTGATGATGTCCATGGTGGCCATGGCCAGGCCGGCGCCGTTGACCAGGCAACCGATGTTGCCGGTGAGGGAGATGTAGGAGAGGTCATGCTGTGAGGCTTCGACTTCGTTGGGGTCTTCTTCGTCGTAGTCTCGCATGTCGCCGAGCTTGGGGTGACGGAATACGGCGTTGTCGTCGAATCCGAATTTGGCGTCCAGTGCGAGCAGCTCGTCCTCGGCGGTGATCACCAGGGGGTTGATCTCCAGCATGGAGCAGTCGCAGGCGATAAAGGTCTTGTAGAGACCTTGAAGCACTGAGACGGCCTTGTTCACCAGTTTTCCGCCCAGTCCCAGGCTGAAGGCGATCTTGCGGCATTGGAATGCGGTCAGGCCGACCAGGGGATCTACTGTTTCGGTGAAGATCTTCTCGGGGGTTTGGGCGGCAACTTCTTCGATGTCCATGCCGCCTTCGGTGGAGGCCATGACGGTTACCCTGGAGCTGCCACGGTCGACCACCAGGCTGACGTACAGTTCATTGGCGATGTTGCAGCCGTTTTCCACCAGCACCCGGGTGACGACCTTTCCTTCGGGGCCGGTCTGGTGGGTACGCAGGGTCATGCCGAGCATGTCTCGGGCTATTTTGCGCACTTCGTCGGCAGTACGGGCCAGTTTGACGCCGCCCCCCTTGCCGCGTCCGCCGGCGTGGATCTGGGCCTTGACCACCCAGGGACCTTCGCCCAGGCGCTTGGCCCATTCGCGGGCGCTGGCGCCGTTGTAACAGACGTGCCCGTCGGGAACTGGGACACCAAACTCTCTCAAAATTGCTTTTGCCTGGTACTCGTGAATGTTCATGGTTTCTCCTAAAGAATCAGATTAGTCTCTTATGACTTGAGTCGTTAAAAAACGTGAACAGAATCAAAATCAAATTCTTCAATAGAACGCGGATGACGCGGATTGAACGGATGTACGCGGATTTTAAAAAACATGTTGTTCCGAATTTCAGCTTAATTCACGTAAATCCGCTAAATCAGATTTGATCCGTGTTCTTATTGCGTTTTTGTTTTTCTTGTTTGGTTCCGGCTTGGCTGGCTAAGGGTTAAGTTTGAGGCTGAGAGCATTCTCAACCTCAAACTGTGATCAAAGTGAACGAAAACCTTATCCTGCTTCTCTATGGGATCATCCACTGGAGGACATACGCCTGCAGATAGACGATGATACCCACCACTATGGTCAGGAAGATCGAGTGTTTCAGCGTGAAGCGGAACAGGGTGCCCTCTTCGCCCACCATGCCGCAGGCGGCGGTAGCCACGGCCAGAGACTGGGGCGAGATCATCTTGCCCATGACGCCGCCGCTGGTGTTGGCCGCGCCGGTCAGGATCGGGTTCAAGCCGAGCTGTTCGGCGGTGGCCTTTTGCAGGCCGCCGAAGAGCACGTTACTGGATGTATCGGAGCCGGTCAGGAAGACCCCCAGCCAGCCGAGGAAGGGGGCGATGAACGGGAACCAGTGGCCGGTCTTGGTGAAGACGAGGCCGAGGCAGTTGGTCATGCCCGAGGTGTTCATGACGTAGGCCAGGCCGAGCACCGAGGCTACGGTGAGTGCCGGGAAGCGCATGTCGTAGAGGGTCTTGCCGGCGATCTTCATGGTATCTCCCATACCTACACCGCAGAGCAGCGCGGAGAGGAAGGCGGCAATCAGGATGGCGGTGCCGGCGGCGGACATGAAGTTGAAATTGTACTTGGCTGCCAGCTTGATCGGCAGCTGGTCGGCGACCGCCTTTTCGAGGGGTTTGAACTGGTCCTTCTTGGCGCCGTTGATCTTCACCAGTTCGCCGCAGAGCTTCTTGGTTTCGGTCATCTTCTTGGAAACCAGGTCGCAGGCCTGGAGGCGCTCGTCGGTCAGCACCGCGCCTTTGCCCGCAAGGCCTGTTTCAACCGGCAGGAAGGCATCCTCAAGCCCCTTCAGCTCCTTAAGTTTTGCAGCCAGCTCGGCCTGTTTCGGATCGGTCGGGGAGAGGGTGGCCAGCTGCTTGTCGATCTCCTCGTTCACCTTGGCGATCTTCTTGAGACCATCCTCGGGCTTGGAGACCTTCTTGACGATCATATTATCCAGGCCGGCCACGGTGATGACCACTTTGCTCTTGTCAAGCTGGGCCTTGATGGAGGGGATGCCCCACAACAGCACCATCACGGTCAGGGCCAGATAGGGTGACCAGGCGCGGAACACCTCGCCGGCGGTATAGTGATGCTGCTCGACACCTTTGCTGGCCGCTTCGTGGTCGAAGACGTAGTTCTCTTTAGGGCTCCAGACGCGCAGCAGCAGTACCAGGGCAGCCATGGCAGCCAGGGAGGAGATGATGTCGGGGAGATAGGGGCCGAGGTAGCTGGCGGTGGCCCACTGGCAGACGGCAAAGGTGACGCCGCAGGTAATGATGGCCGGCAGCACTTCGATGGTCTTCTTCCAGCCGACCATGATCATGATCACGTAGAACGGAATGACAACGGAGATGAAGGGGAGCTGGCGGCCGACCATGGTGGAGAGTTTCATCATGCCGTCGTCGCCGTAGCCCATGACGCCGGCCAGGGCTACTACCGGGATACCGATGGCGCCGAAGGCAACCGGCGCGGTGTTGGCGATCAGGCAGACACCGGCGGCATAGAGCGGACGGAAACCGAGACCCACCAGGGTGGCTCCGGCAATGGCTACCGGCGTGCCGAATCCTGCGGCGCCCTCGATGAAGGCGCCGAAGCAGAAGGCGATCAAAAGTGCCTGAATACGACGGTCCGCGGTCACGCCGGCCAACGAGGCCCGGATGATTTCGAACTGCCCCCCCTTGACGGTAATGTTGTACAGGAACAAAGTGGTGATGACGATGTAGAAAACCGGGAAGAGGCCGAAGGCCGCCCCCTGCATGAAGGCGAGACCGGCCAGCTTGGCCGGCATCCCCCATACGGCAATGGCGATGGCAACGGCAGACACAACTGCCAGTGGTCCTGCCTTGTGGGCCTTCATCTTCAGCACGGCGAGACAGACGAAAATTACCACGAGTGGAATGGCAGCAACCAGTGCCGACAAACCGAGACTTCCTCCTACCGGGGTGTAGCTCTGAATCCAGGGCATAACGTTTCTCCTTTAGGTAAAATTACCGGACTTCAATTCCTGAGCAGTGCGGCTATCTGTTCGATGTTTTATTAATCTGTATATCGTAAAATAAAATCGAGTTCTGCAAAGTTGTATTACCAATTACTATTTTTACCAAAACCCTGTCAAGTGTTTTTTGCTTACCCTCAAAAACTCTGTTGACAAGGAGAGTTAAGACGTTTATGGTAATATGTAATGTGGTTATACATTTTGCAATCATGGTATAAGCAGGCGTTAGATCAGCACGATTCACCAAAGCGACAGGCCCCGAATTAAAACGCCTTTCCTACACCAATGAAACATTGGCTTAACTTTAGCAGTGCTGTGAACCCGGATTTTGTTCTGACGCTTTACAGCCTTTTAAATTAAATACGACCAATAGAATGTTTATCTCGAAGTGCGAAAATAAAAAGGGGGCAATACTCCATGTATGAACAATTCAAGCTCAGGGCAGAGGGGGTTGGCGCAGAGGTACATCGCTTCAGAACCAGGGGAGATGCTCTCGGCTTCATCCTGACGTTCCTGCAGCAGGAAGGTACGGCCGATGCGCCGCAATCCTATGCGGTCTGGGCCAACGGCCCGTTTTTGACCGGTATCGACACTGCGCAGCTTAGCGGGAAAGTTCCCGGGCTCAGCTTTAACGTCAGCCGCCAGACAGCCGCTGATTCCAGGATCGGCATCAGCGAGGCGGGCTGGGCCTTAACGGATACCGGCTCACTGGTGGCGGACCAGACCGCTGTCGAGCAGAGGCTGGCAGCAACCCTGCCTGTCATCCATATCACCCTGATCGGGACAGACAGGATCCTGCCCGATAAAACCGCAGTCTTCAGCAGGATCACCCCCGAGACAAGCAGGTACATCGCCTTTATCACCGGGCCGAGCCGGACTGCCGACATCGAGCGCGTACTCACCATCGGCGTGCATGGCCCGAAGCGACTGGTCATCGTCTTTATCGATGAGCTGGATGGAGTTGCCGAATGAAAAGTGATTTCAAGGAATCCATCGACAGGGCTGTCAACAATGCCAACCTCACGGGAGCGCTCGGAAAATTTTCCGAGGCCTACAAGGTCAACCGCGCCAAGGCCTATGAGGGGATCGACTTCGAGGTGCTGCGGACCACCATCGCCGAGCGGAAGTCCCATGCCGCATCACATCTGGACCTGATGGCGGCCGCTTTCACCCGGAACGCCGAAGCCCTTGGCGCCAAGGTTTTCCAAACCAACGACCCAGAAAAGGTCAAGGAATACATCCTCAAGGTTGCCAAAGAAAACAACGTTAAAACCGTGGTCAAATCCAAGTCCATGGCCACGGAAGAGATTCATCTCAACAGTTATCTGGAAAAGGCAGGCATCGCGGTCGGGGAAACGGACCTGGGAGAATGGATCATCCAGTTGGCCGGTCAGACACCATCGCACATGGTCATGCCCGCCATCCATATGACCAAGGAGGAGGTTTCCGATCTCTTCAGCAAGGAGGTCAATGAGCGCCTGACCACCGACATCCCGAGACTGGTCGAGGTGGCCCGCAAAGAACTGCGCTCCAAGTTCCTGGCAGCAGACATGGGCATCACCGGCGGGAATATCGCGGTTGCCGAAACCGGGAGCATCGTCCTCGTTACCAACGAGGGTAACGCCAGGATGGTCACCACCCTGCCGAAGATCCATATTGCCCTGGTCGGCATCGAAAAGTTCGTTGAAAAATTTGCCGATGTCGTCCCTGTGTTAACGGCACTGCCGCGGAGCGCCACGGCCCAGCTCCTGACCAGCTATGTCTCGATCATCACCGGTCCGGCACCCAACACCGACGGCTCCATGAAAGACCTGCACATCATCCTCATGGACAACCGCAGGACCGAGATGGCGAACGACCCCAAATTCAAACAGGCTATGCAGTGCATCAGATGCGGCTCATGCCTGAACGTTTGTCCGGTCTTCCGCCTCGTCGGCGGTCACGTTTTCGGCAAGATCTATACCGGCGGCATCGGCACCATTCTCACCGCCTGGTTCGATGAACTGAAGAAATCCGAGGAGATTCAGGGTCTCTGCATCCAGTGCGGCAACTGCAAGGAGATCTGCCCGGGCAAAATCGATATTCCCGAGCTGATTATGGAGATCAGGCGGCGCCTGGTGCAAAAAGAGGGGCTGCCACTGCTGCAAAAAGCGATCTACCGCGTGGTTAACAACCGCAGGCTTTTCCACGGCATGCTGCGGGCGGCCTCGATAGCCGGCAAGCCGCTTACTTCGGGCAAGTTCCTCCGCCACCTGCCGCTGTTCCTGGCAGATCTCACCGACGGCCGCAGCCTGCCCGCCATTGCCGCGGAGCCGTTCAGGGACCGGTTCAAAAAGATCAAGCAGCCTAAACTGAAAGAAAAGGCCGCCTTTTATGCCGGCTGCCTGATCGACTTTGCCTATCCGGAGATGGGAGAAGCACTGGTCAAGATTCTCAACAAGGCCGGTATCGAGGTGGTATTCCCGGAGGAGCAGACCTGCTGCGGTGCTCCCGCCCGCTACAGCGGGGCCTATGAGGTAGCTGAAAAGAATGCCATCGACAACATCAAGGCCCTCCTGAGCGAGGATGTGCAGTATGTCATTTCAGCCTGTCCGACCTGCACGGTAGCGTTAGCCCATGAATTCATCAGCACCTTTGAAAGCCTCGGGCAGACCGAATGGATGCCCCGGGCAAAGGAACTGGCCGGGAAAACGGTCGACTTTTCCTCCCTGGTCAAAAAGCTGGTGGATGAGGGGCGCCTGACCCTGAAAGAAGGCCGAAAACTCGGCAAGGTAACCTATCACGACTCCTGCCACCTGAAGAGGACGCTGCATGTGTCCGAAGAACCGAGGGAACTGTTGAACAAGGTGGGATACGAGCTGACCGAAATGTTCGAGTGCGATACCTGCTGCGGCATGGGCGGTTCCTACTCAATCAAGCTGCCGGAGATATCAGCCCCGATCCTGCAGCGCAAACTGACGAACATCAAGGAGACCGGTGCGCCGGTCGTAGCCATGGACTGCCCCGGTTGCGTCATGCAGATCAGGGGTGGCATGGACCAGGACGGCGCCGACATCAGAGTACGGCACACCGTGGAACTGCTGGCCGAACAGCTGGAGGATTAAGGCTGAAACGGCGCCACTTTATGAGATATAGGGCATATTGAGCCGTCAATCCGAGAGGGAGCAGGCAAAATCCGCCGCTGTTTTTAGTGGCGGCCCTGACCCGGTATGCTTCAACTGACGCGCTGTGCGGATGCCGCCATTAAACGTATATGTTGACAAAATATGTCGTCATATGTTATCAATTTTTAGTATTATTAAAAGCGTAGATTAATTACTCTTATATATCAGGCAATATCACAGCAATAATTTAGTGTAAATAAAAAGCCCTCTCCTTTTCATCAGCAGTCGCTATCGTCATGGGCTTTTTGTCATCCCGTCAATGAAGAGGGAAAGGAATTTCAATGAAGCACACCAAGATGACACTCTCCACCGAAACGATGAACCTCGACTTCGTTCGCAAGGTGGAGTCCCTCTCCGGCAGTTCGGTACGGCGCTGTTTCCAGTGCGGCAAGTGCACGGCCGGCTGCCCCATGCGAAGCTTCATGGAACACCCGCCCAACCGGATCATGCGCCTGTTGCAGCTCGGCCAGTGGGAGCGGATTCTGGCCGGTCGATCCATCTGGTACTGCGCCTCGTGCGAGACCTGCTCCACCCGCTGCCCCAACAAGGTGGACCTGGCAGCGATCATGGATGCGCTGCGCAAACTCTCCTGGGACGCCAACGGCCCCTCCAAGGAGAGCTATGTCCAGCTCGCCAACCGGCTCTTCATCGAGAACATAAAAACCTACGGCCGCCAGTACGAGATGCGGCTCGGCGCCGTGTTCAACGTCAAGAGCGGGCAGTTCCTGAAGGACCTGCTGCTCGGCCCCAAGCTCCTCTCCCGGGGGAAGCTTAAAATGTTCCACTCCAAAAACAAGAACATCACCGAGATTGAAAATATCTTCAACCGGATCGAAGAGATGCGGAAAACCGTTTTATGAGTTTTATGAGTTCGATGAGTTATGGTGTTGAACCCATGTAACTCAATAAACTCAATAAACTCAATAAACTCAAAGAACTCAATAAACTCAATAAACTCAAAGAACTCAATAAACTCAAAGAACTCAAAGAACTCTATGAACTCTACAAACTCAAAACTCACCTACTCCTACTATCCCGGCTGCTCACTGCACGCCTCGGGCAAGGAGTACGACATATCCACCCGCGGTCTGTTCAAGGCGCTGAAGATCGGTCTCAAGGAAGTGCCGGACTGGCTCTGCTGCGGCGCCACCCCGGCCCACAACGTGGACGAACTGTTGTCGCTCTCCCTGTGCGCCAAGAACCTCTCCCTGGCCGACGAAGTCAAGGGGGACCTGGCAGTCGCCTGCGCCGCCTGCTTCTCCAGACTCAAGACCACCCAGCACAGACTGGCCGACAACCCGGAGAAGCGCAAGCAGGTGGAGCACGCCATTGCCGGCAGCGTACCGGAGAAGAAGGTCAAGCACCTGCTGGAGATCCTGGCCAAAGACTACGGCCTGGAGCAACTCCAGGAAGCGGTGCAAAAGCCCCTCTCCGGCCTCAAGGTAGCCTGCTACTACGGCTGCCTCCTCACCCGGCCCCCAGAAGTGCCGGAACTGGACTGCACCGAAGCCCCGACCATCATGGAGCGGGTCATCGGCGCCACCGGAGCCGAGACCGTCGCCTGGAGCCACCGGCTCGAGTGCTGCGGCGCCAACTTCACCCTGTCGCGCCCCGGCGTGGTATTGAAGCTTTCGGGCGACATCCTCGCCTCGGCCAAAGCGGCCGGCGCCGACTGCCTCATGGTCGCCTGTCCGCTTTGCCACGGCAACCTGGACATCCGCCAGAAGGAGATCGAAGAGGCCACCGGCACCCGTTACAACATGCCGGTCTTCTACATGACCCAGCTCCTGGCCCTGGCCGCCGGGGTTCCAGCAGCCAAACTCGGCTTCGACAGCATGATGGTCAGTCCCTTGCCGTTATTAAAAGAAAAGAACCTACTGTAGGGGCGGGGTTTCCCCGCCCTGTTGGAACAATGCGAAAAAAGGACGGACCCCCGCCCTGCCGGAACAATGCGAAAAAAGGACGGACCCCCGCCCTGCCGGAACAACGATAAATAAGGGCGGGAAGACCCCGCCCCTACAAGGAATTGATGCATGTCCAGAATCGGCGTATTCGTCTGCCACTGTGGTGAAAACATATCCAGAACCGTTGACGTGGAACGGGTAGCCCGGGAAGCGGGAGCGCTCTCCGGCGTCGCTTTTGCCACCGACTACAAGTACATGTGCTCCGACCCGGGGCAAAACCTGCTCAAAAAGGCCGTTGCCGAGCACAATCTCGACGGCATCGTCGTTGCCGCCTGCTCCCCGCGGATGCACGAGAAGACCTTCAGGAAAGCTGCCCAGAGCGCGGGTCTGAACCCCTTTTTGTGCGAGATGGCCAACATCCGCGAGCACTGCTCCTGGGTCCACGAGGACCGGGAAGAAGCCACGGCCAAGGCGAGCGAGATCGTCGCCATGCTGGTCGAGCGGGTGAAGAAGGACAAGAAACTTGCACCCATCACCGTCCCGATCACCAAAAGGTCGCTCGTCATCGGCGGCGGCATCGCCGGCATCCAGGCAGCCCTGGACATCGCCGACGCCGGCCACCAGGTGGTGCTGGTCGAGCGGGAGCCCTCCATCGGCGGCCACATGGCCCAGCTCTCCGAGACCTTCCCGACCCTGGACTGCTCCCAGTGCATCATGACCCCGAAGATGGTCGACGTGGCCAACCACCCGAACATCACCCTTCATACCTACAGCGAGATCGAGAACGTCGACGGCTACATCGGCAACTTCCAGATCACCATCAAGAAGAAGGCCCGCAGCGTCGACATGGCCAAGTGCACCGGCTGCGGGATCTGCATGGCCAAGTGCCCGCAGAAGAAGATCCCCAACGCCTTTGACCGGAATATGGGAATGCGCCCCGCCATCTACGTCCCCTTCCCCCAGGCCGTCCCCAACACCCCGGTCATCGACCGGGAGAACTGCACCTGGTTCAAGACCGGCAAGTGCGGGGTCTGCCAGAAGGTCTGCGGCCCCGGAGCCGTTGACTACACCCAGGAAGATGAACTCATCGTGGAAAAGGTCGGGGCCATCGTCGTCGCCACCGGCTTCGAGCTCTACGACATCACCGAAAAGCCCAAGGGCTCCCCGATCAAGGGGTATGGCGAATTCGGCCACGGCAAGATCCCCGACGTCATCGACGGCATGACCTTCGAGCGGCTCGCCTCGGCATCCGGCCCCACCGGCGGCAAGATCCTCCGCCCCTCAGACGGCAAGGAACCGAAACAGGTGGTCTTCATCCAATGCGTCGGCTCCCGCGCCAGGGAAAAGGGGATCTCCTACTGCTCCAAGATCTGCTGCATGTACACCGCCAAGCACACCATGCTCTACAAGCACAAGGTGCACGACGGCCAGGCCTATGTCTTCTTCATGGACGCGAGAACACCGGGCAAGGGATACGACGAGTTCTGGCGGCGGGCCGTGGAGGAAGAAGAAGCGGGCTACATCCGCGGCATGGTCTCCCGCCTCTACCAGAAGGGGGACAAGGTCGTGGTCATGGGGAGCGACATCTCGGTCGGGGTCCAGGTGGAGATCGAGGCGGATCTGGTAGTCCTGGCCACCGCGGTCCAGCCAAGGCAAGGCGCCGACACCCTGGCCCAGAAGCTGGGGATCTCCTACGACAAGTACAACTTCTACTCCGAGGCCCACGCCAAACTCCGCCCCGTTGAATGCGCCACAGCCGGAATTTATCTCGCCGGCGCCTGCCAGGGGCCGAAAGATATCCCCGACACCGTCTCCCAGGCGAGTGCCGCCGCAGCCAAGGTGATGACCCTCTTCTCCAGGGACGAGCTCGAAAGAGAGCCGATCGTCGCCAAGGTGAACGAGAAAAATTGCGTCGCCTGCTTCTACTGCAAGAAGGTCTGCCCCTACGGCGCGGTAGAGGAAAAGGAGATCAGGGACAGAAACGGCAACCTGATAAGAGTCGTGGCCTACGTCAACCCCGGCGTCTGCGGCGGCTGCGGCACCTGCCAGGCCACCTGCCCGTCCAAATCGGTGGAGCTGGACGGCTATACCGATGAACAGATCGTGGCGATGATAGAAGCGTTATAAAACCGGTTCGAGGTTCGAGGTTCGATGTTGAAAAACAAGAACCGAACCTCGAACCTCGAACCTCGAACCTCGAACCTCGAACCTCGAACCTCGAACCTCGAACCTCGAACCTCGAACCTCGAACAGGATTGTTATGAAACACGACTTCGAACCAAAGATAGTAGCCTTCGTCTGCACCTGGTGCACCTACGCCGGTGCGGACCTGGCCGGCACCAGCCGAATGCAGTACCCTTCAAACGTGAGGGTCGTCAAGTTCCCCTGCACCGGCCGCATCGATCCGGTCTTCATCCTCAAGGCCTTCCAGAAAGGGGCCGACGGGGTGCTCGTCTCCGGCTGCCATCCGGGGGACTGCCACTACATGGCCGGCAACTTCCACGCCCGCCGTCGTTTCGCCGCCTTCAGGAAGCTCCTGGAATTCGTCGGCGTAGATCTCTCGCGCCTCCAGTTCTCCTGGGTCTCCGCAGCCGAAGGGGGGAAGTGGGTCGAGGTGGTGACCGAGCTCACCGAGCGTGTCCGGGCCATGGGGCCGATGCTTGAATTCAAGGAGCTGGAGATTGAGGAGTGCTGGTCGGGGAAGATTGATACCCCGGAGCTTAAAGAAGCGTACAACAACATTTAACGACTACATTCACCACTAAGACACTAAGAGCACAAAGAAAGACTAAAGTCTAAAACCCGTTTTTTTGGTTTTCTTCGTGTCCTTAGTGCCTTAGTGGTGAGAACGGTTTAGGAAATCATGACCAACACAGCACAACAACTCGACACAACCCCGCTGGTGGACACCGGCTACTACGCTGCCGTTACCGAGGCGATCCGGGCGGAGGCCGCCAGGCTCCTGACCGACGGTACCGTAGCCGCGGTGATCGGCTACCAGGCGGGCAAGAGGAAAGGCACGGCCATGCCTGCCATCATCACCGACCCTGCCCGGGCGAATGACCTGATCTTCTCCCCGGCCTGCGTCAACAACCTGGCCCTCTACCTGACCAAGGCGAAGAAGGATATCCGGAAGACGGGAAAGGTGGCGATCGTCGCCAAGGGGTGCGATATGCGTGCCCTGGCGGGACTGATGGGTGAATCCCAGCTGAAGCGGGAGGACGTCCACATCATCGCCGTTGCCTGCGCCGGGGTGAAGGGGAGCGGCGCCGCAACCGGCGAGCCGCTGACCACCGCCAACATCGCGAAGAAATGCCGGGAGTGCACGGTACGCGAGCCGAAAGGAGCCGATTCTGTCGCCGGCAGTCTCCCCTCCCTGCCGGAATTGTCCCCGGTGGAAGCTGAGGAGCTGGCACGGCTCGAAGCGATGACACCCCGGGAGCGCTGGTCGTTCTGGAAGGAACATTTCTCCCGCTGCGTGCGCTGTCTGGCCTGCCGGAGCATCTGCCCCTTCTGCTACTGCGAACAGTGCATGTGCGACCGTAACCGCCCCCAGGCGGTTGAGACAAGCCCGCGTCCGGCGGGAAACATGGCGTGGCACATCGTCCGGGCCATGCACCTCTCCGGCCGTTGCGCGGGGTGCGCCGAATGCGAGCGAGCCTGCCCGATGGACATTCCGCTGAACCTCCTCAACCGGAAGATGGCAAAGGAGCTGAAAGAGCTCTACGGTCATGAGGCGGGGCTTGAGCCGAAGGAGAAGGGGCCTTTGGCGGAGTACAGAGAGGACGACGATCAGTCGTTCATAAAATAACAGCAATTCTGCCACAGAGGCACGGAGACACAGAGATTCACAGAGAAAAGCTGAAAAACAATGGTACGCGGAAAAATCGGATCAAGTCGGATCAAACAAAACCGAAAACATGTTTTTGATTTTTCTCTGAGTCTCCGTGGCTCTGTGGCAAAAATCTAAGCGAGATCATATGCCGAAAACAATAACCGAACAGAACCTCCGTCTCCTCGTCGATACCCTGCTGAAAGAAGGGGCAAGAGTAGTCGCCCCGAAGCAGGCGGGCACCATGGCCCTCTATGAGCCGCTTAAAAGTGGCGACGAGCTGGCGCTCGGCGCCCTTCCGCGCAGGTCCGCCAAGGAAACGTTCTTCCCCCTCTGCGAGACCATCCTCACCTTTGAAAAGGACAAGGGCGGTGTGAGGGTAAACGACGTGGACCCGGCCTCCTTCCCGGAAACCGTGCTGCTCTGCGCCCGGCCGTGCGATGCGGCAGCTCCGTCGATCCTCGATGCGGTCTTCTCCTGGGATTACAACGACGAGTTTTACCTGGAGAGGCGCAGAAAAACGACCATTATCGGGCTTGCCTGCACGACTGCCGATGACGCCTGTTTCTGCACCGCTGTCGGTCTTTCCCCGGCGGATACCAGGGGCTCGGACCTGTTCCTCACCCCGCTTGAGGGTGGCGGTTACGCAGCCCAAGCCGTCACCGACAAGGGGAAGGAGCTTCTGGAGAAACGGGCGCAGTTCTTCAGCGACGCCGGTTCGGCAAAGCCGCTGCCGCCGGCCGAACCGGCGGGAGAATCGCTCGACCTGGAAAAGATAAAGAGCTGGCTCGACAACAACTTCGAGAACCCGCTCTGGACGGAGATCGCCGATCGGTGCGCCGGTTGCGGCGCCTGCGCCTTCCTCTGCCCGGCCTGCCACTGCTTCGACATAGTGGACGAGGGGACCGAGGCCAAGGGGGCCAGGCGGAAGAGCTGGGACGCCTGCGGCTTTGCCAAGTTCACCAACCACGCCTCGGGGCACAACCCGCGGGATATGCAGAACAAGCGTTACAGAAACAGGATCATGCACAAGTTCAAGTATTACGGCGACAAGTTCGGCCAGACGCTCTGCACCGGCTGCGGCAGGTGCATTCGTGCCTGTCCGGTCGGGATCGATATCAAGGCGGTATTGGACGAAATCAACAGCAAATAAAGCGGTTCGACGTTCGACGTTCGAGGTTCGACGTAAGAAAACCTTGAACATCGAACATCGAACATCGAACGGGTTCCAAAATGTGCGATAACAAAAACATCTACCTCCCCCACCTCGCCACCATCGAAGAAATCGTCGACGAAACCCCGGACGTGCGTACGCTGCGCCTGGTCTTCCAGGATGAGCAGGTGCGGGAGAACTTCTCCTTCCGCGCCGGCCAGTTTGCCGAGTACTCGGCCTTCGGCGCCGGCGAATCCACCTTCTGCATCGCTTCCTCGCCGACCCGCAAGGGTTACATCGAGTGCTGTTTCAGGGCCACGGGACGGGTCACGGAGTCGCTGCGGCAACTGGAGGTGGGAGACACGATGGGGGTGCGCGGCCCTTACGGCAACTCGTTCCCCATCGAGGAGTTCGAGGGGAAAAGCCTCGTCTTCGTCGCCGGCGGCATCGCCCTCCCCCCGCTGCGAACGGTGATCTGGAACTGCCTCGACCTGAGGGACAGGTTCAAGGATATCACCATCGTCTACGGTGCCAGGACGGAGGCGGATCTGGTCTACAAGCGGGAGCTTGAGGAGTGGCAGGAGCGGGGGGACGTGAACCTGGTGAAGACGGTGGATCCGGGGGGGAACGGTCCCGACTGGGACGGCAAGGTCGGCTTTGTCCCCACCATCCTGGAAGAGGCGACGCCAAGCGCGCAAAACACCATCGCCCTTGTCTGCGGACCGCCGGTGATGATCAAGTTCACCCTGCCGGTCCTGGAGCGGCTCGGCTTTACCGATGACGCCATCTACACCACCCTGGAGAACAGGATGAAATGCGGCCTGGGCAAATGCGGCAGATGCAACGTGGGGAATACCTATGTCTGCAAGGACGGGCCGGTCTTCACCGCCAAGCAGGTGAAGGCTATGCCGCAGGAGTTCTAAGGCTTCGATCATAGCATCAACAAGAAAAGGCAACCGGAAGAAGGTTGCCTTTTCTTGTCAACGGCTCTGCAGAAACGCGACCACCTCGTCCGCCGTCCTGTTGGCCGCGGCGACGCAGTCGTTGAGGCCGATCCCCCGGTAGGAGTTGCCGCTAAGAAAGAGGCCGGGGTGACTTTTTGCCTGTTCTTCGAGGGCGGCGAGCCTTCTACCGTGCCCCACTGTGTACTGGGGAATGGCCTTTTCGTGACGGAAGATGCGGACGAATTCCGGTGCCTCCTTTATCCCCATGATGGTCTTCAGGTTGTCCCGCACCTTTTGCACCACCTCCGCGTCGGAGAGCCTGATGTATTCGGGGAAGCAGGCCCCTCCCATCATGCTGCGCAAGAGCACCTTGCCTTCCGGCGCCCGGTTTTCAAAGATGCTGGAATCCCAGAGGGTGCCGAGGATGTTCATCCCCTCCGCCTTGGGGATCAGGTAGCCGAAGCCGTTCAGGTCATGGGCGACCTTTTCCTGCTCGTAGCCGAAACAGACCACCGTCATGGTGGCATAGGGAATCTGATTGAGCGTGGCGCTCATCCCTCCGTCAATCCCCTCCAACGCCTGCGCCGTGGCATAGGCCGGTGTGGCCAGCACGACGATGTCGGCATCGAGTTCCCTGCCCCCGGTCTGTACCCGATAGGGGGTGGAATTCCCCCGGCTTACCCCCGTGACCTCAGCGCCGATGACCAACATGTCTTTGCCAAGCCGTTCATTGAGGATGTCGGTCAGGGTCTGTATCCCGTCACGGAACGAGGTCAGGACACCTCCGGGACCGGCGGCGCTCGCCACTTGTTTGCCTTCGGCTATCTCCTGCTTTTTCTTTTTCGCCAGCTTGACCATCGCCTTGACCAGGCCGCCGTATTCCCGCTCCAGCTCGGCAATGCGCGGAAAGCATGATACTAGCGACATGGTCTCAGGGTCACCGGCAAATATCCCGGAGACCATCGGCGCAATAAGCTTGCGCAAGGCTTCGTCACCGAGGCGGCGACGGCCGAATGCGGCCAGGGTCTCGTCCACCCCCTCTGGAGCTTTGGCGATGAACGGCGTCGGTTCCAGCGCCAGACGCAACTTGCCAGGCCAGGAGATCAGCCGGCTCTTGAGAAAGGAGGGGCCGTTCTCCGGCAGCCGGTTCAGGACTCCGCCGGAATAGATGAACCGC
The DNA here is from genome assembly GCF_000016745.1 of Geotalea uraniireducens Rf4. GTDB lineage: Bacteria > Desulfobacterota > Desulfuromonadia > Geobacterales > Geobacteraceae > Geotalea > Geotalea uraniireducens. The sequence goes on along the minus strand of NC_009483.1, from coordinate 199,717 downwards.
TTGCGGGCGTTGTCGTTGCTGCGGAGCAGTTGGGAATCGACCTTCAGCTCCCGGCAGAGATCAAGGGTCTGCGGCTTGCTGTCAAGAAAGCCGTTTGGTCCCCACTCGCACAGGTAGCCGTCCTCCTTTATGCTCCTGATCTTGCCACCGGTCCGATCCTCTTTTTCAACAATGGTTATTTCCAGCTCCATGCCGGAATTTTTTGCCTTTTCCCGGAGAAGATAGGCGCTGGCAAGACCGGAAATACCCCCACCGACGACAATCGCTTTTTTCATTTTATGTTGCTCCTGTTGCTCGAATGGCTGAATCTGTCGAATAGTAAGCCCTTCTAACCTTTCTTGTCAAGGTATACGGTGCTTGATACAATGGTTGACATCGGAGCTCTCCGCCATTAAATTGGGATTAATCGAAAACCGCGAAAGGATAACCCATGGCAAATGTCGACTACTACCAGGTGCTCGGCCTGAAAAAAGGCGCGTCACCTGCAGAGATCAAGAAGTCCTACCGCAAGCTGGCGGTCAAATACCATCCCGACAAGAACCCGGGGAGCAAGGAGGCTGAAGATAAGTTCAAGGAGATAAACGAGGCTTATGCCGTTCTTTCCGACCCGCAGAAAAAGACGCAGTACGACCAGTTCGGCGACAGCGGTTTCCACCAGCGTTTTTCCCAGGAGGATATCTTTCGCGGCTTCGACGTGGGGGACCTGTTCAAGGATGCCGGTTTCGGCACGGACGACATCTTCTCCCGCATTTTCGGCGGCGGCTTCCAGCAGAGGGGCGGGGCCAGGTTTGGCGGACGGCCGCGCAAGGGGGAAGACTTCTCCATGGAGGTGTCCATATCATTTCAGGAAGCGTTCAGCGGCGGCGAAAAACACGTCGCATTCATGCGGGATGGGAAACGCGAAGAGCTGTCGGTCAAAATCCCTGAGGGGATTGAAAACGGGGCCAAGCTGCGTCTGCATGGCAAGGGGGGGAACGGCATCGGTGGCGGCCCGGCCGGAGACCTTTATCTGACCGTCAAGGTCAGCGGCGACCCCATTTTTCACAGGGAAGGGGACGACATCATCGTTAACCAGGAGGTGCGCTTTTCCGAAGCGGCGCTCGGCGCTTCTCTAGATGTGCATACCATGGACGGGACAAAGCGGATAAAGGTGCCGGCTGGCATCCAGCCGGGAACCAAAATTCGGTTGAAGGGTCTGGGTTTTCCCCATCTGGGAAAGTCGGGACGCGGCGACCTCTATGTGCGGGTGGGGGTCAAGGTGCCTCACCAGTTGACCGGCCCGCAGCGGGAGCTTCTGGAGGAGTTGGCAAAGAAGGGGTTGTAGAGGCGGGCGGTGGTCGGTAGTCGATGGCCGGAACGCATCTTTTACCGCCGACCGCCGACCGCCGACCACCGACCATTTACTGCTTTATCTCTATCGCTGCCCCCTTGCGGAGGTCGTTCACCCACTGGTTGAAGCGGTCTTCCGACTTCTTTTTATAGAGGAAATCCTCAATTTCGGCTTTCACCTCTTCGAACGGCTTTGCCTTCCCCTTGGTCCGCTCTTCCAGCTTTATAATGTGGATACCGGCCGGAGTCCTGACGAGATCGCTGATTTCGCCCGGCTTCATGGTATCCAGGGCCCGTTCGATCTCGGGGATCATGTCTCCTCTTTTGAAGGTTCCCAGTTCCCCGCCATCCTTGGCAGCCGCCGGGTCGTCGGAATACTTTTTCGCCAGCTCGGCAAAGTCCTTGCCGCTTTTCGCCTCCTGCAAAACATTGGCAGCCGCGGCAGTCACCCGCGTGATCTCGCTCTCGGCGGCTTTCTTGTCGATCTTGAAATATATCTGTCGGGCACGAGTGAACTCTTCCTCGCCGTATTTTGCCCGGTTTGCATCATAGTATTCCCGCATTTCCCGTTCACCCACCTGGATCTTGGCCCGCACCTCCTGGCTCATCAAACGAAGCCGTTCGAGCTGTTCCTTCAGCTGGGCTTTGTATTGGTCAAAGGAGAGCCCCTGCGCTGCCAATGCCGCTACCAATGCTTCCTGGGTAAGTTTGTTCTGTTTCTTCACGTCCTCGATAGACTGCCTGACTTCTTCCTCGGGAACCCTGATGTCCAGTTCCTTGATCTTCTGTTCGATCAGTTTCTTGTCTATGAGCCGACTGAGAGCTGTTTTGCGTAACGCCGCCTTGTCAGCTGCCTCGGCAGGGGCTCTCTTCTCCATTTCTTTGCCGATCAGAGCCGCGTCCCTGTCCACCTCGTAGGTGGTTATGATGTCATCATTGACGATGGCGGCGATGCCGCTGACCAGTTCAGCTCGGGCAGTCAAGGGGAGGAGTGCAATGGCAATGATGACGATAGTTTTTACGAAAGTGCTCATAGTTTGCGATATCCAGGAGTAAAATGGGATGCTGAGAAAAAAAGCGGCCGGACAAAAGCCCGGCCGCAGTCTCATATACGATTAGGAAATTACTTTTTGACCGGTTCTGCCGGCAGGGCTGTTGCTTCACCACCGGCTTTTCCGCCGTCCAGGGTTTTCAGCACATCCTCTTTGATGGTCAACTTGGCGCTCTTCTTCAGGTCCTCTTTCAGCTTTTTGAAGACCTCCTGCTGTTTTTCCGGGAGAATGGCGGCTTTCAACTGGTCTTTCACCTCGTCAAAAGGACGGATGCCGGCAGGGCGCTTGCCGGTCAGCTTGATGATGTGATAGCCGAACTTGGTCTTGACGACACCGGAAATTGCGCCTTCCTTGAGGCCGAAAACCGCTTTTTCAAAGTCAGGAAGCATGGCCCCCTTGCCGAACCACCCCAGGTCGCCCCCCTTTGCCGCAGCAGCATCGATGGAATGCTTCTTGGCCAGTTCGTCGAAATTCCCGCCAGCCTTCAGCTGTTTGAGAATCTCCTGGGCCTCCGGCTCGGTCTTCACCAGAATATGGCTGGCCTTCACCTGTTCGCCGGTCTTGAACTTGTCCTTGTTTTTGTTGTAGAAATCCTGCAATTCCGTATCGCTGATCTTTGCCTCTTCTTCGACCTTTTTCTTCAGGAACGCCTCGACAACGACACGTTTTTTCAGGTCCGCAAGCTTGTCGGCCACGGCCTGACTCTTGTCGATGCCGTCTTTATCCGCCTGCTGGAGAATGAGTTCCCGGACAATCATGGTGTCCAGCAATTCCTTTTTCCCCTCCGGCGTTTCAGTCATCGGCTTCAGGTAGGGGGGGAGCGTTTCTAATTCTTTGTTGTAATCAGAGGTAGTTATAACGGAGCCATTCACCTCGGCCAGTACCTGACCCGACTTCTTTTGTGATTCTTTGCCCGCTTCGCTGCCGACTTTGGCCTTGCAGCCGAAAAGGGCCGTAACACAGAGCGCGATAGTGAGCAGTTTGCCAGTTTCTCTGTAGTTCACAATAACTCCTTTGTTTTCCAGTAATTATCATTCAATCCTGCGGAAAGTAGCATATCAGCCTAGCCTTTTCAAGAGATTTCTGGCCTCGCCGAGAATGCCGTCAAACGAGGTATCAGCCAGCTCGGCATAGAGGCGGAAGTCGGGCGTGAACTGGTATTTTTTCGGCTGTTGCCGGATCAGGGCGATGATGGTATCGGGTGGAACGGGGGTCTTCTGATGGAAAGAGAGGACAAGCCGTTTACCATCGAACTCGATCTCCTTGACCAGCATGGCTTTCAGGGTGACGCGCAGCCGCATCACTTCCAGGAGATAGGTAGCCGCCAGCGGCAACTTGCCGAAGCGGTCGACCAGCTCCGCCATGATTTCCCCGATATCTTCCTCCGATGTCGCCTGGGAAAGCTTTTTGTAGATAATGAGCCGCTGGTTCGGTTCGCGGACATAATCCTCCGGGACAAACGCCGGGATGCGCAGCTTGATCTCCGGCTCGACCCGCTCGGCCAGTTCCTCGCCCTTCAGCTGCCTGATCGCCTCTTCAAGAAGTTCCGTATAGAGTTCAAAACCTACCGCGGCGATATCCCCGGACTGCCGCGCCCCGAGAAGATCACCGGCGCCCCGGATCTCCAGGTCGTGGGTGGCGATGCGAAAGCCGGCGCCCAGTTCGGTAAGCTCCTGGATGATCTTGAGCCTCTCCCGCGCATCGGCCGAGATGGCCCCTTCGCCTGGGATGAGCAGATAGGCGTAGGCGCGCTGCTTGGAGCGTCCCACCCGGCCGCGCAACTGGTAGAGCTGGGACAGACCGAAAGTATCGGCCCGGCTGACGATCAGAGTGTTGGCAGTCGGGATGTCGAGCCCCGACTCGATGATGGTGGTGCAGAGGAGCAAGTTGGTTTCGCCATGCATAAAGCCGAGCATCACCCGTTCCAGCTCCTTTTCGTCCATCTGGCCGTGCCCCACGGCAATGCGCGCCTCGGGGACGATCTGCTGCAAATGCTCCGCCATGGCACCGATGGTCTGCACCCGGTTATGGACGAAGAACACCTGCCCGCCCCGGCGCAACTCCCGCAGCACTGCCTCGCGGATCAGCTCATCGGAAGAGCGCGCCACGAAGGTCTTGATAGCGAGACGATCGACCGGCGGGGTATCGATGATGGAGAGGTCGCGGATCCCCATCAGCGACATGTACAGGGTACGCGGGATCGGGGTGGCGGTGAGCGTCATGATGTCCACCACAGCCCGGAATTGCTTCAGCCGTTCCTTGTGCGACACGCCGAAGCGCTGCTCTTCGTCGATGATGAGAAGGCCCAGGTCCTTGAAGACCACATCCTTCTGCAACAGGCGATGGGTGCCGATGATGATGTCGACCTCCCCCTTTTTTACCCCTTCGAGGATCGCCTTCTGTTCCTTGGCCGAGCGGAAACGGGAGAGCATCTCCACCTTGACCGGATACGCCTTGAAACGCTCGGCAAAGGTCTCCATGTGCTGCTGGGCAAGAATCGTCGTCGGGACCAGAAGCGCCACCTGCTTGCCGTCCATCACCGCCTTGAAGGCGCCGCGCATGGCCACTTCGGTCTTGCCGTACCCCACATCGCCGCAGACGAGGCGATCCATCGGCCTCTTGCTCTCCATATCGTGCAGCACGTCTTCGATCGCCGCCTGCTGGTCCGGTGTCTCCTCGAAGGCAAAGGATGCCTCGAATTCCTGGTAGAGTTCGTCCTGGGGAGAGAAGGCATGCCCTTCCTCCACCTGCCGCGCAGCGTAAATCTTCAGCAGTTCCCCCGCCATCTCCTGAATGGCGGCCCGGGCCCGGGCCTTGGTCTTCTCCCAGCCGGCGCCTCCCAGCTTGTCCACATGGGGCTCGACCCCTTCGGCACCCACATAGCGCTGAACAAGGTTGATCCGATCGACGGGCAGGTAGAGCTTGTCCGCACCGGCGTATTCCAGGAGGAGAAAATCCCCCTCCATCCGATCGAAGGTCAGATGCTGCAGACCGCGGTAAATGCCGACGCCGAAGTCGATATGCACCATGTAGTCGCCAGGCTTCAGTTCGGCGAGGGAGGTGAGCAGCTGTTTTTTCCGGGCCTCGGAAAGGCCGCGTCGCTTGACCCTGACGCCAAAGATCTCTTCCTCGGCAATGACAACCAACCCCTCTTCCGGGAGGCGGAAACCGCGGGAAATGTCTCCCACAAGAATATCGAGCCGGTTGTCTTTACGCCCCAGCTCCGCCGGAAACTCGCGCTCGGAGATGTTGAGAGGGAGATCGTAATGGGAAAGGATTTCATAGAGCCGTTGGGCCTGACCACGCTGGTGACAGGCCATGAGCACCTGGTTCTTCGCCGCAAGCCAGGAGAGGACCTTTTCCACCAGGGGTTTCAGCACCCCCTCGCCATCGCTGGAGACCTCAAGTTTGAGATCGCTGTTATCCTGCACCGCAAGGCGGAAGGTTTCTCCGATCTCGCCGGTGCCGCGCACCTCCAGAAAAGGAATCGCCAGTCGACGACCCTCTGAAAGAATCTTCGTTATGCTATCTGCATCGAGAAACAATTCTGCTGTTTCGCAGCTGATGACGTCCCGCTCGAATGCCCTCTGCTCTGCAGCAGACAGCTCTTCGATGAAGCGCTCCCGGGCAGCGGCCATGGCTGCGGGGTCATAGATCACCTTGACCAGCTCTTTGCCGGCGTAATCGAAAAGGGTCTCAAGTCCTGGATGGAACAGGGGCTGGAGGTATTCCACCCCCGGCGGGTATATGGCGTTCTGCAGCTGCTCCAGCAGGTCCCGACGGCGGGTCGCCGGAATCTCAATAGCATCGCAGCGTTTTTTCAGGCGCGGGGGGAACTCCTTCAAGACCTCCTCAGAGATCACCACCTCCCGCGAAGGGAGGAGAACCAGCTCTTCCAATGGCTGAAGGGAGCGTTGCGTGGCAGGGTCGAAGGTGCGGATGGTATCGACAAAATCGCCGAAGAACTCGATTCTGACCGGCGCCGGCAGGTCAGGGGGAAAGATGTCGAGGATGCCGCCGCGAATGGAAAAGCCGCCCCGATCCTCCACCAGTGGTACGTGCGAATAACCGAGCTTCACCAGCTTTTCCAGCAGTTTCTCCCGCGCCACCTCTTCACCGGCAACGATGTACTGGGAAATCTCCCCAAGGGTCTTGCGCGGCAGGAGCTTTTGCATCACGGCCGGCAGTGATGTCACCACCGCGTCCGCCCTGCCGTCCATCAGCCGGAACAACACATTCAGCCGCTGGCCGGTAATGTCCGCATGGGGAGATGCGCTTTCAAAAGGTGCGGTGTCCCATGGTGGGAAATACAGGACGGCGTCTTCCCGGCCGCTGTAAAAGCGCAATTCGCGGCACAGTTCTTCGGCGCTTTCTGCATCTGACGTGATGATAAGAAAGTTCTTTTTCACCCCGACCAGTAATCGCGACAGGACATAGGCCGGTGCTGAGCCCTTGAGGCCGGCAATGGAGATAGAGGCCTCGGCAGTGGAAAGGGCAGAGACAAGCTGGTTTATATTAGGAGTAAGGATAGCGGTCATCTCTATTTTTTGGGTTTTTCGACTGCGACATTAAATATGAAAGCAGCCAAAAGCATAACAAAAAACAATGCGTTAATCCACCATTATGCAATCCGCTTTCGATCATCAGCCTGCACGCTTCTCACGTTTTCCGTTTTGCTTCCGACAACGCCGGCAACGCTTCTAACGCGGTTTTTGTCCTTTCCTTATTCCGAGGCCGGGCTTTCGCAATGGCAACCGGTCTTTCGTAATAATTTTCAGTAACTTCCGGTTAGGTTTTTGCACGACGTTTCTTACGTTTCAACTGTCTAATTTTGTTTGAGTTACCTTGTATTCTTGTGCGACGGCTCTGCTGTTCGGCTGCTGCTTCATTTGCAATCTGATTGCGTAATTCTCGTACCCTGCTAATGCTGACTGGCTCCTGGTGCTGCTCACGGCAATAGATGGCTAGCAGCAGATAGGTGATGAGACCACCAAGTATTTGAACCATGAGACCATATTCGCTTCTGGCAATCAGGTGATACACCTTTAGGTGGCGTTTCCACCAACCGAAGAAGGTCTCTATGTTCCAGCGCAGTTTATAAACCTGGGCCACTTCTTCAGCCGTCAGGTCGTATCTGTTGGTTGCTACCCAGTAGTCCTTGCCGTCAATACGGTAACCAACAAGGCGCAGCTCTTTCTCAGTCTGGTTTATACCTTTGGTGCCGAGAAGTACTATCTGGTCATAGAAGACAATACTGTCAGGATTTACGGCATTCTCTCTGATGACGGTTTTGTGTGTATTCTCCCTGATACGGCAGACAAAAAACTTCTCGGCGGCCTGCCACTGGTCAAAGTGATTATGAGACTGATACCCACGATCCATGACACCGGTTTCGCCTTTGTCGATGATCTTATCAACAAAGGGGCGCTCACCCTCTTTACCGTCGGTCAGGAATATCTTCCTTGGAATACCACGGTTGATATCGAAGCCGATATGGGCCTTGGCCTTCTTAGAGCCGCTTCGGTAATCTGCCCATTCCATAGATAGAACAGCATCTATCAAAGAACCGTCTATGGATACCAGATTGCCAAGGTGAGCATATTCATCGGGAAGCACTCTGCCTGCTTGCTTGACAAGATGCCCGAATACCTCGGAAAGCTGTTCAAGACCACGGTTGTTGATTGCCTCAAAGAAAGAGCTCTTTTTGATTCCCTTGGGGGGAGCAACACATTCCTTGGCGAAGTCATCCTGATCCAGCGCCTGGAGAAGTTCGCTCCCGGAAGAGAACTCTTCCAAGTGATAAAAGATCAGGGCTTTTAGCTGATCATCGAAAGTCATTTGCAACGGGCGATACCCCCTGGATTCAAGTTCATTATCTGACTTGAATCTCTCAAAAATCGGGGTAAGAAGCAATTTGAAAGCGCGTGATTTTCGTCTTTGTTTCAGTCGTTTGAACGGTCGCATATCGTAACTCCTGTAATATTGGATAGTTACGAGTGCGGACCACCGTTTTTTTACTCAAAGTCAAGCAAATAATGCGGTATAACGCTGATTTTACAACTTTTTTACATTCTCAAAGAACCTTGCAAAGACCAAACCGGACAATGCTGAATAATTTTAAAGAAAAAGTCGATAAGGCCGAAAAGAAGATTAATCCGGGTGGAGAACGGGTAACTGATAAGGTTGTACCTCTGGAAAACGTCATTAACACTAAAGCCCGGCTGGGGAAGGACGAGAAGAGATAACTAATGGCTGATGACAACAACGTATATGCAACCGTTTTGACTTATTTTACGAGTGAGTTCTCTGCTATCAACGATAGATTAAAAAGAGGTCAGTTTGACAATTTCAAGGAACGTGTAGTTGTAAGTCAGAAAATTACCGATGCCATAAATCTTCTATCCCCCTATGTTAGAAGTGACGCGCAGACCCGTCTTCTGGTCAGGAATGGCGAATCATTAAAAAAGGACCTCCTGTCGGTGAGGGATGTCATCACCAATCAGACCCCTTCCCGCCAGGAGCAGCCGGCGCTTCTGAAAGCACTCATGATAAAGAACGGCAAATCCTGCCCTTAACCCCGTTGACAAATAAGTTCAAAGCGTATATGAAGGGACTTTCTTTCGTTCAGCTTTCGGATTATACGAGAAAACGTTCCCTTTCCCTATGCAAAAACTGGAACTTAAATACAAGCCGGTTCTTGCCCCCCAAGTTGTCGCGGAAAGGCTCTCCAACCTGCTGCCCCCCGGGCCAATCGTCGACAGCAGCCTGGAAAGGCTGATTTTCCGTCTTGAGCACGAGTTCTCCCGCTATGCAGCCACCTACCCCCACGGTTTATGGGCGCCCGGACTGGCCGTCACCAATGAAATGCGGGGGATGACCGAATGCCATCTGCCTTTGGCAGAGATTCGGCAGCTCTTTAATCGGTTCTTTGCCCACGCACTCACCTTCACTCCCTTCCTCGATGCATCCATCATCCATACCTCAGTCAGTTGGCTCGACGCCCTGCAAAGCCTGCAATCATTGGTCGGTCAGGCAAATCCGGCGCTATTATTACGGAGGTTGATGGCGGACGAGGAAGAACGCCGCCGGTTTCTGTTCTTCAATTTCCTCCCCAGACAGTACGGTGGAGGTTTCGGCCGTTATACCGCACAAACTGCATTTTTAAGAAGTTGGCTACGGGAAAACAAGGAACGGTTTAACAAAGGCCTGCACTGTCTCGATGCGGCCTGCGGCTGCGGAGAGGGGACTTACGAGCTTGCTCTGCTCCTTTTGGAATGCGGTTTCCGTGTTGAATCCTTTGAGGTACACGGCTCCACCCTTGAACCGCTCGAACTTTTCGCGGCTGCCCACGGCTACTTTCCCCACGAGCCGCTTCGCCAGGTTTCCTATCGCAATAACATTCAGCCGCTTTTCCAATGCGGTGCAGCAGATCGGATGCATTTCCGCCAGGAAGATATTGCCGGGACATCGGCAGCAGAACGATACGACGTCGTTCTCTGCAACGGCATTTTGGGCGGACCGTTTGTCCATGAGAGAAATGCATTGGAGCTGTCGATTGCCTGTCTGGCAAAAAGGGTGAAGCCGGGGGGGATACTGCTGGCCGCCGATCGGTTTCACGACGGCTGGAAGAAAATAGCGCCTGCTGCTCTGCTGGAGGGAATCCTAGCCGGAAACGGTTTCAGACTACTCAGTATAAAGGAAGGTGTGGCAGGGATTAAAACTGAAAGAGCACCCCTCCCCAGGAGAGTCCGCCGCCGAAGCCCATTATCAGGACCAGATCGCCCGGCTTGATGGTGCCGTTAGTCACGTTCTCATCGAGAGCAAGCCCGACGGAAGCTGCGGCAGTGTTGCCGTACCGGTCCAGATTGAGAAGAAATTTTTCCTTGTCGATGCCGGTCTTCTTAGAGATAAAATCGATGATACGGACATTGGCCTGATGGGGAATGATGTGGTCGAGCTGATCCGGCCTGATACCTGCCTTGGCAGTGACGTCCTCGATGATCTGCGGAATCACGTCGGTAGCAAAAACAAAAACGCTCTTGCCCGCCATCTTGAAGGTATTTTCCCGCAAAGCGATGGTCTCGGCAGTGATCGGCTTTCTCGATCCCGATGACGGGACCTGGATGAGTTCCCACCCTTTGCCGTCACTCTTGACCTGACTCTGCAATATGCCCTTTTTTTCGGTTGAAGAGCCGAGGATCAACGCCCCGGCACCGTCGCCGAAGAGGGGGCAGGTTGTCTTGTCCTGGAAATCGAGGATCTTTGAATAGGTGTCGGCCCCGATAACCAGAACCTTTCCGTATTTGCCGGATTTTATGAAGTTATCAGCCGTTTCCACGGCATAGATGAAGCTGCTGCAGACGGCGTTCATGTCGAAGGCAAAGGCGTTCGCCGCACCAATATTTTTCTGCACCATGCAGGCCGTCGCCGGCAGGATCATGTCGGGAGTCGATGTGGCTACGATGATGCAGTCCAGGTCGAGCGGGTCGATCCCCCCCTTCGCAAGGGCATCTTTAGCAGCTGCCGTCGCCAGGTCGGAGGTCGATTCATCGGCAGAAACAAAGCGACGTTCGCGGATTCCAGTCCGGGAAAGGATCCAGGTATCGGCATCCTCCACGAGATTGTTAAAGTAATCGTTGGTGACGACTCTCTCAGGAACGCTTCCACCGGTGGCCAGAACATGTGAGTAAAACATTATCTCTTCCCTCTATTTTCCTACCCGAACAAAGCATGGCATTTTGAGTATCTTTTCAGAACAATCGATACTTTATCTCACACCATAAAGCCGTTTGTCAAATCAATATTAACGCCCAAAAGGCCGGCCTGGCAGCGAGCAAGCCGGTTGCGGCCCCGCTTCCCTACCGCTTGCAGGAACCGTCGTTTAAGAGCGCATCAACGACCCCATAGAGCCACAAACCGAAAAAAGCTGCCAGAAGCCAGCGTGCAGCCGGGGTATCATTTCTCATGGTTTCCAGCACCTTTTCTACACCGCTGATGCCGGAAAATTTCGCCGACAGCATGATTTTCCCCATGCCCTGCATGGCGAGAAAGAGCGCTCCCAGCAGGAACACATTCACCAGGAGGATCATTACCCCCCCTTTGACCTTGCTCCCCCTGTACAACTGGCCGAGGCCGGGAAGGACCAGTGCAGAAAGCAGCGCCGCCTTAATATTTACCTTCATCATCAGCTCCTGTCTGAAATTTATTGTCGAAGTTGCCTAATTTTGTTAATAATAATCGCATATGGTATCAAAACTGATCATGAAAAGATATGAAGCGCTTGCGCCCCTGCTGAAGGACCCCTGTGAAGAGGTGCGTCTTGCGGCGTCGCATGCACTTGAGTGCCTGGAAGGACTGGGCAGCCTTGATGAAATACTGGACGTCCTGAAAAAAGGGCGCCTCGCCGCTAAGATCGCGGCAATCTACGCCCTTGGGGAAATAGGCGGTGAGAAAGTACTTTCCCCCCTCATTTATTGTATTTCCCGCCCCGAGGAGGACATTAAGTCTGCGGCCATCGAAGTGCTGGGGAATCTGGCCCACCCAACCGCACTCACACCATTGATCGGCAAACTCCAGGAAACCAACCCTGCTGTCAGAGCCAAAACGATTGCGGCGCTGGCAAATTTCAAAGATCCTTCCCTGGTAAAGCTTCTACTCCCCTACCTCGATGAAAACGACGGGCTCCTCGATGCCGAAGCCGCGCTGGCCCTTGGCAAGATAGGCGATTGCCGCCTTGAAGACCGCCTTATAAAACTGGTGCACTCTCCCCACCCAAGGACCAGAGAGGCTGCCGCCCTGGCGCTCGGACAACTGTCGCTCAATCAAAAGCTGCCCTGAAGCACATCAGGAATTAAGGTAGCTGGCCACATCGATATTTTTCAGAGAAGGGTCAACAACGTCTACAATGCTGGCGTAACAACTACCACCCTGAAGCTCCAGTCCCTGCACACGCGGGTCTCCAAGCCTCCTTCCAGCAGCATCCAGCACCACTTTCACGATCGGCGCGTCGCTATTCTCCCGGTTCGGCCTGAATACCACGGCAATTTCGTTGTTGTCGAGCCTGACGAGGGTACCTACGGGATAGTTTCCCATCATCTCCACAAATTTGTCAACCAGATTACCATTAAGATAGCTTCCCGAAAGCTTGCGGATTTCATCCAGTGCCGCCTTGGGATTGAGAGGCCTCCGGTAGACACGGAGCGTTGTCACGGCATCATAACAATCCGCAACCGCGACGATTTCACTCATCGGGCTTAAGGGCATTTCCCTTGCCCATTCCGGATACCCCTGCCGGTTAAATCCCAGGTGGTGACCCAGCACGGCCTGGGCAACCTGTGGGCTTATTCCCGTCATTTTATTGATAATGTCGGTACCGGATTCGGTGTGCTTTTTCATCTCTTCAAATTCAGTGGCAGAAAGCTTGCCGGGTTTATTGAGAATGCTCTTGTCCACCCGGGTTTTACCTATGTCGTGGAGGAACCCGGCCATCCCGACACCCTCAATTTCTTTTCCTTCGTGGCCGAGGAAAGCACCAAGGGCCATTGAAATCACCCCCACATTGACACTGTGGTTGAAGGTGTAGTTGTCGTAATCCTTTATCATGGAAAGCGACATGAGAATCGCCGGGTCCCGAATGGCCATGGCGGCCATATTTTGCACCACCGCGACAATCTTTTCGCTGCTCGGTATTCTCCCGCTCTCAATGTCCTTGAATACATCGCGTATCGCTGCCAGCGCCTGGCTGTAGGTTTGCAGCGCGCCGCTCTCCCGGTCCCCCTCCTCCGTTTTCTCCGACCCTTCGTCTGCCACGATCTTCAGACTGATGCCGGTTACACCCTGTTCAACCATTTCTTTCTCTATCTGCGCGGCATTGAGGTTGTTTCTGCCCAACAAGGAAACAAAGAGAGTCAGGTCATGGAGCTTTACCCCACGTCTGATGATTATCCCGCTGAATTCCTTTTCCATCAACCGGCCGGCCAGTTCTTCAATGCTGGTGGTTGGTGTGAAGAACAGGTGGTCCTCAATGAAGAACACCCCGTCAATCACCCCCAGCCTGATTTCAGGCTGGGACCGCAGAACTTTTTCCGCGGCATCCATGATTTCCTGAAGCGGTTGCATGATGGCGGGATGCCTGGCGGGGTAAAAAGTCATCCCTTTCATGGCGCCGGACAGAAGCGTTACCAGTCGCTGTGCGGTTTGCAGGCTTATTTCACTCATTCAATCCCTTCCGCCACCCTTTCAATATTATCCACCGCTTCGCTGCATGCCCTACCAAGACGTCCGCCACGGGATGCGTTTGACTTCAATACCGGCAGAGCCGCTTCATCACCCAATTGTCCCAAGGCTGTCGCAGCCACAACCTTCAAATCGTCCCATCTGTTCCAGGGCAACCAGCAATGCGCCTCAAGCACCGTCAAAAGATGCGGTGTCGCACGCTTATCGCCTATCCGGCCAAGGGCCTGGATGGCATCTTTTTTCATGGCAAGGCGCTTCGTGAAGATGTCCCGTTTCTTCGTAATACTTATCAGCGACAGAATCGCCGTCGTACTTTTAAGAATGCCCAATGACATGATGGCATGCCGGACTATAGACTCATCATCATCGTCCAGCAAGTCGATAAGGATGGATTCGGCATCTTTACCGCCAGTTTTTACAAGAGCCCGGATGGCTTCCTTCCTCACCCGCGGGTCTTCATGATTGACAGCCGGTCGCAACGCATACACCGAATTCCTGCACCCTATTTCGCCAATAATGGCAACCATGTTGCGAACTACGTACCAGCGTTCGTCTTTCAGCATGGCCAGGAGCGGAGGGACTGCCGGCGGACCGATCCGCAACAGCGCAGCCGCTAAAGACTTTCGCGCAAGTAGCCCATCCGTTAGACAGAGCCTCTGAATGATCCCGTATGCTACCTTTGCGCCCAACCGCCCGAGCACAGCATAAATTCTTTCCTTTTCTATGGAACTCATGATTTCAAGCTGCTGGAGAAGAAAATCCGTCATTATCCCGTCGGCTATCTGTTCCAAGGTAAATACAGCGTATTCCTTCTTTACGGCACTCCTGCCGCCATCGTCGCTATGCCGCATGAGCGCCTCTATAACCGGCAGCAGAGGCCCGCAAATCGCCCTTTCCTTGAGTTTTTCCGCCTGAACAACGAGCAACCTGGCTAGTTGCTGGTAACGATTATCGTTCGGCTCGTCATCCATACGGGCAATCAGATCTTCCAACGCCAACTCGGCTTCTTCAGTCGGGAGACAATCCGACGGATAGCCGGATTCCTCTATTGCATCGGTTCCGGCCTGAAGCTCGGCGTCCCCCTTGCCGGCATCCTCATCTGCACCGGCCAGAGCAACAACGCCTTCATCCATTGACTGCCGTTTTTCCCATATCACCGAGAGATCGAGTTCGTTTGCCCAGATGGTCCTGATACCTTGCGTTATCATCTCCTGAGCCATACCGCCGGAAGAAGCCAGTTTTTGCGGATCCAATGCCAATAGCTGGAGAAAGGAGCGAAGGTCTTTAAGGGTAAGGTCATTGAGCAACGTAAGCCGTTGAATCCTGCGAACGAATAATTCTCCGGCCAGTGCCCTGACCATCTGATTACTGTCAACAAACGCGTCGCCATCGATGGACGAAAAACCGGAACGGGTAATGACGAGCAGCAGTTCCTTCTCAGCGAGGAGAGACTGAAGGGATTTATGGGCTGTCCGGAGAATTTCTTCTCGCAGGGGATGGTCGTGGGGATAAAATCCGATGGCCTTCAAGGCCTTGTAGAGGTCAGCAAGAACAGCGCTTCCACGTGCCGGTTCGCTGTTGGGCCGAACCAGTTTTAGTATCGTATCTTTTCCAGCGCTCATATCAAAGCCTTTACAAAATAGATTCAAGCGGATTTTATCGTAATGTTAAAATCATTGTCAAACTTATTACTGTTGCAGATTGCTGTCCAGTCCGTTTATTGACACGACATGAGAAAGGAGCTACTATCCGCTAATTCGAGCAAACAGAGTGGTCGGGAAATTGAAGACAAAAACAGTGTACGCGTGCCAGAAATGCGGTTATCAGTCCGCCAAGTGGCTGGGCCGATGCCCTGATTGCAACTCATGGAATACGCTGGAGGAAGAACTCCAACTCAAAACCGGTTTGCAATCAGGGGTATCAAGCCCGGATTTGCCACCACTACCCATATCCCAGGTCGGCGGCGAGGCGGAGATGCGTCTCCCCACGGGCATTTCCGAATTTGACCGCGTGCTGGGTGGCGGTTTGGTTGCAGGGTCACTGGTGTTGATCGGCGGTGACCCCGGTATCGGCAAATCGACCCTTCTTTTGCAGGCAACAGACCACTTCGCAAAGGCATCGGGGAGCGTTCTCTATGTCTCCGGCGAGGAATCCGCCCGCCAGATAAAGCTCCGCGGCGCCAGGATGGGGGTAAATGCCTCGGACCTCTTTATCCTGGCAGAAACCTCACTGGAAAAAATCCTTACCCATGCACAACGCATGCAGCCCAAGGCCTTGGTCGTCGATTCGATTCAAACCGTCTTTACCTCGGCACTGGAGTCGGCGCCGGGAAGTGTCAGCCAGGTCCGTGAAACTGCCGGCAGACTGATGATGCTGGCTAAAGGCAGCGGCATTCCGGTTTTCCTCGTCGGCCATGTCACCAAAGACGGCTCCATTGCCGGTCCGCGCGTTCTTGAACATCTGGTCGACACCGTGCTCTATTTCGAAGGAGACAGCGGCCACCCTTTCAGAATACTGAGAGCGGTCAAGAACCGCTTTGGTTCAACCAATGAGATCGGCGTTTTTGAAATGAAGGAGGGGGGATTATTCGAAGTCAAAAATCCTTCCGAACTCTTCCTCTCCGAGCGCCCCCTGGGGGTTTCGGGTTCGGTAGTAGTTGCAACCCTGGAGGGTAGCCGTCCCCTTCTCGTTGAGCTGCAAGCGCTCGTAACCGCTTCATCTCTTGGTGTTCCCCGGCGTACGACCATCGGCGTGGATCACAATCGTCTTTCTCTGCTCGTTGCCGTGCTTGAGAAAAAAGTCGGGTTAACTTTATCGGGACAGGATATATTCCTGAATGTAGCGGGCGGAGTCAAACTGAACGAACCAGCAGCCGACCTCGGCATGGTAACCGCCGTAGCTTCAAGCCATCTTGATAAAACCGTCGACCAGCACACCCTCCTGCTCGGCGAGGTCGGGCTTGCCGGGGAGGTACGGGGGATTACCCAACCGGAACTCAGGGTAAAGGAAGCCGCAAAACTCGGTTTCAGCCGTTGCATTCTTCCCGCCGGCAATCTCAAACAGGTCAAAGCAAAAGGAATGGAGCTCATCGGGGTCAGATCCGTGGAAGAGACGCTGGAAAAGGCCTTTTGACTATTGCGTTACCAAGATGAAACAGATTTTACTTTACTAAATACGTAAAATCCTTTTTAATATTAAAATGATTTATAAAGGATGGTGAGCTTCATGAATGCTGACAAGTTTGAATATTTCAAAGGGATTCTGTTGGAAGAAATGCGCGTGCTCCGGGAAGAAGCCGGTAAGACCGTGTCGGAAATGACTTCGGACACAACCAATTTTCCCGATCCGAACGACAGGGCAACACAGGAATCGGACCGTAACTTCGAACTTCGCATCAGGGACCGGGAGCGCAAGCTCATCAACAAGATAAAAGAGGCCCTTGAGCGGATAGAGGCCGGCACATTCGGAATTTGCGAGGTCTGCGAAGAAGAAATCAGCGAAGCAAGGCTTAAGGCACGCCCGGTCACAACACTCTGCATAGACTGCAAAATGGAACAGGAACAGAAAGAGAAACTTCGTTAATCAACCAGCGTACCGTCACATTTTCTCTATCCTTGAAGTAACGCCCGCCGGAGTTATTGATGACTGATGGGGACAGATACAACCTCTTGAGTTGCGTGGTGCGGATTGCCAACAGATCCGACAGTCCCTACCCGACAAGGTTGAAATCACTGGTAAAGTTCCTGGCCAAATCGCTTCGGTTACCCTCCGTAACCATTTACTTGCTCGACGAAAAATCCCTCAGCCTCTCCCACAAAGTATCCACTGCCGGCCCCGGCACATTAAGCACATGCATGATCCCCATAGGAATCGGCGGCGCCGGACTGTGCGCAGCATCAAAAAAACAGCTCTACCGTAACCCCGAAAACCTCCATGTCGATGAACCGAGGGCGGGGAATGAATCACGCTTTTTATTCCTGCCGGTACTCGATAAGGATATGGTAACCGGAATAATTGCCCTTGGATTAACACCGGAGAATCCTCTCTCGGAAAAGGACCTCACCTTGCTAGATGATGTCCCAACCGTTGTGGCAGGCATTATTCAGGGCATCTGCCTTTCGTCCGTATCGAACAGGACCGTACGGGATTTGACCGTTCTCAGCGAATTGGGTCAGCTACTCAATCGATTCATCCCACCGGAGGACCTTATTCCTCTGGTCCTTCAGGCGTGCAACAAACTTTCCGTTTCCTGCTGCACGACGGTCAGACTTACCGGAACGAGCGGGCTGCCGGCCGGATTGTTTAAATCCTGCCGGCACAAACTCAGGCCGTATCTGAAGGATCTGCTGCAAATCGAAAAAAGTTGTTCCGAACAGGTTTTAAGCAGCAACATTCCGCACCTGGCCGGCGACGTCGGTTCCGAGGGGAAACTCCCCCCCTCTTACGTCTGTGTACCGCTTCATTTCGAAACGGATACGCTGGGCACCATGACTTTTTTCGGCAAACGTGACGATGACGGCCATTGCAGAACCTTCGACGAGGAGGACCTCGCTCTCTTTGAGAGCATGGCCCTGCTCATTTCCAACGCGCTGGCCGGCGCCGCCAACTTTCAGCAGTTGTCGAGCCTCTCGGCCGAGAACGATAAAAAGATCAAAGAACTATCCCTGCTCTACCGCGTCAGCAACACCATGCTCTCCACCATCAAACTCAACAAGCTGATACACCTGATCCTGTCCGCTCTGACCTCTGGTGCAAACCCCTTTTTTGACCGCGCCATGCTTTTTTTGATAAACGAGCGCTCCTGTGTCATGCAGGGGATGCTGGGGGTAACAAGGGAAACATCCACAGGTCTGATCACCCCGTTTGCCGAGATTGAAGACATATTGGCAAGCCGCTGGGACATATCGGAGAATGACATGGTCCGTCAGCGAGAGTCCGAATTCAGCCGCCATGTCATGGCCAGTCGTCTGGAATTGAACAGGACTTCAAACGTGGCTTCAGCGGCAGTTCTTGAAAAAAGGCTGATTTTTGTTGCCAAAGCTGCCAGGGAAAAGCATGTTGATCGGGACTTTATACGGCGCTTCGGCATCACCTCTTTTGCTGTTGCGCCGCTCATAGCAAGAGAACAGGTCGTAGGCGTGATCGTTGTCGATAACACCATTCAAGGCAACCCCATTACCCAGGAAGATCTTCGTTTCCTCCAGCTTTTTGCCAACCAGGCAGGCATGGCTGTTGAAAATTCCATCCTCTATAACCGGGTCGAAGACACCAACCGTGAGTTGTGCGAAGCGCAGGAACGACTTATCCAGGGTGAGCGGCTGGCTACCATCGGAGAAATGGCGGCAGGCATTGCCCACGAACTGAAGGGGCCGCTCGTCGCAATTGGCGGTTTTGCCAGGCGCTTGGCGAATAAGCTGCCGCCACCTTCCGGTGAACGGGAATGTGCCGATCTGATCGTAAGGGAAGTGCTGAGGCTGGAGAAAATGCTTACCGATATTCTCTCCTTTTCAAAAAAGACCACCATCTGCTACACCCTCTGCAATATAAGCGAAATCATCAATGATGCCCTTGCAGTGGTCCAGCTGTCACTCAAAGAAAGGAACATAAAGATTCACAAAAATTTCCCCAGGAATATCGCCACATTTCTCGGTGATTGTCAGCAATTGAAGCAGGTTTTCATAAATCTCTTCTTGAACGCCGAGGAAGCCATGAAAAACGGAGGGAATTTGAACATAAAGGTCGCGCCCTCTGTTCTTGACGGAAGCAAGGCGATTTCAATAAAAATTGCAGACACCGGCGGTGGAATTCCACTGGAAGTGCTGAACAACATCTTCAACCCCTTCTATACGACCAAAGATACCGGTACCGGCTTGGGACTCCCCATTGCCAACAGAATAATCACCAATCACGGCGGCAAGATCCACATAAACAACAAACCCGGAACAGGCGTAGAATTTACGGTGATTCTTCCTTTACATGCGTGATTTTTTCGCTTTTCAAGCGCCATTATTTCCTGTATATAAACGATTGAAGTAATGAGTTTACTGCCAGAGGGGATGTAGCTCAGTTGGGAGAGCGATGCGTTCGCAACGCATAGGCCGTCGGTTCGATCCCGATCATCTCCACCAATAAAATAAAGGGGTTAGGCACATCGCCTAACCCCTTTAACTTTTTTCGTGACACCTTTTCTTCCGTATCCTGCCAGTCGAAAGCCTGCACGAAGGAAACGCTATCCGCCCGCCTGAATTAAGTTTATCACATATAATTCACTCGCCTGTTTCGCCGAAAAGTGCTATTTTTCGCGTACCCCGATGCCTGAAAAGAGCGACGCCATGACCGACAGGATCGGCAACGTCTTCCGCACCACCTGGATACCGTTCGGAATTTCCCTTCTGATCGCCTGGATCGGCGCGATGGTGATCCATTCCTACTATCCCGAGGTGATGAGGATTTCCGAGCTGATGCGGCTGATATTCCGGTAGGGGCGGACCTGTGTGTCCGCCCTGTTTTATGCCCGCGCCATGGGATCGGGCACACCCATGTGTGCCCCACCGAAATTGATCTTATTCAAAGCCACGAAAAGCGAGGAATCCTGTTATGTATTTGCTTAAGAAAACCTTTTTGCCGCTTGTCCTTGCATCACTCGCATTAACCCTGTCGGCCTGTTCTGGAGTCAATCCGTCATTGACCGCCGAGAGGCCCAGGGATGAAGCCTTCCGCATGGTGCTGAAAAAGGAGATGTCCAGTCTCAACGTGCCGATTGAAGCGTCGTCTGACGAACTCGGTAAGGCCTTGAACCAGACGATCCGCAAGGAGCTTTACAAGGGTTCGACCAAGACCAGGGGGCTGACCGCGGATATAGTACGAAACGGGCCGATTGCCGTAAGCGCCGCCGATAATTACCTCTATTTTACCCTGCCGATTACCATGTCTCTAAGCTACGGCATGTTCGAAACGCCGACCATTCCCCTTAAGCTGAAATTCAAGGCAAACGCCAGGATCACCCCTGACTGGAAACTGAATACGGATATCTATTACCTGGGGCTGAGCGATCTGCTTGCCGAGGATATAGGGATCGGCCCGCTTTCCATAAAACCGCGCAGCATCGTGGAGGGAATTACCCAGCCGCTGCAGAAGGTGCTTTCCGATCTGATCAGCAAGAAGATCAATGACATGTTTCCGCTGAAGACCCGGATTGCCAAAGTCTGGAACGCCGCACAGAAACCTGTTCTGCTGGACAGGAACTACAACGCCTGGCTGAATCTGACTCCGCGGGAGGTCATGCTTTACCCGCTGTACGCCCAGAACAACAGGGTCAAATTGAGTGTGGGGATCAACTCCTTTGCCGAACTGGTGGTAGGCCCGGAACCGGCAGCCAAGCCTCCGGTTCCCCTACCCAATCTGAAGCTGGTAAACACTATCGACAGGAATTTCCGTATCGCCATGAATGCAGATCTTTTCTACAAGGATATTCTCAAGATTGCATCGCCTTTACTTCTCAACAAGGAGTTTAATTCCGACGGGAAAACAATCGTCATAAAAGATCTCGACCTTTATGGCAACGGCGACAAGTTCGTGGTTAAATTGGAGACCAAAGGATCGCTGGACGGGGTATTTTACCTGACGGGCAAGCCTCGCTTCGATCCCCAAACCAATATCTTTTCCGTGGAAGATGTGGACTTCGATATGCAGACCCAGAGCCTCTTATTGCAGTCGGCCGACTGGTTTCTCCACGGCACGATCAAGAGCATGATTCAGGAGAAGCTCAATATGGATCTGACGCAGAGACTGGAACAATCCCGCGAGATGGCCCGGAAAGCGATTGCGCAGGTCCAACTGGCGGATCACGTTCTTCTGAAGGGGAACATCAAAACCCTGAAATTCAGCGATGTGCTGGTGCAGAAGGATAAGATCTCCATCCAGGTTTACACGGAGGGGGAATCGGCCGTTTTTTTCCAGTAAAGTGGGGGTGGACGCTAACGGGAATAAAGGAGATATGAAATTACGTTACAATCGACAGACAAAAAAAGGGTTGCCGCCGGCAACCCTTTTTTTGTTTATATCACTAATGATGCCTAATGGGTTCCACCCGCCAGGAAGGCGAATAGCATCAGGACAACAAGGGTCAGACCGATGATAACGGCCATGAAGCCAAACGTTTTGACTATGAAGTCATAGGCAATGCCGCTGGTATGCTTGGCTCTGAACTGCTCGGTTATGCCGAGTTCTTCATAGCGTTTCCACTGGTCGCCACGCTCTTCTACGAACTCATGCTTGGACATCTGCCCGTTGAAGATGACGAAGTCCATGGGGAACTTCTCCGGCCGGCCGTGGGTATTGAAGAAATGGACGGTGAAGATGAAGCCGGTTGCGAGCAGGGCCTCGTCGGAGTGGACAATGGTTGCCACGTTGAACGCCCAGCCCGGGAGGAAGTAGCCGAAGAACTCAGGGAACCAGAGCATCAGGCCGGAACCGCCGATGGCAAACATACCCCAGAAGACGGCGATGAAGTCGAATTTTTCCCAGTATGTCCAACGTTCGAATGTCGGCTTCGGCCCCCGGAACAGGAACCAACGTACCATGCCGGTAACGTCTTTAATGTCTCTGAAGTTCGGCATCAACGAGTCGGGACCGAACATCCTCTGCAGGAAGTTCCCCCTGATATCCTTCCTGATGAAGAGGAAGTGAATACTCAGGAATATGGCGCCGGAGAAGTAGACAAAGGTGATCCCGGCGCAGATCCTGTGGATCAGACCAGCGTTGGCGGAGCCGCCGTACAGCTGCATGAATAATTTGGCCCAGACCTGGTCGCTGAACTTGAGCGGCAAGCCGGTCAGCGAGAGGCCGAGGAAGCTGATGATGACCAGCAGGTGCAGGAATATATGCCGTCTCTTGAAGCGGCGATACATCTTGTGCCCTTCGGGTACGACATGTTCAACATGCCCTTCCATAATGGCTGCGGCTTTTTCACGGTTCTCCACGAAACCGCGGAACATCCAGAGCAGGGAATGGAGCCAGAAGACGGCAAAGGTGCCGACCAGAAGACCGGTCATGGCAATGAAGGTATAGTAGAGGATCGGGAATTTCTCCCTGTCGGTATGTTCGCCGTGGGCGTAAAACTTGGTAAAGAGAGATGATGCATTTTTGTGGCACACGGAGCAGGTTTTCACCAGGTTCTGCTGGTTGACGCTGGACTTTGGATCCTTGGCAGGGAGGACCTCGTGGGCAGTATGGCAGTCAGCGCACCCTGCAACCTTTTCCGGAAAGCCGAGACGGTAGTTTTTGCCGTGATAGCTCTCCATGTAGGTTTTCACCGCTACGTTGAAGACGCCGTTACGCTGCATCATCTTCTCGTCGCTGTGGCACTTCATGCAAACTTTCGTGTGGAATTCGCGGTTGGAATGGGATTTCGGATCACCCAACGGCTGAATGTCATGCAGATTATGGCAGTCGTTACAGGCGGCTGAATCCTGGTTCCCCGCCCCAACCGCCTTGCCGTGGACAGAAGTGCGGTAAACCGCCTGCTTGTCGTGGCACTGGATACATTTGGCGACGACAATCCGCTTGTCTTTTTTCCAATACGTATGGGTGTGAATGTCGGTGTGACAGTCGGCACATTTTACGTCGTGCTGCACATGTACGCTGTTGTAATGTTCGGCGTTCTCCTTTTTGTGGCAACGCTCGCAGTGAACTTTGCCGACCTTGACTTCACCTTTCATATGCTTGGTAAGGTCCGTAATCTCCACGTGACAACTGGTACAGGCGTTTTTGCCATGGACTGAAGCGGCAAAAGCAGCAGCAGAAATCTTGTTGCTGTGACAGCCGAGGCATGTGGCCGGATCAATGGCCATTCCCTGCTCTGCCGCCGCCGGCCTGACAACGGCCAAAAAGAGCAACAAGGCTGGGAGTACTCTGGTTAAAATCTGAAACATGAAACAACCTCCTGGTATAAAGAAAATAAGCGTTTACAAAACGCAGTATTACAATCGATAAACTAATGTTTACAAGATCGGGGCTAATTACCAGAATTGTCAGTTTTAATAATTAAATCAGCAGGTTTTAGGTGTTCATAATTATAAAACAGTATTTATTTTTTGAACAAAATCAAATGAGTACGCGCAAATAGGAGAAATAGTAATATGGGGAGGGATAAAAAGCAATAAAAATGTATATAAAATGTATACACCATGCTTTATTTATTTTCAGGCTGATACCTATTCAGGTAGGGCTTCGCTGCCGGTGAAATGGATTGAAACTTTTCAGGTTTTGCCGGCGGAAACAACAATGCCTTCTGAGACGGCAAATTCCAGGAATGATGTCGCCTCCTCGCCAGGGAGACCGATTCCTGCACAGATCTCCCTGGCGGAAAGCATCTTGGTTAAACCGATGAGTAATCGATAGTAGGGTTCAATGAGGGATTCCGTGAATACTTCGTCTCCTCGCGGATAGATAACGGCAAATGAACCGCCGGCAACAAAACAGTCGGTAAATTCCCGCAGGTCGATGTCACCCGATGCCAATATATCGTATATTTCATAATTAAACCGTGCGATTCTGGCTGACTGTGATAACACGAGCGGCTCATCGAGCAGATTCATCTGCTCCAGGTCTCGATCAGTGGGTAGTTCCGGCGCCGGCGAAAGAAGGGCAACGGCGTAGTAATAATGATAGTCAACCAGGTCAAGAACCGCGGGCAGCAGTTTGATTTTTTTCTTTTCAGCAAAAATATCCTGCAGGAAATCCCGTTGCATTTGCCAGATCCGGGCATCGGAAAGCTGCTCCTCGGATATTCCCGCCCCCTCCTTCCCCGCCAGCCACAATCGGAACTCGTCAAGAAAAGCCGCGGGTCGCATCTTAAGGGGGGCCAGAACCGAATTGAACCAGACAACCGCCTTTCCCCGGCTGTAAAAAATGTCGCAGGCAGCGGCAAGCCCCTTGGCAACAAGCATCTCCTCTTTTGAAAAAGTCGGCGAGCAAAGCACGGTATAGGGCGGCACATGCAGATAACGGAGGCCGAAATCGCTCGCCCTGCAGAAAAGCCTCGTGCCGGGGAGCACTGCCAAAGGAAAGATGTCCAGATGGTTCGGATAAAGCTGTAGCGCAAAATCGAGGCTGGCGGCAAAACCCTTGAGTGTGTCTCCGGGAAGGCCGTAGATCAGATCAAAGCCAAACACAGCGCCGGCATCATTTAACAGGGCAACTTTATCTAAAAAATCCGCAGGATTGAAGATTCTGCCCACTTTTCGCTGGATAAGCGGGTCCGCACTTTGCAATCCTATCTGGAGCGAGCAGGTTATCTGCGCGAAGAGTCGCGCCAGTTCCTGGTCGATAAATTCGCTTCGCACCTCGAAATGAAAATGGATGTGGGGCGCAATTCTTTTAATCAGCCGCAAGATTTCCTTCGCCCTTTTCATGTCCTGGTTGAAAGTGGAATCGAGGACAACGACCTGGGTAACCCTGCTCCTGGCAAATAGCTTCAGCTCCTCCGCGATCCGCTCAAGGGAGAAACGACGCACACCCGCTCCCCCCTTGTGGTCGAAGCAGAAATCACAGGCAAAATCACACCCTCGCGAAAGCTGCCAGAGAACGCCGCACTGGTCGTTCAGGGCCAATAATCCGCCGAGATAGGGAGAAGGCAGCGTGTCCAACAGCTCCACCGGTTTGCGGGGAATATGCTCAAAGGCACCAGCCGTGTATGAAGCGACGCCCTCGGTACCGACCAGCGAAGTTCCGGCGTTCAGCCGAGCCATCACTTCGCGGAACGTCACTTCCCCTTCCCCGGTGATGACGAAATCCAGGCAAGAGTCGCTGAGTACCCCTGCCGCATCAGCTGTCGCCTCAGGCCCTCCGACAAATATGGCCAGCTCCGGTCTGCGGCTGCGCAAGACTGCTGCTATCTCCAGACAGAGGCTCCTGTTCCAGACATACATGGACAAACCTACCGCATCGGGATTTTCAGTGAGTATGGCGGCCGCGCACTCTTCCGCCGACCAGTCGAGATAAAAATCGACGAGCGAGACCGGGATACCGGCTGAAAGTTCTTCACCGGCATACAGGTATGCCTTGAGGAAGGCGTTGGCCAAAGGGACAGCTTGGGGGGACGGGCGGGTATGTACGGCGGCGAGGACTACACGCAAAGGATTCTCCAGGTTACTGGCAAAAGAGAGAGCGATCTACACTTTCGACGATTTGGGGCGGGCTTTTATCTTTGGCTTGCCTTCTTCGATAACCACCCTGAATTCGACCCTGTCACAGTTGTACTTGGTTGATATGGCCGGTTTTTGCTTGTTGATGGCGGAAGCAATCATCTCGGGGGTGACGTTCTTTATCGGCAGATTGCAGGCTTTGCGTGCTTCTATGTACTGCTGATAGACTATTTCGACGTCCAGGCTGTCGGCCGCTTCCTGGGCAGAATGCTTTGCTGGTCCTTTATCGAGGTGCATCGCCATTTTAAAGCGATCCCGAGAATACTTGCCATCCTCGATGAGCCGGTTGATCCTGCTCCATTTCTGCTTATGGGTACTGAAGGATGCCACGAGTGAATTATACTTGAATTTGAGCATGGTGTTGACGATGTTGACATTCATGTATTTCCGGGCCGACCTTTCAACCTCATCGAGAAGCTTTAAAGGTTCACGTTTTTCCAACCCGAGAAAGTACTGTTCATATTTGGTAATCAGGTCATGCAGGCTTTGCTCAAACAGAGATATGTCTTCAGGTAATCCCATGTGCCCTCCGCCAAAACTATAACCGGAACGTATTGATAAGTAAAGGTAAAACCTGGCAGATGCGGACTCGGGGGATGTGTTTGCAGTCCCGCACCGCTCACGACCGCCAGCGGGTTCTGAATCATTGTTAATTTCTTGACGTGGCGACGAGTTATTGTTAAAAATGTAGAAATTTTCGCGTGTTCAGCAATCATCAGGGGGCTTGAATGAACAACCTTGCTGCAGTTATCCTGGCAGCCGGCAAAGGAACCAGGATGAAGTCGAATATAGTTAAAGTCATGCATCCACTGGGTGGACTGCCCATGGTTTCCTGGCCGGTTAACACCGCCCGTGAAGCAGGCGCGTCCAACATTGTGCTCGTGACCGGGCATCAGTCGGAAAAGGTGCAGGACTTCTTTGAAGGCCAATCGGATGTTCGATTCGCCGTCCAGGAGGAGCAACTGGGAACCGGCCATGCAGTCGCCTGCGCACTGCCTGCCCTGCTCGGCTTCAGCGGCATGGTGCTCATCCTTTGCGGCGATGTGCCGCTGATCAGCACCGCTACGCTCAAGGCCATGGTGAAGCAACATCGCAGCCGCCATGCAGTCATAACCGTCCTGACCGCCGACTTTGCGCAACCGAACGGCTACGGACGGATCGTCAAGGACGGCGACGGCTTCATCAAGCGTATTGTCGAAGAAAAGGACGCCACTGATGCCGAACGGCGGATCACAGAGATCAACTCCGGAATTTACTGCGTGGAGTCGGATTTTCTGACCGTTGCCATACCAAACCTGAAAAACGACAATGCCCAGCGTGAATACTACCTGACCGACATAATCAAGGAAGCTGCGAACCTGGGGCTTTTGTGTCAGGCGTTTCCGGTGGCTGACCCCGCCGAAGTCATGGGGATCAACGACCGTGCCCAGCTGGCCGAAGCTGGACAACTGCTGCGCGGGAGGATCAACAAGGCTTTGATGCTCGACGGCACAACCCTTATCGACCCGCAGACAACCTACATCGACCGGGGTGTGCGCATAGGAAAAGACACCACCATCCACCCGAACGTTCATATTTCAGGCGACACTGAAATCGGCAATAATTGCCTGATAGAGCCTTCCGTGGTCATCAAGGGATGCAAAATCGGCAACGGCGTAACCATCAAGGCCGGCTCCGTTATGATGGACGCCGTTATCCATGATGATGTCGCCATCGGCCCGATGGCCCATCTGCGGCCAGGAACAGAGCTGAAAGAGCATGTGAAAATCGGCAATTTTGTCGAGACCAAGAAAATCGTCATGGGTGAAGGGTCAAAAGCCTCCCACCTCACCTACCTGGGGGATGCCGCCATCGGTACAAACGTCAACATCGGCTGCGGTACCATAACCTGCAACTACGATGGCGTCAAAAAGCACCGGACGGTGATCGGAGACGACGTCTTCGTCGGAAGCGACGTTCAATTCGTGGCCCCGGTTACCATCGGCCGCAACTCACTGATAGCCGCAGGCACGACGGTAACCAGGGACGTCCCGCCCGATTCGCTGGCCATCGCCAGGGCTCCCCAGGTGAACAAGGAAGGATGGAAACTGAAGAAAAAATAAACAGTTCTGCGTTCTAAGTTTCTTAACGTAGAACTTAGAACATAGAACCTCGAACGGAGTTCGAAATGTGCGGAATAGTTGGCTATACAGGCAAGCAGGAAGCAACGTCCATCATTCTTGACGGACTGAAAAAACTGGAGTACCGGGGCTACGATTCGGCCGGGATCTGCACCATTCACGACGGCCAGGCAGAAACCAGGCGTAGCGAAGGCAAACTGATCAACCTGGAGAGACTCCTGGTAAAAGAACCGATCGTCGGCACAATCGGCATCGGCCATACCCGCTGGGCTACCCACGGCAAACCTTCCGAGATCAATGCCCACCCCCATCAGGCTGGCCCGGTGGTGGTCGTCCACAACGGCATTATCGAAAATTACCTGCAACTTCGGGAAGAACTCAGGGCAAGCGGGCACACCTTCAAGAGCGAGACCGATACTGAGGTCATCGCCCACCTCACGGAAAAGCAACTGCGCGAAACCGGCAACTTTGAACAGGCCGTGCGCCTTGCCCTCGGCGAACTGCGCGGCGCCTATGCGGTTTGCATTCTCTGCGAAAACGAACCCGGCACCTTGATCGCGGCAAAGCAGGGTTCCCCGATGGTAATCGGCCTGGGTGACGGCGAGTATTTCGTTGCCTCAGACATTCCCGCAATCCTCTCCCATACCCGCAACATGATTTTTATGGAGGACGGCGAAATGGCTGTCTTTCGAGACGGCCGGGCGGTCTTCTCTACCGTTGCCGGCGCACCGCTGGTCAAAACGCCCCGCTACATCGACTGGTCGCCGCTTTTGGCCGAAAAGGGGGGGTACAAACACTTCATGCTCAAGGAGATATTTGAGCAGCCCCGCGCCATCAGCGACACCATCGCCGGCAGGCTGGTGGAGGAAGAAGGGGCCGTCTATCTGGAAGACCTCTCCCTGGGAGACCACGAACTGAAGGCGGTCGAGAGGATTTACATCATCGCCTGCGGCACCTCCTGGCATGCGGGGCTGGTGGGGAAATTCCTCATCGAGGACCACTGCCGGATCCCGGTTGAAGTGGATATCGCCTCGGAATTCCGCTACCGCAACCCGGTGGTCAACGACAAAACGCTTATTATCCTCATCTCCCAGTCGGGCGAGACCGCCGATACCCTGGCGGCCATGCGTGAGGGAAAGGCGCGGGGCGGGAAAAACATCGCCATCTGCAATGTGGTGGACTCATCCATCGCCAGGGAAGCCGACGGCGTCATCTACACCCATGCAGGACCGGAAATAGGGGTTGCCTCCACCAAGGCGTTCGTCACCCAGTTGGTGGCGCTCTACCTCTTCACGATCAAGCTCGGTCGTACCATCGCCACCATAGACAAGGCGAAGGGGCAAGCAATGATCGCCTCCCTGGTGCGGATACCTTCACTCCTGGAAAAGTCGCTGGAGCTGAACCCGCAGGTCGAGACCATCGCCCGCAAATACATGAATGCAAGGGATTTTCTCTATCTGGGACGCGGCATCAACTATCCCATTGCCCTGGAAGGGGCGCTGAAGCTGAAGGAGATATCCTATATCCATGCCGAAGGCTACCCGGCAGGAGAGATGAAGCATGGCCCCATCGCCCTCATCGACGAGCACATGCCGGTAGTGATCCTGGTGCCCCGCAACAGCAACTACGAAAAAGTGGCCTCAAACATGGAAGAAGTCATTGCCCGCGGCGGAAGGGTCATCGCCGTCTGCTCCGCCGGCGACGAGGACATCCGGGGGAAGGCCGAGGTCACAGTGGAAATTCCCAGGGACAGCGACGATCTGGCCCCCATTCTCCTCTCTGTGCCGCTCCAGCTCCTCGCCTACCATGTGGCGGTGCTGAAAGGGACAGACGTCGATCAACCGCGGAACCTGGCAAAAAGCGTGACCGTGGAATAAAGACAATCAGAACGTCCCCCCTGTTTCTCCTCCTTTCATCACGCTATCTCCATGTCCAAAGGGCTGCTTTTCTCCAAGCAGCCCTTTCTTTTTTTGTTTTTACAAATTAATATTATTAATTAAAAAATGTTGGCACCAATAGTGCTATAACAATTTATCTTTATATATTCACAAATGCCTATATTCCCTCATGGAAGCAGCTACTTACACGATTAGTCGCCATTAATTCAACAAAAGTCTGGCGCATTAACTATTCATTATAGTTTTTCATGCGATTTAACGTAGAAACGAAAACGGTTGAATTCTAAAGAAGGAGGAAAGTACATGAACAAACGAACTGCTGTAAGAGTCCGATCCACTAAGTTATGGTTAGGACAGCAATTTGCACTCCTGTTGCTGCTGTTGATAACAGCAAGCAGCGCCTGGGGCGCGGAGATGGTCACCAACGGCATCTTCAACGGCAGCACTGGCTGGACATTCGGAACGGCCACCTACGACAGCGCAACCACACGGACTGGTGGGAGCGGCTCTGCCAAAGTCGCCACAACCAGAAACGTTACGACCTCCGGCACAGTAACGCAGACGGTCTCCATTCCGGCCGGATCAACAATTAATACTGTGTCGCTCTACTCACAACTCACCACCAGCAGTGAGGCCGTTGGTGATAACATCTCTGTCAGCCTCAGATATGCGGATTCCTCCACCGTCAATATCCTCAGTACCGGAGAACTGACCAACAGTTCCTGGGCGTTACGGAATGCTGCTCCTGCCGTAGTCCTAGCCCAAAACGTCAACCAGATCATCATCACCCTCACTTCGAGAGGGGGATCTCCTGTTGGTTCAACCGCCTCCCTCTGGGTGGACGAGCTGTCCATTTCCTACACACCGTCGGTGAATAACACCATTGCAGGGGCAATGTCCTTCTTCGGCGCCACCGACAAACAGATCAGCGTCCAGGTTGCCTTCAGCGGCGATGACAATAACGACAACAGCTGTGTCATCATGTATGGCACAAGTCCGGGCAGCTACCCTAACGCAGCACCTGCTCCCGTCAAAGGTGCAGGACTCTACTCTACGACCGTAAGCGGACTGACCCCCAACACCACCTATTATTTCCAGGCTACCTTCAGCGATGGTGACGGTGTGACCGGCAGTCCGGTCACCGGCTCATTGGCAACGAATCCTCCCCTTTCCGACCCACTGCTCCACAACAGCATCAACCTGGGCGCCAAATACTGGTCAGCCAGCAGCGGCTGGGGTATTGTCGGGGGCCAGTATGGTGAGTTCACCTGTGCCACCTGCCACAACCGCAACACGGCAAACGTCAAGCGGGTGGTCGAGTCCATTCCGGCCACCATCGGTGCGGCAGTGCTCAAACCGGTAAAATTCAACAACGTTACTGCCTTCGGCAGCGACGCCGGCGGCCATACCACATCGGCACGCATATGCGAGGTCTGCCACACCCAGACTGCCGTCCACAAATACAACCAGACCACCGGCGACCTCAATCATAAGAGCGCCAACCTTACTGATTGTACCTCCTGTCATGCCCATGGCAAGGCATTCGGCGCATCCTGTAACACTTGCCACGGCTACCCCCCCATCAATGCTACTCTGGGCACCGACGGTCTTGCCTCCCCGGCAACCGGCGTCCTTGGTGCAGGAGAGGCGGGTGCCCATGCCACACATGTAAATGCCCGAGGCATGACCTGCGAAACCTGCCACCAGGGCTACACCGCAAACCCGATGGGCAACCAGCATATCGAGTTCGGTTTCAACATCAACGGCGGAACCATTGCCGGTTTCAAGGGTACCTTCAACGGCGGCGATTTTGCCGTGAAAACGCCTTATGCGACTTACAGCGGCGCTTCCACCTACGCCGGAACCACAGTCACCATGGCAACCGGCAACAACAATACCTGTTCGAACCTCTACTGCCACGGCGGTTATAGCGGCAGCAACGGCTCCATGATGGTGCCTTCCTGGACCTCCGGAGCAGCGGCCAAGGCCTGCGGCGCCTGCCATGCAACCACCCAGGCAGCTCCACCGACATCAGGCAACCATGCCCGCCATACCGGTACGGCTGCAGGATACATGGGTATCGCATGCAGCGACTGCCACGGCACCCTTCCTGCCGATAACGGCCATGTCAACGGCAATGTGGTGACCAAACTGAACCCGGCATCCAAGCTCCGGGCTAATGCCACTTACAAGAGCTTCGCCAACCAGTCTTCAGCAGCTTTGAGCTACGGCACCTGTTCGGTTTACTGCCACAGCACGGTTCAGACTGCCGATGCTTCCGCAGTGGCTACGCCGAGTGTAACTCCCGCATGGGGTGGGGCGCCATTCGTATCATGCGATACCTCCGCCTGTCACGGCAATCCTCCGGCAAATGCCAACCATGCCACCCACGTTAATGCCGGATACGACTGTGTTATCTGTCACAGCACGGCAGGTAAAGATACCGCAAAACATGCAGACTACAATATCGATGTCGCTTTCAGCGGAGTTGCCGGCTCTGGTACTTACAGTCAAGCCACCAACACTCCCGGCAACGGATTTGGAACATGTTCGGCAACCTACTGCCACAGTGGCGCAGCCACTGCCCCCTCATGGAATGGCGCAACCATGCCGACCGATTGTACCGGTTGCCATGGCAACGAAGTCACCGCTGCAACCAAACTGAGCGGCGCTCACAATGCCCATTTGAACAACACGAACCAGGGGGGCGCCTTCAAGTGTAGTTCCTGCCACGCCCCGACGATCACCAATACTGACAACCGCACCATTACCAACAGCGCACTGCATGTGGATGGAATGGTGAACTACTCCGGCCTCTATGCCGGCAAGAACAGGACCTGTTCCACCTTCTACTGCCACAGTAACGGCAAGGGTGGCGCACCGGTCACGGCGCTTCCTGCCTGGACCAGCGGTACGACCCTGGGCTGTAACGGCTGCCACGGTACCACCGGTAACACGAGCGGTATGCCTTCTCCCGATGCAGTCGGTGTCAACAGCCATGTGAAGCATCTTCCGACCCAGGACACCGCCAAGTGCGTGTACTGCCATGACACCACCGTCAACAGTGCCAGTGAGATAATTACCGGCAGCCAGCACATCAACAACGCACGTAACGTCCGCTTCAGCAAGCCGAGCACGTTCACCAACAACTCCGGTGCCTACAATGCCGGCGCCAGGACCTGTTCCACAACTTACTGCCACGGCACCGCAGCATCCGATGCATGGGGTACCGCCGGTCCTCTCGCCTGTAACAAGTGCCATGACTCAAGCAATGCATTGCCCGGTGCTCACGTCATCCACTACAACACTGCAACGGTAGCCACCGGTCTTTACGGTGCAGTCCCCGGCAGCTCCAGCCAGAGCTCAACCGCATACCAGTTTGCCTGCTCCGCCTGCCACGGCACTGATACCAATGCCCATGCAGACATGCCCAGAACGGCCGTTTCCGATGCAACTATCTTCTTCGGTTTCAGCTCCGCCGGTCGTGGCGCTTCTGCCAACACCGCCTATGTCCGTCAGGCTACCGGCTCAACTGATACCAAGGGCTTCAAATGGACCAACGGCGGTAACGCCAACTGTACCGCCACCTACTGCCACAGCAACGGCCGCGGCAGCAACGGTGTAAGTGCAACTGTCAACTGGGGCATCACCGCCAGGGATGCAAGCTGTGCTACCTGTCACGGCAACGCCACAACGACTATTGCCGGAACTAATCCCGCCACCACACCCAACATGCTCTCCGGCGCCCACAAGTCCCACATCGGCAATGCTTCTGCCGGCGGCAGCTTCACCTGTACCGACTGCCATGCCAACACCCTCACCAGCGCCACCGCAATTGCTACCAACGCCTACGGCAAGCATGTCAACAAGTTCGTTGACTACTCCGGCGCTTATGCCGGCAAGACAAGGACCTGCAGCACCTTCTACTGCCACAGCAATGGCAAGGGTGGGGTGCCGGTAACCGCAATTCCTGCATGGAACAGCGGCGGCACTCTCGGCTGCAATGGCTGTCACGGCACCACAGGCAACACGAGCGGTATGCCGTCTCCCGACGCCGTCGGTATCAACAGCCACGTGAAACACCTCCCGACCCAGGATACCGCCAAGTGCGTATACTGCCATGACACGACGGTCAACGGCACCAATGCCGTTATCGCCGGCAGTACTCACCTGAACAAGACTCGTGACGTTCGTTTCAGCAAGCCGAGCACCTTTACCAATAACTCCGGCGCCTACAACGCAGGGGCCAGGACCTGTTCCGCAACCTACTGCCACGGCAGCGCAGCATCCGATGCCTGGGGCACCGCCGGCCCGCTCGCCTGCAACAAGTGTCACGATGCCAGCAACGCCCTGCCAGGCGCCCATGGCATTCACTACAACACAACAACGGTAGCCACCGGTCTTTACGGCGCAGCCCCCGGCAGTTCCAGCCAGAGCACGACGGCATACCAGTTTGCCTGCTCCGCCTGCCACGGCACCGATACCGGCAAGCATGCCGACATGCCTATGACGGCCGTATCCGATGCGACGGTCTTCTTCTCCTTCAGTTCCGCCGGTCGTGGCGCTAGTGCCAACAGCGCCTATACACGCCCGGCAACCGGTTCGGTTGACGGCAAGAGCTTCAAATGGACAACCGGCAACAACGCCAACTGCACCGCCACCTACTGCCACAGCAACGGCCGCGGCAGCAACGGTGTAAGTACAACCGTCAACTGGGGCATCACCGCCAGGGATGCAAGCTGTGCTACCTGTCACGGCAACGCCACAACGACTATCGCCGGAACTAATCCTGCCACCACACCCAACATGCTCTCCGGCGCTCACAAGTCCCACATCGGCAATGCTTCTGCGGGTGGAGGCTTCGCATGTACCGACTGCCATGCCAACACCCTCACCAGCGCCACCGCAATTGCTACCAACGCCTACGGCAAGCACGTCAACAAGTTCGTTGACTATTCCGGTGCTTATGCCGGCAAGAACAAATCCTGCTCCACCTTCACATGCCACAGCAACGGCAAGTCCGGGGCACCACTGGTTTCAGTGACGACGACCGCCACCTGGAACAGTGGTTCAACCCTTGACTGCAGCGGCTGTCACGGTTCCACTTCAGCAAATCTGTCAACAGGCAACCATGCCGCTCATATTCTCAAGGGCGCAACATGTGCAAACTGCCACTGGAATACGACCCAGGCCAACAACACCATTGCCAGCGTTGCCCAACACATCAACCGCACCATCGGCGTCAACCAGGGCAGCACCTACAACACTGTTGCGGTTAACTTCACCGGAACAACCAGCTGCTCCGGCATCAGCTGTCACAGCAGCGGCAAGTTCACCGCTCAAGCAGCCACATGGGGCAGTGCATCACTCGGTTGCGACGGCTGCCACCCGCTGGCTAACCTGTCCGCTGCCCATACCACCCATG
Source organism: Geotalea uraniireducens Rf4 (assembly GCF_000016745.1). Classification (GTDB taxonomy): domain Bacteria; phylum Desulfobacterota; class Desulfuromonadia; order Geobacterales; family Geobacteraceae; genus Geotalea; species Geotalea uraniireducens. The sequence continues at coordinate 164,452 of NC_009483.1, read as the reverse complement.
CCGGTCTCCTCAATCTGGCCAGCCAGGTGGCTTTCTACTCCTACACAGCTAATAAATCCAGCGGCGTAGAAGGGACACCGGTAAAATACGGCTTCGGTTGTGCCAACTGCCATCCTACCGGACCTACGGCAGAGGCTACCTACCACCTCAACGGTACTATCGAGGTACAGCTCGATGCAGCAAGCGGCGGCACCTATGCCGGCTCACTGCGTAAGCTTAATACCGGCAGCGCAGTATACAACTCTGGTTCAGACAAGAGCTGCGATCTCGTCTACTGCCATAGTGATGGCAAAAATGCCATGGTCTCCGGCCTTAACGGCCATGCACCCGCCTGGACCACGACCTTTGCCACGCTTGGTGGCGACCGCTGTGCCAAGTGCCATGGCAACTCGCCGCAGACCGCCGCCCACGATGCGCACCAGGTCGGTCTCCACTACAACAACGTCTTTAACGGCACATCCGGCAAACTGGCAGCCGCTGCTTCCGGCAATTCCAGCCATGGTGTCCCTGGCCAGTCAACCACCATCACCTGTAACACCTGTCATTACAAAACTATGACGGTATCCGGCAACGACCAGAACGCCCTCTGCAACACCTGCCATACGAAAGGGGTTAACGGCGCCCTGGTCAAAGGCAATGCCAGAATCGCCGACTTCACCTTCCACGTCAACGGCAAGAAGGAGATCGCCTTCCCGACCACACCGCTCAAGGTTATCTCCAAGGCACAGCTCAGGACCGGAAGTTTCAGCAACTACTCCGGCCTCTGGAGCCGTAACGGCAGCAACTACAAAACCGGTACAACAGCCTTTGATACCGCCAAGGTGGCTCTATCAGACAGCATGTACAACGCCGGCACCGCTACCTGCTCCAACATCTCCTGTCACAACCTGAGAGCAGGCCAGACCGTCGTCTGGACCGACACGACAATTACATGTACATCCTGTCACACAAAGCTGTAAAATTTACTGCATAGCTTCACAAAAAGGCCGGGAAACCGGCCTTTTTTGCGTTCATACTTTTGATGTTTGAAATGTAATCCTGTGGCTAACTGCCGTTTTCATGGTTATAGCCGTGGTAAAGATGGCGGGAGTCGAATGTTTAGGAACTCGGAAATTACTAATGTACCGAGATCGCGCCTGGATTCGGAGTCAGATTTTGCTGCGCCGATTGAGCAAAACCGCAGGCGTAGCATGGCTACGCTGAGGATTTTGCGATTGAGAAGCAGTGAAATATGGCCCGAAGCCAGGATGCGAGATGGTATATTTGTATTTTCCGAGTCCCTTAGCCTGCTTTTTGCGCGGAGAGCTCGTGAAGGGACTCGTCCAGTATGGCAATACCTCTACCCAGTTCCTCGTCGGTGATGACCAGGGGCATCAGCACCCGAATCACGTTACCATGATTGCCGCAGGAAAGAATCACCAGACCTTTTTCGAAACAAAGCTTGGTCAACTTTTTTGCTTCGGCGCCTGCGGGTTCTTTTGTTTCCCTGTCACGGACCAGCTCAAGCGCCAACATGGGGCCCTTGCCGCGCACCTCTCCGATGATTTCGTGGGTCTTCTGCAGTTCCTCGAAACGCGCCGTAAGCTTGGCGCCGAGTTCGTCGGCCTTGTTGAGCAAGCCGTCTTCAAGCAGAATTTCAAGGACTGCCAGGGCTGCGCGGCAGGAGATCGGATTACCGCCGTAGGTTCCGCCCAGACCTCCCGCGTGAGACATGTTCATCAGTTCGGCGCGGCCGGTTATGGCACTCAGCGGCATCCCGCCTGCAAGGCTCTTGGCCGTAGTGATCAGGTCGGGCTTGATGCCCCAGTGATCGATGGCGAAGATTTTTCCCGTTCGTCCCATTCCTGTCTGGATCTCGTCAATGATGAGGAGAATGCCGTATTTTTGGCAGATGGCCTGGAGTTTGGCAAAATATTCGGGTGGGGGGGTGATGAATCCCCCTTCGCCCTGGATCGGTTCGGCAATAATCGCCGCTGTTTGCTCCGCAGCCACGTGGTTGATGAAAAATTCCTCCAGGTAGTCTGCGCAGGAGGCCTTACACGCGGGATATGTCATCCCGAAAGGGCAGCGGTAGCAGTAGGCATAGGGGATGCGGTAGGTTTCAGGGGCAAAAGGACCGTAACCCAGCTTGTACGGTTTGACCTTGCTCGTCAGGGTCATGGTCATGAGTGTCCGGCCGTGAAACCCGTTTTCGAAGGCGATGACGGCAGGACGTTTAGTGGCGTAGCGTGCGATTTTTATGGCATTTTCGTCTGCCTCGGCGCCGGAATTGGCGAACATGGTCATCTTGGCGAAGTCGCCCGGGGCCAGTTCGTTAAGCCGTGCGGCAAGCTCGACGTACGGTTCGTAGAGGGCGACATGGAAGCACGTGTGAATATATTTTTCAGCCTGATCCTTGATGGCCGCCACGACCTTCGGGTGGCAGTGACCGACGTTATTCACGCCGATGCCCCCAGCGAAATCGATCAACTCGCGGCCATCCACATCCACCATGATGGCGCCGCGGGCCTTACTTATAAAGGCGGGGCTCAAGTTGGCAACACCCTGGGGCACATGCTGATTCTTTAACTGCATCAATTCTTCGTTTCGGGAGGACATGGGTACGACTCCTTTTCCAGGTGGTGTGTACAGAGATTTATGAGGCTGGTCACGATTGGCTCTCCCCTTCTGTCGCTAACCACCCTCCTCGCTCTGCCGGTGATTCAAGCCGAGGGATTGATTATTTATATATTCTTGAATTCAGTGCTATATCAAAGACCATACCAATAATCATTAAAACCTGTTATACCAACCACTTAGCATGCTCATGGCAATTTTCTTCCAATAAATCGCCCAATTCTCTCGAAGAATCAGCCATAATCCGGCACAAAATTATCCCCTATTGCATAATCAATGCATTTGTGCATAATACGAAAAATCGAATGGAATCCATCATGGGTTAACGGAGAAAAAACCTTTTCCTTCCCGGACATATTCCATCCGAATGCACCATTATTCCCCTATCGCGTGAGGTCGCTTCATGTCTTTTAATACCGATCCGACGTTATTCATCAATTCGCCGCTGAGCAATGCGCCGCTCAATTCCGACGATTTCTATCAGGCGCTGGTAAACGCCATGGGAGTTGGGGTTCTGGCCGTCAACACCTCCGGCATGACCATTCTTGCCAACAAGAGCGCCCGCGAGAATTTCGGCGCTTATCCCGGCATCCACCTGAACGACGTCCTGCCGGAACTTTGGCCGAAGGTCGTGCAGCGCCTCAGAAAGCACACCCACAGCATTGAAGTGTCGGTACGGGGCGGGGAAGCGAACTACCTGGTCAGGGTAAGTCCGATCCTCCTGGATAAGGAGCAAGTCGGGGCCGTCTGCGTTTTTGTGGAAAGTACGGGCCTGGAAGAAATGGCGATGCAGATGCAGACGTTTCAGGAGTTGACCAGTGAATTGGGCGCTATAATCAACTCCTCTTCCGACGGGCTCTGGATCTGCGACTCGCAAGCCAATGTGCTCCGTATAAATCCGGCGTCGGAGCGAATCAACCATATTAAGGCGGAGGACGTCGTCGGCCACAATATGCGTGACCTGGTGGCAGAAGGGGTTTTCGACAAGTCGGCCACCCTTGAGGTGCTCAGAACCGGAAACGTTGCGAACATGCTGCAACAGCGGGAAGGACGCAAGCTGATCCTGACCGGCACCCCTGTTTTCGATACAGCCGGACGGCTGATCAGGGTCGTGGTGAGCGAACGCGACATTACCGAGATCGATATCCTGCAACGGGAGTTGGAGGAGCAGGAGGCCATGAAAGACCAGTTCCGCCACCACATGATCGAGAAGCAGCAGGTGGAGCTGGAGTCGCATCGGGTCATAGCCCGGAGCCCCGTCATGCTCAAGGCGCTCCATCAGGCGATCAAGGTCAGTACCGTTGACTCGTCGGTGCTGATTCTCGGCGAATCCGGCGTGGGAAAGGGGCTGATCGCCGACCTGATCCACAAGAATTCACTGCGGGCGAAAAAGCCGCTCATCAAGATCAACTGCGGCGCCATCCCTGAATCCCTGATTGAATCCGAGCTGTTCGGCTACGAGAAAGGCGCCTTTACCGGCGCCCAAGCCGGCGGCAAGCCGGGATATTTCGAGCTGGCAGATGGGGGAACCCTCTTTCTTGACGAGATCGCCGAGCTCCCCCTCTCCTCGCAGGTCAAATTGCTCCGCTTCCTTGAAGACGGCCGCATCACACGTCTTGGCGGGACCAACGGACGCACCGTTGACGTCCGCATTCTCGCGGCGACCCACCGCAACCTGGAGGAGATGGTCAGCCAGGGGAAATTCCGGCTTGATCTCTATTATCGATTGAAAGTCATCCCCATCTATGTCCCGTCTGTACGGGAGCGGAAAGACTGCATACTGCCTCTCATTCACCATTACATCGACTTTTTCGGGACGAAGACCGGCATCAAGAAACGGCTTACCCGGGCCGCCTCGGACATTTTGATGTCTTACCCTTATCCGGGCAACGTGCGCGAGCTCATGAACATCTGCGAGCGACTGGTTGTCATGTCCGAAATGGAATTGATCGATCTCAAGGACCTTCCCGGCGATATCGTCGCCCGCGTGGAGGAAACGGGCAAGGCATCCATGGCTTGGCCTGAAGAAATGAGCCTGCAACAGGCAATCGACAGCGTAGAGCGAAACGTCCTTGCCCAGGCAGTGGAGCGATACGGCAACCAATGCAGGATGGCTGAGGTCTTGGGGGTGAATCAATCCACCATCGCCCGCAAACTCAAGAAGTACGGCTTGACCTGAATAAACCGCACTCAGCCCATCGCCGTCAAGGTTAACACTATCAAATTATGCATGCATGCATAATTTGATAGCCATGCATACGCTATTTACGAATGATGTTTCCATTTATTTCCTGCCGACATTTCCATCACGCCTTAAACTTTCTCCGCCGTTGCCTGCCTGTAACATCAGGTGCGTGCGGTGATCCCGGATTTTCCGCCTTTCCATCGTCCTGTTCGCTGCGTAATCAACGCACCGGCAAAATTGCCCCTCGCTATACCCCGCCACTTCCCATATATCTGGCATGACTTGTGCTAAGTTCTACAGCATAGAAAATTGTTTTATTATTCGGCCGAATCGTTTTTCAAAGTAGATGTACAACTCAATCAAGGCGGTAGCTCAAAAGGAGGCAACACATGAAACGTGGTGTACTGTTTGTAATGGCCCTCATCTGCACCCTGATGCTGGTCACCCCGCTCTTCGCCCAGGAAGCGCGGAACTATTTCAAGGTAGGGGTAATCACGGAACTCTCCGGAGACCTGGCTACCGGCGGCAACATCACCAAGCGCGGCTATGACCTGTGGGCCCAGGAGGTGAATGCCAAAGGAGGCATCGTCATCAAGGGGAAGAAATACCCGGTCAAGCTCGTTTATGCTGATGCCCAGTCCAACCCCGCCGCTGGAGCTGCGGCAGCGGAAAGATTGATTACCCAGGAGAATGTCGACTTTATCCTTGGACCGTACTCTTCAGGCGTCACCCTCGCGGTTGCCCCGGTGGTCGACAAGTACAAGGTGCCAATGATTACCGGCTCCGCCGAATCCCCCCTCATCTGGACCAACAAATTCTACTATACGTTCGGCACCATCCCGCCGATCAACTTCACCGGCGCTGCTTCCATCAAGACCTTGACCGAACTGAAGCCGGCGCCGAAGACCATCGCTATCATCGGCTCCAATGACGCCTTTTCCAAGGCTACCGCTGAGGCATACAAGGCAGCGGCAGAAGCGGCAAGGCTGAAAGTGGTCAAATTCAGCATCGTCCCCTCCGGTCAGGATATGACCCCGCTCCTTTCCGCCATCCGCGGGATGAAACCGGATGTCGTTGCTTTCGGCGGTCACGACGAAGAGCATGTCAAGATGGTCAAAGCCCTTCGCCAGATCGGCTATACGCCCAAAGCCCTCTTAATGCATTGCGGCATCACCGAGAAGGCCTTCATTGATGCCGTGGGCAAGGATTCCGAGCAGATCTTCGGCACGACCTGCTGGACCTCAACCGCCAACACCAAGAGCAAGATCCTTTGGCCGACTGCAGCCGCCTATTCAGCTGCCTCCAGGAAGGCCTTCAACAATCCCGGCGACTACACCCAGGGCGGCTGCTCGGCTGCCGGCATCGCCTTCCAGGTAGCGCTGCAGAAGATAGGCGCGACACCCGGCATGTCCGAAAGTATGCGGGCAAAACTTATCAAGGCCCTTGAAGAGGTGGATGTCCAGACTTTTTACGGCCGGGTCAAATTTGCAACGAGCGGTCAGTACTACCATGCCAATATCGGTCTTACCCCCCTCACCGTACAGATCCAGAACAGCAAGATAATGACTGTCGGGCCGAAAGCTTCACTGGAAGCTCCTGCCCAGTACCCCATGAAGGATTGGAAGAGCCGCTGAGCCTAAGCCGCAATCCCGGTCTTGCGCCGGGCAGTCCCGGAACATCGTGACTGCCCGGCAATCCGGACACCCAATAACAAAGCTTCTTGGAAGTTTTAGCTGGAGGAAATGCTTTATGGAACTGCTTCCGCAAGCCCTGGCCGACGGGATATTACTCGGTGGAATCTACATTACCATTGCCATAGCGTTCTCCTTGACCTACGGGGTAATGCACGTCATCGACTTTGCCGTGGGCGAATGGATCATGTTCGGGGCTTTTACCGGCTTCTACCTGAACAAATGGACCGGCCTGGATCCTTTCATCTTCCTGCCGGTCATCTTTATCATGTATTTCGTAATCGGTTATCTGGTCCAACCGGTAATACACCGGGTGCTGAGCGGCACCAAAGGGAATCCCTTCCTGATGGGACTGGTTTTCACCTTCGGTCTCGCCATCATGTTCCGGGGAATCGCCCTGACCGTGTTCGGATTTTACTCAAGCTCAATCCCCTCCATGTTTTCCGAAGGGTCATTCACCTTCGACAATTACGGCATCAGCGTGACGATACCGACGGTCCGTCTCGTCGGGCTGGTTTATGCGCTGCTGATCACGGCCGCCCTCCACTTTCTGCTGAAGAAGACGAATTTCGGCCTGGGGGTGCGCGCCCTGGCCCAGCACAAGGAAGCAGCGGGACTCATGGGTGTCAACAGCAAGAGGACCGGTTCGTACGTATACGGCATTTATGTGGGGATCAGCGCCATGACCGGCGTGCTGCTCGGCTGCATCCTCTCCATCGGCGCGCAGATGGGAAACGAATACACCATATTCGCCTTTTTCGTCGTCGTTCTTGCCGGCATGGGGTATCTGGCCGGCGTGCCCTGGGCAGCGATGCTCCTCGGCATGGTCCAGTCGATTTTCATGATTTACTTCAATCCGAGCCATACCCTGCTCGCCGTATTTGCAATCCTGTACGTGATCCTGCTGATCTCGCCACGAGGTCTTTTTGGTAGAGGAGTCTGAACATGAAAGGTATACGCATCAAATGGGTTCTGCCGCTTGTACTCCTGCTGCTGGCCCTCCCACTGGTAATTCATGACACGTTCTTCCTCCGGGTCATTACGGAAGCCATCATGTGGGTCGGCCTGGCCATTGCGTTCGACGTCATTGCGGGTTACACCGGCTACCTGAACTTCGGCCACGGGGCCTTCTTCGGCATGGGGGCGTATGCGATCGGCATCCTGATGATGCAGGCGCACCTGCCGTTTGCCCTTGCCCTCCCCGCAGGTGGCGTTGTGGCAGGGATTGCGGCGCTGATCGCCGGATTCCCCACGCTCCGCCTGAAAGGCCCATATTTCGCCATCGCCACCTGGGCGCTGTCCCGCGCCATCCAGCAGTTGGCCCTGACCATGGATATTACGGGCGGACCCGACGGCATGCGTCTTACCGCCTTTCTCAACCCCCAGTTCTTTTACTACCTGATGCTCATCGTCGTCGGCGGGACCTTCATCCTCCTTTGGTTCCTTCTTGAGTGTGCGCCCTTCGGCCTGAAACTGAAGGCCATCCGCGAGGATGAACTGGGGGCCAAGGCCCTGGGACTCAATCCCACCAAACTCAAGATGCAGTCATTCATCCTCTCGGCGATTCCCACCGGGATACTGGGCGGAATCTACGCATACTGGATCACCTTTATCGATCCCGCCTCCACCCTGGGGGACATGGTGAGCGACCAGGCCGTGGTCATGGTCGTCTTCGGCGGGATGGGAACCCTGCTGGGGCCGGTTATCGGCGCACTGCTCATTTTTACCTTCAAGACCATCTTCTGGGCCTATCTCTCCGACTACCAGCTCCTTTATCTCATAATCCTCGGCGCTCTCATCGCAATCAGTGTCGTCTTTATGCCCAACGGCCTCTGGGGCACCCTCCTGAGCCGTTACATGCCGGGCAAGCGGGAAACGAAAACAGACCTCGAAACCGAAGCGCCACAAGAAGAAGGGAAATGAATATGGCTGAACCTCTATTGAAAGTAAATTCCGTCACGAAATGCTTCGGCGGGTTGATGGCGGTCAATAATGTCACCTGCCAGGTTCACGAGGGAGAAATAGTCGGCCTCCTGGGCCCCAACGGCGCAGGCAAAACGACCCTCTTCAACGTCATCAGCGGCTATTACGCCCCGACGAGCGGCTCGATCGTCTTCAAGGGGCAGGACATCAGCGGCAGGCCCCCCTATGATCTGGCCAAGCTCGGCATCGGCCGTACCTTCCAGGTTGTCAAGCCCTTCGCGGGCCTCAGCGTGCTGGAAAACGTGGTGATCGCCTCGTTCCTGCGCCATCCGAAACTTGCCGACGCCGAAAAGCATGCCTGGCGGATTCTGGAAACAACCGGACTGGCTGATCGCGCCGGGATTCCCGCTTCAGGACTTACCCTGGCAGGGCGCAAACGCCTGGAGATCAGCAAGGCCCTGGCACTGGAACCTTCGTTTCTGCTCCTCGACGAGGTCGTGGCCGGGTTGAATCCGACCGAGGCCGACCGTACGGTCGAGCTGATCCTGAAGCTCAAGGCAGAGGGGATGACGATCCTGATCGTAGAACACATCATGCGGGTCATCATGAACATCAGTGATCGCCTGGTGGTGTTGAATTTCGGTGAAAAAATAGCCGAGGGGACACCGGCCGAAGTGGCTGAGAACCCGCTGGTTATTGAAGCCTATCTGGGAGAGGCCGCGGCATGAAAGTACTCGACGTTACATCCATTTCAGTAAAATACGGCAACATCCAGGCCCTTTGGGATATTTCGTTTTCGGTCAAGAAGGGGCAACTGGTGGCGCTGATCGGGGCCAACGGGGCAGGCAAGACCACGACCCTCAAGGCCATCTGCGGCCTGGCGCCGCTCGCTTCCGGGCGGATTGAGCATAACGGCGGCGTTATCAGCGGCTGGCCGGTACACAAGGTTGTGGATCAGGGGATCACCCTCGTGCCGGAGGGAAGGCAGCTCTTTCCCAAGATGACAGTGGAGGAGAACCTCCTGGTGGGGGCGTATCTCAAGCGGGCCCACGGCAAGAGGGCGCAGACCCTGAAACAGGTCTACTCCATTTTCCCAAGACTAGAGGAACGGCGCAACCAGACGGCGGAAACCCTTTCCGGCGGCGAGCAGCAGATGGTCGCCATCGGCCGGGCACTGATGCAGGACCCGGACGTGATCATGTTCGACGAGCCGAGTCTAGGCCTCGCCCCGCTCATGGTCAGGGAGGTGTTCAACGTGATCCAGGAACTGCACCGCCAGGGGCTGACCATTTTCCTCGTGGAGCAGAACGTCCATCAGACCCTGAAGGTGACCGATTACTGCTACGTCATGGAGAACGGCCGCATCGTCGGGGAAGGAACCGGCAAGGAGCTGGAGGCGGACCAGACCATCCGCGAGGCATACCTGGGACTGTAGGGGCGCATGGCATGCGCCCTCACCGGCTGGAGATCGTTGGGCGGACGTGTCCGCCCCTACGTTGAACAACGCAATTCATTACCTCACACAGGAGGCAGCATTCCATGTTTACATTGAAAGATCCCACCCTTTTCCGCGAGCAATGTCACATCAACGGCCAGTGGGTTGACGCCGACAACGGCGAGACCATTGCGGTCACCAATCCGGCAACCGGCGAAACGATCGGCGCCATTCCGAAGATGGGCGCGAGCGAGACGCGGCGCGCCATCGAAGCTGCCAATGCCGCGTATCCCGCCTGGCGGGCCAAAACCGCCGCGGAACGGTCGGCTGTCCTGCGCCGGTGGTTCGAACTGTTGCTGGAAAACCAGGAGGACCTGGCCGTGCTCATGACCGCCGAGCAGGGAAAACCCCTGGCCGAGGCGCGCGGCGAGATTACCTACGCCGCATCGTTTCTGGAATGGTTCGCCGAAGAGGGAAAGCGGGTCTACGGCGATACCATCCCCCAGCACCAGCCGGACAAGCGGATCGTGGTCATCAAGGAACCGATCGGCGTCTGTGCCGCGATTACCCCCTGGAACTTTCCCGCGGCCATGATTACCCGCAAGGCAGGGCCGGCGCTGGCCGTCGGCTGTCCGATGGTGGTCAAGCCGGCCACCCAGACCCCTTTTTCCGCCCTGGCGCTGGCCGAACTGGCGGCCCGGGCCGGGGTTCCGGCCGGGGTGTTCAATGTGGTCACCGGCGCCTCCGGGGCCATCGGCGGCGAGATGACCGGCAATCCCATCGTCCGCAAGCTCACCTTTACCGGTTCGACCGAGATCGGCAAGCTGCTGATGGTGCAGTGCGCCGGCACGGTGAAGAAGCTGGCCATGGAGCTCGGGGGGAACGCGCCGTTCATCGTCTTCAACGATGCCGACCTGGATGCTGCAGTGGAGGGGGCGCTCATCTCCAAGTACCGCAATACCGGCCAGACCTGCGTCTGCACCAACCGTTTCCTGGTCCAGAACGGCATCTATGACGACTTTGCCGCCAAACTGGTCGAAGCGGTGGAGAAGCTCAAGGTCGGGGATGGGCTGAAGGGTGAAACCCAGCAGGGTCCGCTCATCGACCTGAAGGCGGTGGAGAAGGTCGAAGAGCACATCACCGATGCGATAGCCAAGGGGGCGCGGGTGCTCTGCGGCGGCAAACGGCACGAACTGGGCCGGTCGTTTTTCCAGCCGACGGTTCTGGCCGACGTAACCGGGGATATGGCCGTTGCCCGCGAGGAAACGTTCGGACCTGTTGCACCGCTGTTCCGTTTCAGTACCGAGGAGGAAGCGATCCGCATGGCCAACGACACCGAATTCGGACTCGCCGCCTATTTTTACAGCCGCGATATCGGCCGGGTTTGGCGCGTTGCCGAAGCGGTGGAATACGGCATCGTCGGCATCAACACCGGCCTGATCTCGACGGCGGTCGCCCCCTTCGGCGGGGTGAAGGAATCCGGCTTCGGCCGCGAAGGTTCCAAGTACGGTGTGGATGACTTCCTCGAAATAAAGTACCTCTGCATGGGTGGGATTTAACCAGCAAGGGAGAGAACATGCATTTCGTGACCGAAAACAGTCTGTACGAGAAGGTTCAGGAGAAGATAACAGAGGGCGGCGGCCGGTCGGAGAATAATCTGGACTGGCTTCAGGGACAGATGGACCCGTATTTCTCCATTACCATGCAGGAAGAGGTTGAGGCCATTGCATCACTTGCGGCGGGCCTCCAGAGCCTGGGCAGGAACCAGCGGCTGATCCTGGCCGACCGGGAAAAAACCCTGATCCTGGCGCGCCTGAACCTGCCCGGCTCGCTCTACGATACACTGAGAACCCTCCAGGAGCGGGAGATCTCCTATGCCCAGTTTACCCATTCCGACGGGACGGTGCCGGGGTTATCCCATGAACTGGAAGTCCAGAGGTTCGATTTCGACCGGAAGGAGCACCAGGAGATCGTCCGGGCTACAGATGCGGCCATCCCCCCCGAAATCAGGGCCGGCGTGATCGAAGCCCTGCAGAACCGCTATCCGCAATTCGACCTGGCGGAGCTGGACGGGCTTCTGCGTATCCTCTGGCTCAACAGCGAAAGCTACATCCGTATCTCGCCCCCCAAGCGGGTTGCCCAGATCCTCTGGCTCTACCAGCAGGGTAACCGGCAGGGTGGTATCTACCTGGATGTGGAGGAGACCGAGAGCCCGGCGGAGCGCGGCGAGACGAGAGTCATGTTTGCCGTCGGCAACCCGCCGCAAAAGGATTTCCTGGTACAGATCATGGAGGTGTTCAACCGCCTCAACCTGGGAATAAAACGGGCCTACTGCCTGACCATTTCCAATGGCGTCCACCCCTATTTTCTCGGCACTTTTTATGTGCGGAAACGGGATGCCGGTTCGCTGGCAAAGGGGTCTGAGCTGTTTGACCGGCTGCAGAAGGAGCTTTACAATACCCAGATCCTTTCCACAGCCTCACCGACCTATCGCGACTTCGTGACGCGGCAAGTGATGACCGGCGAGGAGGGGTCCCTGGTCAACGCGTTCATCTCCTTCTGCCATACCAACCTCGCCCACCATCACCCGGATCCGTTCGGCTATGAGGATGTGATGCGGGCCTTTCATTCCCATCCCGATATCGCCCTGCAACTGTCAGCGCTCTTCCGCGCCCGATTCGAACCGGGCATCGAGGGGCGGGATGAGTTTTACCGGCGGATGCTCGAGGAGACGACCCGCTTCATTGAGGAATACAACACCGGTCACCGTTACATCGACGACATCCGCCGGTCGATCTTCAGGTGCTGCATCACCTTCATTCGCAATACCCTGAAGACCAATTTCTACGTCCCGGAAAAGCATGCGCTGGCGTTCCGCCTCGATCCCGCCTATCTCGCGGAACTGAACCCGGAATTCATCGCGGATCTGCCGACGGAAGTCCCCTTCAGGATTACCTTCTTCTTCGGCCGCTACGGCGCCGGCTACCATATCGGCTTCTCCGACATTGCCCGCGGGGGATGGCGCACCATCATCACCCGGAACCGTGACGACTATGTAACCTCCGCCAGCACCCTGTTCCGCGAGGTGTACGTGCTGGCCCACACCCAGCACCTGAAAAACAAGGACATCTACGAAGGAGGGTCGAAGATGGTGGTGGTCCTCGATGCCGCCAACCTGGAGGATCAGGACCTGTTGACGCAGCGGCTGTACAAGCTCCAGTTCGGCTTTCTCAATGCCTTCCTCGATATCTTCGTCACCGAAGGGGGCACGGCACGGGACCAGCGCGTGGTGGACTACTACCGGGAGGATGAGCCGATCGAGCTCGGACCCGACGAAAACATGCACGATGTCATGATCGAGATGATCGCCCGCCAATCGCTGAAGCGCGGCTATATCCTGGGGATAGGCATCATTTCCAGCAAAAAGGTCGGCATCAACCACAAGGAGTACGGGGTCACCTCGACAGGGGTGGTGAAGTTCGCCGAGATCACCATGCAGGAGTTGGGCATCGACATCAGAAGAGACCCTTTTTCGGTCAAGTTCACCGGCGGACCCAACGGCGACGTAGCAGGCAACGCCATGTGCATTCTGCTGGAACAATGTCCGCAGGTCAGGATCAAGCTCATGCTGGACGGCAGCGGAGCCATTTTTGACCCGGAAGGTGTGCAGCGGGAGGAACTGCAACGGATCCTGCTTAAAGACGATCTGGATGCCTTCGACCCGACCAGGCTTCACCCCGGCGGATTCATACTGTATCGCCGGCAGCACCGCACCGACGGGCTGCGTGAACTGTTCAAACGGGTAGTCAGCACCGGGGCCGGGACCGAAGAGCAATGGGTGACCATGGACGAGTTCCACCGGGAATTCGGCAATCTCCTCTTCTCCGTACCCACCGACCTGTTCATACCCGCCGGCGGCAGGCCGGAAACCATCGACAAGCACAACTGGCACCGGTTGTTCCGGGAGGACGGCACCCCCACCACCCGGGCCATCGTGGAAGGGGCCAATTCGTTCATTACCCCGGAGGCCCGCATCCAGATGCAGAGACGGGGAATCGTCATCATGCGCGACGCCTCCGCCAACAAGTGCGGGGTGATTTCCTCATCCTACGAGATCATCGCCAATCTGCTCTTGAGCGAAGATGAGTTTCTTTCCCTCAAGGAGCGCTATGTGGCCGATGTCATCGAAATCCTCGAAAAGCGGGCAGAGGATGAGGCGCGGCTGATCTTCCGGCGCCACCGTGAACCGGGCTGCAACCTTCTCTATACCGAGATTTCGGACGCAATCAGCCTGGAGATCAACGCCCATTACGCCAGATTATTCAACTTCTTCCAACGGCGCCCCCACCTTTGCGTAGAGCCGTTGTTTCGCCAAGCTATTCTGGCCCATCTGCCGCTGCTGCTCCGGGACGAGGACAAGTATCGCCGGCGGCTCGACAAGCTGCCGGCAAAGTACCAGTACGCCGTTCTCGCGGCTGAAATCGCCTCATCCCTGGTCTACTGCGGCGACCGCGAGGCGGACTTCGAGGAAATGCTCAAGGGGCACCTGACCAGGAATTTTTCCATCCCGGTCACTATCGCGAACATTTAAACATGATGGCACATGACCGTCCCGGTCTTGATGTCGCACTGAAACGAACCAACGAAGATAGCGCCTTGATTTGGAATTGGCAAGGCCGAAGACAGGCAGGAAGAACACAGTTGCGCTGCAGCAGCCACCCTTGCTGCCGCCCTCTATATGCCGATCTGCCCTTTATTCGGGTGGGAATGAAGAGCATCGGCAACTGGCATCGATTAAAAGGAGGCAGAAAATGTGTTTCAAGCATAAGGTAGCGGCAGTACTTGCCGCCGGGGCCATAACCGCCACCATGGCATTACCGGCAATGGCCCTGGAGAATGAATTTCATGGCATGTACAGGGTGAAGGGTTTCATCTCCAACTTCAACAACGGCTCGCCGGGCGAGTTCTATGAGCCCGCGGGCAAAGACAGCAAAGCCCCGACCAACAGTTACGTGGAACAACGAGCCAGGCTCAAGTATATGGCCAAGGCCAACGATGACCTGAAGCTGGTCACCCACTTCGAGATCGACTCCCGATTTGGCGATGCCTCATACGGTGTGGCCAGAAACAAAGGCGGCGCCCTCGGGGCCGACGAGGTGAATCTCGAAACAAAGAGTATCTACCTGGACTTCAATATCCCGGCAACGCCGGTAAATATGAAAGTCGGCATGCAACCCTGGGAGGATGCCTATAACGGCATCTTCGTCGATGCGGACATGGCCGGTGTGCTGGCTTCTTCCAGGATGAACAATACCTCCCTCGCACTGGGATGGTTCCGTTTTGACGACAAGGGATCGATAGCCGGAAAAGAGGCCCGCGACCTGCTCATCCTGGACGGCAAATACCAGGTGAACAAGGACATGGTCCTGGGGGGCTCCTATTATCTGCTGAACGATGATGTGGGGGGCACTAACGCCATTCGCGCCATTACCAAGGAGATCGCCCATACCCTCGGCGTCAACGCGGCAGCCACCATGGGAATCGCCTCTGTCGAGGGATTTCTGCTCTACCAGTTCGGCAACCTGGAGGGGCCCGGGACTCAAAGGCACCTGAACGCCTTTGCCGGCAGCGTTGCAGCCAGGGCCAAGGTTGGTCCCGGCAGCATCAAGACCTCGTTTCTCTATGCTTCAGGTGAGAAGAGCACCTCCAGAAGCACCAGCAATGCCTTCCAGGCCGTTGAGGATATCGATAGCGGCGCTGAGCATGACTATGAATCCGAGATGCGGATGCTGAGAAAGGACAAGTTTGCCGGAACCACGGATAACGCCATTGTTTACACCATCAACAACAAGGACCAGGGGGTGATCTTCGGCTCTATCGGTTATGATGTGGCGATCACCGACAAGCTGTTCGCCGACGCTTATGCCGGTTTTGCCGCCGTGGCAAAGGAAAATGCCAACAAGCCGACCAACCTGAATACCGGGGTCAAAAATTCCAGCAACTACCTCGGCACCGAGATCAACGCCGAAATCGGCTACAAGCTCTTCGACAACCTGACCGCAAGGCTACAGGGCGGCTACATATTCCTCGGCGACTATTTCAAAGGAGTTGCCAAAAACGGCGCAGACCCGGACAACCCCTATACGACACGTATCATGATGGTTTACGCATTCTGATTGTCAAAACCGGACGGCGGGCCGGAGGAGATCGACTCTTCCGGTCTGCCGGGATTGACATGTGCCGAATGTGCGATTGAATCTTAAGAAACCAATCTAATCGGAGGAATATTCCATGAAAAGGATAGGGATAGCAATCATGGCGGCATTCGTCATGTCGGCAGCATTACCGGCATTCGCCGCCGATATGACGAAAGAAGAAAAAAACCAGTGTCTCCTTGCTTCCAAAGGCTGCACTGACGAAGTGGACAGCATCCAGCAGAAGATCGGAAAACTGAATAAAGAGATTAAAAAAGGAAAAAGAGTTTATACGGATGAAGAGATCAGGAAACTGGAGCAAAAGCTGAAGGAAGCAAACGACTTGCTCGATGATTTGCTCAAGGGTCACAAGTAATTCCGATTTCAAATCAAGGATGAAATCAAGGCGGCGAGGGCCTGTCAATAGTTTTGTGTAAATGGTTTTGGTTCCCTGTTTTTAATAGCTTGGCATTCTGTCTTCAAAAAGAATGGAAAAGCGGTTCATGGCAGCTTTCCAGTCTCTGATCGGCAGGGTCCATTTCTTCGCGATGTTTCTCAGCGCCAGGTATAGTAACTTGAACATTGCCTCATCATTGGGAAACGAGCCCCGGTTTTTGGTCACCTTTCTGAGTGACATATTCAGTGATTCAATGGCATTGGTTGTGTAAATAACCTTTCGTATATCAGCTGGATAGGCAAAAAATGGTATAACTTGCGCCCAGTTCCGGCGCCAGGACTGGCTGATCGTCGGGTGTGTTTTGTCCCATTTTGCCTCAAATGCTGTCAGTTCCATTTCGGCCTGCTCAGCGGTCGCTGACTGGTAGATAACCTTCAAATCTGTCGCAACTTCTTTGCGTTGTTTCCACGAAACGAACTTCAAGGAATTGCGTACCATATGGACGATGCAAAGTTGGACTTGAGTGTTGGGATAAACTATTTCTATGGCCTCAGGGAACCCCTTCAGGCCGTCAACGCAGGCAATGAAGATGTCCTGGACACCACGGTTCTTAAGTTCGGTCACAACCTGCAACCAGAACTTGGCTCCTTCGTTTTCGGAGACCCACATTCCCAGAACTTCCTTGGCACCGTCTATGTTGATGCCGATGGCCAGATAGACAGCCTTGTTCACAACATGGCCATTGCCTCTGGCTTTGACCCTGATGGCATCCATGTAAACGATGGGATAAAGCGCATCCAACGGGCGGTTCTGCCAAGCTTTGACCTCTTCAGCTACTGCTTCAGTCACTATTGAAATCAGAGCGGGGGATACTTCAACACCGTAGATTTCCTCCAAGTGTCCCTGGATCTCACGAGTGGTAAGCCCGCGGGAGTACAGGGAGATAATCTTATCATCGAACTCGGCGAACCGGGTTTGGCCTTTGGGAATGATGACTGGTTCAAAGCTGCTATCCCGGTCACGAGGGACCTCAATCGGCATGGTGCCAAAATCGCCTTTGATGGTCTTTGCCGACGAGCCATTGCGTGCATTGCCACCTTTGGCGGAAACGGAAGCATGCTTCTCGTGGCCGAGGTGCAGTGTCATTTCAGCCTGGAGCGCCCGCTGAAGAACAGCCTTGGTCAACTGCTTCAGCAGCCCGTTTTCCCCTAGAATCTCTTCGGGGGTCTTATAATGTTTGAGTAGATCGTCGATTACGTCGGTGTTAATAGTCATGTGATCTCCTTAGGGTAACTTGGTGTACCCCCTAATGACCATTTACACAAACCTTTTTACACCCTCGGCGGCGAGGATTGAGGCGGGGCCTGTCAATAGTTTTGTGTAAATGGTTTTGGTTCCCTGTTTTTAATAGCTTGGCATTCTGTCTTCAAAAAGAATGGAAAAGCGGTTCATGGCAGCTTTCCAGTCTCTGATCGGCAGGGTCCATTTCTTCGCGGCTCCTCGACGAATTGAGTGGGTAGCCTGGGCCGGGTTGATGTAAGATAGGCCACCATCACTCAGCCTGGAGGTTAGTAATCGCTATGAATCCTGAAGATCTTTTTGGTGCTGCTCTTGGAATTGCCATCCCGTGGAAGGTTACCTCTGTTGACTTCAACAAGAAGTCAAGTCGTTTGGACATAACCATCGACTTCCAGCGGGGAGCCACCTTTCCCTGTCCGGTCTGCGGAACGTTGTCACCAGTCCATGACACCACGGAGAAAGAGTGGCGGCATCTGAATTTCTTCCAGTACGAAGCCTACCTTCATGCGCGTGTTCCACGGGTAAAGTGCCCTAACAGCGACTGCGGCGTGAAGTTGGTCCAGGTACCCTGGGCTCGCGCAGGCTCAGGATTTACGCTGCTGTTTGAGGCCCTGGCCATGACCATGGCTCGTGATTTGCCGGTGAAGGTCATGAGCAGGCTGTTTGCCGTTACCGATACCCGTCTATGGCGGTTGATTCAATCCTATGTCGAGAAGGCAAGGGCCGCAGAAGACTTCTCCGAGGTGAAGAGGGTCGGTGCGGATGAAACCTTTGCCGGGCGCAGTCATGACGAGAAATTCGTCACCTTCTTCTTCGACCTCGACATGCATAAGCTCTTGTTCGGCACGACGGGAAAGGACAACGAAACAGTCAAGAGCTTCGTCGCGGACCTTAAGTCACATGGCGGCGATCCTGATAGCATCACAGACGCTGCTATTGACATGTCCAAGGCATTCATAAAGGGTGTCAAAGAGCAGTTGCCCCATGCCGTGGTCACCTTCGATAAATTCCACGTCATCAAGCTTATGAACGATAAGCTTAGTAAGATAAGGGCTCAAGAAGCCAGGTTATTTCCTGAAATCCTGAAAAAGAGCAGAAACCTGTTCCTCAAAAATCCAGAGAACCTGACACCGGAAGAGGAACAGCGCCTGGATGCCATTATCACCAGTCAAAGCTTAAGGAGTACGGAAGCTTACATGCACAAGCTGAACCTTCAGAACGTCTATTTTGCTTCAAGCCGAACGGAGGCAGAAACCCTGTTGACCAAATGGCATCGGAAAGCCGCCGCAAGCTCAATCCAACTCATCAAGAACATGGCCGAATCTGTAAAAGAGCATTGGGATGGCATTCTGGCACATTTTGAAAGCGGCCTGACTAGCGGCTTCATTGAGGGCATCAACAGCCTAATTCAATCAGCCAAAACTCGGGCACGAGGCTATCGGAATCCTGACAACTTGATCTGCATGGCTTATCTGGTTGCAGGCAAGCTCAACCTAAAGTCGCTATTCCCTCTACCCACTTGATTCGTTGCAGAGCCTTCTTCGCGATGTTTCTCAGCGCCAGGTATAGTAACTTGAACATTGCCTCATCATTGGGAAACGAGCCCCGGTTTTTGGTCACCTTTCTGAGTGACATATTCAGTGATTCAATGGCATTGGTTGTGTAAATAACCTTTCGTATATCAGCTGGATAGGCAAAAAATGGTATAACTTGCGCCCAGTTCCGGCGCCAGGACTGGCTGATCGTCGGGTGTGTTTTGTCCCATTTTGCCTCAAATGCTGTCAGTTCCATTTCGGCCTGCTCAGCGGTCGCTGACTGGTAGATAACCTTCAAATCTGTCGCAACTTCTTTGCGTTGTTTCCACGAAACGAACTTCAAGGAATTGCGTACCATATGGACGATGCAAAGTTGGACTTGAGTGTTGGGATAAACTATTTCTATGGCCTCAGGGAACCCCTTCAGGCCGTCAACGCAGGCAATGAAGATGTCCTGGACACCACGGTTCTTAAGTTCGGTCACAACCTGCAACCAGAACTTGGCTCCTTCGTTTTCGGAGACCCACATTCCCAGAACTTCCTTGGCACCGTCTATGTTGATGCCGATGGCCAGATAGACAGCCTTGTTCACAACATGGCCATTGCCTCTGGCTTTGACCCTGATGGCATCCATGTAAACGATGGGATAAAGCGCATCCAACGGGCGGTTCTGCCAAGCTTTGACCTCTTCAGCTACTGCTTCAGTCACTATTGAAATCAGAGCGGGGGATACTTCAACACCGTAGATTTCCTCCAAGTGTCCCTGGATCTCACGAGTGGTAAGCCCGCGGGAGTACAGGGAGATAATCTTATCATCGAACTCGGCGAACCGGGTTTGGCCTTTGGGAATGATGACTGGTTCAAAGCTGCTATCCCGGTCACGAGGGACCTCAATCGGCATGGTGCCAAAATCGCCTTTGATGGTCTTTGCCGACGAGCCATTGCGTGCATTGCCACCTTTGGCGGAAACGGAAGCATGCTTCTCGTGGCCGAGGTGCAGTGTCATTTCAGCCTGGAGCGCCCGCTGAAGAACAGCCTTGGTCAACTGCTTCAGCAGCCCGTTTTCCCCTAGAATCTCTTCGGGGGTCTTATAATGTTTGAGTAGATCGTCGATTACGTCGGTGTTAATAGTCATGTGATCTCCTTAGGGTAACTTGGTGTACCCCCTAATGACCATTTACACAAACCTTTTTACACCCTCTTGAGGCGGGGAGGGCATCCCCTCCCCGTCTTTATCCCCTCATACCTTCGAATGAGAAGGTCACTTGCCCAACTGCTGCAATACGTCCGGCGGGACCTGTACGCCCAACTTCCCGGCTTTCAGTAAAAATTCAGAGGCTTGTTTTTTATCCCCTGTCGACGGGTCGAGGTAACAAAGACCGAGGAGATAATTGACATTCGGGTCATCTTGCTTTTGGGCATAGGAAAGCGCCAGATATTCCCGGGACCTCTTGTAATCCTGCTTGTTGAAATAGGCTACTCCCAGCAGATACTGGGCATCCATGGCCAATGACGAACCATTTTCCCGATAGATCTTTTCGGCAAGCGCCAGTTTTTCAATTGCTGCATCCGTCTGCCCGGAACCGAGGAGGATCGCACCCAGCCCGTAGTAGCCTTCCGGGTTAGTGGAGTCATTTTTTATGAGCCACAGATATTCCGACTGTGACTTGTTCTGGTCGCCCTGAACATTATACGCGACAGCGAGATTCTGGTGGGCAACGGCGTTGTCAGGCTTTACCGCAAGTGAGCGTTCGTACCAGTAGATCGCCTGTTTTACATCACCTTCCGTCCGCAGCATCTGCCCCAGGTTGTCCATTGCATCGCAGTACCGGGAATCTTGCTCGACAGCCTTCTGGTATGCTTCCCTTGCATCGCGAAGCCTCCCTTCCTGTTGCAGTTCCAGGGCATTGTTGTACTGTTGCCTGGCCGCTTCATTTTCGGTGGGGCAAAGCATGCCAACCCGGGTGATCTTCGATGGAACAGACGGGGACAGCGGGGATGGGTTGGTTCCCGCAAGGGAGGCAGTGGAATTTCCCAGGACGGTTCCCCCCATGCATGGGGAGGACGAGATCGCGACAATTACCAGGCAGATCAGGAATATTGCTCTCATTGCTCGGTTCCTTTCTTTTCTCTATTCTGTAAATGCAAACGGATACATCATGCCGGTCAGAGGAGCCGGGGAATCGACCGCAAGAACAATCCGCCAGCCAAGGCCAGGGGCGTGTAACTCTTGCGGACTATTTTGCCCCCGCTCCTTTAAGAATATGCACAATATCGTCTTTGCCGTTTTCATCTGCAATGCTCAACGCCGTCATGCCGATAGCGTTCGTTGCATTTACATCCGCGCCTTTGTCAAGCAAGACACGCACAATATCCGTGTGGCCGCTTCCGGCCGCATGCATCAAGGCCGTCGTATCCACAAAGTTTTTCGCATTTACATCCGCACCCTTTTCAAGCAAGGTACGCACAATGTCCGTGTGGCCATGCATGGCGGCCCGCATCAATGCCGTAAGGCCGAAAATGTCCTGGGCATTTACGTCCGCACCTTTTTCCATCGCGACCCGCACAACATCCGCTTGGCCCCCCTCAGCCGTTTTAATGAGCTCATCCTCAAGCTCACCCGCAGCGGCGCCTGACGCAACTAGCAGATATAACGGTAATGCCAAGATAAGACGCCGGATAGCTCTCGTCATTTAAACAGTCTCCTTTCCAAAAAATTCGTCCGATTTCTCCTGATTCTCCCAACGCAGCTATTTTTGTCATGACGGTTCTGCACTACCGCGTTCGGCGTCCGATGAGAAAGGCTGCGACCACCACCCCGGCGGCGAGAAGCCAGGGCGTTTTCGAATTCGACGGCTCGGGCGCCGAGACCGGTTTTTCGACAGGTGGCGGAACCGGTTCTTTGACAGGGGCCGACGTCGGGCGGGGTTCTGTCCTGGCCGGCTCGACCGCCGGATTATCGCTCCCGCCGGCGGTCCCGGAGTTCCCGTTAACAACTTGGGGTGCCGACGGAAGGTCCTTCAGCGCCGGTTGCAGGTAATTATTCGGCAGGGTCTGTATCTGCTGTGGTTGCGGCGGCTGGAATCGCGGCTGCTGGGGTATGATGGGCGGGCCCGTCCACTGGGCGCAGGCGACCTGAACCTTGCCGCATGCCAGGGCAGCCACACACATTATCAAGAAAAACATCACTATTCGATTCGACATCCGTTCGTCCCCCGGTATCCTGATTGATTGCATAATTTTCAGTTTCAGCCCTGCTACTCTCATTTGTTCTTCGTGTCCCCAAGTTTTTCAATCGAGATGACCTCGACAATAACACCCCACATGTGGAAAGAGACCCGGCCGGGGCGTAATCTCCCGACAAACTTGACCCTGAGCCCCTGTTTCTGGAATTCCTTCGTCAGATTGACGACATCATAGCGCTTGCCGTCATCCCCGATAATTCCCCAGAAACCCCCTTCGAGTTCTACATGCTCGACCGTCCCCTTCACGCTGATTTCATCCTTGGCGCAATCCCCATCGGCTTTTTCAGGGCTGACATCAGGGGCAGCGGTTCTATCGAGGCCAAACGCCGGCCCCGCCAATGCCAGACATGTGATCGTCACAACCAGCCAGTTTTGAATCCGTATTAATGCGTTCATTCGTCCCTCCCTGTTGCTAGTACCATGTAACACTTATTTTTGCGGATAACCCCTCTAAATCTCCCCTTATCTAAGGGGAGACTTCAAGGCTTCCCCCCTTAGGTAAGGGGGGACTGAGGGGGGTTAGATTCAGATGTTACAGTGTACTAGCGTCGTTGTTGTTGTGAAGTTCTACGGGCGTCCTCTCATCAACTCCTCGGTGGCGGTGCAGCGTAGCCATCGTCGTCCCACATGCGGTTATGCGGCCGTGGCAGGCGCTTCCTGCAGGCGACAATCCCCTTGCGGCAGAGGGTTTCGCGCCATTCGTACTTGACGTAGATTTTTTCCAGTGCCGCACGCTCGGGTTCGAAGGCCACTGTCCGCACCGGGGAGTATTCCTCCCGGCCGTAGCCGGTGCCGGCGCTTTCGCTGCTCCTGTCGGAGGCCATGGCTTTTTTCTGCACCGACGGTGCGGGTAGAGGCGACCTGGAGGCGCCCCGGTATATTTCCACCGGCGGGTCGTAGCGCTGCACCTCGGGGTAGACGGCAACGGCGATCACCCCCATGGCAGATGCATCATTGAAGGCCGCGGCATAGGAATCGGCGGCAGTGGTGAAGTAAAAGCGGTTGATCCGGTCGTCGCCGGTGCGCCATCCCTTGAACTCCCCCTCGGCGTACGGTTCGAGGATGTACATCCGCTCGTCGTTCCTGAGCCACGATTTCTTCCCCGTGATGATGTTCCTGCCGTCCACGGCCACCACGATGCCGACCCGCCGGTTCAGCCGGTTGCGCACCACTATGCCGTACTGGTCCCCCTTGATCGCCTCCGCATACACCTTCCGGTTGAGCGATCGTCCTGACACGGGGTAGAAGGGAAGCTCGCTCCCGTTGTCGGATATGATCCGCACCTCGACTGCATCGCCAACACTGCCGGCCCATGCGCCGGCTGCAACCCCCAGCAAAATCATTAAAAGCACCACTGTTCTCATGCGTCCCTCCTTGTCGCTTTCGGCATTTCGCCTCTTTGCATGGTTAGACAAGGGGGACGGGGAAAAAGTTCCCGGAGTAGTGCATTTTATTATTTTTTACGTAACGCTGAAATTTTTTGAATGACAACACGGCTTTACCACCTGATGGACAGATCGACCGTTCCATCCTCCAGCTCGCTTACCAGCGGCGGCCTCTGCAGCGTGCCGATCCGTTCGAGCCGGCCCATGAGTTCCGGCGCTTTCCCTGTTCCAACCTGCACAAAGAGGAGATGGCTTGCCTCGCCGTAGACGCGGCGCACGATCCTGCCGCCGGAGCGGGTGACCGCCTCCTCAATTGCCCTGACAGCGCCGGCAGGATCGTTTACCCTGAGGGACACCTCTACCCGCTCCGGCCGCGCCGCCTGCCCAGGGCGCTCCATTTGCTCCGACGGCTCCTGCTGCTCCGACCAGGGTTCCCGGGGAGCAGTTGCCGACGACGATCCACCACCGGATGACTGTGTCGAATACCGCGTCCCGTCCGACATGGCCCTCTTCTGCATCATCCCTCTGGAAACATCCTCACGGTACCGGCGAGACAATAACTCCGCTTCCCTCCGCGACTCAATCCATTCGTCGGCAGCACGTGAATCTGGTGCCGGCAAGGGGTAAGCTGTCGCCGGCGCCGCTGCCGACGGAGTTGACAAGGGAGCAGGCGCGTGTGCCGGCGGAGGAGGTGCATAGGCCGGTGTCTCCGCCTCGTGCTTCGACACCGCATCCGGCATTCCGGTTGCAGCGCGCGGTACCGGAGGAAGGGCTTTGGGAGGGGCCGCCGGCCCGGGGGGCTTCTTTCCCTGCGCTGGCGGCACCGGCGCCGGGAGAGACATTTCTTCCCGGTTGACGGGGGAGGGGGCCGTCAGCTGTACCAGCGGGGCGTTTGTCCGGGCCAGGTAATAGCCGGTGACACAGAGGAAAACGAGGGCGAGCGCTTCGAGCGGCAGCTTCGCACGGAGCGGCAGGAAAATCCGCCGCCATAAGCTGGGCTGCGGCTCAGCAGCATCCCGCACGTGCGCCATGATCCGTGCGGTCAGCCAGGGTGGGGGCTCCACCTCGGGCAGGCTTTTCAGGTGCCCGACCGTCCGCTCCAGGTCGCCAAGCGCCACGCGGCAGCTCCCGCAGCGGGCAAGGTGCGCCTCGATCTCCGCCTTCTCGTCGGGACTGACGGCATTGTCCAGGTAGGCCGAAAGGGTGCGGCGTATCTCGGTATGCTCCATCACAGCTCTCCCACCGCCCGTTTCAGGCAGTCCTTCACCATCTCCCGGGCCCGGAACAGCCGGGACTTGACCGTCCCTTCCCGGACCTTGATGATGGCGCACATCTCGTCGTAGGAAAAATCCTGCAGGTCCCTGAGCACTATCGCTTCCCGGAACTCGGCGGTAAGTGCCTTGATGCACCCTTGCAGCTTTTCATGCAGGTCGAGCCGCTCCAGCCGTTCCAAGGCGGATGGGGCTGACGACGGTCGCTCGGGAACCACATCACAATCCTCCCCAACCGATGGCCCGTCCAGGGAATACGCCTCGTTTCGCCTCTTGGCCTGAACCTGCTGGAGCCGGTTCCGGGACAGGTTGACGGCGATGCTCGTCAGCCAGGTGGAGAAACGCGCCTCTCCGCGAAAGGAATCGATACCCCGGAACGCGGCAACAAAGACGTCCTGCGTCACCTCGCAGGCATCCTCGTAATCTCCCGTGATCCGGAAGGCGATATTGAGCATCCGCTTCTGGTGTTTCCGCACCAGCGCCTCGAACGAGGAAAGCTCCCCGCTCCGCCATGACGCCACCAGTGCGGCATCCTCATCGGTGGTGCCGTCCCGGTCGTCACTCATATGATGAGACAGACCCGCCACTGTATTTGTTCCCCGATGGAGACAATTTAATCATCTTCTTTTTCCCAATCAACGCAGGTGGAGAAATTTAGCAGATATCAGCGTTGTCCGGTTTGGTTTTTGCTTACGTCCCGTAGGGACAGAATACTGGTAGCCGGGGAATTCATTCCCCGGTCATCCAGGCAAAATATCATCACGTCACGTACGTGACGTGGGGAAATATAGCATCTCATCCGGGGGATGAATCCCCCGGCTACATTCAAACGCCCCTAATGGGGCTTAACAACCTTGATGCACAAACCAAACCGGACAACGCTGAGCAGATATCGGTTAGAAACTATTTCTCATTAAATTGTAAATGAAAAAATCAATTCTTTCAAACACAATTCCCCCAAAGATAATCTCAGCGCATGATGAAGATTCCAGACAAGTATAACATTGGAGAGATTTTATCCTGGGTCTTTTTTCTTCTGATGATCGGCAGCAGTCTGTTGGCCGTGCGCGGGGTGTATATGTTCTACATCACCGGGAGCTGCAACGGTTTAAACCAGACCGCCTTTTGTGTATTCGATCCGAAGGGGCAAAATAATGAGGTTTCCGCCGTTTCAGCTACCTGCAGACTCAAGCCGACGACCATAACCGATTTAACCCCGAAAGGGGTCGACATGAGCGGATTTCCGGTTCTCAACAGGGGGGACAAAGATAAGATCGTGATGATTGGCTGCTATGGCTGCGATTATACCCGGAAAGTTTATCCGATGATCAAGGATCTGGCCAACAAGAGCAAGGCTGACTTTACTTTCGTAAATTACCCGGTGAAAGTAAAGACGGATTTGATGACCCGCCTTGGACGCTGCGTCTATCAGCAGGACCAGGCAAAGTATTGGAAGTTGAACGACACCCTTTTTGCAACGGATAAAGCCAATTTGGACGATGCGGCTTTTGCTCAAAAAGCGATTGCCGACCTTGGCCTGGATTCCGCCGGGATCAACCGATGCGTCGATGATCCGGCGACAGAAGATTTGGTCAATAAGCAGTTGAACGAGGCTGCCAACACCAATTTTTACGGAACACCGACGATATTCATCAACAGCCAAGCCTTCGTCGGGCCAAAGCCCTACCGGGTGTATGCCATATCATTAGAGGGGCTGCTGTATTGGTTGAAATAACGGCCTCACAATTTCCCTTCCCTACTCAGCAGTAGTTTTGAAAAAACTCACCACCCCATCAATAGTGACTACAGTGGTGACGACACCGCCGGAAGTCTTAGCGGTAACGTTCTGTATATATATGATCTGGTTGTTATTAAAGAAGCGTGTCTGCTCGGTATCTACAAAGCTGATCTTATCGAATGAATATGTGCCGTTTGTGATGGTTATTTTGTAGGTACCGGGTACCAGGGTCAACGTGATTGGCTCGGAAACAATGGATGTGTTCGCAGGGCCGGTTTTTGTGAAGTTAAAGCTGTCGACATTGGCGGTCTTGCTGGAAAAGGAAGCGCTCTTGTCGCCAATGGTCAGGGTAGTGGTAATGGTCTGGGCCACCCCGCTTGCGGCGGTGTGCTGCACAGTGACCTTGTCCGTGTTGTTCACGGTCCCCGCGTCCTTGGTGAATGCGCCATCGCTAATCTTGTATTGACTGCTCGCATCACCCGAAACGCTGATCGGCGCAGAACCGCTCTGAATACCGGCAATGGTTATGGCGTTAGATGTTGCCGTCGACTTTGGTGTCACTCCGGACAATACGGCTGGGGTGAAAAAGAAATCATCGGGAGTGGTTGGAGACCGCACCGTCTCGGGGAACCATTCGGCCCCGCAACCGCTCATCGTCATCGCCAGTATGGCCAAAATCCATAAAATTTTCTGCATTATGCTCCCCTTGATCGTTAATCCAAGCCAATCCTATCATTAAAAAGTAATTAAGGCCATCGATTTCACCGCCTCGATGGTTGCCGAAACTATCTTCGGCCCTGTCAGTCAGACGCACGCCGGGAAATGCCCGTCAACAGTCTCGGCCACTTCCCGGAGCCAACCTGCCCTCTCCTCACGACTACTTGTCACCACGATGCCGAACATGCGGCGCTGGACGTTCGTAACGCCGCAGAGGCCGAAGATGCAGTTTTTCCAGATAGTGTCGAGGGGATCGCCGAACACCTCCCGCTCGCGCGCCGCGGCCGTGTTGGAGGTATTGAATACGAGGACGGCGCGGGCATTGAGGAGCCCCGCCGGCACCCCCTCACCGCCGTCCCCCTCAATGAATTCGTAGGCAACGCCGGGACGGATGACGCGGTCGATCCATCCCTTCAGAACCGCCGGCGGCTGTCCCCACCAGTTGGGATGGACGATGACGATGCCGTCCGCAGCCGCGATTTCGGCGCAGTGCTGCGCGGTCAAGGCATCAAGCTTGGCTCCCTTCGGGATTTCCGCGGCGGAAAGGAGCGGGTCGAACCCCTCCGCATAGAGGTCATGAAAGAAGACTTCATGACCATTTGACTTGAGAGCGGCTTCTGCTGTGGCTGCTATGCCATGGTTGAAGCTTTCCGCGTCCGGGTGAGCGAGGATGACCGATATCTTCATATTCCCTCCTTATCAGAATCTGTGGTTAGATATGGTTAAAAAACGCCCGCAAAAAGGTGGTAACGGGTGCCCATAGTTGCCTCCAGCTTCTAACATAAGAAGGCTGGTTCATAGTCTTTCGCCGGTTTTATGTCCAGCAAAGGCCTGATCTCAGTTCCCATGACATTTCCTTTCCTATTTGTGCTGTCTGCTCAAAAAATTCAAGATGAGGCGATTGACCGTTTCCGGTTGTTCCTGATGTACGAAATGGCCGGCAGACGGAATGATATGCCTTTCGAAATCATGGAGAAAAGCGCCTTCCATCCCCTCGGTCGTCTCCGCGCCGATGCATCCGTCATCGGCCCCGTGCAGGTATAATGTCGGAACGGGAATGGGCTCAGCCAGGCGTTTCCGTATCTCGGCGAGGCCCGGATGCTGGAGGGACGGGTTGAACTGGGAGCGGTAGTAGCCCAAGGCTGCCTTCAGAACGCCGGGCCTGCGGAAGGCCCCCTTGATTTCAGCCATAACCTCTTCAGGACAGTTCCAGCCTGGCGACCATTCCTGCCAGAGCTGTTCTATGAACGCAAAATCGTTATGGGCCACCGCCATTTCAGCGATGGGGAGCTGGAAGAAAAACACGTACCAGGAGCGCCGCTGTTGGCTTGGATTGGTGACCAGCGCCCGTCCGAAATTTTCTGCGGTCGGCACGGACATGCAAACGATGCCGGAAATTTTTTCCGGGGCGAGGATCGAAGCGCCACGGGCGACCGTGGCCCCCCAGTCGTGCCCGATGAGGACCGCGGGACGGTCCGTCAGCTGATCGATCAAGGCCACCACATCCTGCACAAGGATGGCGGCTTCGAAGGGGCCTTCGTCCGGGGCATCTGTCGGGGAGTAGCCGCGCATGAAGGGTGCGACGACACGGTAGCCTGCCGCAGCCAGTTGCGGCATCTGGTGACGGAAAGTCCGGGGGAGATCGGGGAAACCGTGGAGAGCGACGACAAGGGGGCCCCGCCCCATCTCAATGAAGCTGACATCCCGCCCGTTGGCCTGTACCGTTCCCGTTTTAAACTCGCCGCCTTGTGTTGCCAAACCTGAACCTGTTGTGTCCATCTGATAAGCCTCCTGATTTTTGAGATCTACCGGTTAGACTGCGCCGGAGGCAAAAGGTTACAAATAAATCAGGAAAAAATGGCCCATTCGCTGTTTTGTATCCCTTCCCTGATCCTTTGCGCATAAGATGCGTCGGCCGTTTCCCGGTAAAGGTCCTGGTAGATGTCCCGCAGCGCCTTCAGCCTGGCCACTTCTTCCCTGGCTTCTGCTGTAATCGGCTGACGGGGATCGGCCAAGGCCTGTTTAGATATCCACCCCTGCGACAGGCCGAAGCGGACCCACTGCTTGCAGCTGCAGGGGTTCGATTTCCTGATCAGCTGACACCTGTCTTCCATGTAACCGAACCATCTTTTCTTGGCCCGGTGGAGGGTGGTTTTGACCGAACTCAACGAGCAGTCGAGAATTTCAGCGACGAGTTTGTGGGGAAGGCCCAGGGTGATTGCCAGGCAAAATACCTTTCGCTGTTCGGTCGGAAGGCATTCCGTCATGGCGTGCAGACACTTCGCCCTTGCCTGGTAGGCAAGGAGTTCGGTTTCCGGGTTGTTGGCGGGATCAGGGTCGATGATTTCTTCCAGAGAATAGCCCAGATCCTCGGTAAGCGCATGGACCGGGAATTTGGCCCTCAGCTTCAGGTAATCGTTGGCAACGTTGATGGTGATGCGATAGATCCAGGTGGAAAAGGAGCACTCTTCGCGAAAGGTATGGTAGGAACGGAAAGCCCGGGAAAACGCCTCCTGGGTTATTTCTTCGGCGTCATGCCCATTGCCGGTGAGCCCCAGGGCCAGCTTGTACACCATCGCCTGGTTGTCGCGATACAGCCGGTCGAAAAGTTCCGTAAGGTTATCGGACACGGATATCTCCTTTTCTTGCCGGTTTGCGCAGCAATGTAGCCGTCGACCCTGCTCTGCCGGCCCTTTGGCAACGGCCGTTGCTTTCCGTACAATGTTAGCTAACTACAATGTTTTATTTTTCTTAGTCAAGCTAAAAAATAAACCAAAGGGATCAGCAGAGCGAATCCTTACTGGTCACTCATTCACATTCCCGACATGATGCGCTTTTGGTGCGAGTCGGCGAAATCCATCCCAGTCGGGATGCGCGTAAGTATCTCGTCTCCAACGGAGCCCGGC
This sequence comes from Geotalea uraniireducens Rf4, assembly GCF_000016745.1. Classification (GTDB taxonomy): domain Bacteria; phylum Desulfobacterota; class Desulfuromonadia; order Geobacterales; family Geobacteraceae; genus Geotalea; species Geotalea uraniireducens. The sequence goes on along the minus strand of NC_009483.1, from coordinate 133,915 downwards.
ATCCCGGATCGTTCCCGGCAGGTCAGCCTCGAAGAGGAACCGGAAAGCGAGATAAAGCACGGTGAACTGCTGGTCTCGGTTGTCCGGCTCCCCCAAGGCGTGTCCGAAAGGAAAACGGAGAAAGATTGTCCGGGGAGGGGGTGTTTTCTCCGTGATTTCCCGGACAATGGAGATGGATATCGTGGGGATTCCCACCCTTTCTATTTCCCTTGCCACCAGCCCCACGGACCGGTTGCAGCTCCCTCAGGCAGGAACCAGCAGGGCGTAGTCCACGCCGGCGTCGGCAAGCTTCCGGGCAATCGCGGGGGCGGTCTCTTCCTGAAGGGTATGCAGGTGGGGGCCGTCGATATGACCCATGAAACCGTAAGCTATAGGATGGAGGGCCTTCAGGGCGCCGACCTCCACCATTTCCCTGAGCCGCTGCAACGGCAAAACCAGGTTCAGGTCCCTTTCCGCGTCCCGGTGGTCGTAATAGTCGTGGGTGATGGTGAGGAGATCAGCGGGGGTGTCCGCGGGTATCTCCCGAAAGGTTGGGTCGCCGTTCGGATCGGCCATGTTGAACGGTTCCTGGGTTTTCAAATGGACCCCGCCAGTGGTCACCAGGGCCAGTATCGCCTCATTCAAGGGTTTCTGGGGTTCAGTCCAGGGAATGTCCGAGATATTAGCATCGAGCTGCCGACCCCACCGTGCCGCCAGGGATGGGAAAGAGGTAAATATCCTGGCAAGAAGCCTGTTTTTCAACCGAGCGAAAGGCATATGCCCATTCTCCTCAAAATATTACCTCTACTTTCAGCTGCAATGTTCCCGGTTTTCAGGCCACCGCCGGGCTTTGGTCATTCCCGGAATTTTGCGTGGCATTCGTCGCACTTTTCTCCAGCCTTCACAAAAGCAGCTCTGGCGCCGGTAAGATCCCCCTTCCCGGCAAGTTCGGCGGTAGTTTTCACTTCCTTTTCAAAGTCCGTTGCCATTTCCCTGAACAGTTTCAGTTGCTTGCGGTTCTTGTGAGGCTTGGCCCTCTTCAGGTCGGCGGTCGTGGCAAGTATTTTTCCCGCTTCCGCCACTACTGCTGACGAATCACCTTTCTCCAGGGCTCCATTGATTTTTGCCTGGATCACTGCGTAAGTTGGCATCATGCCGTGGAGTTTCTGCATCTTCGCATTTCCCGCATGCCCCTTTCCGTGTTTGTCCCCTTCAGAGGAGATGGCAGTCCCGTTTACAAAAAGGGCAACGGTCAGCATAGTCAAGGCAATCAATATTGATTTTTTCACGACTTATTCCTTTCAGTGTTCTTTTACATCCAGGGAAAACTCGCTTTCCCCTTCAGCCTGTCTTCCGAGTTTGTCGGTCACTTTCCAGCGGACCTTAACCGGCATCCCTCCCTTGAAAATCGAAGGCTCCTTCGGCTTCAGGACCGCCGCCATGTCGAACACAGAGTGAAAGACCTCCCCTTCGAAGGGCCTGCCGTCCTTGTCGGTCATCTTCAGCTCTTTGATGTCAACCGGCCGGTCGAAGAAGGCGTTCACCTCTTCCACCTCTTCCACCTCTTTCGCCCCCTTATCTTTCATGGCGGTAACGCTCAGAAGCCTCGGCTGTGACGGCTTCAGAACAGCGGTTTTCGTTGGGGTAAGGGGTTGTTTTTCAAGCCCGCCATGACCGAGAAATTTGCCGATTTCCTTCCCGTCGATCACGCCGCCCTCCTTCCCCTCCACCTGCACCCGCACTTCCTTAACGCCATTGAATTGGGAGAGGGTAAGAACGATCGCGTTAAGTATCGCCCGCTCAATCGCGTCGTCAGCCTTTGATGCGAGGATTTCCTTGCTGAAGTTTACGGCTACGGCCCCCTGCTGCTCCGTAACCCCGAGGATGCGGGTACCGGAAGCGAACGGCTGGGCAATCTCACCCCGGTAGCTCCCCACCTCCATTCCCGTCAGAAGCCGTTCCAGCGCCACCTTTTTGATGGAGCCTTCGTCAAAGGTGAAGAACGGGAAGGGGACCACCTTCCCCGGTTCTTTCGCCGACGGGAAGTAGATGACGAAGGCGTAGCAGGTCCCCTTGTCGGTGGTGGGAGCCGGGCCGAAATATTTCTCATAAGCATTGGTGGCGGAGACCCTGGCCTGTTTTGACGGGGGAGATGCTTCCTTTTTCTTGCAACCGACAAACGGGAGGGACACGAGAATGAGTGACAGCAATACAAAAAGAGGGTATCTCTTGACCATTGTCACCTCCTGATAAGAAACGGGGAACGAGGTTAGTCCTCACTCCTCGTTCCTCGAACCTTTCATTATTTCACCGTATACCAGAATTTGGCGCTCCTAACCTTACCGTCTGCCAGTTTGAACTTGGCCATCACGCCATATTTCCCCTTTTTGGCCATTTCGTAATCGGCACCGAAGTGCCCTTCCATCCCCATCAGGTCCTTGGTCTGATAGCTCTTGTCAGGGTTCTGCACTTTGACTGTAACCTCACCCTCGGTCAGGGCCTTGCCCGATTTGGCATCCTTGAACTCCACCATGATGTGATGGGTCTCCTTCATCCCTTTCGGCATTTCCATCTTCATGGCCTTCATATGCTCGGCCATGCTGATGATCTTGAAGGTGGCCTTGACACCATCCACGACCTCTTCGTGGGCGAGACTCCCCTTGTCCATCATATGCTCGCCGTGCTCCATCTTCATGGAGCCGTGATCCATGGCGAAGGATGCCAGGGGAGCCGCAAGGGCAAAGGATGCTACTGCTAGAATCACTGCTGCTTTTTTCATCTTCTCTTCTCCTTTTTCGTTGTGGTTTCGTAGGGGTAGGGCTTACCCTACCCTTGATTGGGCGCAGCAAGCGGCGCCCCTTGTGAATTAATGTTTCATACCCGAATATTGCAATTTTCCCTTTTTCAGATCTCGCTTCTTCATCAACACAAATATCACCGGCGTCATGATAAGTACGTGTACCGCCGAGGAAATCATCCCACCGATCATGGGTGCAGCAATCGGCTTCATCACGTCAGCGCCGGTGCCCGTGGACCACATGATCGGAACGAGGCCGATCAGCGCCACTGCCACGGTCATCAGCTTCGGCCGAAGCCGCAACACCGCCCCCTCGAAGGTGGCGTCGTAGATGTCCTGTTCAGTGCACGGCCCGTTGATGAGCTTCTTGTCCAGGGCCTCATGCAGGTAGATGACCATCACCACCCCGGTCTCCACGGCGATGCCGTAGAGGGCGATAAAGCCGACCCAGACCGCCACCGACATGTTATAGCCCAGCGCCTTGACCAGGTAGACGCCGCCGACGAGGGCGAAGGGGACCGAGAGCATGACCATGCTCGCCTCCAGGGCCGAGTGGAAGGTAAAGTAGAGCAGAATGAAGATGATCAGTATCCCCGCCGGCACCAGCAGTTGGAGCCGTTTCTTGGCTCGTACCTGATTCTCCCACTGACCGGACCAGGCCACGTAGTAGCCCGGTGGCAGTTTCAGCTGTTTCTCCAGCACGGTCTTCGCCTCAGTGACGAAGCCTCCCATATCCCGACCACGGACATTGAGAAAGACGATAGAGCGCAGAAGTCCACCTTCACTGTTGATCTCCGGCGCGCCAGTGGAAACCTTCAGCTTGGTCACCAGCGACAGCGGCACCTGCACGGGAGTCTCGCCATTCATGCCGGAGATCAGAATCCGCTGGATGGCCGGGATGTTGTCCCGGTAGTCGCGCATGTAGCGGAGGCGGATCGGGAAGCGGTTTCTTCCTTCCACGGAGGTTGAGAGCATCTCCCCCCCCAGGGCCGTCGCGATGACATCCTGGATGTCGCCAACCTTGACGCCGTAGCGGGCCGCCGCCTCCCTGTCGATGTCGATGTCGATGTAGTTGCCACCGGTGACCCTCTCGGCCACCACGTCGGCAGCGCCGGGAACGGTCTTCAGGATACCTTCGGACTGCACCGCGAGATCCTTCAGGACGTTCAGGTCGTTGCCGAAGATCTTCACGCCGAGATCGGTACGGACCCCGGTGGAAAGCATGTTGATCCGGTTGATGATCGGCTGGGTCCAGCCGTTACGGACGCCGATCTGCTGGAGTTTGGCGTCCAGCTCGGAGACGATGTCGGCCTTGGTGATGCCGGGGCGCCACTTATCCTTGTCCTTCAGGATGATGATGCTCTCGAACATGGAAATCGGCGCAGGGTCGGTGGAGGTCTCCGCCCGCCCCACCTTGCCGAGTACATGCTCCACTTCGGGGAGGCTCTTGATGATCTGGTCCTGGACCTGAATGAGCCGCTTCGCCTCGTTGATCGAGACATTCGGGAGGGTTACCGGCATGTAGAGGAGCGACCCTTCGTCAAGCGGCGGCATGAATTCGCTGCCGATGCTCATGAACATCGGAATGGCAACGGCCAGAGCGACGACGTTGAGGGCGATGGTGGTCTTCTTCCACTTCAGCACCCAGCGAATGACGGGGCTATAAAGTTTGATGAAGAATGTTGAGACCGGGTTCGCGCTTTCCGGCGGCATCTTGCCCCGCATGAAGTAGTACATCAGCACCGGCACCAGGGTGATGGCGATGAATGCCGACCCCATCATGGAGAAGGTCTTGGTGAAGGCGAGGGGATGGAACAGCTTTCCTTCCTGCCCCTCCAGCAGAAAGACCGGGACGAAGGAGAGGATGATGATCGCCAGGGAGAAGAAGATCGCCCGGCCGACCTGCTTGGCGCTGGTGATGATCACCTCCAGCCGCTTTTCCTTGCGCTCCTCGGGCGGCATCTCGGAGAGGTGGCGGTAGCAGTTCTCCACCATGATGACCCCGGCATCCACCAGGACGCCAATGGCAATGGCAATCCCCCCGAGGGACATGATGTTTGAGGTGACTCCAAGTAGATGCATGGTGATGAAGGCGATCAGGACCGCGATGGGCAGTGTGAGGACAATGACCAGGGCGCTCTGGAAATGAAGAAGGAAGACCAGGATGACCAGGGAAACGACGATGGATTCCTCGGTCAGTGCCCGTTTCAGAGTTTCTATGGCCCGCTCGATCAGGTCTGAGCGATCGTAGGAGACCATGATTTTCACGCCCGGCGGAAGTCCTTTTTCCAGCGAAGTGATCTTTTCCTTGACCCGGTCGATGACGTCTTTGGCGTTTTCGCCGTAACGCATGACCACGATGCCGCCGACTGCTTCCCCCTCGCCGTTCATGTCCAGGAGCCCCCGGCGGATGGCACCGCCAAGTTGGACAGTGCCGAGGGTCTTCACGTAGATGGGGGTGCCGCGCATGTCGGCTGCAACGACGATGTCCTCAAGGTCCTTGGGCGACTTGATGTACCCCTTGCCCCGGATCAGGAATTCCGCGTCCGCCTGCTCAAGCAGCCTGCCACCGACGTCGTTGTTGGAGCGCTTGATTGCCTCCATGACCTGGCCGACCGTAACCTTGTAGGCAAAGAGGCGGTTGGGGTCGAGGTCAATCTGGTACTCCCGGACAAAGCCGCCGATGGATGCCACTTCGGCCACGCCGGGGACGGTGTTCAGCTGGTAACGGACAAACCAGTCCTGGAGAGTGCGGAGCTGCTCCAGGTCGTACCCCTTGCCGTCGATGGTATACCAGAAGACATGACCGACGCCGGTGCCGTCCGGCCCCAGTGTAGGGACAACTCCGGGAGGGAGGAGTGATGCGGCATAGTTGAGCCGCTCCAGGACCCTGGTGCGCGCCCAGTAGATGTCAGCCTTGTCCTCGAAAATCACGTAGATCATCGAGAAGCCGAAGGCCGAGGAGGCGCGCACGGCACGGACCTGGGGGAGTCCCTGGAGGTTGACCGCCAACGGGTAGGTGACCTGATCTTCCACCACCTGGGGCGAGCGGCCGGGATAGTCGGTGAAGACAATCACCTGGTTGTCGGACAGGTCTGGAATGGCGTCGACCGGGGTCTTGTAGACCGACCAGACCCCCCAGGCGATGATGAGGCCGAAGATCATCAGGATGATGACCCGGTTGCGGGCGGAATATTCGATGATTTTTTCGATCATAAAATAAATATCCTTTGTAACTATTCAGCAGCTCATCCACAGGCTTTCGCATGGGTTTCATAACCCCTCCCGGCCTCCCCTTAACTTAAGGGGAGGAGGATTTATTCCCCCTCTTAAGCTAAGAGGGGGCTAGGGGGAGTTATGATTTGACGGTGCTGAATAGTTACTATCTTTTTATTGTAGGGGCAGGCCCTTGTGCCTGCCTGGGGTTTGGGCGGCCACAGGGGGCCGCCCCTACAAAGATCACATTTTCATATCATCCATGCCCATGCCGCCACCCTTTTTCGGGGCCGGTGCAGCAGGGGTATGCCCTTCATGGCCCGGCTGAACAGGTGCGGCAGGCTTCTGACCGCCTTTCTCATCCATTTTCATGCCGGGCATTCCTTCATGTCCGCCACCGCCACCCTTCAGCTGAGCTTCGGAGTCGATCAGGTAACCGCCGCTTGATGCGACCTTCTCTCCGGCTTTCAGTCCCGAAAGAATCTGCATGTTGTCTCCTGCCCTGGCGCCGACTTTTACGTCTCGCGGCTCGAACATCCCCGGCTGCATCTCCACCCATACCACCTGGCGGTTGCCGGTATCCATCACTGCAGTTACGGGGACAACGATGGAGCTCCCCAGCGGGACCTTGACGGAGGCGTTCACGAACATGTCCGGCTTCAGCTTGAGCCCCGGATTCGGGATCTCCACCCTTACCTTGACCGTTCTGGTCTTCGGGTCGAGGAATGGGTAGATGAACGCCACTCTCCCCCGGAACGTCTTGCCGGGATACGATTGGGAGACGATGTCTACAGCCTGGCCGATCTTGATAAAGGAGAATTCGTTTTCGTAGACTTCCACTTCCACCCAGACCGAAGAGAGGTCGGCAATGTTGAAGAGCGGATCACCCGTGTTGACGTACTGCCCTTCCAGGGCGATCTTTTCGATCACGATTCCGGAGAGAGGGGTGTAGATGGAAAGGCGAATGTTGGGCTGCCCCGACTTTTCCAGACCGGCGAGCTGTTCGTCCTTCACCCCCAAAAGTATTAGCCGTTGCCGTGCTGAGGCCACCAGCCCCTCCCCTCCTTGGGCAATGGACTGGATCGGAGAGTTCTTTAGTTGCTCCCTGCTCTTCAGGGCCAGGAGATACTCCTGTTGGGCTGAGACAAGGTCGGGAGAATATACCTCGGCCACCGGTTTCCCCTTTGATACATACGATCCTACGGTGTTCACGAAAAGCCGGTCGATACGACCCGCCACCCAGGCTGTGACCTTCGCCTGCCGCGCCTGGTCGTACTGGACGATACCGACCGCATTGATCTCCTTGTTCAGGGGCATTACCTTCGCCTCAACCGAAGCGACATTGGCCATCACCATCTGGGTCGGTGAAAGGGAGACATGCCCGAGCATTTCCATCTCTTTAGCACTTGCCTGGGCGCCCTCAACCTTCTTGATCAGGGTCATGCCGCAGATGGGGCAGGAGCCCGGCTTGTCCTTGATGATGAAAGGGTGCATGGCACAGGTATAAAGCACCTTTCCCTCTTCCCCCCGCTTGGCCTCCTGTGTCACCTTTCCGGCCTTTTTCTCATGCCACAGGTAGTAGCCGCCTCCCCCTGCCGCAACAAGAAGAACCAATATCAGCGGAATTAGCACTTTTTTCGATATGTTCATAATGAAAACCTCACGATTCTTTGGAGTTTTGAATTTTGAATTATGAATTTTGAGTTAAATGCTTCAGGGTATTGACTGTAATTCAAAATAAATAACTCAAAACTCAAAATTTATTGAATTTCCTTCCCCACCAGCGCTTCAAGCTGCGCCAGTTTCATCTGGTAGTCGGCCAGCGAATCGTAATACTCCCGCTCGTAATTGAAGAGCGTCACACGACTGTCCAGTAGGGTCAGGAAGTCCACCTTGTTGACCCGATAGCTGATGGTGGCCGACTCCAGCGACTGCGCCGCCTGCGGTAACAGCCCGGTCTTGTACAGTTCGATCAGCTTTCGTCTCTTCTCCAGCTGGGCCATGAGATCGGATATGCCGAAACTGATGCTGTTCTTGAGACTGTTCGCCTCCTCGGTGGCCATACTGATCTCCGAGGACGATTCGGCCAACGCCGCCTGCCTGCGTTCTCTCCGCACCGGCAGGTTGAAGGTCACCCCGAGGGAGTACATGTTGTCCCCTCTCTCCATTTCGTCGATACGGTCGCGCTGCATGTACTCGAAAGCTACGTTGAAGTCGGGGTAGAACTCTTTCTCGGCCAGCTTGTGCCCCGCCTCTCCTTTCTCGATGAGGGCCTTGTAGCTCCTGAGGAGGGGACGGTTTTCGTACGCCGTGGTCCTCAGCTCCTCGGCGGTCAGGGAAAGGGGTGTCACCTCGAAATCGGAAATCTTGCCGACTGAAACGTCGGGGGACCGATAGAGAAGAGCGTTGAGGTTGGCCGACAGGGTCTTGCGCTGCTGCTCCAGGGTAATCCGCATGTCGAGCATCCGGGAGCGCTCCAGCTGGGACTTGAAGACGTCCTGCTGCACCCCCTGTCCCACGGAGTACTTGGTTTCGGCAAGGGTGATGAAGTCGTCGATGATCCGGATGTTCTTGTCGATGATCTCCAGCGATTTGTCGATGAAGTAGATCTGGTAGTATGATTCCTTGACCATCCGTTTCAGTTCGAGCGTCCGCTCATCCACGCTCCAACGATAGGACTCGGCCTCCTTCGCCGCCACCTCCCCCTTCAAGGTCCGTTTGCCGAAGAAGGGGAACTGCTGGGAGATGCCGATCACCTTCTGGGTCATGGGGTCCCTGCCGAAATTGAACGGGTCCTTGACGATGCCGTTCTGGATCTTCAGCATGAGCATCGGGTCATCGAACGACCGCGCCTGGACGATGCGGTTCCTGAACATCTGCCAGCGGGCGTCGGACGCCTTCAATTCCGGGTTGTTGGCCAGAGCGGTCTGAACCAGCCGCGGAAGATCTTCGAGCGGTTGCGCCTCATCGGCCCAAACGGGGCGAAGTGAGAGTAGAGAAAAAAAAACTAAAACAGCGACGAAACGGTATATCATGACGTCTCCCGGACAGTTGATTGATTACGGCAAACATTTATACACGAGTCGTGCCATGCCCCTGGATGACTGATATTCCGGCATTTACAGCTTGGCAGAGCCCGAAGGCTGGACAATATCCGACAGGGCTGGTGGAATATTCTCCTAAAATGGCTCATCGGCATTTCCAATCCTATCTTAATTCCGCTTCCTTTCAACATGTCATGCCATAGCAAGCTACGACTTGCCCTGTAGGTATGCGGCTCAGTCGGAATCAGGAAATGAAACAGGAAAACAAAAGCGATCGACAAAACTAGGAGCCTGTCGGACCCTTTTCCCCTTTGCGCTAAATCCTTTCCCCATGCCTTATACCCTCTTTGGCTCTGTTCTGTTCCCGAATCTAAAAGCTGAAAAAATTATTCAGGCGTGGCGCCATCGGTGAAATTCCGCATGACACCAATTCATATTGTAAAGCAAAGTGAAGGATATTCTTCAGCCGTTGTAGAATTTTCTCATTTCCGGGTTTCAATAAAAAACAGCATGAAGCATATTGTCTCGAATTTTCAGTACGTTATCGAGTTGGCTCGACCCTTGCTGATATTCTGGAAAAACCAGAACCGGAGGTTTACGATGATCAACAAAATGATACCATTCTTTGCAGCCCTTTCCCTACTTGTCGTCCCCTTAAGCGCCTTTGCCCTGGAACAAAGCTTTACGCAAAACGGCCTGAAAGCGGTAATCAAGCTCACGCCGGATGAACTTGTCGCCGGGAAAAAGGTCAATCTTGCCCTCAAACTGGAAAAGGACGGGCAGACCGTCACGGACAGGAAGGTAACCTTGGCGATCTATGATAAGGAAGTGACGGAACCGACGATCAAGAGGGAGGTCGATCTCCTGGACGACGAATACGTCGATTCATGGAGTTTCGAGAAGCCGGGCGACTACAAGCTGGCGGTAAGCATTGCCGACCTTCAAAAACCGGGCGAGACACTACATTACGAGGTCAAGGCCTCGGTCGGTGAAGCGAAGGACGCCGGCCATGACGGCCACGAAGAACACGGCTTCTTCTCCCACCACTTCGGCGGCGGCAAGTGGGGATGGTGGGGGGCGGGGCTCATGCTCATCATGATGGTGCCGCTGATGATTGTCGGGTTGTAGGAGAGTTGAAGCCTCTATTATTTTTGCTGTAAGAAGTGCTTCGACAGGTTTCTGCATTCTCCAAAGCACTTTGCAAAATAGATATGACCTTCTTCGAGACGGAAAAGATCCTTGCAGCCTTCGGAATTGACAAGGAGGCGGGATTCGCCTTTTTTCCCCACGAAAGATTGATCTGAAACCCTATCACTACGAGCTCACGTCAAGAAAACCACTCAACGAGCCAACAAAGGAGACAATATGAAAAAGCTTCTCGTCGCGGCGCTGATCCTGAATGTCTTTACCCTGTCGGGATGCATGGGACTGATGCACGGCGATCACCACAGCGACCACATGACAGACCACCACGGGGCGCAACAACCCTCAGAGGACAACGCGAGACCTTCCAACGGCAGCCATTCCCACTAAGAAATTAATGCCGTACTGGGCCGCACCGACCTGGACGAGGACCGTCGTTTCTGGAAAGGCGAAGAAGCGCAGAACGGCTGTGCCTTTCGCTTGAAACGGACATAAATATTTTCATAGTCAAAGCAACAAACAGCTAAAGTAAAAATCATCAATCATACCTAATTTTATTCATTTATTGCCCGGCATCGCAATGCCGTATTTTTCAATTCGGTAGATGAGCGTATGGCGGGGAATCCTTAGAAACCGGGCAGCAGCGGTCTGATTCCAGGAGTTGCGCGCCAAAGCCGCAACGACAACCTCCCGTTCCAACTGCTCAAGAGAATATCCTTCGTCAGGCAGCTTGACTATCGCACTCCCGGAAGCACTGTTCTCCAGAAATTTGTCCGGCAGCTCGTCGCGGCTGATCACATCGCTGTTCCGCATAATGAGCAGACGTTCGACGGTGTTTTCCAACTCCCGCACATTTCCCGGCCAAGGATACATGATCAGGGTTTCAAGGGCATCCTTGTCAAAGGTTATCTTGTCGCTGCCGTGCTTGGAGCAGAAATATCTGATAAGAAGCGGGATATCCTTGCGTCGCTCGCGGAGCGGCGGCAAGTGAAGCGGAATAACCGACAGCCGGTAATAGAGGTCTTCGCGGAATGTGCCGTCAGCTATCGCCTTGTCGACATTCAGATTGGTGGCGGATACGACGCGGACATCAAGCTTTTGCGGTTTCGTGCCTCCTACAGGCTCCACTTCCTTTTCCTGCAGCGCCCTGAGCAGCTTCGGCTGCAATTCCAGCGGAAGTTCGCCGACCTCATCCAGGAACAGCGTTCCTCCATCGGCAACCTGAAACTTCCCGGTCTTGTCCCTGACCGCCCCGGTAAACGCCCCTTTGGTATGGCCAAAAAGCTCGCTCTCCAGTAGGTCACGGGGGATGGCGGCGCAGTTTATGGCGACAAATGGCGCCTCTCTGCGGGAGCTGTTGGCATGTATGGAACGGGCGACAAGCTCTTTGCCCGTGCCTGACTCGCCGGTGATCAGGACTGCGGCCTCGGTATCGGCCACCTTGCGGACCACCTCAAAGACCTTCTCCATTTCTCTGGATGAACCGACGATGGTGCGGAAATCGGCCCTGTCCGACAATTCACCCTTCAATCGTTTGTTCTCTTCGGCAAGCCCAGTGAATTGGAGCGCCTTTCTAACCGTCAGCTTGAGCGCATCCCTGTTGAACGGTTTGGTGATATAGTCGTAGGCTCCGGCCTTCATGGCCTCCACCGCGACATCAACGGTCCCGAAGGCGGTTATGATGATCACCAGTGTCTCCGGTGAACGCTCCTTGACGGACTTGAGCACCATGAGTCCATCCATGCCGGACATTTTCATGTCGGTGATGACCAGGCTGGGTCGGGACTGTCCGAACAGATACAAGCCTTCCTCACCCGATGAGGCTGCCTGGACCTCGTAGCCTTCCTCCTGGAGATTGTATTCCAACACACGCCGCAACGAGCTATCATCGTCAATTACAAGTATCTTCGCTTTCAAAGTGCTCCTCCGCCAGCTTCATCCTGCATCGGCAATCTGACCGTAACGGTTGTGCCGTGCCCTGACTCACTCTCGACCATCATCGTGCCGCCATGACTCTCGATAATTTTTCTGGTGATCGCCAGTCCCAGTCCGGTTCCGTCCGGCTTGGTGGTAAAAAAGGGCTCGAATATCCGCCCCAGCGTCTCTGCATCAATCCCTGGACCGCTATCACGGAAACGGATCTCACATAATGCTGCCTGATAAATCGTTGTGGAGATTATTACGCTGCCACTTGGCGGCGTGGCCTGCAAGGCGTTGATGATGATGTTCAGAAAGGCCTGGCGAAGCTTCTCGCCATCGGCGCGGATGATCACCGGGAAAGGTGGCGGTTGCAACACGAGTTTGATCTGCCGATCCCGGGCATCGTTCGCTACCAGGGTCACTATTGTTTCCAGTTCATCCTGGACCGGGCATGGCCGCAGGTCAGCAGGTTGCGGCCGCGCCATGTGAAGAAAATCCTCAACAACCCGATTAAGCCGTTCCGTCTCCTTGATCTGGATCTCGATGAACTCATGCTTGGGATCCCCCGGATTGTAATCGTCCTTCAGGATTTCGGCAGTTCCTCGTATGGAACCGAGTGGATTGCGGATCTCGTGAGCCAAAACCGCCGCCATCTCTCCCAGGGTGGACAACTTCTCCGCGCGACGCAATTGCTCTTCAATGACGATGATCCGCTCCGATTGATATTGCAGTTTCTGGTAGGACTCCTCAAGACCCCGGGCGGTTCTCTGGAGTTCTACCGTCCGCTCCCGCTCCCGTTGCGACAGCAGGCCGGTCACTCCGCCGACCGTATTGTAAAGTAAGATCTCCAGGTATTTTTCCATCTCCATGGTCAGGCATCCACCCCACTGAAAAAGCAGATGGGGGGCATAGGCGACACTGACGATGAGCGAGCAGAGCAATCCGCCACGAAAGCCATACCAGAGAGCAGCCAGGATGATCGGCAGATAGTAGAAACGTTGGAAGATGGCATGCAGATAGGGGAGATGAAGCGGCGTCAAATAGTGCAGTAAGCTGATACCAATAATGAAGGATATTAGAATAAGTGGCCGGACTATTGATGATTTTTCCATGCGATTTTTACATACCCCTCACCAATGACGACAATTCCATCCAATCAATAACGCTTACCACTCTACTGTTCAATTGCAGCCAAGCACCTGATTCATTACCATGCCGTCCTTCAAGCTGATGGTTCGATCGGAATAAGTTCCGTTCTCAGGGTTATGCGTTACCATGACAACGGTTTGGCCGGCGTCGTTCAGTTCACGGAAGAGCGCCATAACCTCCTCGCTGGTCTTTGAATCCAGGTTGCCGGTCGGTTCGTCCGCAAGGAGTATGTGGGGATTATTGACGATGGCCCGGGCAATGGCCACCCGTTCCTGTTCTCCTCCGGAGAGCTGGTTGGGGAGACGGTCCAGCTTGGTGCCGAGACCGACCCGTTCGAGGGCCTGCCGGGCGGCGGTCTTTTTTGCCGGTGTGCTCGTCTTGACGATGGCCAGCGGCAGCATGACATTCTCGATGGCGGTCAGATAAGGGATCAGGTGGAATGACTGGAACACAAACCCCAGGTTTTGCGCCCGGAAGTCGGCCAGTTTTTCGCCGGGGAGTTGATACAGCTTGACCCCGGCCATCTCCACGTCTCCCGTTGTGGGATGGTTCATTCCCCCCAGTACGGACAGCAGGGTACTCTTGCCGGAACCGGACTGTCCCATGATGGTGATGAATTCACCAGCCTCAATGGTTATGTCCACACCACGCAGCGCTTCGACCACATCATCGCCGCTGGTATAGTGTTTCTTCACGTTTTTAATCTCGATAAGTGCCATAATGTCCTCTCAAACTTCAACTGTCGCATGAAACGGCAGGTTGTACCTATTGTAGGGGCGTCCCCTTGTGGGCGCCCGCCTTCGGGCAGGTACAAGACCTGCCCCTACAATGCCCTTAAAGCTTCCGTTGGGTCCATCCTGCTGGCGTGCAGCGCCGGGTAGAGGCTCGCCAAAAGGCCCAGCGTCAGAGCAAGCCCGATTGAACCAAAGGCCACGGTCGAGTCCCAGATCAGGTGGGCATTCTTGCTCTCCGCCATGAACGGCAGGGCCAGTTTGGCCCCCCCCATGCCGACGGCATAGCCCAGAAAGCCGGCCAGCAGGCTGACCAGGGCGGCTTCCAGCAGGATGATCCGCATGATGTGACTCTTTCTGAAACCTATGGCGCGAAAGACGCCGATTTCGGTGGTCCGCTCGTTGACACTCCCCATCATGGTAACGAAGACGATCAGCGAGCCGATGAATACCACCACGCCGGCCATGGCGTAGGAAAAGCGCTTGAACTGGTCCAAGGCCTTGAGGCGCCCCTCCACCACCTGCTGGATGGCCGACACCTTGGCGTCGGGCAACTTCTCGGCGATCTGGGTCACCATGTCGCCGATGGGGCAACCGGAACAGAGGGCCGCCACCTCGGCCAGGGTTATTTTGCCCTCCTTGCCGAGCAGTTTCTGGGCTTTACCTAGTGATGCAAAGACGAGCGAATCATCCTGGGAGCCGGTCTGGTCAAGCACACCCGCGACCTTGAAGGTTTCGTTCTTTATCTTGATGCTGTCACCGGAACCGGCATCGAGCACCTTGGATGCGTCGCTGCCCAGCAACACCTCGTTGTCACCTTTGGGAGCATCACCGAAGATCTTCCACCACTGCTTCATCTTCAGCTCGCTATCAAAGTTGACCCCTACCAGCAGTACGTCGCGGCTCCCAACCTTGATCCCCCCCAGCACCTTTGGCGCGATGGCCGAGATGTTCTTGCTGTTGCTGATGGTCTTGATCTTTGCCAGATCCTCTTCGCGGATCTCGCGCTGATCGAAGGTCACTCCGCCCAGGCTGATGCCGCCGTAGTTCATGGCCAGGCCGTTGCTCTGGGGGGTGACAAGGATATTAGCGCCGAACTCGTCCATCTTGCGTTCGATGTCGCTGGACATGGAGCGGGTCAGGGTCACCAGGGTGACGATGGTGGCGATTCCCACCATCAGGCCGATGGTCAAAAATGCCATTTTGGCCTTACGACGCTTAAGGTTGTTGATGGATATGGTGTGCAGTTTCATTAGAAGTACCTCGCCCCACCCTTCAGGTCATTGACCTTGATCGAAATGGTGTTGCCGTTCAGCTGGTGCGGCAGGTAGCCGGGATTGCAGCCGCCGGTGGCGTTGGGACCGAGGCGGTTGATGGCAAACTTCTGGTTGCAGTTTTTGCAGTTCATCTTGTCCCCCTGCTGCTCATAGCCCTTTTTGGCTCGATAACAGGCGTCGCAGGCATCGAAGGCTGTCTTGTAGCTGCCGTCGGGCGCCTTGACGGCGAAAAAGTCGATCTCCTTACCGCCGTCCTCGAATTTGTAAAATCGGACCTTGCCGTCGGACAGCTTGGCAACAGGTATCGATACGACACCGCCATTCGTCCTGACCTTTTCATATTTCCCCAACGAAAAGGCAAATACACTGACTGCTCCAACCAACAGCGCCACAGTAACAATACCTCCCCATACAACCTGTTTCGTGCGATTTGTTGCCATTTCAGTCTCCTTTAGTAAGTTGGAAAATATTTTCTGCATTTTTTGCAGAAGGTGTATTCAGCTTTGTTTTTTAGTGCCGCAGCCGCCTTTGGTGCCGCAACCACCGCAGCCCCCCGAAGGCGAGGCGTTCATGCCGATATCCCTGCCGGTCATCTGCTTGAACCGCGCCGGTGTCAGTACCAGATGCACATTACTGCCAAAGCCGGCGCCGCTGACCTTCTCGGCCAGGGCCTCCGGCTTGACCGCCTTTGTGTCATAGCCCACGACCACCCAACCGCCCTCAACGTCCACCTCGGTAACCGCGACACCTTTCAACGACTCAAGTGCTTTTGCGATTTTGCTTGAGCAACTGCCGCAGGTCATGCCGGTTGTCCTCAGAACGGCAACGGAGTCCGCTGTTGCGCCGATCCTGACACGAAATGCAAAAACCACCAAGACAGTAACGGCCGCGATGACGAGAAGCGAGGTAGATATTCTTTTTGCGTTCACGACAAACCTCCGATCCTTACATCGACAACAAAGTTATATCAAATGTCGTGCCAAACAATCCAGCACCTCTAACATGCTGATATTACAGCTTATTGTCATGTGGGCTTATGAGATTTTACTTTGATTGTTCAAATTGGTGGAGAATATTCGAAGTGGGGTGGGGAATATTCTACTGCGTGGATTGAGGAAGGTTATGCAGATCTATGTCGATTTAGTCGGGCAATTCTCCGTTCCAATAGCGTTCTGCAATCAACCGCAGCTCTTCTGGTGCTATTGCCATAAATGTTGCTACCACCGCCGGATCAAAGTGATATCCGCTCTGTTTGCGAATTTCAGCCGCCGCCTCTTCATGTGACAGGGGCGATCTATAGGGGCGCTGTGACGTCAATGCATCGTAGACGTCAGCCACCATGAACAGCCGTGCCCCCAGAGGGATTTCGTCTCCCTTCAGACCGCGGGGATATCCTCCACCGTCATACCGCTCGTGGTGGGCATGAACTATCTCCGCCGCGTCCCTGAGGAAACCTATGCGTTTTACAATGCGGTATCCTGCCTCAGGGTGCTTGCGCATCTCCTGCCATTCCTCATCCGTCAGCTTGTCGGGCTTCAAGAGAATCTGGTCCGGCACCGCCATCTTCCCGACATCGTGCAGCAAAGCCCCGAAACCTATCTCCCGGCGCGTCTTTTCATCAACGCCAAATCGGCTGGCGATCAACTCGGTATATTCCCTCACCCGTTGAGAATGCAGGCGGGTGTTGTGCTCGCGGAGATCCAGCGCCGAGACCAGGCAGAGAAGGGTCTCCTCATTGGCATTGGCAAGTTCCTGAAGAAGTGACCGTTGCCGGTCGAACAGCCAGCCAGGGATGACACCCGCCACCCAGAATCCCGCCAGCTCTCCCACCTGGTTTGCCTGTTCCATGTAATTGCCCGGCCAATCCAGAAACGCATGCATGATAAAGAGCAGGCTCACGGCCAAAGCCGTTGCACATGCACCCCTTAGCCCGAACCAGGCCGCTGCCATGACCGGCGGGAGGAAGTAGAGCTTCCTCAGAATGATGTGCAGCTTGTGATATGCATGGGGCTCGGTCGGCGTCAGATAATGCAGCAGGGCGATTATCCCAATTACACTCGCCAGAACAATGATCTTGTTCCTGGATCCGTTTTGTTTGCTCACCAGCATCCCCCTTGCTCAATCCAATGCAGCTTTTGAACGTAGCACATCATGCTGCGCTTGACGGGTAACTGCAGAAAATCCCCCGATTTCAGAGGGGCCATGTAGCATATTCATTACCAAAACAATCAACCCCCGTGACGGCCAAAGGCGTTTTATTGCGTACAATCAATATGTTACCATGTTTGTCCGGATGTGGCACGCATGTTGTTATATAAATGATCATAATCTGGCCCTTGTCAGAAAATTTCAGGAAAAGGAGAACAACACATGAAAAAGAACATGATAGTCGGGATTGCAGTGGCGGCAGGGATGCTCTCATTCGGTGCGTTATCGGCTTCAGCCGTCGACTCATGCGGTAAATGTGCCGACAAACAGGCCGTCCAGCAGTTTATCCAAGAAACTGCCGCCCTGACCAGCGCGTTAAAAGCCAAGGATATCGAACTTCGGAAACAATACACGTATGAGGGTATCGATATCCGCAAAGTAAGCGTGCTTGAGACGGAACTGAAAGATCTTAAAGACAAGATCAATGTCGTTGCACAGAAATATGGTCTTCCGGCTTGCAGTCGGAGCTAGTCAAATGCACGGTGTATGAGACGGGAGCGCGTTAAACCCGGCGTGCAGCCGGAACACTAAAAACGGGTTCAGTCTCTGAAAACAGGCAGTAAGAAATCGCCTGAGGGGGAAGACTGCATGCTGCTTCAACAGAAAGCCCCGGCTCCAAACGGAACCGGGGCTTTTTTGCGTCAAAAAACGGGGCTGTCAGGAGCCTGTCGGACTTAGGAATGAATCTACTGCGAGAATGGCAAATCGGTCCATATTTCCGGAAATTTTCGACAAATAGGTCCACTATTCGCTCTCAAATTTCCGAAAATCTGTCCTCGATTTGCCATTCTCTCGCTACGATTCCCTAAGTCCGACAGGCTCCTAGAGCGAGCTGTGGCAGCTTGCACAGGAAGTAGTGCCGCCGGTATCTCCCCACTTGACCGTCTTGCCGTTGTGGCAGGAGATGTTGGAACAGGTCTTGGTGGCACTATCCCACTGGGTCGCTGTGGTGAAGGTCTTGAACGCCGCGTCGTATGCGCCTGAAGCCTTGTAGCCCACCTGGCGGGACCAGATGGCTGCATCATAGCTGCCGCTCCTGAGCTGGGCCTTGGACTTGACCCTGATTGAGGCGAATGAGACGTCCACGTTCCCGGAGACATGGAAGCGCTTGTCGGCAATCAGGTCTGCCGGGTTCTTCGGCAGAGCCGTGTGGCAGACTACGCAGGCGACGTTCTTGTCATTGGCACTGCTGGTAACCGTTTTGTTATGACAGATGTTGCAGTTAATTGTCGTTGACGTGCCGGCGTTACCGTGGCTGCCGGTCGCCGTGTTGCCGGCCGGAGCGAGGCCGATGGTCCCTGTGAAGATCTGGTTCGTGTGAATACCCCTCAGGTGGCCGCCGCTGACGTTGGCAAAGCCCAGGAAGTTTTTGCTGTAATGGGCCGGTGAGCCGGGCTGGTTGAGTGGATCGTTGGCGTTTGGTGAGTTGCCGTGGCACATGGCGCACTTGTCGCCTGTGTAGGCAGGTCCGTACCAGTCGGGTGTTATCATGTACTTCAGGTTGACGGCGTAGCCGTTGCTGTGACAGTAAGCGGCCGAGCAGCGCACGCTCACCCTGGTGGTGCCGTATATACCGGAAGGCCCATTGCTGGC
This sequence comes from Geotalea uraniireducens Rf4, assembly GCF_000016745.1. GTDB lineage: Bacteria > Desulfobacterota > Desulfuromonadia > Geobacterales > Geobacteraceae > Geotalea > Geotalea uraniireducens. Next base: position 114,858 of record NC_009483.1, on the reverse strand, counting down.
GGCAAGGCCGTCCGCAGTGGCGCTGTTCCTTGCTCGCAGGCTACCCACATTGCCGCCGCCACCGGTATTGGCAGCGTTCAGCGTGACGTTCACGCTGCCGTTGGCGTGGAGCAAGCTATCCTGCGGATGGCAGTTGGAGCAGCCGTAGTTGTATGCCGCCAAGGTTGAGCGGTTGGCGGTGAAGTTGTAGAAGGTCGGCACGGCGCTGACATGCTTGCCGTGGGCGCCATTCGCCTGGAGTGTCGCCAGCGGATGGCAGCTGACACAGGCGAGGGTGCCGACGCCCCATGTGGCTGTGCCGTTATAGTGGCAGGCGATGTTGGAGCAGGTTCCGTAGCCGTCGCTCCCTGCTGCCGTACGCGACTGGGTGTAAGCGGAGCCGGCACCTGCGCCACTGAATGTGACGTCGATGAAGCCGTCGGCATGCTTGACAGTGCCGCTCCCGGCAGTGCTGTGGCAGGTAGCGCAAGCATACTTGGCAGTATGCTTCAGGTGGGTGCCGCTGCCGCTAGCGGTCATGTCGGTATGGCAGGCGCTGCAGGCGAGAGACGCCGCGTTGCCCCATGCCGGGGTAGTCTTGTACGAGGTGGGAACGCCGCTGCCGTTGGTACCCTGGACGCTACTGTGGCAGTAGCTGACGGTACAAGTGTCGAAGGCTGTCCCGAGAGGGAAGCTTGTCCCCTTCTGGTACGTCGTGCCTGCTGCGCTGCCGGTGAAAGACAGGGTCAGTTGGTTGTTCACGTGGGTCGGATTAAAGATTGCCGTCGAACCGTACCCCGTGCCATGGCACGTGCTGCAGGCATAAGCGATGCCGGATGCCTGGGCATGCTTGACATGACTGCCTGTAGCAGAAGCGCTGGAAGACATATCGACATGGCACTTGCCGCAGTTTGATGTCCTGGTTCCCGACCACGCGAATGAGGTTGTTTGCGGCGTTCCGAGCCTGCCATCCTGGTGACAGCTGTTCGTGCCGCAGGTATCGGCGTTATAGTAGTTGTAATCGCGGCCGTCCGGGGTCGACGTCCCCCCCTGGACATAGCCTATGGACCCGAGCATCTCTGCTGTGCCACCGTTCTGGTGATTCACGAGAGTTTTCACATGGCAATTCTTGCAGGCAAAACCATAGGCTGTGGCCGTATGCTTGTTGTTGCCGGTGTAATGGTTGAAGACGGTCGCCTGGTTGTAATGGATGGCATGGCCGGCATTGGTGGAAGGAGTGCCGGCAATGCCCGGAGAAAGACCGCCGTTATTGTTGCCGTCGTGACAGCCGTCGCAGACCTTAGGATCACCTTTATATGCGGTTCCATCGTAGGTAGTCGTAGAGCTATGCAGATGGCACTGGGTGCAGACCGTGGTCGTATTGTGGATGGCATCAGAATTGGTCGCGGTGAAGTGCACCATCTTGTTCGGGTCGGCAGACTTATAAGTATGGCAGACGTTGCAGATGCCGTTGAAAGGCGCAACTGTTTTGGCCCAGTCAGAGGCTGCCGCCCTGGCAACAAAGGAAACGTTATTCGCCGTAAAGCTTGTTGGTATGCCGGTGACGCCATCAGAGGTGACGGCAGGCTTCAGATGTACCATGGCAATCGGCCCGGCATTGGTGCTGTTCCGATCGCCGTGGGAGTCATGACAATCCCAGCAGAACTGGCCACTGTTAAGAGTTGTCGAGTGCTTCAAGCCGTAATGGTACTTGTCGATCTTCTTGCTCGCACCTTTGGCCGTCATGGGTCCTGTGCCGTCCGGGTCATAGTTACCCTGACCCGTGGCGTGGCAGATGAGACAGACGCCGTTCTTGCCCCAGGCAGGATCGGCAAAGTTTCTCAAACGGAGCGGGTTCCCGCTATCGCCGTGGATCACGTCGTAGTCGTGACAATAGAGACAGGGGTCGCCGGTGCCGGCCGCTCCGGGGAAATTGGCCGCATTGGACCCGGTCACGTCGTATGTGCCGCTGGCCTTGCCATGACCGGAGTAGGTCCATTCGACAGAATTGATAGTCGCCATGGTGCTGTTCTTGAAGGCATAGTTGATCGTGTCGGCGGCGGTGGTCAGATGGCAGTCGCTGCACTTGTTGGTCCCCCCCCAGGTGAAGACGGTTGAGGTATTGCCGCCGTGACAGTTGACGTTGGTGCAGGTGGTCTTCACGCTCGGCGGATTGGTAGTCGCAGTAGCGGTGAAGGTGTTGGCCTTGCCGATAAAGGTCTTGGTGCCGTTGGCCACAACGTTGTAGTTCTTGTTGACATGGTTTCTGACGTTGGTGATGGTATTGCCGGTTGTGGTGGTTCCATTGTGGCACCAGTCACAGGTGAACCCCCAGAAAACCGCATGTTTGGGGTGGCTGTTGGCCTTTCCCTTATAGCCGTTGGCATAATCAGGACCAACCGGATAGCTGTTGTGGCAGCTGCCGCAGTGAATGTCCGCCTGTACCGTATCCCACTTGATCGAGGGGGTGGAATAGTCGGTAAACGAATAGGCTCTGCTGTGGCAGTAACCGTTCTTGCACTGGTTGTTTGCCGGATCCCAGCGGAATGCGGCAGAGCCTACGGTACTGCTGGCCGATATGTTGCGGAAGCCGTTCGGGTGCTTGGCTCGGCTACCGGAGACAAGAGCCGTATTGCTGGAGGCGGTGGATGCATGGCAGGCGGCGCAGGTTACCAATGTGTTATTGGTTGTGGTGTTGTTGCTGCCTATGGTGCCGCCGTTGCCATAGGTGTTGGCATGCTTGTTGTGGGGCTGTGACCAGGTTGTGGTTGCCGGATTGTCACTGGCCTTGTTATGGCAGTCTCCACAGGCGGCAGCCCTGCCTGTCCAACGCAGTACACTGGTGACCGGAGTAAACGCCGTATTTGCGTAATTCCGTTTACCAAGGCCGCCACGTCCGTCGGAGTGGCAATAGGTATCGCAGGATGTACCGGTGGAGTAGCCATAGCCCCGGCCATCATAGTTCACACCGGTGCCGCGGAACACGATTTCAGGGCGTCCGGCACCCTGGGGCGTCGAGAACGGCGGTCGCATAATCACTTCGGCAACTGAACCGTTTGTGACACCTGCGGGGGGACCGTTAATATGGCTTTCAGTTGGGCTGCCCGGGTGGCATGTGCCGCACATAAAGATATTGGTACTGGCCGACAGGTTGACGTTGGTCCATCCTTGTTCTGTCGTATTGGAAGGACGTGTTGACCTGTTGTAATGCTTGCGGTGTGCCGGGGACAGTGTGGCTGACGCTGTCGTCGTATTGTTGGCCTCGTGGCAGTTGCCGCAGGTATTGACCGTCGCGGTATCCCAGTCACGGGTGGAGGTCGTCGCATTGTTCGTATGGCAATAGGTATTGGCGCAGACATGGTTCGAGGTGGAGTAGCTCCCCGAAAAGTTGGCCATCTTGATGAAGGATACGTCAATCGTGCGGTTGATGTGTTTCACATCGGTACCGTTGTATACCGATTGGCCGTTGGAGGCTACGGTGCCGGAGTGGCACCAGTTGCAGGTAACGGGCCTGTGGGGCAGCGGTCCGGCATTGATATGGTTGATGTGCCGCCCGGTGCTCATCTGTCTCTGGATACCGGCCAGGCCGTTGTGGCAGTAATTGCACTCAATGGTTCCCTGCTGTCCCGAAGCAATGTTGTTCCAGGTGGTCGGCGGCGCCTTGTATACCCCGGTGCCGTTGGAGTGGCAGTATATCTGCGTGCAGCCGTTTGTTGCGTAGGCGAGTCCTCCCGTTGACTTGGCACCCCAGCTCACATTATTAACTTTGTTGGCATGAAGCGAGACAGCAGTAACATTGTCAAATGCATTTACTGTTGAAGCGTGGCATTCGTTGCACTTGAAGTTGAAGTTGCCGAATCTGGTGCTGGTGTTGTTGACATGGGCGGTGTGCCCCTTGGTGGCGATCGGGTCTCCGGAACCGGCGTTGTAGCCGTGACAGCCAATGCAACCCGCTGGGAGAGAGCCGCCCCAGGTAACGGGCTTGTTGAAATGGCAGTAGACGTTGGTACACTGCTGGACGCTGCTGTCCCAACGGATGGCACCGGCAATGCTGTTGCCGGTCACATTGCGGAAACCGTTGGGATGCTTGTCGCGCCTGCCGGCTATCAGAGTGGTATTGTCCGCCGCCGTGGCCGCATGGCAGGCGTTGCAAGTGGCATTGGTGCTTCGTGAACCGGAGAGATGCTTGGTATGGGAACCTGACCAGGTGGGGTTAGCATCGCCATACTGGTTATGACAGTTGCCGCAGACGACTCCGGTGGCGGTAGTCCATTCCAGCCTCGGCGTGCTGGTGCTGTTGCGTTTTCCCGGGTTGCCCCGGCCGTCGGAATGGCAGTAAGTATCGCAGGTGGTCCCGGTAGAATAACCATAGCCTCGACCATCGTAATTGACACCGGTGCCGCGGGTTACTATCTCGGGTCTGGTGGCACCGACAGGGGGCGTAAACGGGAGGCGGATCGCCACTTCGGCCACAGACCCGTTGGTAACGCCTGCCGGCGGCCCGTTAAGGTGGCTGGTCGTCGGAGTGCCGGGATGGCAGATACCGCACATAAAGATATTGGTGCTGGCGGACAGATTGACGTTGGTCCACCCCTGCTCAGTCGTATTGGAAGGACGTGTCGACCTGTTGTAATGTTTGCGGTGTGCGGGTGACAGTGTGGCTGACGCGGTGGTCGTATTGTTCGCCTCATGGCAGTTGCCGCAGGTATTGACCGTGGTGGTATCCCAGTCCCGGGTAGAGGTGGTTGCATTGTTGGTATGACAGTACGTGTTTGAACAGACGTGGTTAGAGGTGCTATAACTTCCGGAGAAATTAGCCATTTTTATGAACGAGACGTCGATCGTGCGGTTGATGTGCTTGACATCGGTACCGTTGTATACCGATTGGCCGTTAGAGGCTACGGTGTTCGAGTGGCACCAGTTACAGGCAATGGGCCTGTGCGGCAGCGGGCCGCCATTGATGTGATTCAGATGCCGTCCCGAACTCATCTGATTTTGCACGCCAGCCAGGCCGTTGTGGCAGTAATTGCACTCAATGGTCCCCTCCTGGTTATCGCCAATAGTGTTCCAGGTCTGCGGGGGAGCCTTGTATTTACCCTGACCATTGGAATGGCAGTAAACCGTGCAGGTTTGGGCCGAATTGTACGGCAGGGTGCTCGTACCGCCGTTAGGCACGTACGATGCGTCCGGGCCCCAAGCCACATCAGCAGCTGCATTGACATGAAGAGAGGTGGATATCACTGCAGTATCGGTGGCATTTACCGTAGCGTTGTGACATTCCTGACAGCGGAAATCAAACCCGCCAAAGCGGGCACTTGTATTTGCAACGTGGGCTTTGTGGCCGTTACTGGCCATGGTGGAGACAGCACCGGCGTTGTTGCCGTGGCAGTTTGTGCAGCCGGTGGAATAATTGCCGTCACCCCACGTTGGATCCTGGCGTGGCGTTCCGCCCTTTCCATTACTGTGGCAGTAAAGATTATAGCACTGACCGTAGGCCGCACTTGGGGCAAGGTCATTGGTTGCTCCCTGCTGCAATGCTTCAAGAGATCCGGCAGCTTTATAGGCAGCAGCAGCTCCCACCCGGGAATCCGAAGTCTTCATGCTCCAACGGACACTCCCTTGGACATGGGTTACGTCAATGGCCGGATGGCAGAGATCACAGGAGAAGCTGTAGCCGGTCGAGCCGGAATGCTTGACATGGCTCCCCATGGCAGGGGGCGTGGCCGGTGTGGTGCCGTGGCAACTGCCGCACTGGTTCTGGCTGGCTGCGTCCCAACGGGGATTCTGATTACTTCCGCCGGTCAGCGGCACTTTCACCTGGGTCGCACCGACTTTGACGCCTCCGCCATGACAGTACACATTGGAGCAGATATTTGCGGTGGTGTAATCGGTTACAACTGTTGCGATGGTGGTATTGGCAGTGCCCGATGCGACCCGGTAGCCGCGATTGGCCGAGGAATAGGGAACATAGGTGCCGCTTGTCACCTTACCGCCGAAACCGAAAAAACCGATATCGATGCTGTTGCTGAGATTCGGCATCTTGATGCCGCCGTTGTTTATATAATGGCAGGTGTCGCAGACCATGCCCCGTGTCTCGGTGTGAGTGACATGGGCACCGGCATGACCGGATGTGAGCGCATTTGAGGGCCGGGGGGTGCCAACGAGGCCAGTGTCTCCCCCAATGACCGCTTCCGTGGGTGGATTGCCGTGGCAACCGCCGCAGGCGGCCTTGAAGCCGGTGTTATGCTTGTGACAGGAGGTGCATATGGCCTTGGGAGTCGGGTGGCTGAGGTTTCCACCGTTTGCTATATTGTTTGCAGTATTTGCATTATGGAATTTGTTTTGGCTGTGACAGGCTTCGCAGATGCGGCTGGAGGTTGAGTGGCCGCCGGTATCCTCGCCCATGCTGGTCACGTTGCTGAACGATATGGCGGCAGAAGATGAGCCGTTGGGCCAGTTCTCGCCGTTCCGGGTGGTAATTACACGACGGACATTCTTGATGTTCGGCTTTTTATTCGGTTCATGACAGGTAGAGCATTCAAACTTGCCGTACTTGCCGCCGGTCACCCCCCATCCTCCCTGGGCTGCCCATTTTGTCGAGCCGGTACCCCCACTGGGATCACTGTTGTGCATGAGATCAACGGCACCTGATGGTAAAGGGGTCAAGCTTATTGCCCAGGCAATCGCCAGTGCTGTCAACCCTTTTAACACTCTACCCGGAAAAATAGTCATAACAGTCCGTATCTTCATCGCATCTTCACCCTTTATGAAAAATCTTTTTATGCCGTTCTTGATCATGTGCCTTCCCCTCTTACTGGTTCGCGTGACAACTCACACACTTAAGCTGCGCACCCCATGTAATGTCCGGTTGATTTACGTGGCACGCGGTGAGGCATGTTTTGGTCTGGGCATTCCAGGTGGCAACGCTCAGATCGGCACTGTCGTAAGAAGTATCTGCCTTGTAGTTACCGCTACGTGACCAGCCGAGAGCATTGGCAACATTGGCTAATTGGGCCTTGGTTTTTATACTGATGGGAGCAAACGCCACATCCTTGGCACCATTTATGTGGAGGGACGCGTTGACAATCTCGCCCGGCTGCAGTCGCGTTCTGCTGCTCGAGGTGTGGCAGGCCTCGCAGCGGAAATTGCTGCTGGTGCCGCTCATTGCATAGGTGTCGATCTGCGAGCTGCTCACGATACCGCTATGGCAGGTGTAGCAGCTGATGGTCGTCGCCAGGGCCGGGTTGCCATGGGCCATGCTCCCGCTGGAAGAATAGCCGAGATAACCGTTCATATTGTTACCCACATAGGTATTCATGAAGTGGATGCCGACCATGTGACCGCTCTCCGCATATGGGGGGGTCCCGTTGTCACCAAGACTGGACTCGGCAACGTAATGGGACTGACCGGCGTACTGGGGCGGATTGTCGTGGCAGCCGCCGCAACGGTTGCCGCCAAAGCTGCCGCCGTACCAGTTGGGGGTCTGCCGGTAGTCTCCGGCAACGAGTGAAAGGGTTCGGCCGTTCGAGTGGCAGTAGACTGTCTCGCAGGTGAAATTGTTGGCTCCCCCCTTGGTGTAGCCACCGGTATCGTCGCTGACCAGATTGTTGAGGGTTGTGAGATAGCCTGCGCCAGCCTTGTTCTTGTTGAAAGTCACTTCGACTTGGCCGTTACGGTGTTTCGCGGTATCGGTCGGGTGGCAGTTCGCGCAACCAAAGCGATAGTATGTACCAACGGAACGATTGCCGGTGAAGTTATAAAATGCAACCATGCCGGCCGAGAGCATATCGCGGATATGTACGGTGTGGAGCCCTGCCGGATTCGGGTGGCAGGCACTGCATCCGGCGCTGATATCGCCCCATCTGGGGTTCCCGCCGCCGTGGCAGGAAATGTTGTTGCAGGTCCGGGTAACAGGATCGTAGTTGGCCGTGGCACCGGCCTTGGTTGTATTGAAGTTGACGTTGATGGACCTGTCGATGTGGAGGCCGGTCCCGAGTATGGCCGTACCGTCAGTGGTCACCGTATTGATGTGGCATGTTTCACAGGTGGAGGCGCCGGCCGCAGTATGGCTCCTGTGGCTGTTGGCCTTGTAGAGGCCGATACCGGCGTTTGCATAGTTCGGCTCGCCGGCAATGCTTGTGAAGTCGGCCGGACTGGCAGCACCGTGACAGCCGATGCAATTGTTTATGGGGGTGCCGCCCGCCCAGCTTACAGCCATACCGGCGCTCCCCTTGCCGTCGCCATGGCAGTAGGAGGCGTTGCAGGACGCAACAATCTTGCCTGCCCTGGCACCGGAATAGTTGGGGAACTGGTTGCCGTGGTTGCCCTGATTCGACACCAACCGGTCTCCATTGACCGTCTGGGCATGGCACTCGACACAACCGTAATTCTCCCCATTCAAGCCGGACTGGCTCACGTGTGGTTTATGCATGTTCGAGGAGATCGGTTTGAAACTGGCGCTGTTGCCGCCGTGGCAACCGGTGCAGTCGACAGGCATGGTCGCACCCCAGACCGCATCTGGTGAACCGGCACCGTGACAGGTAATGTTTGAACAGGTCTTGCCGCCGGGATAACCGAAATCCTTCCCTCCGCCCGGTGAGACCTGGATAGATTTATCCATATGATTGGCGCCGGCAAGTTTGCCGTCCACAGCCACTGTCCCTGCATGACAATAGATACAGGTGGAAGAGCCTGAAGTTCCCACATGCTTCTTATGGCTGTTGGCGCGCTCGGCTCCACTACCGGTGCCGGCGTAGTTCGGCTCGCCGTAAACACTGGCAAAATCCGCCGGACTGGCTGCACCATGGCAACCTGTGCAGTTGTCTATGGCCGGTCCTGTTGCCCAGTTTACCGCGATGCCTGCGCTCCCTTTTCCGTCTGAATGGCAGTAAGCGGCATTGCAGGCAGCCGTGTTTTTGCCGGCGCGGGCTCCGGAATAGTTGGTAAACTTATTGACATGGAGGGTGGAATTGCTGATCGTCAGATCGGCATTTACCGTCTGGGCATGACATTCGGCACAACCGTAATTCACTCCGTTCACCGATACATTGTTAATGTGCCGGGTATGCTGGCCGGTCTTGATGTCATTGGGTGCCACTGCTGCATTGCCGCCGTGACAGCCGGTACAGTCGGCCGGCAGGGTGGCGCCCCAGACGGCATTGGGAGAGCCTGAACCATGGCAGGAAATGGTCGAGCAGGTCTTGCCTCCCGGATAGCCGAAACTCTCGCCACCACCGGGGGCCACCTGGATAGTCATGTCGATATGATTGGCACCTGTCAAAGCGCCTGTTCCTGTTACGGTTCCGCCATGGCAGTAGATACAGCTGGCGGAACCGGCGGCCACATGCTTTTTATGGCTGTTGCCCCGTGCTGCACCACCACCGGTACTCGCATAATTGGGCTCGCCATAGACACTTGCAAAATCGGCAGGGCTGGCTGAGCCGTGACAGCCGATACAGTTATCGATGGGGGTTCCACCAGACCAGCTGACTGCCATGCCGGCATTCCCCTTGCCATCGCTGTGGCAATAGGCACTGTTGCAGGCAGCCTTGTTTTTGCCCGCCCTGGCCCCGGAATAGTTGACAAGCTGATTAAGGTGATTGCCAAGAACACCGATTGTTCTGTCAGCTGTTACTGTCTGGGCATGACACTCGACGCAGCCGAAGTTGACGCCGTTTACTCCGATCTGGTTGATGTGCTGTCCGTGCATATCGGAGGCAATGGGTGCGCTACTTCCGGCATTGCCGCCATGGCAACCTGAACAATCGGCATTGAAGGTGCTGCTCCCCCAGGTGGCATCCAGCCTCGGTGCTCCCCCCTTGCCGTCGGTGTGGCAGGCAACGTTTGTGCATTGGCCGTAGGTGTCGCTGGGGGCCAAGTCTCCGGTAGCACCCTTGTCCAGACCTTTGTATGTTGCATTTGCGCCGACTCTGGCGTCAGTTACCTTCATCTCCCAGCGCAAGCTTCCCTGGACGTGGGACATGTCTATGGCCGGATGACAGAGGTCGCAGTTGCCGCTCTGGGCCGACCAGACCGGCACCACGTGCTTGACATGGCTCCCCATTGTCGGCGGGCTGGCGGCATCTACTCCATGGCAGCTGCCGCACTGGTTCTGGGAAACCGCGGTCCATTGCGGGGCAATATTGTTACCCCCGGTAAGCGGTGCTTTTACCTGGGTAGCTCCTACTTTCACCCCGCCGCCATGGCAGTAGACCCCGGAACATTTGTTTGCATTGGCATAGCTGGTTACCACCGTTGCCATGGTCGTATTGGCTGTGCCCGAGGCAATGCGGTAGCCACGACTGGTGGAAGAATAGGGAACATAGGTGCCGCTGGTTACCTTGCCGCCAAAACCATAAAAGCCGATATCGATGGTGTTGCTCAGATTGGGCATCTTGATGGTGCCGTTGTTGATATAGTGACAGGTGTCGCAAACCATGTTGCGGGTCTGGGTGTGGGTGGCATGGGCACCCACCTGTCCGGCAGCCATGGCGTTGGAGGCGCGGGGAGTGCCGATCAGGCCGTAATCACCGCCAAGTACGGCAGCAGTGGGAGGGTTGCCGTGGCACCCGCCACAGGCCGCCTTGAAGCCGGTGTTATGCTTGTGGCAGGAAGTACAGACCGCATTGGGCGTCGGATGTGAAAGGCCGCCCGTGTTATTGGCGGTATTGAAGTTATGGAACTGGTTGGCACTGTGGCAGACCTCACATATGCGGCTGGAAGCTGCGTGCCCCCCCTTGTCATAGCCCATGCTTGTGGAGTTGAGAAAGGTTACATCTACCGAAGGCGAGCCGCTTGGCCAGCTTTCTCCGTTCTGGGTGGTTATGGTTTTACGGATGTTCCTGAGGTTGGCCGCATCGGGTTCATGGCAGGTAGCGCAATCGAACTTGCCATACTTCCCCCCTGTTACACCCCAGCCTCCCTGGGCCTGCCATTTTTTCGATGCGGTATCGGCACTGTTATGAAGAAGGTCAGCTGCCCGGACACTGATAACGGAAGCAAAGAAAAGACCGAGGATAGTGGCGGACAACCATCCCACCCGCTTTATTCTCTGCACACCCATCTTGGGATTCTGTCTTATCATCATCATGGTCACTTTACCTTTAATCCCGGATATCAACGTACTCATGTTCCCCCCTACTGGTTGGCGTGGCAGCTTACACACTTCAGCTGCGCACCCCAGGTGATGCCGGGCTGGTTCACATGGCACGCCGTGAGGCACGTCTTGGTCTGGACATCCCAGGTGGAGATGCTCAGGTCAGAGCTGTCATAGGAATCATCCGCCTTGTAGTTGCTGTTGCGAGACCAGCCAAGGGCATTGCCAACATTGGCCAACTGGGCCTTGGTTTTAAATGTAATCGGCGCAAAGGCGACATTCTTGGTGCCGTTGATGTGCAGGGCGGTGTTGACGATCTGGCCCGGCTGCAGCGGTGTTCTGCTGTTCGAGGTATGGCAGTTGGCGCAACGGAAGTAGCTGCCGGTACCGGTCATGGCGTAGGTATCGATCTGCGTACTGTCCACGATGCCGCTGTGGCAGGTATAGCAGCTGATGGTCGTCGCCATGGCAGGATTGCCGTGGGCCATGCTCCCGCTCGAGGAGTAACCGAGGAAACCGTTCAGATTGTTCCCCCTGGAGTTGTTGCGGAAGTGGATGCCGACCATGTGGCCGCTCTCCTTATAGGGAGGCGAACCGTTATTGCCCATGCTGGACGCTGCCACGTAATGGGACTGACCGGCATACTGGGGCGGGTTATCGTGGCAACCGCCGCAACGGTTATTACCAAACGATCCGCCATACCAGTTTGGAGTCTGCTTGTAATCGCCGGCCGCGAGGCTGAGAGTCCGGCCGTTCGAATGGCAGTAGACCGTTTCGCAGCTGATGTTGTTTGCTCCTCCCCTGGTGTAGCCGTTGGCATCGTCACTAACCAGGTTGTTGAGGGTCGACAGGAAACCGGCACCTGCCTTGTTTTTGTTGAGCGTGATGTCGATGTAGCTGTTGCGGTGTTTGGCCGGATCGGTTGGATGGCAGTTGGCGCAGCCGAAGCTATAATAGGTACCGACGGAGCGGTTGGCGGTAAAGTTGTAGAAAGTAACCGAGCCGGAGGTGAACAGATTACCGACATGCTTGGCATGGGTCGCGCTGAGGTTGGGATGACAAGCCGTACAGCCGGTAGTAGACGCGTCACCCCATTTTGGGGTTCCCGAACCGTGACAGCTTATATTGTTACAGGTCTTGTTCGGCGAATCATACCAAGCAGATAATCCGGCCTTGCTTGTGTTGAAATCAACGTTAATGGAGCTGTTCAGGTGGAGCGATCCCGGCTTGATTGCGGTGCCTGTCGGGACGACGGTATTGATATGGCAGGTGTCGCAGCTTGATGCGCCGGCAGATGCGTGGCTCTGGTGACTGTTTGCCCGGAGTCCGGCCTGGTTCTGATAGTTTGGCTCACCTGCCGTGGCGGCGAAGGTACCTGAGCCGGTTGCGGCACCGTGGCAGCCGATGCAGTTGGAAAATGCCGGGGAGGTATTCCAGTCAACCGCCACACCCGTGCTTCCCTTTCCATCGCTGTGGCAGTATGCGGCGTTGCAGGCAGTCTTGCTGCTCCCCCCCATCACGCCCGAGTAGTTGGCGAAGCCATTGGCGTGCAGCATCCTGTTGCTGAAGGAGGTATCGGTATTGACAACATTGGCGTGGCAGTCGGCGCAGCCGAGATTATTGCCGATGTCCGGGTTGTTGATGTGGGCCGTGTGCTTGCCGGTGCTGATCGGGCCGTTGCCCGCATTGCCGCCGTGGCAGCCGGAGCAGCCGAGGGTGTCACCCCATGTTGCCGCCGGTGAACCGGAGCCGTGACAGTTGATGTTCGAACAGGTTTTCCCCGCGCCGGGCGTGAAGGTCTTGCCCGCAATGGCGGAATTCTCGTAGCTGATCACACCATTGGTGTGGTTCCCTTTGATGGTCGTGCCATCGGTATTTACCGTGTTTGTGTGGCAATATACGCAGGTTGCTGCGCCAGCGCTACCTACGTGGATCTTGTGGCTGTTGGCCCGTGGCTGGCCGGCACCCTGGGTGGCGTAGTTAGGCTCGCCCGCTGCACTGGAGAAGTCAGGTGCCGTGTCGTTGCCGTGGCACCCCACGCAGTTGCTGAAGACGGTCGTCGATTTCCAGCCATTGCCAAGGCCAAACGCAACATTCTGCGCCCCTTTGCCGTCGCTGTGGCAATAGCTGGCGGAGCAGGCTCCCGTTGCCGTGTCGTAGCTCGAGCTCTTGCCCGCCCGTGCCCCGGAGTAATCGACATAGCCGTTGCCATGGAGGTTCCGGTCGGCGAAGGAGCGCTCATCGGCATTGATTGTCTTGGCATGGCATGCAGTACAGCTGTAGTTGGAGCCGAGATCGAGGTTGTTCATATGGGACTTGTGACGACCCGAGCTGATCGGGGCAAAGCTTACGGCATTGTTGCCATGACAACCGGTGCAGTCTGCGGATATGGGAGCGCCCCAGGTCTGGGTGAAGGAACCCTTGCCGCCATGGCAGCTGATGTCGCTGCAGTTCTTGCCTGCCCCGTAAACAAAGGTCTTGCCTCCGCCGGCAATGACATCGATGGTCTTGTTGAGAACGTGAGAAGTGCTGTCCTGAATGATCGCACCCGCGGCCGTCACCGTCGCGCCGTGGCAGAATACGCAGCTGTCCGCACCGCTGTCCACATGGTTCTTGTGACTGTTGGCGCGGGCCGTATCGGCCCCGGTGCTGGCGTAGTTCGGTTCGCCGTTCACGCTGGCGAAGTCTGCCGGAGAATTGTTGCCGTGGCACCCTTTGCAGTCAAGCTGTACGGCCGCTGAAGATTTCCAGCCATTGCCGCTGGTGAACGCTACGTTCTGCTGCCCCTTGCCGTCGGTGTGGCAGTAACTTGCGGAGCAGACGCCGGTCGCTGTGGTGTAGCTGTTCCTGTTGCCGGCCAGCGGTGATGTAAAGTTCTTGAAGCCGTTGCCGTGAACCGAGGCGTCGGCGATGCTCCGGTCATCGGCATTGGCGGTCAGGGCGTGGCAGTTGGCGCACGCATAGTCTTTGCCGAGCACGATCTTGTTGTTGATATGGGCCTTATGTTTGCCCGAGCTCATCGGCGCGAAGCTCAGCGCGTTGTTGCCGTGGCACCCGGTACAGTCGGCCGGGAAGAGCTGTCCCCACCTGGCGGGCGCCGGGCCACCGTGGCAGCTGATGTTGGCGCAGGTACCGGTGCCGGGGTCATAGCTGAAGCTCTTGCCGCCGCCGGCCGCCACATCACGCGTGCTGTTGGTATGGAAAGCGCCGGACTTGAGAGAGCCAGCCGCCGTCACCGTGTCGTTGTGGCAGTAGACGCAGGTTGTTCCGCCAACTCCACCCATGTGCCGCTCGTGGCTGTTGGCCCGCAGCTGCGATTCACCGGCGTTTGGATAGTTCGGCTCGCCGGCGGTGCTGCCGAAGGCGGGCGCCGTATCGTTTCCGTGGCAACCTGCACAGTTGCTGTAGACTGTTGCCGACTTCCAGCCGTTGGTAAGGCCAAATGCAACGTTCTGCTTGCCTTTGCCGTCGGTATGGCAATACGTGGCTGAACAGGCACCCGTTGCCGGATCGTAGCTCGGACTCTTGCCCGCCTGCACCCCGGAGTAATCGACATAACCGTTGCCGTGGAGGTTCCGGTTGAAAAAGGAACGTTCATCGGCGTTGATGGTCTTGGCGTGGCAGGCGGTACAGTTGTAGTTGCTGCCGAGATCGGCATTGTTGATGTGGGACTTGTGCCGACCGGAACTGATCGGGGCAAAGCTGACTGCGTTGTTGCCGTGACATCCGGTACAGTCGGCTGTAACCGGAGTGCCCCAGACCTTGGTAAAGGAGCCTTTGCCGCCATGGCAGCTGATGTCGCCGCAGGTCTTGCCGGCGCTGTAGGTAAATGTTTTACCATTGCCTGCCTTGACATCGATACGCCTGTTGACATGGGTACTGGAGTTGAGAAAAATGCTCCCGGTAACGGAAGCCGTATCGGCATGACAGAAGACACAGCTGGCTGCTCCACTGTCCACATGGTTTTTATGGTCATTGGCCCGTAACGTCCCGGCACCGGCGCTGACATAGTTAGGTTCGCCAGCGGTAGAGGCAAAGTCTGCCGGACTGCTGTTGCCGTGACACCCGGTACAATCGAGGGTAGCAGTGGATTTCCAGCCGTTGAGGCTGGTGAAGGGCAGATTCTGTACTCCTTTACCGTCGGTGTGACAGTAACTGGCCGAACAGACGCCGGTAGCGGTCGAGTAGCTGCTCCTGCTGCCGGCCAGCGAGCCGGTGTAGTTTTTGAAGCCGTTGCCGTGAACAGAAACATCGGCAATGCTTCTGTCATCGGAATTGGCAGTCAGTGCGTGGCAGGTTGCACAACGGCTGTTTTTGCCGAGCACTGTTTCGTTGTTCATATGGGCCTTGTGCTTGCCAGAGCTTATCGGGGCGAAGCTCAGGGCGTTGTTGCCATGACAGCCGGTACAGTCTGCAGGGAGAGACTGCCCCCATTTGATGCTGGAGGGGCCACCATGGCAGCTGATGTTCGAGCAAGTCCGGTTACCCAGATATGTAAAGCTCTTGCCTCCACCGGCTGCAACGTTCTTGGAGCCATTGAGATGGAATGTATTGGTCTTGAGACCCGTATCCGACACCGTGTCATTGTGACAATAGACACAGGTAGACATGCCTACACCGCCCATGTGGCGATCGTGGCTGTTGGCGAAGGTGGTATCGGCACCCGTGTTCGCGTAATTTGGCTCACCCGAGGCGCTGACAAAGGTCCCTCCTGATGAGTTGCCGTGGCATCCTTTGCAATCATTTATTACCGAGCCGTCTTTCCAGCTGACAGCTATGGCCGGTGAGCCCCCCTTGCCGTCACTGTGGCAGTAAGAGACGGAACAGGTGCCGGTTGAAGAATTGTAGCGCCCGGCCCTGGCGCCAGAGTAGTCGGCCAGTTTGTTGACGTGCTTTGAGATATTGCTGATTGTAGTATTATCACTGACGGTATTGGCGTGACAGGTGACGCAGCCGTAGTTTGTGCCGAGGAAACCGGCATTATCCACATGGGCGGTATGCTTGCCGGTATTTACGGCATTCCCAGCCTGATCTGCCTTGTGGCAGGCTGTACATGCCAGAGGACCTGCAGTTCCCCAACCAATCACCCTCTTATTCCCTTTACCATCACTGTGGCAGTAGTTTGCCGAGCAGTTATCGTAGCCGTTGCCTGGTGTGTTGGTCGGCATCTGGCCGTAACTTCCGCTATAGGTGTTGAAGACAACCTCGACATTATTGTTCAGGTGGTTCATGAGTGTGCCGTCGGCGCCGGCACCGAAGTGGCAGTCACCACAGACATAGGCGTAATTGCTGATATGTTTGGGATGGGCGCCGGTACCTATCGGCGCAGCATCGGTCCGCTTGCCGCCGTGGCAGCCGTCGCATGTCAATGTTGTTGAACTGCCCCATCTGACCAGCTTGTAATTATCCGGCCCGCCGACTCCTCCCTGCGGCTGGACATTGCTGTGGCAGTATATGTTGTCGCAATCCCCGTAGGGGGCGACACCGGGAAGTGTTGCAGTTGAAAAATGCTGATACCCTTTATATGTGGCGGCAGCACCCTGACCGGACATATTCCAGGTCACATGCCCATTGACCATGTGTGGGCTGACGTAGTCGGGGTGGCACTTGGTGCAGGCCAACTGCAGGTCACCCACATGCCTCGTATGTGCACCGGGGATCCCCGGGTTCGGCGGGTTCGCAGAGGTGGTGCCGTGACAAGCCGCGACACTGCAGGAACCAAGGGGTCCGTTTGCCCAGGAAATCTCTCCCGTGAGAGCCTTACCCGATGGAGCCGCCCACCCATCGCCATGACAGTAAACACTGCATGTCGTTCCCCACGCAGTGGTGCGGTTGAGCACCGTACCAGGGTTCCCTGGAGCAACGGCAAAATTGTTGTTGAACGCCGCATTATCGGTGGCAGTGATTGTACCGGACATTACTGTGGAGATGCCGGAAAATGCCGTCCAGGTCTTCCTGTCGATCCTGAAGCCGAATTCGATCATGCTGTTGCCAAGCAGACCATGGCCAAAATTGTTGTGGCAGGTGCTGCACTCCATCCCTTCCTGTGAACGGTGGGTGCCGTGCGCACCCGCATCGACGGGGGGAATGGGACCGAGGGCGTTGCTTATAAGCTGTGATGGATTGGTCGGCGGGACGCCGTGGCAGTCCGTACACAACCCGGGCTGTGGGGGACGATAACCCAGGTTGTGCTTATGGCAGGCATTGCAGTCCTTCTTGTTGCTCTTGTGTTCCGGGTGAGTCAGAGAGTTTCCGGTTTGAACGAGTTTGGTGGCACTGTAGTTGTGGTAAATAGTCCTGTGATGGCAAACCTCGCAGACATTGCGGGAGCCGTCGACATAGCTCGTCCGTAAGTCATTGCCGAACACACCGGTCACAGCATTGGACGTAGCGGTATAGCGGTCAAAGATGACCCGCCTTTTTCCGGTCGGGGTGGCAATGGTATAGTTGACATACTTTATATTGTTTTTCGCCAGTTTGTTATGGCAGGTGCCGCAGGTATACTCGGTTCCCCAAGTACCATATTTGCCAGAAGCACTGTTAACGCTGTTATGGATCAATTGGGGAGCGGCGGCATTTGCAGTTGCGGGGGAAATATTATCCGCTATAAAAAAACCAATGATCAGAATGGCCATGCCAACAACTGCCATGACACTTATCCGGGCTTTGCTGCTCTCTGCAGCAACATTTCCCACTATCCGGTGTCTCATATAGTTTCTCTCCCCTTTGACTGCGAATCGGCCCCGCACCAATAATTTAATTAAGCTTAAATCATTATACAGGCCCGGAAAAACCCTTGAAATATAACGGCAAGCTCCGCCTAATCACGCTAATTAGATTTAATTTATTATGAGATAATTTTGCTAACTGGCTATTATCACTCTGATTACATTCAAACATTGCAATTAACAGGTTATGTTAAGCACAATTAATGCCAACATTTTATGCGTATACAGAGGTGTACAATGAACGTCTGTTTTCCGGTGATTGTCGCATTTTTCCCGATATACAATTCAGGTAATCCTGCTACACTTTATGAGCGGAAAAACTTATCCAGGAGAACATGCCCGAGCAGTACTGAGCCTGAAGGAGATGGCCGAGGCAAAAGAGCGGAGCGGGAGTTAAGACTTGGGGGCGGGTCTTGAGATGGCGAAGGTAAGAGATTAGCTGGAGGCGAAACAATGGTCAAACGCGGTACACCACCCGACACGATCGAACGGTTCGAACCCAAGGTGCGTCAGGGGCTGATCGTGGTCATCACCGGTCACGGCAAGGGGAAGACCACCTCGGCGCTTGGGATGGCGTTGCGTGCCTGCGGCCACGGCATGCGGGTCTGCATCATCCAGTTCATGAAGGGTGACCTCTACGCCGGGGAGTGGGACAGCATCAAGCGGATGAACTGCGCCATCGAGCTGCACGCCACCGGCAAGGGGTTCTGCGGCATCCTGGGAAACCCTTACCCGTGGGACGAGCACAGGGCCAACGCCCAGGATGCCATCGACCTCGTCCAGGAGAAGATATCATCCCATAACTATGACCTTATGATCCTCGACGAAATCAACAACGCCATCAAGCTCAAGCTGGTCGACCTGGAACAGGTTCTGGAGATCCTCCGCATTAAACCGCCGATGATGCATCTGATCCTCACCGGCCGAGATGCCCACCCGCAGGTGATCGAGCTGGCCGACACAGTCAGCGAGATTCAAGAGATCAAGCACGCCTACCGCAAGAGGATCGAGCCTCAGCCAGGAATCGATTATTAACAAAACACATTATCCCCTACCTTGCATACCCCGCTACTGGCAATGTAGATGTCCCCCTGCGGCGAATCGCGGGTTAGTTCTCTTTGCGTCCTTGGCGGCTTTGCGGTTCAAAGGTCTTGACTGGAATCGTTCCCTGCACTTCAGCCCACGAACAGCCCCATGAACGCCTCGACAGTCATGCTCTCCAGGCGCTGCCGGTCGAGGCAGAGTGCCATTATCTTCTCCACTTGTCCGGCGGGGAGACGACCGGCAAGATTCGACTCGCATTTCTGCAACAAGAGAGGGAGACCTTCTGCCCGACGCCGGCGATGGCCGAGGGGAAACTCCACCTCCACCTTCCCGGTGCTGCCGCCATCCTTGAAGAATATCTCTACGGCATTGGCGATAGAACGCTTGTCAGGGTGGAGGTACTCCTTGCTGTAACGAGGGTCTTCCATTACTTCCATCCTCTCGCGCAACCGGTCGATACGTGGGTCCGCAGCCACGGCAGCCGCATAATGGTCGGCGGTCAGTTCGCCGAAGATGAGGCCGATGGCCACCATATACTGAATGCAGTGGTCGCGGTCTGCTGGGTTGTAAAGCGGGCCGCTCTTGCTGATGATCCGGACGGCCGATTCCTGGGTGGTTATGACGACCCGCTCGATGTCGTCGAGCCTTCCCCTGACCTGGCCATGAAGCTTGATGGCGCACTCCACTGCTGTCTGGGCGTGAAACTCGGCGGGAAAGGCGATTTTGAACAGAATGTTCTCCATGACATGGGAACCATAGGGTCGCTGGAAGCGGAACCGTTCCCCCCGGAAGGAAACGTCATAAAACCCCCAGGTTCCGGCGGTAAGGGCGCCTGGATAGCCGCTTTCACCCGCCATGGTGAGAAGCGCCAGGCGGACTCCCCGGCTCGCGGCGTCTCCTGCAGCCCACGACTTGCGGCTTCCCGTATTGGGAGCGTGACGGTAGGTGCGGAGACTCTGACCATCCACCCAGACCTGGGAAACAGCATTGATGATTTCCTCCCTGCCGCCGCCCAGCATCCGGGTTGCCACCGCCGCGGAGGCGAGTTTGACCAGCACCACATGATCGAGTCCCACCCGGTTGAAGCCGTTTTCCAGCGCCATCACCCCCTGGATCTCATAGGCCTTGATCATGGCGGTCAGTACATCGCGCATCACCAGTGGGGCCTTCCCTTCGGCAACCCTCCGGCGACAGATGAAATCGGCCACCGCCAGAATCCCCCCGAGGTTGTCGGAGGGGTGCCCCCATTCGGCGGCGAGCCAGGTATCGTTGAAGTCGAGCCAGCGGATGAGTACGCCGATGTCGAAAGCTGCCTTGACCGGATCGAGTTCAAAGCCGGTGCCGGGGACTCTTACCCCGAGCGGCACCGTGGAGCCGGGGACATGGGGACCGAGAAGCTTCGTACATTCCGGAAAGCGTAGCGCCAGCATGGCGCACCCCAGGCTGTCCATGAGACAATGGCGGGCGGTTTCATAAGCCTCTTCGCTCGTTATCTCGCAATCGCACAGATAGTCGGCTATCGCCGCCATCTCCGGGTCCGGAGAGGGGCGGATGTTCATGTCGGCCAGGGTCGTCATGGCTTTTCTATCCCCTCTGATCCATGGGCAGATACGCCATCGGTTCCGGCCCTGTATATTCGGCGATCGGCCGGAAGATGCGGTTTGCGGCGCGCTGCTCCATGACGTGGGCCGACCAGCCGGCAACACGGGCAAAAACGAAGAGCGGTGTGAACATGGTCGTCGGGATGCCGCAGAGGTGGTAAGCGGAGGCGCTGTAAAAATCAAGGTTGGGAAAGAGCCGCTTCTCGCGCAGCATTACTTTCTCGATCCGCTCGGATACCTGGTAAAGCAGCATGTTGCCGCCGGCTTCAGAGAGCTTTTGCGACCATTTCCGGATGATGGGAGAACGCGGGTCCATTTCCTTGTAAACCCTGTGACCGAACCCCATGATCTTTTCCTTGCGTGCCAGCATTTCAAGAAGACCTTGTTCTGCCTCATCCGCCGAGCCGAAGCGGCTGATCAGGCGCATCGCCTCCTCATTGGCGCCGCCGTGCAACGGCCCGCGCAGCGTCCCTATGGCGGAGGTAATGGCCGAGTAGAAGTCGGACAGGGTGGAAGCGGTAACACGGGCGGAAAAGGTGGAGGCGTTAAACTCATGCTCTGCGTAGAGGATGAGGGAAGCATCCACTGCCCGGCGTTGCAGGTCCTCCGGTTTTTTCCCGTGGAACAGCGCCAGGAAGTGCCCTGCCATACTCTCCTCGCCGGATTCCGTAGAGATGCGCCGGCCGCCTGTTTGATAATGGTGCCAGTACAGGAGCATGGAAGGAAAAGAGGCGAGAAGCCGTTCCGCTACCCGGATTTCAGAACTCGTAGCCTCAGGTTCGATGGCGCCGAGGGCTGAACATCCGGTGCGGAGCACGTCCATGGGGTGGGCTGACGCCGGCAACTGTTCGAGAACCGTCTTCAGTTCGGCCGGCAGGCTGCGCAGGGCCATGAGCCGATTCCGGAAGAGCGCCAGATTTTCCCGGTTGGGAAGTTTGCCGTGGATCAGAAGATGCGCCACCTCCTCGAAGGTCGACTGCCGGGCCAGATCGTCGATTGCATAGCCGCGGTAGGTGAGGCCCCGCCCCTTTTTCCCCACCGTACTGATCGCCGTTTCACCTGCAACTACCCCTTCCAGCCCAGGGCTGTAAGTCCCGTTCATAGTTTTTCCTCCTTTCCGAACAGCTCGTCCAGTTTACGTTCGTAGTCATGGTAGCCGAGGAACGCATAGAGTTCGGCACGGCTCTGCATGATGTCAACGACACTCTTCTGCGTCCCCTCCTCCCGGATCGCCCGGTAAACCCGCAGGGCTGCGGCAGACATGGCACGGAATGCCGAGAGCGGATAGAGGGCCAGGCTCACACCGGCGGCGGCGAGTTCCTCGATATCAAACAAGGGGGTGACGCCGAACTCGGTCATGTTGGCGAGCACCGGCAGGCCGGTTGCATCCGCAAACCGCCGATAGTGGGAAAGCTCGGTGAGTGCCTCGGGGAAGAGCATGTCCGCTCCGGCGTCACGGTAGCGGCAGGCCCGCTCGATGGCGGCTTCCAGTCCTTCCACCGCCACCGCATCGGTCCGGGCCATGATGACGAAATCGGGGTCGATCCGGGCATCTACCGCCGCCTTGATCCGATCCACCATCTCTTCGGCGCCGACCAGAGCCTTGCCCGGCCGATGTCCGCACCGCTTGGTAACCACCTGATCCTCAATATGTACCCCGGCGGCTCCTGCCCGGCTCATCTCCCGGATGGTGCGGCCGATCATGAACGCGTGTCCCCAGCCGGTGTCCACGTCAACCAGGAGCGGCAGACCGGTGGCACCGGTTATTCGCCGCAGATCTTCCAGTACATCCGTAAGAGTGGTCATCCCCAGATCGGGGAGGCCGAAGGAAGCATTGGCCACGCCGGCCCCGGAAAGATACAGGGCACGAAATCCGCTTTGCTCCGCCATCAGGGCTGCATAGGCATTGATAACCCCGGCAACCTGCAGCGGCTTTTCCTCGCTGAGAGCAGCACGCAGCAATCCGCCTGGAGTGTGCTTAACGTTCATGTCGACTTCTCCGGGATTCTGTTTTGCGTACACTTACAAAGCTTAGCGCTGTATGGTCCGCAGTCAATATGAGAAGAATATGATAATCACGCAAGGCAGTTCGATATCTCCCCAGAATTACGCTACGAGGGAAATAATCAAAATCGATTCAGGGACAGCTCTGCAACCAGGCTGATCGCCATAACATTCTTACCTGCCCCTGTCGTTCTTATCTATTTCTCCCTTATGATCGTCATCTTGGTGGTGATCATCATCCTTGTCATCCTTGTCATCTTTGTCATCTTTGTCATCACCCTTGTCGCCGCAGTTCCCGTCACTCGACATGTCATGGGGAACCAACACAACTGCGCTTGCAAATGTTTTGCTGCCATCTTTTCGCGTTAAAACAGCGGTGAAGGTGTATTTCCTTCCATCCATGTCGTTGCCGTTTCGCCAAGCCTCCAGAAGCACGATGCTCCCCAAAGTGAGTTTCGTGAAGTTGTACTCGCCGTATTCATCGGTCAGGGTGATATTCAGCGATTTGAGATCGGCAGGGGGCACGTTCAGCACGCCGTTGATGGTAACCGGCACCATTTTGTGATTGGGTGGCCAAATGATCGTTGGAGACGGCGTCAGGACAATGTCCGCTCCAGATTGCTGCACCACGATCCTGACCGATACGATAGAGGTGTTGTTGGCGGTATCGGTGGACTCTGCAGTGACGATATGCTCGCCCAGCGACATGCCGCTCACCTGTATCTGCCAGGTAGTGGGTGTGGGGTAGATGATCGTGCCTACCGTCGCGGTTGGGCAGGCGACGGTGACCGTGAGGTCGGTTTCCCTGGTGCCGCTGAGCAGTACGGAACTGGCTGTGATCGGGCTTTGCACCGGGTTGATGGCCAGGGCCGGCGGGGTGGTGTCGTAGATGACGTTGCGTTGGGTCGTGGTGCTGCTCCCCACCTCGTTGGCGGCGGTAACCACGATGGCATAGCTCTTTTCCTGGGTGAAGGTGAGCGCCTGCTGGAAGCTGTCGTTGACCAGCTGGGGCGTGTAGCTCTGCCCGTCCATGGTTATGGTGACGCCGACCTGGGTGTAGGGATCGGAGGCAGTACCCATGAGGATCAAACCGGACTGGTTGGTGCGGATATCCTGGGGCGGATCGATGACGGCCAGGGACGGCTTCTGGTCGTCGTAGATCACCGTCCGCTTCTGGCTGCTGGTGTTGCCGGCCAGATCGGTTGCGGTGACTTCGATGGTGTTGATGCCGGGGATCAGGCTGACCGAGGCGCTGAATCCGGTGCCGTCCATGGCGGCCTGCTGGACGGATGCCCCCAGTTTGACCGTGACGGTCGAGGTCTCGTTGACTGTCCCGGTGACGCTCATGATGGCCGACGCGGTCTTGGCGTTGTCGGCCGGAGCGATGATTGTGAGCAACGGCGCGGTCATGTCCAGGTTGATGATACGGACATCGGTGCTGTTGTTGCCCGCCAGGTCCGTGACGACGACGGTTAGGGCGTTGGGACCTGGTTGAAGCACCAGAGCCTGACTGAAGCTGCCGTCCTGGTTCAGCGCCATGTCGACACCATTGATGACGAGTGACTTGATTCCGGAGGAGTCTGTTGCTGAACCGGCAACGTTGAGTACCTGGATGTTGGTGTAGGCGCCATCGGCCAGGGTGGAGACAGTGAGGGATGGCGGAACGGTGTCGATTATGTAGTCTTCGGTTTTCACTTCACTGTCGTTGCCGACGTTATCGATAGCCAAGAAGCGGAGGGTTGTGCTGGCTGCTATCTGAATCGGCGTCTGGTAGACGACCGAAGTAGCATCGGGTGTGGAGCCATCGACAGTGTAGCGGATGACGGAAGGCTCATTGGCTGAGAGGATGACACTGCGGGCAGTATTATAGATGCCTCCCGCAGGGGAGACGGAGAGCGCAGGAGGTGTGGTGTCGAGCACAATTTCGGCGACTACGGGCACAGACCAATTGCCGGCCAGGTCCTGATAGGAGACGTAAACCCGTTTGAGTTCGTCACCTTGGGTAAGGTACCAGCCCCGAGTTGTGACATAATTTTCTGGATCGCTCCATACGTTGCCATCGTTACTGATGCGCATCTTGGATACACCGCTCTCGTCGCCTGCCGCAAGCGTCAAGGTGACCTGACTGGAGGCGGTGGCTCCTGCTCCGTTGTTGATGGCAATGCTGCCGACTGGAGGGGTTGTGTCGTAGAAAATCTGGGTGGTGGCCGTGCTCTGGTTTGTGGCGGCATCCAAGGCAAAGACGCTGATGGTGTTGATGCCTGCGCTCAGCCCGCCCAATGCGGCACGCCAGCTGGTGGAGGTCGGGTATTCCACAGCTCCAACGGTGGCCGTTGCGCAGGATACGACAATCGATGCCCCCTCTTCCCTGGTGCCGCTTACGGGCTGGCTGTCCTGGTTCGTTGGGCTTATGACAGGATCTATGATTAACGCCGGGGGCGTTATGTCGTAAATGATGTTCCTGGTCACGATTGAAGTGTTGCCAACCTCGTCGGTTGCGGTAATGGTGACGGCATGGAGCTTCTCTTCAGTAAATGTCACTGGCTGCTCGAATACTCCGTTGACAAGAGCCGGATAGAACGTCTCGCCGTTGTAGGTAAGAGCCAGGGTGACTGCCGTGAGGGCGTCTGAGACGGTGCCCTGAATCACGATACTGCGCACATTTGTCCTTATGTCTTGGGCCGGCTGCTTAATCGAAAGCGACGGCGCCAGGTCGTCGAAGATGACACTTCTCTTCTCGGTGCTCCGATTTCCTGCCAAGTCGGTAGCGGTGACTTCGATGGTGTTCTGTCCGTAGTCGGCGGTAATGCTGCCGCTGAAAGAGGTCCCCTCCATGCTGACAGGCGGGGAGACCCCCTTGAACATAATCTCCACGGTTGCATTCTCGTCGACGGTCCCGGAGATCACAATCTGCTGCTGTGCGGTCTTACTGTTGTCAGCGGGGGTTATGATCTTAATCACCGGCGCCTTTTGGTCGAGATAGATGGTGCGGGTGTCAGTGGTGGTGTGGTTTGCAACATCGGTTGTGACGGTGGTGAGGACGTTTTGTCCGCTCTGGAGAACGATGGCGTAGCTAAAGGTGCCATCCGCGTTCACGGCAACAACTTCATTGTTTATTTTAAGCTCCTTCACGCCGGTGTCATCGGTGACGGTTCCAGAAACGTTGAGGATCTCGTTTCGCGTATAGGAGCCGTCGCTTAATGTTGAGACGTGGAGTTCTGGTGGTGCGGTATCGATGACGAATTGAACTGGACCAGAAACTGCGGTATTCCCCGCTCTGTCAATCCCGCGGAATATAACGACATGGGTCGCGGTAACCTGCGGCTGGCGCCATGAACCGATGTAGCGGCCGAGTGCCGGATCGGCAACGGCCATCGGCAACCATGTGCTGTTGTCGATGCTGAACTCAACCTTGTCCACGCCGCTGTGAGCATCTGCGGCAATTACGGCAACTTGTACGGTAGAGTCATAAATTCCTCCATGATTCGGCGAGATAACGGTAAGAACCGGCGGGATTCCATCCTTTACTGAGAAGGAAGCGGAGGCGAGGGTCTTTTGTCCCGCTGCGCCAGTTGAGGCAAGGGTGACGATGTAGGGCTTCAGCTTCAGCCCTTCCGTTGGGATATCGATACTCCCTTTACCGGACACATTAAGCGCAAGGGCCATGGGGTAATCGAAAGACTCCACGATGGTTTGGACATCCGGTTCGATCACGTTGATTTTGAAAAGGCCATCAACCGGGACATTACCGATGTTGGTCAGGGTAAATTCGGCAGTTGCATGGTTGCCAGCCGAAACGACGGCAGGCGTTGTTGAGATTGTTCCTCTGAGCTGGACGATGCTGTTTATCCTGAAAGGTACGGTTTTGGTCGATACTATGGCTCCATCAAGCCAAGTCTCGACTACAGCTCGGTAATCTCCCGCCAGTGCAAGTCCGGTGCTCCATATTTCGGAATGAGAAGCAAGCGTTCCAGGAAAGAAATTTACATCGTTCTTATCGTTGGTGAAGAGAAGCTTATTTCCAGAATCAAAAATGCTTGTCTTTACCTGGAATTGCGGCACGATGTAGTTCCTTCCGTCGTTTCGCACGGTAACGTCGAGTGAGACATTGTCAAACGGAGCATAGGCAGTTCTGTCGGAAACGGCCGTTGTCGTTACTATTATTTCAGGCAGAATGGCAAACGGCACTACCCCTTCCATGGCGGCTGTAGTCTGTTTCCAATGGACGTGATAACACCCTGCGAAGGTAGAGCCGGTGTTCCATTTTAAAGAGATGGTTTGACGCCCGCCGTAAGAAAGACTGACGTGCGATCTGTCGAATGTATAAACCGTATTGCCGGCTTCGTCTTCTATGAAACCGTCATAATCAGCCTCGGCGGCGGCACCGTTGTTGCGAACCTCCATGGTAATGCCGACATCCTGTCCGGCGGTATATTGAGGCACATTGACCGACGCCGTAACAATTAGTCCATCCTTGTCAGTTACATAAATTTCCTTAGAGATGTAGTTGTTTGTCTCGTCGAGCTCGGTGACCTTATCTGCAGGATCCAGAATGGCAATCACTGAGTAGGTCCCGGTGAGACTGCCAAGGATAAAACTTCCCCCTATGGTTTCCTCTGCGCCCCCTTCCATATGGGGTATAACGTCAGATTTCAGCAGTTTCAGATCTCCTGCCGGATCCCACAGATAGAGGGAAGCCTCCACATTGTCGATTGCCACATTGCTGAGGTTTTTGACCGCCGCCTGCAACAGTACATTCTCGGATGGTTTCGGGGTAGTTGGGTAGGCGGTTAAGTTCACAGGGACTACGTCAGGAAGGAAAGCAGTATCATATCTGACTGTGATCTCCTCTGAAACTTGACTTGCATTTCCGGCTGCATCCACTGCAACTGAACTGAAAGTGTTTTCTCCCTGATCAAGCCGGATGCCCTTTAGGGCGAAATGCCCGGCAAGATAGGCCGAATGCAAAGTACCATATTCTAGACACCATATCCTTCCATCCTTCTCCCAGTTGGCATAGGTGATGTTCCCCGTTACTTTCTTAACCAGCCGAGATTCTCCGGTCAGAGTAGAGGCAAGCAGGGCGTACCCCCCACCAGGTTCAGCCTTCGCGAATAGTATTTCACTACCGTCAGGAGACCAACTTGGAATAATAGAGTAGTGCACCGAAGCAGCAACTTCGCTCGTTTGGCCTGTCATCAAATCGTAGCTGAAGATGCTGTAACCTGTTCCTTTATTTGCCCTGAACGAGATCCTTTTCCCATCAGCAGACCAGTTATGGGTATTTTGATTGGCAGTTCCTACCAGAGTTGTCACAGCAGTTTGTAAATCAATTACCTTCAGTGTAGAACCATCGAAGAATGCGATTCTGCTTCCATCCTGGGACGGTTTCGGATTGTAGGCAAAAACACCATGTGTTACCTGTGTTTCCGCACCAGAAATGAGGTCCTTTGACCAGATTTCCTGATAGCCATTTTTGTTGCTGGTGAAAATCACCTTTGTCCCATCTGCCGACCATGCGGGGGTCTGTTCATAGACATACAGACCTGCTGTCAACGGTGTCATTTTTACCGTATGCACGTCAAAGACAGCGATCCGGTCATTCCCCCTTGAATCGTAAAACTGCATGGCTATTTTGTCGCCAGCCGCATTCCAAACGGGATTACGTGCACTTTCTGCCAATAGAGTCTCAACACCTGTTGACAAGTTTTTCTCGTACACGTTGTTGAATAAAGTGTACGCTGCCGATGTTCCATCAAGTGAAAAAGCTATGTCACTCCCGGAGAAAGAAAAGGATTTGCTCTCTACCAAGTGCGAAGCAAGAGCGACTGCCTCACCAACCTTTTCACCTTCCTTGAAAATAAAGACATTGGCACCCGGTTCGGTAAAGCCTGCGACATCGGCCAGTCCGTCATAGACAACAGCCGGGATCCCTGTAACGGATGGATAATGGAGGATCGGTTTATCAGGCGGCAGGGTGTCACTTGGAACAGCGAAAACCTCTTTTGAATAGGGGCTTTCATTCCACATCCTGATTAGCGCCAATCTTCAGCCAGTCTGAGATTGTGCTCGGGATGCTTGCCAGTAGTAGCCGCCGCCGAGATCAGTCGCGAGAGCATGCCGCGCAGATCCTTCCGGCGGTTGAATCGGTATTGAACCTCAGCCAGGTAACGAGTTCCATACTTTTCGAAATCAAATGCATGGTACGTTCCAGAGATCGACGTCTTGAGGTTGCCGAGAATGGTATTGACCCAATTGAAACACACAATGTCGGTACTCTTGCGTTTCTTCCCGACAATGGTTGGGGTATGGAAACATCCAGCCTCGGTAACTGCACGAAAGCAGGCCAGTCCGTCGCTTACCACTGTCGCTGAAGCTGACAGTGACCGTTTTGCCCATTCGGTGACTACTTCGCGGTTAAAGGCTGGCACCTTTGTAAACACAGCACGAAGTGGATGGCCCTTTTCATTGGTTTCAACAGCAGCAATAAACGGCGTCTTGTTTTCCGAACCTCGCCCGGCCTTGCCTCCTGGGTTTTCTCCACCCAGGTAGGCATCATCTACTTCGACCCGGCCGAGCAAAATCGTGTCCTGCTCCTGTTCAACCATAACTTGCATGAGCTTGTGCTTCACACGCCATGCGGTTTTGTAGCAAACACCGATCAGGCGCTTCAACTCCAGAGCCGAGACATTGTTCTTGGTTTGCGTGAGAAAGTACATGGCCTGAAACCATTGGACCAGCGGCAACTTGGTTGAGTGAAAAATCGAGCCTGCGGTCAGCGTTGTCTGGGTATGACACCGATTGCACTGAAATGTTTTGACTTGTGCATGCCAGACTACACAGTGGCTGGTACTCTGACAGGAAGGACATTTGAAACCCTGGGGCCAGCGGCTCTTTTCCAAGATCGCTGAACATTGCTCTTCAGTGCCATAGCTGTACAAAAAGTCGTTCAAGCTGAGCCCTTGTTGAAACTGAAAGTGATTCTTCGTCATAGTGGCCTCCTTGGCTTATTTCACTATGACACTACTCTAGACATGTGACAGAATACGTCCTTTTCTCCATTGGCTGAAGATGAGGGCCAATCAGGTTCCACATTGCATCAATTGCCGTAACTACATAAAAATAAGTCTGCCCGTTGTTAAGACCGATATCAGTAAAAGAAAATGATGTGATAGGAGCATTATTTGCCTTAGTATATGCACCTCCTGTTGTCATCCCCCGATATATGTTAAAAGAAACAGCACTTCCTCCTGGATTGTCCCAAGACACAGTCAACCTCCCGCCGCTCGAGTCAGCAACAATAGCGACATTAATTGGTGCCGGGGGAGCGGCAATGGACACGGTTGCCGTTGCTTCGTTTGAGGCAGCACTCTCGTTTGACGCGGCATCGACTGCGGTAACTTTATAGGTGTATACCCCATTGCCCAACATCTCGCTGAAGGTAGTGCCATTTATAAGTTCAGCGTTCAGTCGAGTCCAGCCCTCTGTTGATTTGCGATAAATTACATATCCGGCTACGTCTGTTTCTGGCCCAACCCAACCCAGAGAAACTAATGATCCGGTAGTCGTCGCAATGAGAACAGGGGCCTCTGGAGGGGTCACATCTCCGACCGCCGCACTGAACGGATCGCTGAGTGGGCTTTCAAAACCGTTGGTGTCTATAGCAGATACCTTGTACTCATACATCTTGTCGGGCAGATTGAGATCATCATAGATGGTACTTGTTACAAGGTTTTCGCTGAAGATCTTCAGGTCTGAAATTGCGACCTGCTTGATTCTACCAGTACCATTCGTAGCAGTTATGAGCAGCCGGATCTTGTCCGTCCGATACGGGCGAAACTCAACGCTATTAGTCTTATCAGCATTACCGGATACCCGAGCCAAATCTACCCAGGCATATCCTGTCCATGCTTGAATGACAAAATCTTTCCCCGTGGTGTTTGCATCAAACCAAGTCACCTCCACTTTGTTGATCAGAGTTGCCGATGCCATCCCTACCTGGAACCAGACCTCAGGGAAGACATTAAAAGCATAATCGGAAACCCAGACGGTACGAGGGTCACTGTCAAAAACATATTCCGGCGGATTTACAACATAGGATGATGAAGCCGTCACTTCTCCAGGAGTCAGAATAGTGGAAGGAACCAAGTTGATTCCATCGTGGTAAATCCGGTAACCAGCCAGATCGGGTTCAAGATTCTGATTCCATCCAAGGTGGACATTGTATCCGTCTACAACTCCAGTAAGTCCTGTTGGTGCTGACGGAGCATCATCCTGTATCACTATGACTGCTTCGGAAGGTCGACTGGTGCCTCCAGCTGTTACCGCTCTTGCTGTAATGCGGTTTTCTCCGGCGACAAGAGGAAAATCACTGACAACAAATTTACCGTTGACATCAGCCGTAGCTACCGCTACCGGAGCGGAGGCACCCTCTGTAAGAATCTCGACACGGGCATCCGCCCCGGCATTATTGCCTTCAAGTGTCAATGCCCTAAGAGTCGTTGGAGTGAACGGCTGCAGGATGACCGGGGCATAAATCGATGCAGCAACCTCTTCAGAGGGAATGCTTTCGTTGCCGTACGCATCAACCGCAGTGATGCGATAGGAGTATGTGCCGTCTGCAAGACCGGCATCTTGGTAAACGACGCCGGTGACTTGCGAAGCATTAATCTTTTCCCATCCAAAGGAGGAAAGCCTGTAAATATTGCTGGTAACATTCGGTTCTGCGGCAGGATCCCAGGTAAGATTTACGTTGGCACCATCAGTTAACGCACGCAGATTTTGAGGTTGGGCAGGAGGTGTTAGATCCGTATAGGAGATCATGATAAAAGCAGGCGCAGGATCGACGCCGGTTGCATCGGAAGCCGCCGCCGCAATTTGATAGTCACCATAGAGAAGCCCCAATGTCAGTGGGTCAAAATTTGTGACATAGGGTGTCCTGACAACAGGTCCTCCCAAATCGAGCCAAGCTGTATCTGTTGATTTCTTGTATCTGAATTGTACCGATACGACGTCCCTATCGGGGCATTCCGCTTTGACGGCTACGGCACTATCAATCTTGGCGCCATTTTCTGGAGCCACAATTGTCGCTTTTGGTCTGCGAACATCAATAGTGGCCGTGCGTATTTCGGACGGAAGGCTCATATTTCCCGCGTAATCCAAAGCCACGAGATAGTAGGAGTATTTCCCGTCAGGAAGGGCTTTATCAGTATAGGGTGAAGTACTCAGAAGGTACGGCTTCAAATCAGTCGTGCCGCCTGGAAGATTTGCAATCTGACCGTTTCGGAACAAAAGATATCCAGCCACATCTAAATCAGGACTGGCTTCCCAGGACAGGATAACATCTGAACCTGCAGGATCCGCGGAAATTAGCCGAGGAGGAGCAGGGGCAGTTTGATCTATTGTGAAGGTAGATGTAAGGGTAGCTATATTGCCGGAAACATCTTCCGCCTCCAGCTTCACCGCATAAATGCTTCCGAGAATCCCTGAAGCATCCCACTCTGCAAGGTTTCCGTATGACACTGGAACGGGAGACTTTCTCAGCAAGGTCCACTGGAGAGGAGCAGCCCCCTGCCCCACATACACCCGATACTCTTTGAAATCATCACTGCTGTAGGCAGTTCCTTTGACATCGACAAGGCCACCCACCTTAGCGCCTTCTTGTGGTGAAGAAATACGAACACTGGGACCAGTCAAGTCAATCCTGAGCTTGACGATATTGGATGGCTCGCTCTCATTGCCGGCGAAGTCTACCGCCTTGACGGTATAGGCATACTCTCCTTCTGCAAGGCCACTGGCGGTGTACTGGTTATCCGAAAGTACAGTAGTATTAGGTTTGCTTCCATTGAGGTAGATATTGTAACCGGCTAGGTCAGGTTCGGTATTTCTGGTCCAGGTCAAAACATTGTCGGTTTTGTTCTCGACTCTTCCTGAAAGATGAGGCGAGGTTGGAGGATGGGTGTCGATTTTGAATGATATTTTTGTTTCATTCTTGTTGCCTGATTTGTCAGATGCGGACAATTTCAAACAATAAATTCCATCGGAAGGCACCGCTTTCCATGACTGTAACAGCCCATTATTAACAGGATCTGAGAAAGTTTTGAGCGAAACCCACTTGTAAGCCACACTGCACAGCCCCTCTGAAATCTCCAGAGTTCCCGTGTCTAGATTGGCATCAGTCACGCTACCCTTGATGTCCAAAGCACCCTTTACATAATCACCGTCCTTTAGGGAGGAAATCGTTACTGTCGGTGGAGTGTTGTCAATGAATATTCTTGCCTTTACCTCAGCCTCCAATCCGGCTTTGTCTATTGCATATAAGGATACTGTATAGGTGCCGTCGGCAATGCCGTCGGCGGGGCCAACTTTCCAGGCGGCAGTGAGCGGGGATGTCGGCAGTGAATCTCCACCCATGATTTCCTGCCAGACAGTCGGAACCTCGCCCACTCCATAACGCATGCTGTAGCGCTGCAGGTTTGCCTCTGTTATGGTCCCGGTTATATTGACTACATTCCGGGAATTCCCGAAGTATTCGCCTCCTTTAGGAGCTTCCAGGGTCACCTTGGGGGGGGTCCTATCAATACTAAAGGATCGCTGCACGGAAGTCTGATTTTCAGCCCGGTCTTTTACCTCGCCCAAAATAGTGTAGGTTCCCTCGGCTAGATCCTTTATGACGTCGAAGGAGTAATTGGCACGGTTAGTATTCCCTTTATCTACACTGGCGCTAGCTGATCCGGACAGTGAGAGTGAGTAATCCAGCAGGTTAGGATCGTTGATCGATCCAATGATGGCCACATCAGTCCTATTGAGAAATGCCTTGTCTGCGGGTTCAGCAATGGTTATGACAGGAGCGGCATTATCGAGAGTCACGGTAATGCTTTCGGATTGGGACACCAGCGGATCAGTAGCAAGAGTCGCCGTCAGACGCAAAGTATACTGGCCATCGTTAAGGATTACGCCATTATTGTTTTTTCCATCCCAGGAGTAGCTGTGTACCCCGGCGGCAATCCCGGCAAACAGCTGGCTCCTAACTACCTGCCCTGTGCCATCTACGACTTCCAACTTGATCTGGCAGGTATCCGCAACTTCATAATCTATACGGGTAACATCGAGCTTCTGGTCATTGTTTGGAGAGAAAAGTGGAGGTACAGCATTCAGGCTCTTGACCAAGGAACTGCGGATTCCCAGATCAATCGGAGCAGTAATGACAGTTTGGTTTCCAATCGCATCCTCTGCGGAAACCCTGAGAGTCCATCGGCCCTCCAGTCCCACCGTGCTCCATACAGCCAGGACCCCACCGTTCACTTGGGTAGTACTCGTCGTAATCGGCGTCCATGCAGCAGGCATATCTCCTGCCCCTGCCTCAACCAAAAACGATTTTAAGTGAAGATCTGTAACTGTACCTTTAACCTCAATGATATTACCCGGCGGAAGAGGTAAACTCAGGGATGGATAGCTGATTGCAACCAGAGGAGGCGTATTATCCACTTCCACAGCGCTCCATTTCATGGTTGTATTGCCACAGGCATCGACAGCAGTGATCGCTATTCCATAACGACCATCCCGGACCGCTGAACCGGCATCGTTCATTCCGTTCCAGACCACCGATCCGGTTCCGGCAAGATGTTGCCGACCGGAGACTACAGATCTTACCGGAGAAGTCTCAAGTACGGTTCCATTAATAAATCCGAAGACCTGTGCCTGGATCGTGGCATTTTTGTCCAGATGAAAAGCAGCAGTAACCTCATCCGCTATTCCATCAGTATTTGGGGAAAATAAATTCCGTTCTGTTGATAGCGTCAATGCCCCCATGGTGTCGACCGAAAAGGTTTTGATGTCGCAGCTGACGTTTCCTGCCTCATCGACGACCTTCAGTCTGAGGGTTAATCTCGTAGCATTGAGATTGCTAACATTCCACATTCCTATCCTGCCATTTACCGGTATTATTCCGGCAATCGGCTTGGCCTGACTGCCGTTTCCAGTCATGGCTGGATACCATTCACTCGGATTATCACCGATTCCATAATACAATTCGTATCGCTTTACCTTTATATTGTCAGCAACGACACCCCCGACTTCTATTCCGACCCAGCTTCCTTGAGAGTCGGTCATCTTGACAGGGCAGGCTTTCTCGTTGACGGCTGGATGATTGATAATGGCAACGGGGAGAGTTCGATCTACAAACACTTTATGGCTCTGCAACGAATCAAGTGGGTAGAGGGTATAGCGATTTAAGGTTGAGCTTGCCTGCAACCAGGTAAGCAATGCAGATCAAGTTGTCAGGATTCCGATACCCTCGTGCCCGAGTTTTGGCTGATTGGATGAGGCTGTTGATACCCTCGATGAAACCGGCTCTGCAACGAATCAAGTGGGTAGAGGGAATAGCGACTTTAGGTTGAGCTTGCCTGCAACCAGATAAGCCATGCAGATCAAGTTGTCAGGATTCCGATAGCCTCGTGCCCGAGTTTTGGCTGATTGAATTAGGCTGTTGATGCCCTCAATGAAGCCGCTAGTCAGGCCGCTTTCAAAATGTGCCAGAATGCCATCCCAATGCTCTTTTACAGATTCGGCCATGTTCTTGATGAGTTGGATTGAGCTTGCGGCGGCTTTCCGATGCCATTTGGTCAACAGGGTTTCTGCCTCCGTTCGGCTTGAAGCAAAATAGACGTTCTGAAGGTTCAGCTTGTGCATGTAAGCTTCCGTACTCCTTAAGCTTTGACTGGTGATAATGGCATCCAGGCGCTGTTCCTCTTCCGGTGTCAGGTTCTCTGGATTTTTGAGGAACAGGTTTCTGCTCTTTTTCAGGATTTCAGGAAATAACCTGGCTTCTTGAGCCCTTATCTTACTAAGCTTATCGTTCATAAGCTTGATGACGTGGAATTTATCGAAGGTGACCACGGCATGGGGCAACTGCTCTTTGACACCCTTTATGAATGCCTTGGACATGTCAATAGCAGCGTCTGTGATGCTATCATGATCAGCGACAATTAAAACTCCCGCCTGACGACAATTATAATTCCCGGTAATTTGTGGAATTGTAAACTATCCACCATCTTTGGAAAAAAGGATGGCACGGATGGTAACTGATCAACAGGTAAGGAGGTTATTCAAGCTGATGCAAACGGAAAAAACACAAGCTGTAGCCGCAGCCAAATCTGGCATGGACGAAAAAACTGCTCGAAAGTATCTAAAGACAGGCAGGTTGCCAAGTGAGCTCATAAAAGAGCGAACATGGCGGACCCGGCCAGATCCTTTCGAAGACATTTGGGATGAAGTCCGCGAAAACCTTGCTTCAAATCCGGGATTTGAAGCAAAAACTCTTTTCGATGACTTGCAGAACCGCTTTCCCGGCAAGTTTTCGGACGGGCAATTACGGACTCTCCAGCGACGGATTAAGCGCTGGCGTGCCCTGGAGGGGCCTTCCCAGGAAATCTTTTTCCCCCAACTGCACCGCCCCGGCGAACTGGCGCAGTCGGATTACACACACATGGAGAAACTGGGAATCACCATCGCCAATCAGCCATTTGACCATCTGCTGTATCATTTTGTGCTGACCTACTCCAACTGGGAAACGGGCAGCGTCTGCTTCTCAGAAAGCTTCGAAAGCCTCAGCGAAGGGCTACAGGCCGCATTATGGGAACTGGGCGGTGTGCCGCAGACTCACCAGACAGACCGGCTGACGGCAGCGGTGCAAAAAGCCCTGCACCCGGATGAATTTACCCAACGCTACCAGGCGCTGCTCAAACACTACGGACTCACCGGGCGCAAAACACAGGCAGCAAGCCCCAATGAAAATGGAGATGTGGAGCAGAGCAACTATCGGCTCAAAAAAGCGGTCCAGCAGGCTCTGTTGCTGCGAGGAGGCGCTGATTTCGCCACTCTCGACGACTACAAGCAATTTCTGAAAAAACTCTTCGCCAGATTAAACAGCGGCCGCCGTGAACGGTTTCTGGAAGAACAACGGGTCTTGCACAGCCTCCCGGATCAGCGCCTGGAAAGCTGCAAGCGCCTATCCGTCAGCGTCGGCCCGAGCAGCACCATCCGCGTCAACCACAACGTCTACTCGGTTGAAAGCAGATTGATCGGTGAAACCATTCAGGTTCACCTTTTTGCCGAACATCTCGATCTTTTCTATGCCCAAAAGTGTGTGGACACGCTTCCCCGCTTGCGCGGGGAAAATCGGCATCTGATCAATTACCGGCACATGATCGACCAACTGGAGCGTAAGCCGGGGGCGTTCGAGAACTACCGCTACCGGGAAGAGATGTTTCCCGGCAGCTATTTCCGGCTTGCCTATGATGAACTCAAAGAGCGGCATACGCCGCAGCAGGCCGTCAGGGAATACCTAAAAATATTGCGCATGGCAGCCATGGAGAGCGAAACAGCCGTAGGAGCAGCCCTTTCTGATCTCTGCGGCCGGCAACCGATCACTGCCTGTGCCGTGGAAGAAATCCTTCACAAACAACAGCCGCCGTCCCCTGTTGCCGAAGTCAGTATCGCTCAGGTGGACCTGGCCGCTTATGATCGTCTCCTGTTGAATGAGGAGGTGTCATATGCAGTGTGAAGGTGAAAAAGCCGGCCGCCTGGACCGGCGCCTCAAAGAGTTACACTTGCCCACCGTGCGGCGCTGCTATCAGGACGAGGCCATCAATGCCCGGCGAGACAACTGGGATTACGAAACCTATCTTTATGAATTAGCCGAACGCGAATGTGAGGACCGGCAAAACAATCGAATTGCCCGCCTGCTCAGGGAATCAAAACTTCCCTTGGAAAAAAGTCTGAAAGCCTTTGACCGCAAGCGTCTGCCCCGGAAGGTGGATGCACAGCTCAATCTCCTGTTGAAAGGAGACTTTCTTGAGCATAGAGAGAACGTACTGGCATTTGGCAATCCCGGCAGCGGCAAGACTCATCTCGTATGCGCGATCGCTCAGGAGTTGATTTACCAGGGACGGCAGATCCGTTTTATCCCCTGCAACCTGCTGGTGCAGGAACTTCTGATCGCGAAACGGGACCTGAAACTGGCGCGTGTTCTCAAGCAGTACGCGAAGTATGAAGCCCTGATCATTGACGACATCGGCTACGTGCAGCAAAGCCGGGAAGAGATGGAAGTTCTCTTCACTCTTCTTGCCGACCGCTATGAGCGCAGCAGCATAATGATCACCAGCAATTTGCCGTTCTCCAAATGGGAGCAGATTTTTAAAGATCCCATGACCACGGCAGCAGCAATTGACCGATTGGTCCATCACAGCGTTATCCTGGAGCTGAACTTATCCAGTTACAGATTGGAGCAATCCCAAAAATCAAAGGAAACCGTTGCTGTCCAATCGGCTCAAGCAGAGCCGCAGGAACAAAACACGGCGGGTTAAGGAGCTGAGAACGTATGGAATTCACGGTATATAATCCTCAAAAAGGCCGACTGGAAACGCTCGATGTGGATCTCACGGCAGAGAATACGACCTGGTTCGAAAACAGTGAGAATACCCGTGTTGTCGCCACTATCACGGATTTCGACGGCGGGCTTCTCATCAAAGCCCTCGATAATACGTATCCAATCTGGCTGTATGACATATCGAGGGCGGATATTGACTATAGCCAGAAAAAGGCAAAAGAGCTTATGCAGCAGCACGAGTAGCGGTTCGCTTGGTAGCGGAAACGCAGGTCGCCCTACGGGCTCCCTCCGTTTCTGCTACCGCACTTAAAACGGGAATTATAATTGTCGTTGACCGGGAAAAATAGTTGACGTTGATCAGCTATCAGGATCGCCGCCATGTGACTTAAGGTCCGCGACGAAGCTCTTGACTGTTTCGTTGTCCTTTCCCGTCGTGCCGAACAAGAGCTTATGCATGTCGAGGTCGAAGAAGAAGGTGACGAATTTCTCGTCATGACTGCGCCCGGCAAAGGTTTCATCCGCACCGACCCTCTTCACCTCGGAGAAGTCTTCTGCGGCCCTTGCCTTCTCGACATAGGATTGAATCAACCGCCATAGACGGGTATCGGTAACGGCAAACAGCCTGCTCATGACCTTCACCGGCAAATCACGAGCCATGGTCATGGCCAGGGCCTCAAACAGCAGCGTAAATCCTGAGCCTGCGCGAGCCCAGGGTACCTGGACCAACTTCACGCCGCAGTCGCTGTTAGGGCACTTTACCCGTGGAACACGCGCATGAAGGTAGGCTTCGTACTGGAAGAAATTCAGATGCCGCCACTCTTTCTCCGTGGTGTCATGGACTGGTGACAACGTTCCGCAGACCGGACAGGGAAAGGTGGCTCCCCGCTGGAAGTCGATGGTTATGTCCAAACGACTTGACTTCTTGTTGAAGTCAACAGAGGTAACCTTCCACGGGATGGCAATTCCAAGAGCAGCACCAAAAAGATCTTCAGGATTCATAGCGATTACTAACCTCCAGGCTGAGTGATGGTGGCCTATCTTACATCAACCCGGCCCAGGCTACCCACTCAATTCGTCGAGGAGCCGGATGATCTCACCCGGAAGACATAACCGATGTTATCGTTTCGGTCGTCCTGGAGTGATCTGCCCGGCGGTCTGATAACATGCCGCACGAATTGCTTTGCATACCCATCAACACGGGCATATCTTGGCAGCTTGAATTCACTGCCGTTGTACATGTTCAAGTCATATTTTATATAACCGTCATTTTTGCCAGAAAACTTGATCAGTAAATCGGCACTGTAATCGCTGTCATCTACGTACCGCTTCCTCAGATGAAAGATAATATCGCTGTGAGTACCCTTTCCATATGGTTTCACCCAATCATTGGCTATCAAGTCGCATCCGATGTCTTTGTCTTTCAATGGCAAAACACCAACAAACTGCCTTGCATACATAGGTACAGGTTTCTCTATTTTGCGCAAAACCAATTTTATTTCCGGGTTCCAGGGTTGCCATTTTTTTCCAACTTCATTTTTGAATCTATACTCGCCAGAACTTTCATAATACCCCCCTTTATAAGCACGGTACTGGACACCCTCTAGTGTATTATGCTTACCAGTAAATTTTCCCATTGAATCGGTTACGCCCCTCACAGGTATACCTTTTGTTCCTGAACCAGTATTTTTTTCAAATCCGATTCCAACATTAATACCTTCCATTGGTTTTCCTTCTTCATCTATAACCATAATGGTGATACAACCTTCTGGAAGAAGAAATTCAATTGAGCAACTGCACAACGTAACAAAACAACAAAACAATGGAATTAATATTTTCATTTGTCCAACTTCCCTTGAGAGGTAAATTTATCAAATAAACCGAATACATATGGATAAGCTATCTCGCGAAGATCACTATGTTTCCACTTTTTGCTTTCATTATCCACACTTCTTGAAGGTGGCCAGCCATTTTTGTTTTTGTAATTCATGTGACGACCATGTGAAGAGCGTCCAGACCCAGCCTCCATGTAAAGCCTAAACTAGTCATTGCAGCCCATTTCGTTCAAGATCACTCAAACCTGTAAACAGGTTTCGTTGTGGGTCAAACTCCATATTTCTGGTGTAATCAGGATTTAGGAAGTATTTGAACAAAATAGATGCAGTCTTTGAACCTCTTGGCTCGAAGACAATATCACCATAAATTTTTCCGTACATGGCCCTGACCAGCTTTCCATTCTTCACTTCAGATCTGACTCGAAAGAAATAATTGTTATCTTCTTTAAAACTTGTTTTCAAAGGCGTATTTGGAATCTTTTCTTTATAATGTGTAATTTCATTCTGATAACCATCTTCAGGAGCAAATCTTGCCAATTTAAGCCCACTGCCAATGCTGCGTTCTTGCTTTATCAACTGAATCCCGTCATACCTATTTGGAAATGAAACCGTTAATTTACTTTTGAAATTGTCCCAATCGGTGTATTGTTTATCAAGTTTGAAGATCATATCTGGATGAACACCCCTGCCATACGGGCGCACCCAGTCGAATTCAATCAAATCAAAACCAGCCTTCTTTCCTATTACTGGTATTTCAATCTTTGATTCTTCGGTGTCATGCGCATACATAGGAACACGGTTGCCGATTTTATACAGTACTATCTGTATTTTAGGATTCCAGGGCTGCCAACGCTTAAATTTATCTTCTTTGAACTTATATGCTAATCCATTTACATAGTAATTATCCTTACTGGCAGTCAACGAGTATTCGTTTGTTCCACTCAGAGTTGCGGTAAATAGGCCATTGTCATCGGTATAGCCATCTACAGAATTTTCTTTTTTCCCACCGACTCCAGTAAATGAAGCAATACTTACAGCTGCCCCTTTAACAGTTTTCCCATGTTCATCAACAACTTTAACCGTTATTTTTGCAATATTTATGTAATAGTTACTCAAAATACAGCCACTCATGAAAAGAATAATCAAGATACAAACCGAGCCGTATTTTATCATTTAAAGCCTCCCTTGAGGACAAAGTGATCGAACAATGAGTAAATATATGGATATGCCATCTCCCTGATATCACTATGGAGCCAAATATTGTTAAATTGAATACTCTTTCTTGGCCAAACAATACTGCCAACTGTTTTAATAAATTTTACCTGCATATCAGTATTATTAGGAAAACTACTTACTACATTCCTTCCTGCCGCACCAGTTCTTGCCGGTATAGCTTCTGCCAAGAGCCTGTCACGGTTATCAAGCGCAAACTGACTTCCACTCACAGGGTCCAGCAAGTTGATATCAGCTGTTCTTATCTTAAAGAATGGTTTTTGCTTAAGCTGCTCAGGAGTAAGCAAATTTGCAAGTGAAGCAGAAATGGGCA
Source organism: Geotalea uraniireducens Rf4 (assembly GCF_000016745.1). Lineage (GTDB taxonomy): Bacteria > Desulfobacterota > Desulfuromonadia > Geobacterales > Geobacteraceae > Geotalea > Geotalea uraniireducens. Next base: position 73,641 of record NC_009483.1, on the reverse strand, counting down.
GGTCTTTCCATTGGCCACTGGCATAATCATTCAAATTGAATCCCCAACCGCCATACGTGCTACCTGTCCACCCTTCTACAATCATGCGCCCTTTTAGCTTTTCCTGAAGAGACCAGGAATATCTGCCAATATGAATAATATCGAGCAGTTTCCCACTATTAAAGTCTTCCAGGCCAGGTAAGTCAGGGGCACCATTAAGATCTGTATTTGGATGCACCTGGAAGACCTCATCGCCTGATGAAAAATAGTTATAGAGCTTATCTTTCGGAAGATTCGGAATCTGTCAATGACTTTGAGACACTTACCTGTCGAATTTAGTGTAGCGAATTTTAGCTAGTGGCCGGTTTTGGCGGGTTGATCCACGCCGCTTCCGGTAACGGTTTATGTAATGGTATTTTCCTGACGAAGCGTTCAGGATGGGCTGCATAAGCAGCAGTCAACACGGTTTGCCTTGATCGGATGACTTCCTCAGCTCTGCCGTAATGTACTACTTCAGGTGTAAGTAGGCTGATGCCGGAATGCTTGTGTTCCTGGTTATACCAGGGGAAAAAGGTTTGGCAGAACGATCTTGCGTCTTCTATACTGCCGAATCTTTCCGGGAAATCAGGCTGATATTTCAGCGTTTTAAATTGGGCTTCCGAATATGGGTTGTCGTCGCTCGTATAGGGCCTTGAGTGCGTTTTAGTGATCCCCAGATCAGCAAACAGAAAAGCTACCGGCTTGGATTTCATGGAAGAGCCGCGATCGGCGTGGATCGTTAACTGCCCTTTCTGGATGACTTGTTTCTCACACGTTTCTTTGAACAGCCGTTTGGCCAGTTCCGACGACTCGCAGGTTGCAACCATCCAGCCGACCACATAGCGGCTGAAGATATCGAGAATCACATAGAGGTAAAAATAGGACCATTTAGCAGGCCCCATCAATTTGGTAATATCCCACGACCAGACTTGATTTGGGGCCGTTGCCAGAAGCTCAGGCTTTTTGTAGTCGGGATGCCGCAACTGATTTCTCCGCTCTTTGACTTCGGCGTTTTCTTCGAGAATTCGATACATCGTGCGGATCGAGCAGTGATAGGCCCCTTCGTCCAAAAGCGTTGCATACACCTCATGGGGTGCCTTGTCCTGAAAGCGCTCGGAATGCAGAATATCGAGTACTGCCTGCCTTTCCTCTGATGGCAAGGTCCGTGGCGGCACAGGGCGCTTTTGGGGTACACGCGGCGCTGTCTTGCTGATTGCGCGCCTGCGATACAGCCCGGCACGGGAAACACCAAGAGCTTTACAGGCAGGATCGGTGCCCACATCAGGGGCAAGTATTTCGACAGCTTCCATCAGTCGCTCTCGCTCTCTGGCGGCGTATCCAAGGTGATCCCCAGGATCTGCGAGACTTTTTTTTGGACATCGATGATCAACTCGGCCTGTTTGAGGCGTTTGGCAAGGCGGGTAATCTCCTTGCGCAGTCGCTCGTTCTCGACGGCCATGGGATCGGGCTTTAGCGCTTTACGGCCCCTCTGCTTGGGCGTAAGCGCCGCAAGGCTTCCTTCATCCCGCTGGCGGCGCCAGGTGTTGAGGTTGGAAGCATAAAGCCCCTCTCGACGTAATAGCGCTGCCAGGCTACCGGGCTTGGTGCAAGAGTCGACTTGGTTTAGGATGTCAAGTTTGTACTTAGCCGTGAAACGCCTGCGTACAGGCTTTTCCGCTACCTCCGGGTCAGGCGGTGAGGTAGTCAATTCCTGCTGTTGCCGAGTTAAATCTTCGGGGGCCATCCCGGTAATTGCACTCGCCTTACGGGCTCCTGCAATTACCGGGATGCGCTTCACATTACTGATGGTCATATCCTTTCTTTCCTCCCCACCCTCTACAGTAATTTAAGGGGAGGTAAGTGTCTCACTTATATTGGCACAGAGGGATTTGCAAATCGATTACGCCACGTAAGTTTTGATCTTCCATCGGAAACGGAGAACAAGTTGTACCACTCAGACGCCAAGAGCCTCTGATCGTAGTCATTCCAATCGGGATGCACCATATTGGGGTCTTTATCTGCATCTCCATATGCTTCGAGTGCTACAGCTGCATTAACCAAGAAGTACTTGCTAACGTTAGCACCCCAATCATTTATTGCGCTTGAAACGAGCATATTACCCAGGCTGTGAGCTGCCACTGTTACATCTTTGCCTCCTAGCGGCAGATTAATGAAGTCACTGAATGCAGGTGCTGTTTTGAAGGCATGTTGTACGTTGATGTGATAATTTCCAGTGCGAAAATCCCATGGTCCCATAAAGTTTTGTGAATCCCACCCATACCACGTCACACCCCAAAAGTTGGCTTTTGAACCAGACCAGTACATGCGCTTGAACATCTCTGCATTCCAGCCTCGGGCCTGTTGTGGATTAACGTTGTATCCGTGCACAAAGACGAAGTGTTTGTCGTTCGTCTCGGTATAAGGGAAATTCTGCAGTACGATACGATCTCCCTCCGTGGCTGCGGGGGCTGGCCCTCCTCCATCCTGCGAGAGATTCTTATGCCTGAACATCTGCTCCACACCCGCGATTGACAACGGCAAGCTCATCTCGTATCGATGGGCTCCTGCCTGGTCGCGTATTTGCAGCTTCAAGGAACTGCTGGTCGATAGAACAGCTTCCAGCAATATTATTCCCTTGCCGTCCCTGACGGCCTGGATCAACAACGGGTCGATCGGTGTGGCCGGATTCGCTGCTACTGCCTTGATTTCCTGGCTGGCTATCAGGCCATTGGCTGCCTGGACATCGGTCAGATATGTGCCGCTTTCGCTTGGCGCAAGGTCGGTATTTACGTAGCGAAGCGACTGGCTGGCGTTACTCAAAAAATAGTCGTAGACGCCGGGCGGATAGGCATTGAAGAGCCCCTTCATGTCGAGTTGCACGGGGAACCAGTCTACCAGATCACGGGTGCCGGGTATGCTCGTTTGCAGCGGATAAGGGCGTGTCCCCGGGATTCCCGTTCCTTCCGTATCCCCATTACCGTCATCGTCATTCACCCAGAAGTAGTAGGTATCGCCATTCATTGCCCTGTCGATGTCTTCCTGGTCGATCTTCCGGTCGTGGTTGTAATCGGGGATGAGCGCGCCCTTGACAAAGGTGATCGGCGCCGGATCGCTCATGATCTGGACGGAACTGCCGTAGTTGAGGACGACTTTTACGGCGTAGCTCTGGGTGTCGTCAAATCGGTATCCCCGGGCAATAGTTCCGAAGCCCGAGCCTTTATTTTCGACGGGAATATAGTCAATCTCTTCATAGCTCTTCTGTCCGTGCAGGTCTGTTACCTTGTAGAGCAGGATAAAGGCGTTCATGGCACGATATTCAAGAGGATAGATGGTATAGCTGATCTTGAGGTTATTGCGGGACCTCCCTTGACCATCGAGCATGACCTGTAATGGCTGTTTGATGGCTATGTCAACTCCATATACCTCGATGGCCTTGGCGGAGTTCCACAGTTTGACGACCTCGGTGGTGGTCTTTTCCGCGCAACCGGCGCAACTGTTTTTAAAGCGATTGAAGCCGTAGGAGGCGATCCCTTGGATATATATGCTGTTACGGCCCTGTTGCAGGGTGTAGTTCCCTTGGAACAGACCGTTTCCGAGGTTGTTGGCCGGGACCTGTTCGTAGGGCGGGTAGATCGGGTAGAGCTCGTCCGGGTTTGTCGGGAAGATGCGGGTATACACAACCTCGGGGGCGACAAGGTCGGTGGTGGTGCTGTAGGTGTTGTCGCCAACTACTTGTGGGCAGATTTTATTGATGCAGGCGTCTTCTGCGCCGATAGTTTCACCTTCTTTGATCAGGTATTCTTTGGCCATTATGGAGATGGTCGAGCCACTACGGGCGGCATTGATTCTCTTGCCGTACATGTCGGTGGGTATTATGCTTGTGACGACGAGATAAGCGCTTGGTTCAGCGGTGCGGTCGCGGCAGTCGCCAAAGGTCGAAGGGGTGTATTCGGCGGTGAAGGTTTTGCCTGCCGAGGTCGTCGTGGCGGTTACGGGATACGTGACGTCGGGTCCGCCCCCAAGGATAACGCCGGCCCAGAGACCGCTGGCGCTGGTTGCGTCGGTGATGGTTGCTGCGGCGTTATTGCATGTTGCCTTGGCCTCGCTGATAGTTGGCAAGGTGTTCAGGCAGCCGTCGCCTTCCTTGACCAGCAGCGCCGGGGTCGTGTCATAGGTATAGTTCTCACAGTATCCGGGTCCGGTCGGTTGACCGAGCTTGAAGGTCACTTTCTGGTTGGCTATGGGGTTGCCGTAGCTGTCTTCTGCTATCAATCCGACGAAGCCGACATAGGAGAGGATGGAGCCCTGCATGGTCTCGCCGTACGTCGGTCGCAGTTTGTTCAGCGGTCCGGGCTTCCCGTAAATGGTGAAGGGGGCGTCGATGGCTATGCCGTTGCCCAGTCCGGCATCCATGATGTTGGCTCCGTATTGGTCGGAGTAGGTGTTCCCTTCCGTAAACCAGTAAACCGGGTTGTCCGAGGTCTTCTGGCCTAGATTCAATGCAACGGAGGCAATGCCGTTGCGGTTGGTCTGGATGGTGACGATGGTCTCGTTCTTGTCGCCGAGAGTGCCTCCTCCGGCCTTGATGCTGAATGTTACCGATGCGCCTTGGACCGGTTTCAAGAGCTTGTCGAGCACTTTGACCTGGAGGCGAGAACTGGGTCGCTGGCCTACAGTCCCTATCTGTTGATCGGTAATCGGTATTTTCACTATGGAGGTCGCTTCATCGGGATTGGTGTTCGGTTTGCCGCTAAAGGGGGCTCGCAGTGCATCGGACTTGGCTTTTGCTGCCGATGCATCCCACTGGTCAGGGCTCCACGCTGTCATCCCCCCGGCCACCTGCCCGGAAAGCATCCAGCCGGATTCGCCGCTACTGACGTCTTCCTTGATGTAGCCGATGCCGATCCAATCCAGGTAGGTTACTTCGTTCTGCGGTATGGTGACCGTGAGGTTCTGGTTGACGGCGTTGGTGATGTCGGCCTTGACTGCATCGTCAAAGAAAAGCTGCGGCAGGATGACATCCACGTTCGTCTTGTCTACGGTAATGACGGGTGTATTGCCAGCCTTGGCCTGTTGCAGCAGCTTGGCAGTGGAAACCGAATCCACCTTCAGGTCGTCTTCGAAGATGCGGTTCTCCAGGATCGAGCCCTGCAATGCGGCCAGCCGCATGAACTCCTTTTCCTGCCCATTTCTGCCGACGCTCTCGATCCGCCGGTAACCGGCGTCCAGGTACACCCCCTTCCATTGCATGTCGTGGGGGGTGTCGAGCAGCGTGGTCACCTCCATCTGGCCGCCAAGTGTGGCGATGGTGACCGTGGGGCGGGAGATGCGCTGTCCCATGAGGGCGGACAGGTCGTCTTCGGCCCTGTTCCAGCGCTCGATGTAGCCGATGGCTTCCTTGTGCAGGATGGCCTCGGCATCGTCGTTTTCGCTTATGGCGGCAGGAGTCCGTGCCTTCTGGCCCACCACGCCGATCACGGACAGGTTGCCGATGATCTGGCTGGAACTGATCCGTTCCGTAGCGTTGGGAGTGACGATGTCAATATTGAGAGTGAAGTCGGCCCCCATGGGGAGGCCGTCCTGGGCCACGATCAGGCGCTCGCCGTCAAGGGTCAGGACCGGACGCAGCCTGACGAGGTAGGCCGGGGTATTGTCCAGCCCGCCGAAGGAGTCGATGAGGTTCTGATCCTCGACGGTCTCCGGTTCGGCGCGCAGGGCAAGCCTCCTGTTGGAGAGTTTGTGTGTTTCGAGAGCAATGCTGAAGAGTTCGCTGCCATTGTTCGTAGCGGTGAAGGTCAGTTTGTGTTTCAGGTCATCCGGCAGGGACTGGTATTCGCCTGTGATCTCTTTCTGATTGAACTGCATGCTGTCGGGAATGATCTTGAGCACGTCCGGGATGAGGACGGCCGTATCCTTGAGGCTGCTCCATGTTATACCCGGCTGGCTTAATGCGAGCTGCTCGTCGAGTCTGGCGGTGAAATAATCAAGAGGCGTGAGCGTCTGCGTCGCCTTCAAATAGTCGTCTCTCAGAGTGGAGAGCAGATCGGCCGGGACACCTGCCCCCTGGGTACGGGTATAACCCAGCGGTTTGATGCTGGTGTCCAGCCCGAGCCAGAGCTTGCCCTGGTCGTCCAGCACCGCGCCGCGGTAATTGGCGTAGGGGATGAAGGCCTCTACCCAGATGTGCTCGATATTAAAGTTGGTAATTCCTCCACCGGCAATGACCGGCTTGAAAGGTATGCCGGCTTTTTGAAAAAAAGCGGCAATCTTAAGCGGATCGTCCAGACCGGTCAGGTTCCTGGCGCGTTCGATGTCGGGAAAGAAATCGATGGTCCCCTTGACGTAGCGGGCCGGGAAGTTGGCGGCCCGCAAGAGCGCCACCAGCAGGCTGGCCTGATCGGCGTCGTTGCCGCTCTTCTGCCGCAGGGTCTCCTCGGCCCCCTTCATGCTCCCCCAATACCATTCGGTCTCCACGTTGTTCTTGACCCATTCGTAAATCAGGACCGGATTCCACTGCAGAGACTGGGCCAGCTCCACGATCTCCTTCGACAGGGTGGCCTCGGGAGATGCGGCTGTATCGGCGGCGTAGACGGTGTGATCTCCACCTTTATACGCGGGCTTGACCACGGGTGATGAAGCGGGTTCGTGGGGGGGATAGTTGGTGTGCTTGTAGGGGAGTGCTCCCAAAAGCGGGCGGGAACGTTTGGGAACAAGTCGATTGATGGCATCGAGGAGCTGCTGAAGGCCGTCGTTCCCCCCGCTCGTAATGACCACATCCAGACGGCTGATCAGATCGTCCAGGGCCTGCGGAAGTGCCGAGGATACGGATTGCTGACGGTCAGCGGCGTTGCCCCCCAGTGCGGCGGCACGGCTGTCGAGGGTGGCATTGCGCTCGGCCTGGAGGAGACGCAGGGCGGCCAACTCTTCCTTCAGGGCAGAGAGACGGGAGAGTTCGGCTGTGGCGGGCTGGCTGGAGTCATTCCTGGAGATCATCGCTGACACGATGCTACGGCTCTCGCCAAGCAATCGCGACATATCTGCGGGGATAGAGCCGGCCTGGGCGCCCGCAGCCATGAGAAAGAACGCTGCTACTGCCGCAAGGAATACAAACAAGCGGGACATGAAACCCTCCTGAACAATAAATAAACACATGACATGTCAACCATGGTCGTCAAAGACCATATTCCGTTACACCCGTTAAAGCTTTACAACGGGCGCATTGCGCATGAATTCTTCAAAACTTGAAAGGGACTACCGGCCATAATATTTCTCTCCCCTGGGATACTTGTAATTCCAATTTCAAATCAAGGATGAAATCAAGGCGGCGAGGAATGAGGCGACGAAGGCGTACAGATAGTACGTTGAGGAGCCGAAGACGAGCCAACGAAGATAGCGACTTGATTTGGAATAAGACGGTCTCCTGCACCGGCCCCTTATCCGCGGCAGCAGGAGCTGTCATATAACCACAAAGCATGCCAAAATGAAAGGTAGATTGAAAATATTCAATAAACAGTTAATAACCAGCTGAATATAAACAATAGTTTTCAAATTTAGTTTTCTGGAATTTCAGAGGTAGGAGAATAAATGGGAGGCGATTTTTTGTGGAGATATTGTAAAAAAATTTTACACATCGCCGTAGAAGCCCATGGGACAAGGCTTTACATTCTTGTAAAAAATTTTTACACATGCCCGTAAACCCTTGTCTGGCAAGGCTTTAGACTTATTGTAAAAAAATTTTACACTTGGCTGTTCGGCACTGGCGCCATTCCGGCCAAGAAGGTCTGCCCCTGCGGTATTTCGGTAAAGATTATGTTGAGGTCAAAAGAAAAACCCCTTCCTTTTTACCAGAATGTTCTTGGTGAAAGTTGGGGGTTTTTAGGGACGCTGTTAAAATTAAATATCTAATTTTACAGCAAATTTAATGGCGGAGAGGTAGGGATTCGAACCCTAGGTACGTTGCCGTACACCTGATTTCGAGTCAGGCACCATCGACCACTCGGACACCTCTCCGAAAGTGAAACTATTGTAGCTTTGCCCGCTTTTTTTCTGCCCTGAGCGCCGCAAAAAACCCGCTCAGAAGCGCCGCGCATTCCGCCTGCCTGATCCCGGCAACCAAGGTTACCCTATGGTTGAGCCGCTTGTCGTCGGACAAATCGTAAAGGGAACCGGCCGCCCCTCCCTTGGGATCATAACAGCCGAATACGACCTTTTCGACCCTTGCCAGCAGTATGGCCCCCATGCACATTATACATGGTTCCAGGGTAACGTACAGCGTCGTGCCGGCAAGTCGCCAGTTACCCAGTTTTTTTGCCGCCTTGCGGATGGCTATCAGCTCGGCATGGGCTGCCGGGTCCTGCTTCCCCTCCCGCAGGTTATAGCCCCTGGAAATAATTTTCCCGTCTCTGACTATGACTGCGCCGATGGGTACTTCACCCCGCTCGGCAGCCTTTTCGGCTTCGCGGATGGCGCTCCCCATCCACCAGACGTCATCCTTCTCGACTGCACTTTTTATAATTGTCGGCTTGTTTGGCAAAATTATGCAAGTGTGCACTAAAAAGGATATTGGCGGAAACCGCCTGGAAAACTACCACGCAAGGAAATTGATTGTCAAGTTGATTGTTCAACGGCTTCAGGAGAGACATAATACTGATATTTTTCGCGGTCACTTTCCTTGGCACTGTACATGGCTGTATCGGCATTTTTCAGAAGCGTTTCGGTATCGTCACCATCGTCGGGAAAAACGCTGATCCCGATGCTGACCCCGATCGAGCATTGATTTCCCTTCAAATCAAACGGCATGGAAAGGACATAGATGATTTTTCTGGCAACGACGGCTGCATCTTCCCTTTCATTTATCCGCGAAAGTATGACCGTAAACTCGTCCCCTCCCATACGGGCCACCGTATCCGATTTACGCAGATTGCCCGTCAGCCTCTCCGTAACCTTCTTCAACAAAAGGTCGCCGACATCGTGTCCCAGGCTATCGTTTACCTGCTTGAAACTGTCTAAATCCAGGTACAAAAGGGCGAAAGCAGTCCCATATCTCTTGGCCTGCTCCAGCATGGTGGTGAACCGGTCAAAAAACAGGGCGCGATTGGGAAGGGATGTCAGGGTATCGTAATGGGCCATCTGTTCCAGGCGGCGCTTGGCGAGGGTTCGCTCGGTTATGTCTCGAAAGATGATCTGGACTGCCGCTTCTCCTCGAAACGTGAAAGGGACCCCGGACACTTCCACGTCGATGTCCGCCATGTCGAATCGTATGAACCTCTCTTCGATCCACGGCACATTGTAGCCATTATCCTCCAGTTGCCGCATCTGCGCTTTGAAGATATCCCTGTAATCGGGGTGCACGAAATCGATCATCGCCATGCCCAACAGCTCTTTCGGCCCGGGTGCGCCAAGGAGCGTTACTCCTGCCGGGTTTATAAATACGAAACGGCCCCGGGCGCAAATTACTATCCCGTCCGGCGAAAGCTCGACAAGTTTCCTGTAGCGTCCTTCGCTTTCCTGCATTGCCGCAAGCATCTGCTCCCGCTCGTTGATCAGGTGTTGCTTTTGCAGCACCTGGCCGATGACCAGCGGGAGCAACTCCAGATACCCCATATCAACGTCTTTGACTATGTAATCGGTTGCGCCCAACTTGAGCGCCTCGACCGCAACTTTTTCATTTCCGTTGCCGGTAACCATTATCACCGGTGGATGCTTTTGCCGGGCGGTCAGTATACGGAGTACATCAATACCTCCGCATACCGGCATGTTGTAATCGACCAGGACGGTATCGTACTCTCTCCTTTCTGCCATGGCCAGACCTTCTTCGCCGTTGCCCGCCAGGTCGATAATATACCCCAGCCGCTGCATGGTCTTTTGTAAAATGCGGGCCAAACCGGCATCGTCTTCCATGTATAATATGCGAACTGATTTTGTATCAACCACAATTGCTCCTTCACCTGGAACCACGGTTTCCCCAATAAGGGCGCCGATGAAATACGCCGATTTTACACATATCGGCATCTGCGGAAAAATCTGTAATCTCCGGTCGGCGTTTTCATAAGGCAAAATCACCCCGTTCATTGCCCGGGAGCCTGTCGGACTTAGGAATGGCAAAGCTGAACGTTGTTCCAATCCCCAGCTCCGACTTACACCAGATGCGCCCCCCGAGGCGGCGCACCAGGGTTTTCACGTAGGCGAGCCCCATTCCATCCCCCTGCACATCCTGCTTACCCGCGCGGCGGAAAATCTCGAAAACCTTCTGGATGTCGTCCTTGGAAATTCCGCGGCCGTTGTCGCGGAGATGGAAGACAACCTCATCAACCCCGCTCTCCGTGCATATCTCAAGCCTGCCGGGACGCTGCGGATCGAAATATTTGACCGCGTTGTCCAGGAGATTCCCCATGATCTGCTCCAGCGAAGTTCTGTCTGCAACGAGTTCAGGCAACGCCCCCAACACCACCTCCGCGCTATGCTGTTCAAGCTGGTGGGTCAATGTTTTCAGGATGGTCGCAACAAGCTCTTTCACGTCAACGGGCTCCGGCTTCAGTTCCCGGTGCCCCAGACGCGACAGCTTCAGGATAGAATTGATGAGTGCGTCCATCCGGTTGACCGAAGAATTTATGAAATCGAGCGCCTCCGGCACCTCGGTCCCCAATATTTTATCGACCCTCTCCCCGTCATTCCCTTCAAACCGGCAGACACCGCTTTCCTTTATTACCTCGAGCTCCTTCAGGCCGGCGCTGAGTTCTCCGGCAAAGCCCTTGATATTCACAAGCGGCGCGCGCAGATCGTGGGAAACGATATAGGCAAAGTTCTTGAGATCTTCGTTGCTCTCCTTCAGTTCCCGGGCATAGCGATGCAGTTTTTCTTCAGTGCGCTTCAGTTCGTTGATCGCACGCTTGGGGAGGACGCGAAGGGTGATGAACACGGTCATCCCGAGAACAAACCCCAGAAACGACACAAGGGCCGTGCGGAGCAGAATGGGATTAAGGGAACGGCTGATCTCGATTTTTCCGACGTCCGCACCAGCATCCTTCAGGGGGTATGACCGCTTGACAATCGGCGGGGTGAGGCTGTTGGCACTTTCCGCCACCAGGTTGCCCTGATTATCGATAATGCGTCGGGTTTCGGCCCGACAGGTAGGCTGACGGCGAACCAGCAACTCGTCGAGCCGCACCGTCTCATAACGCCACAGCTCAGGATTTGCGCTGATGACCTTGGAGATATTGTAGGCACTGACCTCCGATGCCGTTTCGAGACTCCCCACCATGTATTGGTAAGAAACGGCAAAGTAGCCGAGTGGCATGGTCAGCGTCACCGCAGCGGCAACAGTTGCGGCGATCCTCGTGGTGATCCTGATCAGGTTGGTGTTGTTGCTGTCGTCATGCATGGTTTATTGCCTGCTTAGGAGTCTGTCGGACTTAGGTGATCGTAGCGAGAGAATGGAAAATCGAGGACAGATTTCCGGAAATTTGAGAGCGAATAGTGGACCTATTTGTCGAAAATTTACGGAAATATGGACCGATTTGCCGTTCTCGCAGTAGATTCATTCCTAAGTCCGACAGGCTCCTAGATTGGTTGGTTGCCGGAATTCGCCAGGATCCTCTTCCCGGCCGGAGAGCGCACGAATGCGGCAAACTCCCTGGCAGCAGCCGCGCTCTTGTTCATGGTTATCAGATAAAGCGGCTTGGACAACGGATAACGCCCCTTGGCCATCGCCTTCACAACGGGTTTCACGCCGTTGTAGGCCAGGACTTTTACCGGCGGCCTTTCCGTCATGATCTGACTCAGCGTCGCCGCGCCAAGGCTCCCCGGCACCTTCGTCACCATGTCGATGCTGTCCTGGTCCGTTACGGCAAAGTTCATTCCCGCCTTGCCGATGGCGCTCTTCACAGCCTGGTCCATGGCAGGGGAAATGCCGCGCAGGAGTTGTGTGTCCGAATCTCCTTCCGGCCGAATCACGAGGCGGATGCGACTGCCATCGGGCCAATCCGGCATCTGGCCACCGTAGATCTGTTCCAGCTCATGGGTTGTCACTGCTGACCCGGCAACCTTGCTGTGGACGACGAAAACAAGGGGGGTTCTGGCGTACTGAATTTCTGTCCCCCCTTTCGCCTTCTCATCATCCTTGAGAGGCCGGCCGCTGACCGCCAGATCCAGCACACCCGCCATCAACGCCTTGATCCCGCCGGAGCTGCCAAGGCTGGAAAGCACCTGGATCTTGACGCCGGGGTGAGACCTCATAAATGCCTCGGCAAGCCGCTTCATGGAACCGAGGGCACCCCCGGAACCGCCGATTTTTATCACTGTTTCCGCAGTTGCTAAAGCGGGAAACAACACTCCCGCTGCCAACAGCAGGAACAGCACCGCGCACCGTATACCTGACTTCGAGTTCCGCACGACCCTTTCCCTCCCTATCACGCCCAATGGCGGTTCTCCGTTTTTCACACCTATGATGTGCCGTTCAAATTCCCCTGCATGGGAATGGTGAAGCTGAAGACGCTCCCCTCTCCCGGCTGCGATTCGCACCAGATCCGACCGCCGAAACGCTTCAACAGGGTCTTCACGTACGCAAGCCCCATACCCTCCCCTTCTGTGTCCTGCCTGCCGGCCCGGCGGAAAAGTTCAAAAATTTTGGCCATATCCTCATGGCTGATGCCGCGGCCGTTGTCCCTGCAATGGAATGTGGTTTTACCGTCCCCCTGTTCAGCGGTGATCTCCAGTTTGCCGGGACGACCGGGTTCCAGGTACTTTACCGCATTGTCCAGGAGGTTGCCGACAATCTGCTCCATGGCGGTCCGGTCCATAACAAGATCCGGCAGATCCCCCACCGTAACCGTTACCTTACCCCGCTCCAGCTGATGTTTCATCGTCTTCAAAATGCCGTGGACCAGTTCGTCCGCTTTCACCGGTTCAGTCCTGATCTCGCGCCGACCAAGATGGGACAGCTTCAGTACCGCTTTAATCATGACATCCATCCGGTGAACGGATGAATTAATGAAATCGAGCGCCTCCGGCACCTCATTCCGTAAAATGGTATTTATCCTATCCCGTTCGCCCTCTTCGATAAGCGATAACGCCCCTTGAAGTCTTGCGTCAAGCTCCTGCAAAACATCCAGCAGTTCACGGGAAAAACCCTTGATGTTGACGAGAGGCGCTCGCATGTCATGGGAAACGATATAGGCGAACCCCTTCAGTTCTTCATTGTTGTCCCTGAGTTCCTCGGTATATCTATGCAGCATGTTCTCCGCATGTTTTCGTTCGGTAATGTCCTGGGCCACGCAGACAATACCCCGCATGGTGTTGTCGGAATTCCACATCACCGAACCGGAAAAAGCCACGGGAATGCTTCTCCCGTCTCTCGCAAGGTAGGTTTTTTCTGCATTACGCATGAACCCCTGTTCAACCAGTTCGTCAAACGGGGACTCCTGTAGAATATTAGCAAACGCCTCACCTACAGGCTCTTCATCGTAACCGAGCATGGAACAGGCGGCGCCGTTGATGCTCTGAATCGTGCCGTCCGGTGCGACGACGATGAGAGCATCCATCATGGAATGGATGATGTCGTTCAGATAATTTTTCCCGGCAACGATCTCATCCCTTGATCTTTTGAGGTCCCCGACCATCCTGCTGAAGGCGGTCGCCAAAGAGCCGACTTCGTCGTTTGATTTAATGTCGATGACCGTTTCGAGCTCACCCTCGCCGATCTTTTTCGCAGCCAGCTCCAACCTCGTCAACCGCCGTGAAATGGAAGCGGAAATCAGTATGCCGCAGAGGAGTGCAAGGACAAACGTAGAAATAGTGAGCATCTCGATATTGTGCTTGGCATCCCACATCGTCGCATTCGTCAGATCTTTGCTGACTGTGAAATCCCTTCTGTTCTGTTCGTAGTCGGACATAACCGCCTGGAGAAACGTCTGCTCGGCATGTTCATGTTTTTTCTTCAATTCCCTCAATTCTGAGCCGGTGCCGTTCTTCTCTATCAACGAAACGATAGCCGCGCTGGTATTCAGCAGCTCCAATCCGCTGCTTTGTATGGGGTCGATTGACCGTTTGACACCTCTGGCCCGGCAATGACTCCGCAGAAGATATTCGTATCGGATAAATGAGTTGTCATACGATTTGATGCCTGCTGCCAGTATCCTCTTTTCCTCCTTTTGCTCATCGCCTGACCGCCCCTCTTTTCCCTGCCGACTGAGAAAGCCGTATTCCATGGTTGAGGTGACGATCCTCAGCCCGGCGAATTTCAGCTCCTGGAGCGCCTGGTTAAGCGGCATCTCATCCTCTGAGAAGCGCACAAACTCGTCATTGACGATTTTTGTGGCGTTTATCCCGAAAAATCCAACAACAGCCGTCAACAGGGCAACCATAAAATAACCCGTTATCAGTTTTCCCCTGATCCTCATCCATTCTCCGCCTGGCAACAACCTTTCAACCATGAAACAACCGATAACCCGGCAATGCGGCAGATCAGCAAGCAACCGGCTGCAGACCGTCGCTGTAAAAACTGAAGGTATTGCGACCGTTCTCCTTGGCCTGATACATGGCGGTATCGGCCATTTTCAGGAGCGATTCCGGGTCAAGGCTGTCGCAGGGAAAAATACTGATACCGATACTGGCGCCGATAGTACACTCATGCCCTTGCAAGCAAAACGGCGCGGCCAGGGTCGTTATGATCTTGCAGGCAACCGATTCAGCGTCCTGCATATCGGCAATTCTGGACAGGATGACGGTGAATTCGTCACCGCCCATCCTTGCCACCGTATCCGACTCGCGCAGACAGGCGATCAGCCTGTCGGCGACTTCTCCGAGCAGCCTGTCCCCGATATCGTGGCCGAATGTATCATTGACCTGCTTGAACCGGTCCAGGTCGAGAAACAGCAGTGCAAACAGCTCCTGATACCGTTTGGCACGGAACAGTACCTGACCGAGACGGTCAAAAAACAGCGTGCGGTTGGGGAGGGCGGTCAAAGCATCGAAATTAGCCATATATTCAAGCCGTTCCTTGGCCAGTTTCCGCTCGGTGATGTCGCGGAAGATCGCCTGGCATGCCGGTTCCCCATTGAAGGTAAACGGGAGCGTGACAACCTCCACATCGACCTCCGTCCCGTCCAGACGGAGGAATTTCTCTTCGGTGAGCGGCAGTTCCTTGCCGCTCTTGGCCAGTAGCTCGACCCTTTCCCGAACTGCCTGATGAAAGTTCGGGTGAACAAATTCAAGGATCTCCCTCCCGAGCAATTCCTCACTTTCTCTGACCCCGAGAATCTCCATTCCCGTCGGATTGACGAACACAAACCGCCCCTCCTGGTGGATGGCAATCCCGTCCGGTGAAAGTTCAACGAGCTTTCGATACCTCTCCTCGCTCTCCTGAACGGCAAGGAACATCTGCTCCCTTTCCCGGATAAGCTGCTCCTTCTCCAGCACCTGTCCGATGATTATCGGCAACAGTTCCAGGTAGCCCATATCCACATCTTTTACGATATAATCGGTAGCCCCCAGCTTCAGCGCCTCTACGGCGACCCTTTCATTACCGTTGCCGGTCACCATGATGACCGGCGGGAGACCTCTCTTTGCCGTCATGAAGCGGAGCACATCCATCCCGCCGCAGACCGGCATGTTGTAATCGACCAGCACAAGGTCGTAGCGCCCCTTTGCCACCATCGCCAAACCAGCCTCGCCGTTATCGGCAATGTCGACACTGTGGCCCAGCCGCTGCAAACTCTTCTGTAACAGCCTGGCCAACCCTGCATCGTCTTCCATGTAAAGAATGTGCGCTGAAGTTACTGCTGCCACGTCTTTAATCCTTTCGCTTTTTTCGCCAACTGCCTCTCGTGGAAAGCACCTTTTCTACAAATTATGGACCCGTGCACAGGTCCGGCAATTTACGGCTCGTCGGGAACTTTAACAATGGAGAGAAACAGTCCGAGATTGCGGATCGCCTCGGAGAAACTTTCATATTCGACCGGCTTGGTGACATAGATGTTGCACCCCAGTTCGTAGCACTTGGCGATCTCTTGCGGGTTATCGGTCGTTGTCAGCATGACCACCGGGATGCGTTTCGTCCGTTCATCCGCCTTGATCCGGCTCAGGACCTGATATCCGTCCAAAACCGGCATATTCAGATCAAGGAGGATGAGGAGCGGCACAAGGTTTGCGCCGTTGGCATAGCGCCCCTCGTTGAAGAGAAAGTCTACCGCCTTCTGGCCGTCGTCCAGGTGAATGATCTCGTTGGAAACGCCGGCCCGATGCAGGTTTTTTTCGATAAGTCGGGCATGACCCGCGTCATCTTCCACGAGAAGTATTGTTACGGCCTGATGACTAGACATGAATCCCTCCCGATACTCAATTGACATTGCAGTCAGACTTTTCTCTAGTCTCATCGGCACTTCTATCAACTACTTAAGTGTTTCCCGGGTTAATGTGCTGCTGAACAACGTGGAGGGGCCATCGAGCCAAGCGCCCAGACCAGGTGCAGGAAAATCAGGGAGAGGATTTACGAAAATGACCGCCTGGTCAAGGACCGCATCAAGGAAGTATGCGAAAGGGAGAAATAGGAGAGAGGTTACTTGTCGATTATCGCCGGAGCGTCTTGATGACGAAGGTGAGGGCAAAGAGCACAAAATTAACAAGAACGATCGTCGCACCGGTGGGAAGATTCATGACGAAGGATGCGAATATGCCGATTATCACCGTTCCCATGCCGATTAAGGCTGCCAGCAAAATCGCCGTCTTAAAGCCCTTGGCCAGTTGCAGGGCTGAAACCGCTGGAAGAATCAGCAGCGCCGAAATCAGCATGATGCCCACCACCTTCATAGCCAGCACTACGGTGAGCGCGGTCAACAGTACCAGGATCGAATTGATCCGTTTGGTACTGATGCCGGCGCTTTTGGCCAGCTCCTCATCGAAGGTGATGGCGAACAGTTCGTTGTAGTTTAACGCCACAGAAACAAGGACCACGAGGAAGAGTCCGGCTGAAATCAGCAGTTCCGTGGTGCTGATGGAGAGGATGTTGCCGAACAGGTAACTGAAGAGATCGACATTGAAGCCTCCGGCCATGCTCGCCAGCAGCACGCCGATGGCGATCCCCAGAGAAGAGACGATGCCGATGGCCGTATCGCCGTAGATTTTCGCCTTTTCCGTCAGCCTGAGGACCCCCAGGGATGCAAGAAGCACGCAGGGGATGGCAGCGACGGTCGTAAGTGCCGAATGGAACCCGAGAAAGAGTGCCAGGGCGACGCTGCCGAAGGTGACATGGGCCAGGCCGTCGCCGATCAGGGAAAGACGGCGCAACACCAGAAAAACCCCCAGAACGGAGCAGAGCACGGCAATCAGCGAGCCGGCGACCAGCGCCCGCTGTAAAAATCCGTAACTGAGAATTTCACCAATGTCCATCAAACCCTCTTAAAATATGTTCTACGTTCAACGTTCTACATTAAAAACCAACCTCGAACCTCGAACCTCGAACCTCGAACCTCGAACCTCGAACCTGTTGTTAATGCCTGTGACAGACCACATGTTGGGCGTGTTCGCCGAAAAAACCGGTCATTTCCGCCGACATGCAGAAATCGTCGAATCCGCCGTAAAAAACGAGCCGCTTGTCCAGATAGAGAAGCCGCGACGCGTATCGGCCGATGGTGCCGGTGTCGTGGGTGACGAGGATGACCGTCGTTTTCCGCTCCCGGTTCATGTCATAGATCAGCTGGTAAAAATGTTCCCTCGTTTCGGGATCGAGGGCGGTTGTCGGTTCGTCCAGAACCAGGAGCTCCGGTTCGTTGACGAGGGCCCTGGCAAGGAGGACCCGTTGCCGCAACCCGCCCGACAGCTCGCCGATCAGCTTGTCTTTGATGCTGCAAATATCCATCCAGTGCAGGGTACGCTCAACCGCAACCTGATCGTTTTTGTCGAAACGCTTCGGGAATTTCTTCCCCGCAAGCCTGCCGAGCCGCACAATCTCGGCAACCGTGGCAGGGAAATGCGGGTTGAAAAACTGCAACCCCTGGGGGAGGTAGCCGATCCGGCGCCAGTCGCGGAAGCTGCTGAAGGGGGTGCCGAAAAGCGTTATCGAGCCGCGCTCCGGTTCGAGCAGGCCGAGAATCGTCTTGATCAGGGTGCTCTTGCCGGAGCCATTCGGCCCGACAACGCCGACATAATCGCCCGGCATGACCGTAAACGAGATATCCTGCAGGACATCGGCGCCTTGGTATCCTGAAAAAAGCCCTTGCACTGACAGCGCTTCTATCGGCATTGCAGTCCAATCCTCAAGTTTTTCAGATTATCCTCCATCAGGGAGATGAACGTTACCCCTCGATCGAGGTCCTCCTTGCTGATGTTGTGGGCTCCGTGCAGATGGAGAAGGCCGGCGCCGGTTTCCCGGGCTATGGTCTCAGCGACCCTCGGGTTGAGCAGTTCCTCGGTATAAACGTATTTCAGGCCGTAGCTCCGCATCTGCTTGACAAGATCAGCCAGCTTGGCTGCGGTCGGTTCGGCGTCGGCATTTACCGCATACGCCGATTGATAACGAAGGCCGTAGCGCTTTGCCAGATAGCCGAAGGCAAAGTGGCCGCCATGGAGAAACTCTCTTTTGTCGCATTGTGAAAGACCCGCCTTGAAGCGCTGGTCCAGGGCGGCCAGTTGCGCCTTGTAAGCAGCGGCATTGGCGGAGTAATACTCCCGGTTGGCCGGGTCCCTGGCGACAAAGCCGGCGAGCATGTTATCGACCATGAGGCGGGCATTGTCGAAATCAAGCCACATGTGGGGGTCCACCCCTCCGGCCTCGTGGCCGTGGGCATCGTCCTCGTGACCGGTAGCCGCTTCGCTCCCAGCCTTGAGCAGCTTCACTCCACGGCTGGTATCGACCACCAGGATTTTCTTGTTGTCCAGAGCGCCGACAATCTGCGCTGCCCACGGCTCCATGTATTTGTTGGTAAAAATGAACAGGTCGGCCCGGTTGACCCTGACCATGTCATCGGGCTTGGGCTCGAAGCTGTGGGGCTCCATGCCGGGTGGAAGCAGCAGACTCACGTCAGCCTTGTTGCCGCCGATCTGTTTCGCAAAATCGTACAGGGGAAAGAGGGTAGTGACCACCTTCAATTTTCCCGGTGCTCCCCCTTGCTCCCGCTTATGGCAAGCCGTGCAGAGGCTTATTGCCACCGGCAGCACAAGCGCGGCCATGAACCATCGTCTCATAGGGCTACCCCTTCCTGTTGATTCGAACAAGTGTGGCAGAGACCGTTCACTTGAACGATATGGGACAACACCGTGCCGCTGATGTTTTTTGCAATCTCGTCCATGCCGCAAAAATCGATGTCTTCGACCTTTCTGCAGGCGATGCAGATGAAATGGTGGTGATGGTGGCGGTTCGGGCAAAAATAGTAATAGAGCTGGCGGTTGGGGTGTATTACCTTGCTGATGACCCCTCCCGAAGCCAGTTCCTCCAGGTTGCGGTAGACTGTCGGCAGGCCGAGCCGGCCGAACTTTCCCTGAAGCTTGCGCCAGATCTCTTCCGGACTGACGTAAGCGGATTCCTCTGCCAGCAGACTGAGAATGGCCAGCCTTTTCGGCGTGGCCTTCAGCTTCAGCCCCTTTAGCGCCTGACAGTGTTGGTCGTACATGTTGCCCCGCAGTAAATAGTTTCCATCCGGAAACTCCCGATGAGAAACTATTGGTTTCTGATTCGGAAAGCGGGGATTTTATGTCCTGGCAAGGAAATCAAGGGATTGCGCGGAGGCGTACATCGGTACGCCGCACAAGCAAGCCCGCAGATTGACACAGCCAGGGCATACAAGCACCCTTTTCGGACAGAAACTAAATAGAAATCATTTCTTTTTAAAGTAATCCTATTTCGTTTCTTGTCAAGTTTTTATGATTGCCTGCTTATAGGCATACAAACAGACGTGATGTCATATAACCATTAAAAACAGGGGGTTTAGCGTAATGGAACCGACACAAACCGTTGTTACGTGCCGCAACACCGGAAAGCAGTTGACTTAACCCACGTAAAATATTAAATAAACCGACATGATAACGCATACCGAGCGTCAATCGACCAAGTGGCAAGTATTTTGCTAACAGATTCTCGTCTTCAGCACTTTTACTCGACGGCAAATGGTTCTGCACAGCCAGGCATCACGGGTCACCTTTAATGACTGAGCATATCCCTAATTATTCCGAGTATTTCCATATCAACCAGCGCATTAAGATTGAACTGCCTCTGGGCAGCAACCAGTTCTTTCACGAATGGGCCGTCATCAGCTCGATCAGTAAAAATCTGTTCGCCATCTGCTTATCGAGGGACATGCTCCCGCACAATATCCAGCTGAAAAGCGGCGAGCCCTTGTCTATCAGGGCAGGTAGTCGCGGTCAAGGTTACCGCTGTAAAGCTGTCATCGAGCATGATGACAGTTGCGAAAACCTCACCATTAAACTCACCGGTCCCGTGGTTTCCGATGAACTGAGATCATATTTCCGGCTCGACACATCAATCAGCATGGAGTATTCCCCGGAAACGCCGGAACAAAGCTGGGAGGTGCCACGCAACAGGTGTATTACCGGCCACAATACAACCGAATACGGCGACATTTCCGTTTCCATGGCATACCCTCTTGCCTTCCATAACCCATTTGTCATGGAACAAGAAAATGTCGTCGGCAAAGTACCTGCAACAGAGCCTCTCATCATCAACATCAGCGGCGGCGGCATCAGGGCCGAGCTTCAGGAAGAACTGCAAGCCGGCACCCGGCTCAACCTGGCCTTCCGTTTGCCGCACCCGCAACCGGAACTTGTGCCGGCGGTGGCCGAGGTGGTTTACTGTCAACCCTCTACCTGGCGCTCGAACTATCGCTATATCGCCGGCATGAGATATATCAGCATCCACGAAAGAAATCGCGACCGTATAATAAAGTATGTCTGCAGCGAAGAGATCAAGAAAATCCGGAGCTGCAACAAGGACTTTCATTCCCTCCCCGTCCGTTAACGTCCCGACCATCCCCTCCTTCCGGCCTATAGCCGCAACACTTTCGCCAACTGCTCGACAAGTCGTTCGTTTTCCTCGCGTCCGCGCACCGCAACCCTGAAAAAGCGGTCATCGAGACCGTGAAAGGTTGAGCAGTCGCGTATCAGGATGCCACGGCCAAGAAGCCTCTCCCTGAGGTCAGCAGCGGAAGGCCCCCCTTTGATCTCCACCAGCAGGTAATTTGCAGCCGCCGGATAAGGCTTGCAACCGGCTAAAGCGGCAAGGCCTGCGGCAAGAAAAGCGCGTTCCGCGGCCACAAACCGCATGGTGCGCTGCCGGTAATCGTGGTCGGACAGTGCAGCGATACCGGCTGCCTGGGCGGGGGTGTTGACGCTCCAAGGCTCGCGCAGTGCCGCCAGACCGGCAATGACCGACGCGGAACCAAGGGCGTAGCCGAGCCGCAAACCGGGGATGGCAAAGAACTTTGTCAGGGAGCGCAGCACCACTCCCCCCCCTTTGACGATGAGATGTTTGGCCGACTCCTCTTCGCAGAAATCCATGAACGCCTCGTCCAAAACCAGGAAGGTTCCGTTCGAGCGACAGAGGGCACAAACCTTTTCAATGGTCGCAGGGGGCAGCAGTTTACCGGTGGGATTGCCGGGGTTGCAGAGGAACAGGGCGTCGAAGCCTTCCGCAAGGCGTTCTTCCAGCGCCTGAAGCGACAGGCTGAATCCGTCATGCGCTGCAAGGTCGAGATAGGCAATCTCCCACCCCTCCCGCGCCAAAGCATTCGCATATTCGGAAAAGGCAGGGGCGACGATAAGCGCCCGCTTCCCCTTGACCAGGCGGGGGAGCAGGTAGATGAGTTCCGTTGAGCCGTTTGACACGCAGATAGACGCTTCGTCAAGGCCGTGGAACGCAGCCACGGCCCGGCTCAGTTCCACGGCATCGCTGTCAGGGTAGTGCATGAGCCGATCAAGAGAAGAAAGGAGCGCCTCCTTCACCACCGGCGCCATCCCGAGCGGGTTGATGCTGGCGGAAAAATCGAGAATCTCTTCCGGCCTGACCCCCAGGGAACGGGCAACGGCAAAGACATTACCGCCATGATCGAAGTTTTTCATATGCTCATCCTTTGGCGCAATGCGCTCAAAAAAACCATCATCCACAATTATCCAGAAAAAGCATTTGCCACAGCGCCACAGAGACACCGAGTTAACAAAATAGAAAGGTTGCATCATTAAGCAGCTTGTTTGTGCTTCTCCATTTTGGTGAACGGTCTTATTTGTAAATACTCTGTGATTTTCTCTGTGTCTCCGTGGCTCTGTGGCATAACTGCCGTTTTTAGGATTATTTGGTGTGCTCTACGGAGAGAAACAGAGATTCGCAACTACCAGGAATCCCGCCACCAGCAGGATTTCGGCGCCGTACATGAGCCGCACTGCTCCCCGGTAGGCTTCCGGCGTCAGCGGCCCGCACGCATCGCCGATGGTCGGTTTCTCAACCGGTTTGCCGAAATAATGGTTGAGCCCCCCCAGTTGCACAGCTAGCGCCCCGGCGGCAGCCGCCTCTGAAACGCCGCTGTTGGGGGAAGAGTGATTGCGTCCGTCTCGCAGCATAATGCGCCAGGCACTGCGAGCAGACAGGCCGACAAGCGGCGCAGCGATCACCATCAGCAAACCGGTAAGTCGGGCAGGGATGTAATTCGCCAGATCGTCGAAGCGGGCCGATGCCCAGCCGAAGCGGAGGTAACGCTCGTTTTTGTAGCCGACCATGGAATCGAGGGTATTGACCGCCTTGTAGGCCAGCCCGAGGGCAGGGCCGCCAAGCATCAGATAGAAAAGGGGGGCGATGACCCCGTCGG
Organism: Geotalea uraniireducens Rf4; assembly: GCF_000016745.1. Classification (GTDB taxonomy): domain Bacteria; phylum Desulfobacterota; class Desulfuromonadia; order Geobacterales; family Geobacteraceae; genus Geotalea; species Geotalea uraniireducens. The sequence goes on along the minus strand of NC_009483.1, from coordinate 50,821 downwards.
AGGTATTTTCCGCCACGGTTTCCACCACCCCGCGCCAAATCTCCGGCGCCTCCAGCTCCGCCGTGTCCCGGCCGACGATATAGGAGAGGTAACGGCGCGCCTCCTGAATATCTCCCCTTAAGAGGGCATCCGCCACAAGCCGGGATTCCCGGTGCAGGGATCGGGCCGCCAGACAGGTCCAGGCGAGGAACGCTGCTGTTGCAGAACCGAGGTAAGGGCTTATGCCGTAAGCCCCCCTCAAGAACAGGTATGCAAGTGAATAGGTGAGGCCGACGGTGATGAAAAGGAGGAGAATCCCAGCGGCGCGCTCGTTGGGGATGGACCGGCGCAAAGCCTTCTCCGTGAAGGAGATGAGCCTGCCGATGCCGACCACCGGGTGCGGCAGCCAGCGCGGATCGCCCAGGAGCAGATCGAGCAGAACGGCAACGATGATCACGGCAGCACTACGGGCGAGCGTTTCTGTCACGGGTAACCATGCATTCACCATAGCGGAATGGAGAGACCGGACGACCTTTTTTTGCTTTTTGTTCTTTCCATGGCCTCCGTGCCCTTTTGCCTACTCTTCAGGATTCGCCAGGCCGCAGATCGCCAGCAGCCGCTCCATGTCCACATGCCGCTCCAGATGCGCCGCCAGCAGGTCGAAGGGGTCCTTCAGGATGACGACCTTCCTTTGTTCCTGCAACCCTTTCTCCCGTCTGATCCTGTTGAGAAAGGCGGATCTGAACCCGGCGTTGTCGAAGACGCCGTGCAGGTATGTGCCGAACACCCTTCCGTCCGGCGAAACCGCCCCGTCCTGAACATCCACCGCCTTGCCGGAACGAAGGGTGATCGTTGCAAACGGCCGTGCCCCGGCGCCCAGGATTGTTTCGCCCATGTGAATTTCGTAACCAGTCAGTTCCTCGCCGCAATCCGCTGCAACCGGCACAATGCCCGGCAGAAGCCTGGCCTCGGCCTGATGGGTCTCCTTCTTCATCAGCATGGTCGTCTCCACATCCAGCAGGCCCAGCCCTTCGGCTTCCCTGATGTCGGATTCGATGTTGAACGGATCGAGCACCCGCCTCCCCAGTATCTGGTAACCGCCGCAAATCCCCATGATCGCGCCGCTGAAGCTGCGAATCGCCTTGTACAAGCCGTGTTCCATCAGATAGTAAAGATCGGCAATGGTGGATTTGCTCCCGGGGAGGATAAGGAGGTCCAGACCGGACAGTTGCTTCGGACTGTCGATATAGCGCAGTGTGACGTCCGGCTCCCTCTCCAGCACGTCGAAGTCGGTATAATTGGAAATCCGCGGCAGCTTGATTACGCCGACATGGATCTTGTCCTTGCCGGTCCCCGGTCCACGATCCCCGGTCCCACGCTTTTCCAGGGCGACACTGTCCTCATCCGGAATGCGGAAACCCTGGAAATAAGGGACCACACCCAGCACCGGCAGGCCGGTCCTCCCTTCCACAAAGTCGATGCCCGGCTTCAAGAGCGAAGCATCGCCGCGGAACTTGTTGATGATGACACCCTTGACCATCGCCCGCTCAGCCGGCTCCAAAAGCTCGACAGTGCCGACGATCTGGGCGAAGACCCCTCCCCGGTCGATGTCCGCCACCAGGATCACCGGGCAGCCGGCCATCTCGGCCACCTTCAGATTGGCAATGTCGTGGCGCTTCAGATTGATCTCGGCAATACTTCCGGCCCCTTCGATGACGACAAAATCAAAGCGCGATTTGAGACGGTCGAAACTCTCCCTCACCTTGACAAACGCCTCCGGCTTGTAGGCGTTGTACTCCGCGACCCGCATGTTGCCGATCACCTTCCCCTGGACGACGATCTGGCTCCCCGTGTCTGAGTTGGGCTTCAACAGGACCGGGTTCATGTCCGTATGGGACGGTATGCCGCATGCCTCGGCCTGCACTGCCTGGGCCCGGCCGATCTCCCCCCCTTCCGGGGTGACCGCCGAGTTGAGAGCCATATTCTGGGACTTGAACGGCGCCACGCAGATGCCGCGCCTGCTGAGAATGCGGCACAATCCGGCGGTGAGGACGGATTTCCCCACATCTGACCCGGTGCCGCAGAACATCACGGCGCGCTGCGCGGCAGGTTCGAGGTTCGAGGTTCGAGGTTTGAGGTTTTCTCTTGTTGCCCTCGTTCCCCGTTCCCCGCTCCTAGCTCCTCGCTCCTCGTTCCTCGCTCCTGTCTCATACCCCCTCGGCGTTACCATCCTCCCTTTCTGATCTTCATAGGTGGCGGAATTGCCGATAATGACTATGGAAAACATGTCGATATGGTGGGAAAGCATGTCTGCAAGGGTCGTAACGACCTTCTCCTCGCCGTCGCGGCAGGCATTACGCACAATGCCGACGGGAGTGCGGGAGGAACGGGCCGCCAGCATGATATTTCGGGCCGATTCAATCTGCGTCGTTCTCCCCTTGCTGCGGGGATTGTAGAGGGCAACCACGAAATCCGCCGCAGCCGCGGCCACAAGGCGCCGTTCGATGGTATCCCAGTGAGTAAGCAGGTCTGAAAGGGATATTACCGCAAAATCGTGCATGAGCGGCGCGCCGAGAACTGCGGCTGCCGCCTGCACCGCCGAAACACCGGGAACGATGATGATTTCGGGGGGATCATGCAGGTTTTCCGCCAGCTCCAACGCCAATCCAGCCATGCCGTAAACCCCGGCATCGCCACTGGAAACCAGGGCAACCGTCTTGCCCGAGCCTGCAATGGCGAGCGCCTCGTTGCAGCGATCCACTTCCTTCATCATGCCGGAAGAGACAACCTCTTTCCCGGCCAAAAGCGGCGTGATGAAGTCCAGGTAGGTCTTGTAGCCGACCACCACCTGGGACCTCTCAAGCGCATCCCGTGCTTCGAACGTCATGTGGTTGAGGCCGCCAGGACCGATACCGACAATGTATAAGGTAGACTGTGTCATCGAGAACTAAATTCCTTCCGGTTCTTCCGGCTACAATTATGAAATCAGGCACTCCGCTATCGCCAGCGTCACATTGCCGCTTTTTACCTTTTTCAGGAGCATCGTGCCGCCGCCGGAAGCCAGCAACGCAGCCGGCTCTGCGACCCCGACCGCACCTATGGCCTTGATGGAGTGACTGGACGGTGGCGATGGCGCTGCAACGCTGTTTAATTCTTCGCTCTCGAAAAAACGGATCGGTACGGAATATTTGCCGGCAAACTGCAGCAACCCCGCTTCGTCCCTCTTGGCGGAAGCCGAAGCAATGCACTTGAGGCTTTTGATGGAGAGAAAAAGACGCTTCAGGTTGGCGCTGACGACCGCTTCGACCTCTTCCACCGTCGTGCCGCTATTGCAGCCGATTCCCAGCACCAGGTTCTGCGGACGTAGTATCAGCAGTCTTTCCGACTGCACCTGGGACGGCAATTGACGGTTGGTCACAAACAGGTAGCCCTTCGCAGGGCTCTGCAACGCCTCGACAAAGGTGTCGTAAAACGAAAGCCTGCCGCGACCGTGGAACCAGGGCCGGACCCGGCAGGTCGAATCCACTACCGCTATCTCCGCATCATCAAGGATCAGGCTGTTGAGTATCTTGACCTTTGAGAGGTCATCGATTATCCACCCCTCTTCCTTGGCCAGCATATCGAAGGAAGGGAGGCAGTTGGCGTCGGTAGCGGTGGTTATCACCTCCCGCGCCCCGGTCAGGAAGGAACAGCGGCAGGCAAGCTCGTTGGCCCCGCCCAGGTGGCCGGAAAGAAGCGAAATGGCAAACTTCCCGGTGTCGTCCATCACCACCACAGCCGGGTCCTTATCCTTCGCCTCAAGAAGCGGAGCGATCATCCGCACGACAATGCCGGTCGCCATGATAAAGACAAAACCGTCGGTCTCCGACCAGAGCTTTCGCACCAGTTCCTTCAGCTCGCCGATAAATGGTATTGCCTTCTTCCCGGCCGCACCCGCATATTTCTGCAGTACGAACAGGTCCGCACGGGCGAAGCCCTCCTTCATCTGGGCTCCGAGCCTTGCCCCGTTACGGGTTATGGCGATGATGGCAATTCGCATGGCACTCCTGAAACAACAACCGAAAAAATCTCTGAACCGCAAAGGACCCAAAGGGCCTAAACGTAAAGAGCGCAAAGTAAAGACTAAATGCATCTTAAAGAGATTTTGGTTTTAAGATTTCTTCGCGCCCTTTGCAGCTTTGCGGTTCAATGGTTTTTGCTTTTGCAGTTAAGTTACCCGACAAGCCCCTTCCGGAACTCGTGGCTGAACCCCTTGTCGTAGAGGAGCGACTTGGCTTTCAGTCCTTCCCTGCGGGCCTTGAGCACGTCGCCGACGAGAATCAGGGCCTGTTTGCCGATGCCGGCCGCCTGCACTTTTCCGGCAATATCGGCGAGGGTTCCTTCCACCACCTGCTCGTCGGGCCACGATGCTTTGGCTACCACGGCAACCGGCGTTTCAGCCGTGTAGGCCCCTTCGAGAAGCTCCGCCACCACCCGGTCGATCATGGAAACGGAGAGATAGATGACGAGGGTCGCGCCTATTTTTGCAATTTCGGCGAGTTTTTCCCGCTCCGGCACAGGGGTCTTTCCTGCCAGCCGGGTGATGATTACCGTCTGTGAAACCTCGGGGAGGGTCAGCTCCTGTTTCAGAGTTGCAGCGGCGGCAAAGGCGCTCGTCACACCAGGCACCACCTCGTAGTCGATGCCGAGCAGGTCAAGCTCCGCCATCTGCTCCTGGATGGCGCCGTAGATGGAAGGGTCGCCCGTATGGAGCCGCACCACCTTTTTCCCGGCAATAACCGCCTCGGCCAGCACCCGCGTGGTCTCCTCCAGGGTCATCCCCGCGGAATCGTAGACCTCGGCATCGGCTGCGTAGGTTTTTACCAGCTCCAGGTCGACGAGGCTCCCGGCGTAGACTACCACGTCCGCCTCGCGGAGCAGCCGGGCACCCTTGACGGTTATCAGTTCAGCATCGCCGGGACCGGCGCCGATGAAATGGATGATTGGCATTATTAAACCTCAAAAACCTGAATTAACAAGGGTTTACAGAACATTATGGATAGAACATTATTAAATTCTGCGGAGTTGCGGGATTTATTTTTAAGATGCAGACTGAGATTTTCAGATTTATTCACCCTGCCGCGCCTTCATGCTAAATGCATCGCTCCAAACGATGAGCTGTAGTCCAGGAATGTCGGCAAAGTCCTTGCGGTTATGGGTAAGAAATCGAAAACCGTGCTGTACGGCCTGGCTGGCTAACCATAAATCCTGGACCCGGTACTGATGCTGCTTGCCATGTTTTCTGATCTGCGCGGCGATATCGCCAAAAATCTCACCTGTCGTCTCGTCGATCATGAGCAGCGGTTTTCGCTTGAGCCGCGTGAGTGCTGCCAGCCGTTTCTGGCGGAGATCGGCGGTTTTGGCGTTCTCCGCACCGAATTTCAACTCCGCTATGGTCACCGGCGACAGGTAGACAGGTTCTTCGCCGGTAACAGCGGCTACATCGGCAGGAGCGAGCGTTCCTCTTTCAACATCAATCCAGATACAGGTGTCGATCAGGAATCCCATGGATCGCGCACCTCGTCGCTCAGGATATCCTTGATCTGCCGGGAATTTCTCAGCCAGCCGGCTGCAGCTTCTTCAGGCAGAGTCCGGTAGATATCCGCCATCGCTTCCATGGCTGTCATGGTTGACGGGCCGGGGATGATTCTTGCCACTTCATGATTGTTGCGAACGATTATAAATTCTTCATGATTGTATTCTACCGCGTCGAGCGTTACCCGGAAGTTGCGGGCGAGCTCCGTAGCTGTAACTGAACGCATTTCGGTCCCCCTTTATCTGATAATCTGATTTGATCATACAATCAGATTCGGCCAAGGTCAACCGCCATGCAGTGCGTGGCAATTAACGTAGCTCACTTCTTCACGATCAAAAGCGACAGGTAATCCAGCTTCTGACCCACCAGCGTCGCAAGATCGAACACCACCTCTTCATCGCTGGAGCCCACCCGACGGACAAAGGCGGCGTTCTTATCCAGCCCCAGTTCCCTTAGCAGGGCATAGACCCGGTCGAAGACCCGGTTCACCTTCATCAGCACCACGGTATCGAACTCGCGGAAGGTCTTCCTTAACTCCGCGTCCTCGTATGTGGTGGGGAGTATGGCGATCCGGTCGGAGGCCATCCCCAAGGGAAGACCGGCGGCCACAGAGGCTGCGCCCACGCTGGTGATCCCGGGCACCACCTCTATCGGTATGTGGGAATACCGTTTGCGAAAAATGCGGTAGAGATAGAGAAAGGTGGAATAGAGGAACGGGTCGCCGATGGTGATGAAGGCCACGTCGAGCCCTTGACCGATCCGCTCCGCCACTTCGTCTGCGGCCTTCTCCCAGAATTCGTCTAGCCCCTCCTGGTCCTTTCGCATGGGAAATACCTGGACGAGCACCTCCTGACGGCTCCGGTCGATGAACTCCTCGACGATGGAGAGGGCGTAGCTGGAGGCATCCGCGGTGCCGGTCGGGGTGCATATCACCGGGACAGTGCGGATGATCCGCTCGGCCTTTCTGGTGAGGAGCTCAGGGTCGCCGGGGCCGACCCCGACGGCGTAAATCTTTGCCACTCTTTTCTTTTCATTCTTCACGTTTAACGGCACAGCAAAAAACTCCAGGTCCTAGGCGCGAACGCCCTGAGGAATGAGGCGTACCTGTAAGGTACGCTGTAATGACGAAGGGTGCGAGCAACGACGGAGATGGACTTTTGGCGAAGCCGTCATTCCTCCCCCTTCCAGGCGGCGATGATATAGACCGGGTTATGAGACTCAAACATCTTGTATTCGGTCAGCCCTCGGGTCTTGGCGATGTTGACGCAGGTCACCTCCACCGTGTAGCCGTGGTCCTCAAGGAACTCTACCGCCTTGGTCAGGGTGTCGAGGGTCACGGCGTTGAGAACGATCTGCCCTTCCGGTCTGAGCCGCCGGTCCACCGCCTCGATGATCTCCTCGAGCATGCCGCCGGAGCCGCCGATGAAAACCCGGTCCGGGTCGGGAAGGTCGTCGAGCCCCTCGGGGGCATACGCCTCGATCAGCATGACGTTGCGGGCAACGAATTTCTTCAGGTTGTCGCGGATGAAGCTCAGGTACTGGGGGTTCTTTTCCAGGGCGAAGATCTTGCCGTTCGGCATCAGATTCCCCGCCTCGATGGAGACCGAACCGCTCCCGGCGCCGATGTCCCACAGCACCAGGTCGTCCTGCAACTGGAGCTTGGCCAGGGTCACCGCCCTCACCTCTTCCTTGGTGATCAGCTTCTTGGCAGTGGCGAACTCCTCGTCGCTGATGCCGATGAGCGGATAGTTCTCCAGATTCGGTTCCCATGCCTTGATGAGAATCAGTATGTTGAGGGGAGAAGCGGGGAGGTCGACGAGCCCCTTGACGTCGGTCTTGGTGAACTTTTCCGTCAGCAGCCCCAGGTCTTCGCACAACCATGCCTCGTAACCTTCGGCGCCGCGCTCAATCAGCTCTTTCGCGATGGCCGACGGGGAATTGACCCCATCGGTGAGCACTGCCACCTTCTCCGCGGCGATGATCCGGTCGATGGCGCTTTTCAGCCCCCGGCCATGGACGGAAACGAAGACGGCATCATCCCACGGCTCCTTGATCCTGGCAAAGGCATACTGTACGCTCGTGACATTGGGAAAGATCTCGATCCGCTCCTTGGGGAGGTTGCGCAGGATGAAACGGGCCACTCCGAAAAAATTCGGGTCACCGGAGCCGAGCACCACCGTCTGCTTGTCCGTGCTCTTCAGATAGTCGAGCATGATGGAGAGGTCCTCCAGCACCCGCTTTTCACCCTTGAAATCGGGAAAAATGTCGAGCAGCCGCTGGTGGCCGATCAACACCTCGGCCTTGTTGATCACCTCCAGCGCCGTTGCGCCAAACCCTTCCCATCCTTCGATACCCGCCCCGATCAGGTAGATTTTTTGCTGAGGCATGTGAACCTCCTTCATTTAGTGCTGATTCGTCGCTTACGTCAAAAATCTGCGCAATCTGCGTTGCACTCCTGCTGTTCTGTCAAATTTCAGCCGAAATATAACACTTCTCCATTATACCCCGCCAGCAAAACCTTTATCTCTACGCCCGAGGCCAGCTTTTCGGCAAACGACCTCACCCTGCCGCAGACGAGAGCGATCAGCTCCGGGTCGTTGCCGGAAGCCTCCAGTACGTGCCGGGCAGTGTTCGCTTTCAAGCAGTAACCGGGGATCTGGGATCTGGGATCGGCAACGGCGCACCATTCCGCCAGAGTCCGGAGGTCCAGCTCGGATGACGCGACGTGGGTCTGCTCGTGGCCGCAGGCGATCTTCAAGAGCTTGGCGAACTGGCCGGCGACAACGACGCTCCTCACCCCTTTCCGGGCGCAGGCTGCCAGGGAATAACCCGCATGGTCACCCATCATGATGAAGGACTCCTCCTTCATGCCTTTCCCGATCCCCGATCCCCGATCCCCGATCCCAAAGTGTTTCTCCGCAACCATCTCGCTCGTCCGTCCGGTGGAAAGGACGACAGTTTCACTGCCGCAGGCCAGGGCCACGTCAATGGCGGCATCGATGGTATCGGTCCAGGCCTTGACGGAAATAGGCTTGACGATTCCGGTGGTGCCGAGGATGGACAGGCCGCCGATAATGCCAAGCCGGGCATTAAGGGTTTTTTTGGCAAGCTCCTCGCCGTTGGGAATGCTGACAGCCACCCTGATGACCGCCGGCATGCAGCGGATGGCAAAGACCTCATGGATGACCAGGCGGATCATCTTTCGCGGCACCGGATTTATCGCCCACTCGCCGACCGCTACGGCCAGTCCCGGCTTGGTCACCCTGCCGACCCCCGTACCGCCGGAAATAATCACCTCGCCCTTGCCGCAGTCCGTCGCTGTCTCGACAAGCACGGAGGCATGGATTTCCGCACCGTTGGTCACATCGGGATCGTCTCCCGCGTCCTTGATCACGTAGCAGGAAGCGGAATTTTCACCCAGCACTTGACCATGCAGCTGAAACTCTGCCAGCTCTCCACCGGGGAGAATGATCTCCACGTGATCGAGCAGCTGTCGATCCCGCAGCATCTGCGCTGCGCCTTTCGCTGCCGCGGCAGCGCAGGCGCCGGTGGTATAGCCGTATTTGAGAGGTTTATTTGCCATAACTTCCCGGCCTTACATCATCAGCCCTCTTCCGCCATTATCAGCAGGGCATTCACTATTGCCGCGGCCACATTCGAGCCGCCTTTGCGTCCCCGATTGGTTATGAACGGGATCTGCGGATACTCGGCCTCCAGGGCCAGGAGCGCATTCTTGCTCTCCGCCGCGCCGACAAAGCCGACCGGCAAGCCGATGACAAGGTCCGGCCTTAAGCCCTCCTGCCGCACGAGACGCAAAAGCTCGAACAGTGCGGTCGGGGCATTGCCGATGACGAAGATGCCGTTGTCCTGATCCGCCGCCCCCTTGCGCATGGCCAGTATGGAGCGGGTAATCCCCTGCGACCGGGCTTCCCTTGCGACTTCCGGGTCAGCGACAAAGCAGGATATCCCGTTGCCGAATTTTTCCCGCCGCACCTTGCTGATGCCGGAATAAGCCATGGTGGTATCGGTTACAATGCCGCGCCCTTTGCGCAAGGCCTCCACACCACGAAAAACCGCATCCGCAGAAAAAAACATGGAGCGCGAGTATTCAAAATCTGCGCTGGTATGGATCACCCGTCGCACCACCGGCCATTCGCTCGGCGACCAGGGATGCGGACCCACTTCCGCATCTATCATCCGAAACGATTCCGCCTCGATCTCTTCGGGGCGCAGATGGACTGACATCAGTACCACCTCTGCTCGGTCAGGGATTCGGCAATCCGGTCCACGACGATCTCGGCCAGCTTCCGATGCACGCCCAGGTGTTTCCCCATCGCCATTTCCACCCGGGGGTAACGCACCCTGGCCTCTTCAAGCTCTGCCGGCAGGTCTTCCAGCACATGGGCCCCCATGTAGAGAAAATAGGGGATGAGCAGAATCCGCTCTGCCCCCCGGGCCACGCAGGCATCGATCCCTTTCTGAATGTTCGGCGCATGCTGCTCGCGGAACGACACCTCGACAATGTCGTAACCGGTCATCTGCTTCACCATCCCGGCTATTTCATGCACGGCATGGTTCGCCTCGGTAATGCGGCTCCCGTGAGCCATGAGTAAGATTGCAGTTTCCATCGACACTCCTTTATCAGCAACGATCCTTGATAATTTCGGCTTTTTTCCCCAGTTCCCAGTTCCCAGTCCCTTATCTCCAGTTCCGTTCATAGTCTAGCAGAATTTTTTCCACCTGCCGTTTGAGGGTGGCTTTCCACGGCCCGACCGCCACCAGGTTAATGTTGTGGGGCGCAAACAGTGACTCCGCAGTCGCACGAATAGTTGCCCCAGTGACTGCGGTCGCCTCGGCATGGTCTTCTTCCAGCTCCCGGACGATGTCCATCAACTCTCCCCAACCGTAACGCACCTGCATTTCATAGGTGGAGTCCCGGCTGTACTCCAGATCAAAGAAATATCCCTCCTTGACCCGCTGCAACTCCTCGTCCGTCACCCCTTCTACCGCCAGTCTCCCGGTTTCCTTCAATATCTCGGTCACCGCCAACGACAGATTTTCCGGCGCTGTGGCCAGTTCAATGCAAAAAGAACCGGTTTCATCATAGGCAGAAATGGAGGCATCCACAGAATACACGATGCCGAGCCTCTCCCGCAAAAGCAGGTGCAGCCGGGAGCTCCCCCCGCCGCAAAGGATCCTGCGAATCAGCCTGACCGTCATGATTCTCTGGTCCGGCCGGGCAAAGCCACGGAAAGCGATCTGGAGATTCACCTGGCTGTCGGAGTCCTTGACAAACAATGACTGCACCCTGCGCTGGCTATGCTCTGCCGGCGGAGATGCAGGGGGAGTCGGACCGTTCCACTCCGCAAATGCCGTTTCACACGCCGCAAATACCGATTCGCCCTGGATATCCCCCGCCACGACCACAACGGCGTTGCCGGGGACGTAATGGTGAGCCAGGTGGCCGCGCAGGTCTGCCTCGGTAAACCGGCTGATGGTGTCCAGATAGCCGATGGTCGGTACACCGAGCGGATGACCCGGCCACATGAGCCTGCTCGACAGGTTGCTGGGATTGGTTTCCTCCCCCCTGTCATTTATATCTTCGAGCGCCTCTTCGGTAATTATCCGTTTTTCTATGTCAATACCGGCCAGGGTTGAACGAAGCAGCATGGAGGAAAAAAGCCGTATCCCATTTTCAACGTGGCGCGGATGGACGCGGGAAAAATAACAGGTGCTCTCCTCGTCGGTTGCGGCATTGACGCTTCCGCCGATGGCGTCGAAGGCCACTTCCAGATCAAGGCTCGTAGGGTAATCGGTATTACCGCGAAACAACATGTGTTCAAGAAAATGGGAGAGGCCTGCCTGCTCTCTCGGGTCGTTGCGTCCGCCGACCCTGATGTATACTGCAATCTCAACGCTGTGCAGGTGCGGCATTTCCACCGCCACCACCCGCAGGCCGTTGGCCAGAACCTTTTTACGACGGGTTATCATTAAACCTCCATTCACCCATTACCCCAAATTCGCAATCCGCGCCCCCTGCAAGGTCAACCAGCCAACGGCCGCATACCGGCCCAGTTTGCCGACAAAGACCAGCGCTGAAAATCGAAGGAAGCGTATTCGCAGGAGCCCGCCGACCAGGCAAAGTGGATCACCGATGACCGGCAGCCAGGAAAGCAGAAGCGACCAGGAGCCGTAACGGCCATAGAATCTTTCCGCCTTTGCCTCCGCCTCTTCATCGATGCGTAAAATTCGGCGGATCAACCAAGGCCCGCCGAAAATGCCGAGCCAATAGGTCGTGCATGCTCCCAGGCAGTTGCCGACCGTGGCAACTGCCACCGTAGTGAACGGATCATGATGGTTCACCAGCATGACCACAAGCAGCCATTCAGAGCCAAGCGGAATCATAGTCGATGCAAGGAAACTGAGGAAAAACAGGGCCGGGTAACCATGATCGACGAGCATATCTTGCATGACGTCAAGGTAACGGAAAGGGGGCCAATTGTCAAAGAGTTTGGCAGGATTCCCCCTTGTTTTTCAAGGTAAAAAGAGGCGTAATTCCGGCCGGATAAGACGGCCTTTAAATGTATGGAAATATTTACGGAGAAAGGTTGGATAGCGATGAATACGGTGCCCCGGCTCCACCGGCAAAGTGCGCACGAATAAAAAAAAGCCCCCTGCATGACAGGGGGCTTTTTAGCTGGGGAAACGACCGGTTACTGAATCTCCAGTTCCGCTTTTTCCACGATCACCTCGTATTTGTAGCCGCCGCCGAAATCTTTGTTTTTATAAAGCGTGCCGCTGGCGGTCACCACCTCGCCGATGACCGGCACAGCCTGGGAGGTAACGACCAGGTCATGGGTGCCTTTCTTCGCATCGCCGCTCCCGTCCTGAATATGGACCCAATTTTTACCCATGATGCCGGCTGAAACCCTGACTACCTTGCCACTGACGACAACCTTCTTTTTATCCAGCTTCCCTTTCAGCTTATACAGCTCGGCAACCGTATAGGCGTTGGGACCGGTGGCCTTTTTCACCTTTATTTTCTCGCCTGCGGTTGCCACAGAGCCTTTGCTGCCGGGCGATTTTTTGGCGCTCTTCTTGGCGTTCTTACCCCCTTTTCCATCAACGAGACCTTCGGAAAATATGATCTTCTCAAAGGTCCGGTTCAGGGCTTTACTTTGCAGATCCGCCATTTCCATACCGGGCTTAAAGGTTAATGTCGCTCCCAGTTCAACATCCATCTGCGGTACGGCCAGCCAAACCTTGTCGCCGCTCGCCTTTTTCAGGAGGATATAGCTGTACCCCCCGCCGTTCATGGTTTGCATCACCTTACCCGTAACGGGGGTCTGCTCCTTGGGCTTCACCGCTTCAGGCCGGGCAGAGGAAACCGCCGGATGCACCGGCTTTCCGGCATCCGCGCCGTGGCCGGCAACCGGCAAGAGCGAAATCAGGGCTGCGGCTGCAAGAATCAATGATCGTTTCATGAAACTTCTCCTTGTCTTTTGGCAGTATGAGATAGAGCATCAACTTTCATGGTCCCCAGCAATATACCATTCCAGCCTGAAAGGCGCAGCAAAAAAAACCGCCTCTGACTTAGAGCTCGGCCATATGGAAAAGCATGGGAAAGAGCGAAGGTTGGTAAAATGCATGGCGCGAGGAACAGGAGGAGATGCCGCGGCATCGTCGGCTACCAGGCACGGAAATTACCGGAATCCACGTGGACAAAGCCGGTCTTCGGATAATAACCGACTCCGCCGTAACGCAGGTTCAGTGCGGTATGCCGCACACGATCCAGGCCTATCCCGGGAATGGCGATATCGATGGCCTTTCCCTTCAGATGCAGGCTGTGCTTGGCAACGTGCCGCCCTTCCTGCCGGAGCAGTGAATTATACACCGGCGACCGGTACCCGGAAATGATGTGGATTTCATTATTTCCCCCGAGCCTTTTGTCCACCAGATTGAGGTACTCGATGACCCGGACATCCATGTCCGCCACCTGCTGCGTATAGTGGCAGCGGAGTATCCAGTTAAGGGCATTGATAGCCCCGATATCGTAATCTCCTGCAGCGTTGCGGTAGGTTATGGTAAGCCTCTCGCTGTTATGGGTGTTGTAGAGCGAAAGCTTCCCTTCCGGAAGTTGTTCTTCGATCGGCACTTTGGCAAAGGCAGGCATGCCGCTGCAGAGCACCAAGGCTCCCAGTAGCGAAGTTTTGAGAAAGGTTCTTCTATTGCATAAATCACTAAACAATCTTTTCTCCTCCTTTTCAGCGTATTGCAATCCTGGTCAAATGAGTTCTAAGTTACTAACATATAACAGAAAACCATGTCAATCCGTTTTGCTTTAATTACGCTGTACGAGCCTCATCAGACCACCTTTCCAGACGTTCCTTCACCCAAAAGCCCGTGACCGAAATGTCATCTTCAAGAAAGTGCTTGACATGTTCGGATAAAATCAGCAAATATAACAACCATGATTAACACCAGCTATTTCGCCTTTTTTAATTTTTACTTTTGGTGCGGCTTTTATTTTAGGCCGTCTGCCCAGGGTGGAGGTTCGAATTAGGCAAGAGCTGTAACTTAACTAATAAACCGAAAGCCGAGGGTGGACAGGATACCGACCCCCGGCTTTTTCGTTTTTTGCACAACAAATTATCAAGGCCGGGGGGCAATCCTCCGGCCTTTTGCGTTTCGGAAAAAAAGGAGAGAAAGGGATGATCATTGTCATGAAAGCAGGGGCGGTAAAAAAGGACAAGGACGAGGTATTAAAGCGGATCAAGGAACTGGGGTACAAGCCCCATGTGATTCACGGCGCCACACGGGACGTAATCGGCGCGGTCGGCGACGAACGGGGGAAAGCGGTACTACAGTCCATCGAATCCATGCACGGGGTGGAGAACGTGGTGCCAATCCTCCAGCCCTACAAGCTGGCCTCAAAGGAAGTGAAGAAGGAGTCGAGCATCATTCCCATCACCGACACGCTGAGCATCGGCGGCAAGCAGCTCATCGTCATGGCCGGGCCCTGTTCGGTTGAAAGCGAGGAACAGATCATCGCCTCCGCAATGGCGGTGAAGGAAGCGGGAGCCCATGTACTGCGCGGCGGGGCGTTCAAACCGCGCACTTCCCCTTATTCGTTCCAGGGGCTCGAAGAGGAAGGGCTGAAGCTCCTGGCCAAGGCCCGAGACCTTACCGGTCTCCCCATCGTCACCGAGGTGGTCAACCCGGAAACCGCCGAACTGGTAGCCGAATATGCGGACATCCTCCAAATCGGAGCGCGCAACGCCCAGAACTTCGCCCTGCTGAAAAAGGTCGGCCAGTTGAAAAAAGCTGTTCTCCTGAAACGCGGCATGTCCATGACCATCCAGGAATTCCTCATGAGTGCCGAATACATCATGAGCGAGGGGAATCAGTCGGTGATTCTCTGCGAACGCGGCATCCGCACCTTCGAGACCGCCACCCGCAACACCCTCGACCTGTCTGCGATCCCGGTGCTGAAGGAAAAAACCCACCTGCCGATTATCGCCGACCCCTCCCACGGCACCGGCAACTACCACTATGTTGCCCCCATGGCTTACGCCGCCGTGGCTGCCGGGGCCGACGGCCTGATCATCGAGGTGCACCCCGACCCGGAACACGCCTCCTCCGACGGACCGCAGTCGTTGAAGCCCGCCAAGTTCGCAAGGATGATGGCCCAACTGCGGCTCTTCGCCGAGGCAGCGGAGAGGGAGCTGTAAAAGGCGGTCGGCAGTCGGCAGTCGGCAGTCGGCAGTCGGCAGGCAGCAGGTGGCAGGTGGCAGGTGGCAGGTGGCAGGTGGCGGTTGGCGGTTGGTTGTCGGGTTTTACCGCCGGCTGCCGACCGCCGGCCGCCGATTGTTTGTGGTTTTACCGCCGACCACCGACTGACGACCGCCGACCGTTTTTCCCCTTGCCCTGCAACCGTCTTTCCTCTATTATTGGCAGAATTTCACGTAGCGGAGGAATGTATGCGCAAGGTTCTCTTGGTACTCACGTTGATGCTTTCACTGGCAAGCGTTTTCCCTGCCCTGGCAAAGACCCCTTATATGTCCTCCGAGGAGTTGCAGACCGAGTCGCAGCGGGGCTTTGAAGAGATCCTTGATCTCTGGCGCGATGGCAGGTTCGAAGAGCTTTACGCCCGGACCATGGCGAGCGGACGGAGCAGCAAGGAACAATTCGCTAAAAAGCTTTCCTCGGCGAGCAGAAAACCTGCCTGTTGCTGGGAAAAAATGCAGGAAGTCAAGGTCAGCGTAAGGAATGACAGCACCGTTACCCTGCGGGCAAAGCTCGGCTTTGAAGCCGGGCAAACAGGCACGGACTATACGACCAGATCATTCAAGCTGCAAAAGGAAGACGGCGTCTGGCGCATTTCCCAGTCCGACATTCTCTCCCTTGCCGGTGCCGCCAAGAAAAAGGGGCATCATCGGGTAAGGAAGTCGAAAGAAAGCAATCACTGAGAGTAAGCGACGACAATCAACAAAGAAAACCGTCAGCATGTTTTATCTTACATTTTTGACAATCGGCAGGGCCACAAAAAATGTACTTCCCTTCCCTACGGCGCTTTCAACCCAGACCCGCCCGCCGTGGGCATTGACTATTTCCCGCACCAACGCCAGCCCCAGACCGGTGCCGCCGATCATCCGCAGGTCGGTGTTATCCACCCGATAAAATTTTTCGAATATCTTCTCATGCAATTCCGCAGGAATCCCCATCCCTTCGTCCTTGATCCAGATGGTGACGTTGTCCGCTTCCCGCCGCGCCCCGATGGAAACAAGGGCCTCTTTCGGCGAATATTTCAGGGCATTGGAAATGATGTTGGTCGGGACCTGGTGCAACCGCGCCTCATCCCCATCGATCCGCGGAAGATCATCAGGGCAGTCGAAATCGTTTGCCTTGAAGCGTATCCCTCGGCTCTCTTTCTGTCCAAACTGTTGTCGACACAATCCAGCTTGACCCTTTTTCCCCCTTCAGGTAGTCTAAACGGATGTCCAAAACAATAATCAGCAAAACCATGAAAAAGCCTGAACTCCTCTCCCCGGCCGGGTCGCTGGAGGCCTTCTTTGCCGCCATGGAAAAGGGGGCGGATGCCGTCTATGCGGGCCTGCACGATTTTTCCGCC
The DNA here is from genome assembly GCF_000016745.1 of Geotalea uraniireducens Rf4. Lineage (GTDB taxonomy): Bacteria > Desulfobacterota > Desulfuromonadia > Geobacterales > Geobacteraceae > Geotalea > Geotalea uraniireducens. Next base: position 34,136 of record NC_009483.1, on the reverse strand, counting down.
CGGGCTAAGGCGAAGAACTTCTCCCTCGCCCAGATGGAGCGGATGCTCGCCTACGCCCACTGCCAGGGAAGAAAGCTATACGTCACCATCAACACCCTGATCAAGGAGAACGAGCTGCCGCAGCTGGTGGACCTGCTCGCCGCCCTGGAGGGGATGCGGGTCGACGGGGTGATCCTCCAGGACATGGCAACGGCCCGGCTGATCCGTGAACATTTCCCCGGTATCCCGCTCCACGCCTCGACCCAGATGACCATCCACAATTCGCTCGGCGTCAAACAACTGGAGGAGCTCGGCTTCGAGCGGGTGGTGCTGGCCCGCGAGCTGCACATCGACGAGATCAAGGCCATCGTTGCCGCATCCCGGGCCGAGATCGAGTGTTTCATCCATGGCGCCCTCTGCTTCTCCTTCTCCGGGCAATGCTATTTCTCCTCGTTTCTCGGCGGCCACAGCGGCAACCGGGGGCGTTGCGCCCAGCCCTGTCGCAGGCAGTACACCTACCGGGGCAAGGAAGGGTACTACTTCTCCACCAACGATTTTTCCAGCATCGACATGATCCCGCAGCTGATCGAAGCAAAGGTTGCCTCGCTGAAGATCGAGGGGCGGATGAAGTCCGCCGAGTACGTGGCGAGCGTGGTGGGGGCCTACCGGTTGGTACTGGATGCCCCGGAAGGCAAGCGCAGCGAGGCAGTGGCCGAGGCCAAGGAACTCCTGAAGCTCTCCTTCGGCCGGGTGCCGACCAAGGGGTTCCTCGCCTCCCACACACCGACCGACATCGCCACCCCGTCGCTCAAAGGGGCGACCGGCCGCTTTCTCGGAACGATAAAGTCCCTGAACGGCAACCGGATCACCTTTGAAACCAAGGATCGGCTCCATGTGGGGGACCGGGTGCGGGTGCAGCCGAAGAGCGACATGGCCGGCCGGGCCTTTACCATCAAGGAACTCTATCTGGGGAAACAGCAGGTGAAGGGGGCAAAGGAAAAATCCCTGGTCACTACCTCGTCACCATTCCCCTTCAAGGTAGGGGACGCCGTCTTCAAGGTCTCCTCGGAAACCGCCTTCACCATGAGCGAGAACGCCTGCGCAAAAAAGCTGGATACGGTAAAGGGAGACAAGCTCCCCTGCGAGCTGAGCCTCGCCCTGATCGGCGAGACCATGCGCATCACGGCTCAAGTGGCAGGAAAGGAAGTATGCCGGGAATTTCACTTGGGCCTTCTCGAACCGGCGCGCACCACAGACATGGAAAGTGTGCTTGCCGCCCAGTTCGGCCGGACCGGCGACACTGCCTTCATCCTCAGCGCGCTGAATGCGCCCGATTTTCCGGCGGTGCTGATTCCTGCCGCCCAGCTCAAGGAGATCCGCCGCGAATTCTACCGCTGGCTTGGCGACAAGGCGCTCGGCGAGATAAAGGAACGGAGCCGGGAACACAGGAAATCGGCCCTGGCAGCGCTCGTCGGCAGCCGCCCCGTCAAGGGACCCCAGCGGGAAGAACTGGCGGTGAGGCTCGAACATCTCCGCGATTACCACCTGCTCCATCAGGAGAGCATCGACAGCATCATCCTGCCGGTGTCAAAGGCCAACATGCACCAGATCCCGCTCTTCGTGCGCAAGCTGAAGGGGCGCGAACAGCAGGTAATCTGGCATCTGCCGTTCATCATCTTCGAGGCGGAGATCCCCTTCTTCAGGGAGGCCGTCTCCGTTCTCATGCATTACGGTTTCCGGCGCTTCGAGGCAGCCAATCTCTCTCACTTCGGGCTACTCAAGGGGCTTGACGTAGAACTCTCCACCGATTACCGGCTCTTTTCCCTCAACAGCCAGGCGCTCCTCTGCTGGCAGGAGCTGGGAGCAACCGCCGCCACCCTTTATATCGAGGACGACTCCGACAACATAGCGGCGCTCCTGGCGGCAGACCTGCCGATCAAAAGACGGATCATGGTCTATTCCGCGGTACCGGCCATCACCACGAAGATCAGGATCAAGGACGTGCGCAGCGACGTGCCGGTGCTCTCCGACCGGGGCGAAGGCTACCGGATCACGACCAGGGACGGACTCACCGTGGTCACCCCCAACGCGATGTTTTCCCTGACCGCCTTTAAGGGGAGGCTCAAGGAAATGGGGGGCACCTCATATGTCATGGATCTCTCCCAGCTACCGCCGGACGAGTGGGGGAGGGTACTGGGCGCGTTCAGCCGGGGCACGGCATTACCGGGAACGTCGGAGTTCAATTTCACGATGGGATTGGTTTGACGGCGGTCGGCGGTCGGCGGTCGGCGGTCGGCGGTCGGCGGTCGGCGGTCGGCGGTCGGCGGTCGGCGGTCGGCGGTCGGCGGTCGGCGGTCGGCAGTCGGCGGTCGGTAGTCGGCGATTGATGTTTGAAAGTAAATTGCAAGGAGACATAAATGAGCATTTTCGATCTGTTGAAAAATCCGGCGTTGCTGGAGTTGATCAAGGACCAGCGGCTGAAGGAGATCGTCACCCGCCGGGAGGTGCGGGTCAGCGAAGATTATTTCCACCGGGAGTTCGTAAGCCGGGCACTGGACGAGGAAATCCAGGAGCTCTCCATGCGATTCCTCGACGGTTACGGTGAGATAAGCGGCAAGGTGAAAAAAAAGCTGCTCCCGTTCAGCGTCCCCTTTTCCGCCCGTTTCGAAGTACAGCGGATTGATTTCACGCCGAAGGAGAAGAGGATCTACCTGAAAATGGACGAGGTGAAACCGCTCGACGTGGAATGGGTCACCCGCAAGATCGTGGAAAAGATCCCGTTTCTCGCCTATGGCGACGGTGTTATCGCCTGCGACCTGACCCAGGTGCCTAAACTCGCCGACTTCTTCGGCTACCACGTCAAGGGGATAAAGGTCTGCGACTTTCTCACCATCAAGGAGCTGCTCTTCAAGGAAGGTGAGCTGGTCGGCCGTCTCGGGATCTGCCTGTGACAGATTATCTTGTGCGCATCATAACTAAATCCGGCACTGTTCGAGCCCTGGCCTGCGTAACCACGGAGCTGGTCGACGAGGCCCACCACCGCCACGCAACATTGCCCACGGCCTCAGCCGCCCTGGGCCGCGCGCCTGACCGGGGGTGCCTTGTTCGGCGCCCTGCTCAAGACCGGCCAGCGGGTGGGGTTCAAGTTCGAAGGGAACGGCCCCCTGCAGAAGATCATGGTAGAGGCGGACAGCAACGGGGCAGTGCGCGGCTGCGTGGGGGTGCCTGAAGTGCATCTGCCGGAAAGGAACGGCAAGCTGGATGTGGCCGGAGCCCTCGGCCGGGCGGGATTCCTCACCGTGACCAAGGACCTGGGGATGAAGGAGCCGTACAAGGGGGTAGTCCAGCTCTACTCCAGTGAAATCGCCGAAGACCTGGCCCTCTATCTCACCGAGTCCGAGCAGATCCCCTCCGCCGTGGGTCTAGGGGTGTTCGTTGAGACGGACAACAGCGTTGCCGCCGCCGGCGGCTTTCTCATCCAGGCTTTGCCGCCGGTGGATGAGGCAGCAGTCGACGCCCTGATGGCGCGGATCGAAGAACTCCCGCAGCTCAGCGAACTGCTGCGCAAGGGAACGACGCCGGAAGAGCTCCTGGCGCTCCTCTTTGCCGACATCCCCTATGACACCCTGGAAAAGCGCGCGTTGGCCTTCAGCTGCTCCTGCAACCGGGAAAAGATCGAACGGGTCCTCATCTCGCTCGGCAGGGAAGAACTGGCAGACATGCTGGAAAAAGAAGGCAAAGCAGACGTGACCTGCGAATTCTGCCGCGAGGCGTACCACTTTGAGCGGCAGGATCTGGAGCAGCTGATGAAGGAGTTGCCGTAAGTCGTCCTGTTGCCATCACGCGAAATGAAAAAGGTCAGCCATCGATAGGCTGGCCTTTTTTGGTCCGAATCTATTTTCCCGCTATTATCTTTTTTGCCCTGTCAACCTGATTAGGGAATAACTCCTCGGGAACCTTTTCCCTGCCCAAGGCTTTGCAGACCATAAATCTTGCGCACTCCTCGCTGTCGTCCTTGCAGTACCTGAGCTTGATCACCTCTGCGGTTGAAGGCATGTTCGCCATTTTGTCGTTAAAAAATATGCACTTCTCCAGCATTTCACAATCCCTCATCCATTCCCCCCTTATTTGCGCGACATATTTCCAGTTTTTTACACACGATTCCCGCATATTCTTTTGTGTATTATAATGTTAGTCTTTTTAATGTTCAACCCTATACTTGTGCTATTTTTACGATTCATTAGGCCCTCTATCGTGTTAGTATGTGAAGATTCGTGACATGCTGGAGACACCAGCGCCGATAAAAGTGGGCAGGAGAATATGGACACCCGTCACCGATTGAAATTTCCGGAAGAGATAGAACTCGAGCAGAAGCATGCCGAACTTGCCCGCCTTCGGTCCGAGCATGCGGCAAATCAACATATCCTGGACAAACTGAAGCAGGAAATTCGCCTCTTCGAAAAGGTCTACGACCAGGTGCTGGGGCAACGCATTGCAGAACTGGAGAAGCTGGAAAAGCAGCTCCGCGATCTGGACGACGGCGGCAAAAACCCGGCGGAGCGGAAAAGCGAGCCGTCAACAGAGGAGTGGCGCGGCCACCTGCATGCCGACGATCTGCTGGAGGAAGAAGAACCGGCGGCAGCAAATATGGCAAAAAAAAGCATCAAGGCCCTCTACCGCGAGGTAGCCAAGGCCATTCACCCGGACCTGGCCATGGACAACGAAGACCGGGTTCGGCGCCATGAGTTGATGGCTTTTGCCAACCGCGCCTATGCGGAAGATGATCGACGGGCGTTGCTGGAGATCCTCCGGGAATGGGAGCAGGGGCCCGAGAAGATCCAGGGTGGGGATACCGGTGCGGAGCTGGTCCGGGTTATCAGGCTGATCGCCAGGGAACGGCAGGAAATCCTCGCCGTGCATACCCGCATCAGGGAACTCAAGGACTCGGATGTCTGCCGGTTCAAGCTGAAGGTTGACGATGCGCTCGCCAACGATATCGATCTCCTCGCGGAGATGGCTGCAACGGTCGACCTCAACATAGTCAAGGCGCGCAATCGTCTGGCCGACCTGGCTGGAGACGGGGCGCCGCCAGTGCAGTCCTCTCCGCTGCAGCAAACCCGACGCATCTGTTTTCCTACCGACACTTCCTGCGGCGTCCTCTATGTACGCAACCGGAACTCAGCCAACTACAGCGACTGGCAGAAGTTCTGTGCAGCCAAAGGATGCCGGGAAATCCCCGCCGACAAGGCCGTGCGCCTCGATGTCAAGGATCACCCCGCCGCCAGGCTGAGCTACCTGCAACAACTGCAACCGGATGATCTGCAGTCTCTATTTCTCTATGAAGTGGACAACTCCTTCCTGGACAACATCGGCCACCTGACCGGGCTGGAGGAACTCTATCTCTCCGATTCCACCGTGAACGACGATGACCTGAAAAAGCTCGCCAGGCTGAAAAACCTCCAGCGGATTTATCTTTACCACACCGACATCACCGATGCCGGACTCCTCTATCTCTGCGAATTGAAGGGATTGAAAGGGCTCACCTGCAGCGGCAACAACATTACCAATGAAGGGCTGGCACGGCTGCAGAAGGCAATTCCGGGGATCAGGACCATCAACTTCGGCTGGCGCCAGAAGAAGGAAGCAGCCGGTCAGGATAGCAAACCGGCACATGGGGATAGTCTAGTCGCTGGCCTGCCAGCGAACAAACGCAAGCCAGCCGACTATGACAAGGTTGACGACCAGCAGGATTACCTTGACCGCTGATACGGAAACGGTCAGTTCGTAAACCTCAAGGGGAAGGTAGAGACTGCCGGACAGGATACCGAACCACTCGGCCCAGACCTGCTCTTGCCACAAGCCGTAGGCTTCGACAAAGCGGATCATGGCATATACCATTGCCGCCACAGCCAGCGCCCAGAGGCGTGAATCGCTGGCCGATGCCGCGGCATCAAGGAATATGCGCGGGAAACGGCTGGCTGGATTAAGATGGACATGACGGACTATCTCCTCCGCCACCGCCTGCACATTGCGGTGAATCAGCGCAAATAACCCGAGCCCGACCACGACGACAAGCCCCCCCTTGGCCGCTTCGATCATGGCCACAGCCCGAGTCCCCGCTGCAAGATGCCGGTGACGGACCCTGCCGCCTGCATGTATTCTTTTTCTTCCCTTCCGTACCCTGGCACTGGTCATGCTTGAAGTAGTAACACGCCGGTAGCCAATTGCAAGCTGACTCGGTCTTAAACCGCCTCCATATCTCGCCCCCGCCTCGTAACCGATCCGCACAAAACCGACCATCCCGGACCTTGCAATTTGCCCCATGACCGTTAGACTTTTTATATGGCGCCAAACGCTGGGTGTTCCGGCCTGGCGCTTTATCCATTTATCGGTTCTGGAGGCTCGTGATGCGCTATTTCTGCATTGAGAAAGAGTACGACATCGACGCATTGCAACTGATGGAGAAAGAGGTGCCACGGCCGGGCCACGGCCAGGTGCTGGTGCGGATGAGGGCGGCATCCCTCAACTATCGCGATCTGCTCGCGATCGGCGGTAGCTACTCGCGCAACCTGCCGCTGCCTCTCATTCCCCTTTCCGACGGCGCAGGAGAAGTGGTGGAAATAGGCGAGGGGGTGACCCGCTGGCAGCAGGGGGACCGGGTGGCTGGAACTTTCTTCCAGGATTGGGATGGCGGTGAGATCACCGACGAGGTGCCGAAATCGGCCCTCGGAGGGGCCATTGACGGTGTCCTCGCAGAATACGTGCTTTTTCGCGAACGCGGCTTGGTGGCGCTTCCGGCTCATCTCTCCTTCGAGGAGGGGGCAACCCTTCCCTGCGCCGCGCTGACGGCCTGGCATGCCTTGCAGAGCGGCAATCTTGCCTGCGGCCAGGCTGTGCTTACCCTGGGAACGGGCGGGGTTTCACTCTTCGCCCTCCAGTTCGCCCGCACTGCCGGCGCGCGGGTCATCGCCACCACCGGCAGCGAGGCCAAGGCGGAAAAACTGCGGCTGCTGGGGGCAGGGGAGGTTATCAACTATAAAACCGAGCCGAACTGGGAAACGGCGGTGTGGAAGTTGACCGGCAGACGAGGCGTTGACCTGGTGGTGGAAGTCGGCGGCGCCGGCACCCTGGGCAAATCACTCAAGGCGGTACGGACGGGTGGGCACATCAGCCTCATCGGCGTCCTCAGCGGATCAACGGGCGAGGTCAACCCCTTGCCCGCTGTGATGAAGAGTGCCCGCATCCAGGGGATCTATGTCGGTTCCCGGGAGATGTGCGAGACGATGATCCGCGCCATCGAAATGCACGGCATCCGGCCGGTCATCGACCATGTCTTTCCCTTCAGTGAGGCAAAGGCAGCCTATCGCTACCTGCAAAGCGCCGCCCACTTCGGCAAGGTGGTCATCGCCATCCAATGAGCGCAAGGAGAAAATCCCCATGGAACTTCGGAAAACCCGTACCATAATCCTCAACGAAGGGGAGCCGGAAGCGAAACGGGAGGAGATCCGTCGCTACTTCCATCAGACCTTCGATATCGATGAAAAGCTCTACGAAACCCTCAAGGAAGACGCTACCTTTTATCTCAGGGCCGATCGGCTCCGCCATCCGCTCATCTTCTACTTCGGCCACACCGCCACCTTCTTCATCAACAAGCTGGTGATCGCCCGGGTCATCGAACAACGGATCAACCCACGTTTCGAGTCGATGTTCGCCGTGGGGGTGGACGAGATGTCGTGGGACGACCTGGATGCGACCCACTACGAATGGCCGACCCGGCAAGAGGTGAGGGAGTACCGGGACAAGACCCGCGAGCTGGTGGACGGACTCATCCGCAATCTGCCGCTCAAGCTTCCCATCACCTGGGAAGACCCGTTCTGGGCGATCATGATGGGGATCGAGCACGAGCGGATTCACCTGGAAACCTCCTCTGTGCTGATCCGCCAGCTCCCCATCGACCAGGTGGTGCGGCATCCTCTCTGGGATATCTGCCGGGAATCCGGGGAGGCGCCGGAGAACGCGCTTCTGCCGGTGGCCGGGGGGAGGGTGGTTCTGGGCAAGGCCAAGGATCATCCCCTCTACGGCTGGGACAACGAATACGGCCGCCACGAGGCCGAGGTTGCCGGCTTCCGCGCGGCGAAGTACCTGGTCTCCAACCGGGAGTTCCTCGCCTTCGTCGAAGGGGGTGGGTACCGGGAGCGGCAGTGGTGGACCGAGGAGGGGTGGAACTGGCGCACCTTTCGCGAAGCGGAGCACCCCCTCTTCTGGATCAATATCGACAACGGGTGGCGACTGCGCACCATGGTGGAGGAGATCGATATGCCGTGGAACTGGCCGGTGGAGGTCAACTACCTGGAGGCCAAGGCGTTCTGCAACTGGCAGAGTGCCCGCACCGGCCGGCCGATCCGCCTCCCTACCGAGGACGAGTGGAACCGGCTGCGGGACCTGGCCGAGATCCCCGACCAGCCCTGGTGGGACCATGCTCCGGGAAACATCAACCTGGAGCAATGGGCCTCCTCCTGCGCCGTGGACCGTTTCCCCTTCGGCAACTTCTACGACATCCTCGGCAACGTCTGGCAGTGGACCGAGACCCCGATCTACCCGTTCCACGGTTTCCAGATCCACCCCTGGTACGACGACTTCTCCACTCCCACCTTCGACACCCGCCACAACCTGATCAAGGGGGGCTCCTGGATTTCCACCGGCAACGAGGCGACCCGCGACTCGCGCTACGCCTTCCGCCGCCACTTCTTCCAGCACGCCGGTTTCCGCTACGTGGAGAGCTCGGCAAAGGTGGAGGTCCACCAGGACCAGTACGAGACCGACGCCCTGACGGCCCAGTACTGCGACGCCCATTACGGTCCGGAGCACTTCGGCGTCCCCAACTTCCCCGTTACCTGCGCCCGCATCTGCCTGGAGCTGACGGCTAATCGCAACCGCGGACGCGCCCTTGATCTGGGGTGCGCCGTCGGCCGTGCAGCCTTCGAGCTCGCCCGCGGCTTCGACCGGGTGACCGGCCTCGACTTCTCCACCCGCTTTTTCCGCCTGGCGGCCCGGATGCAGGAAGAGGGGTATCTCCGCTACGCCTTTCCCGAAGAGGGGGAGATCCAGTCGTTCCACGAGGTGAGTCTGGCCGAGCTGGGGCTCGACGAGTTCCGCTCGCGGGTGGAGTTCTATCAGGCCGACGCCTGCAACCTGCCGGAAAAGTTCACCGGCTACGACCTGGTGCTGGCGGCAAACCTGATCGACCGCCTCTATTCGCCGCGCCGCTTCCTCACTACCATCCACGAGCGGATGAACCCCGGCGGACTCCTGGTCATCACCTCCCCATACACCTGGCTGGAGGAGTTCACGAAGCGTGAGGAATGGCTGGGCGGCTACAAGGAGGCAGGAGAGAACGTCACCACGCTGGACGGGCTGAAGGCGGCGCTGGCACCCTGTTTCCGCATGGTGGGAGAGCCCCGCGACATCCCCTTCGTCATCCGCGAGACCCGGCGCAAGCACCAGCACACCGTCGCCGAGATGACCGTCTGGGAACGGATAGGGTGAGGGGATAAGCTTCTAAACCACGCCGTGCAACCGGAGAAATGCGGCGACGACGCGCCAGAACTCCCGCCAATCGGGAGGACAGTCGTTATGGGCGCAGTCAAGCGGAACGAATCGGGCGTTGCGGGCAACCCGCGCCAATTCCTTCCCATGGGTGAACGGAATAATGTCGTCGTAACGGCCGTGCATGATGAGGACCGGCCCGGGAAAGGCCTCAAGCGCCGACCGGTTGTCGTACAGATCCCGCAGGAGAAACCCGGGGAGGAGAAAGCGGCGGGCAAAGGGGCGGATCGAGGTGAAAGGTGACTGGAGGATGAGAGCGGCAAGGGGGCGTTGCCGGGAAAGGGCACAGGCGGGCCCGCACCCGACGGACCTGCCGAAGGCGACCATCCGCGCTGGGTTCACGTCATCGCGCTTTGCCATCGCATCGTATGCCGCCGCCGCTGTTGCAGTGATGCTCGCCTCGGAAGGATCTCCCGCCGAGCGGCCGTAGCCGGGGTATTCTATGAGTAGGACCCCCATCCCCATATCGCGGAACCCTTCCACCTGCTCCGGCAGAAAATCGATGACCTCTCCGTTACCGTGAAAGAAGAGCACCACCGGTCTGCGCCTTGCGGATGCCCCCCTGGCCGGAAGGAACCATGCTTCCGTCCTGCCGAAGCCGGTCTCAAGCCAGATGGAGGCGATACCGGTTGACGGAGCGGGAGGGGCGGCCGGCACGCGGATACCCCTGCCGGGATAGATGATGAGACGCTGGGCAAAATAGCAGAACGCCGCATAGCACCCATACACCACGACAACTGTAGATATGACTCTGAGGAGATTGGTTCCCATACTCCCCAAATCTTACCGAAGATTCGGCATAAATACAGAGGGGAGCCTGAGAATTCGAATGTTTCGGCTGATGAAAGGTCTCCTGTCCGGATCGGACAGGTTGAGTTGAAAAAAAAGGCGGTCTCTCGACCGCCTTTTTTTGTCGGCTAAATTTACTTCTGCGACAACCGGTGCACGCATTCGACCATGTGGATCGCATTCTCCGGCGGCACCGTGGGAAGGATGCCGTGCCCGAGGTTGAAGATGTGTCCCGGTTTCCCGGCGTTCTCGTCGAGCACCCTTTTTACCTCCTGCTCGATCACATCCTTCGGTGCGAAGAGCACGGTCGGATCCAGGTTCCCCTGGACGGCCATGTCGCCGAGCACTTCCCTCGCTTTTCCCAGGTTGATGTGCCAGTCGAGTCCCATCACGTCTCCGCCAGCCCTTTTCACGCTGTCGAGCATGGTGCCGGCACCCTTGACGAAGTGAATGACGGGAACGTTCTGCCGGTTGAGGCCGTTGATCAGCTTGGTGGTATAGGGGAGGACGTATTTCTCGTAGTCGCTGGGGGCGAGAACACCGCCCCAGGTGTCGAAGATCTGGATCGCCTGGGCACCGGCCTTGATCTGGGCGTTCAGGTACTCCATGTCCATCATGGTCACCTTCTCCATGAGGGCCGCGTACACCTCGGGGGCTGCGTACATCATCCGCTTCATGGTCGCCCAATCCTTGGAGCCCTTCCCCTCCACCATGTAGCAGGCGAGGGTAAAGGGAGCGCCACCAAAGCCGATGAGCGGCACCTTGTTGGCCAGCTCACGACGGAGAATCTTGATGGTTTCCAGCACATATGGAACGTCCTGCTCCATCTGCGGAATGCGAAGTTTTTCCACATCGGCCATGGTGCGGATCGGGTGCTCGAAGACCGGACCGGGGACGAAGTCGAGGGCCATGCCCATCGGCTCGACCGGGGTGAGGATGTCGGAAAAGAGAATGGCAGCGTCAACGCCCAGGATATCCACCGGCTGGATGGACACTTCAGCGGCCAGCTCCGGGGTCTTGCACAGCTCCAGAAAGGTGCATTTGCTGCGGACCCGCATGTAATCTGGCAGGTAACGGCCGGCCTGGCGCATCAGCCACACGGGTGTCCGGTCAACGGGCTTGCCCCAGCAGGCGTCGAGAAAACGTGTATTCATTGTTCCTCCTAGTTGAGTGATTGTAAAACCTATCGGCTTCGGAAAAAGCTCCAGCTGCTAGGCGCGCGAGGAGCGGGACGCGAGGCGTACCGGTAGGTACGTTGAGCGTTCCGCGACGAGCGCAACAACGCAGATGGACTTTTTACGGAGCCGTTTTTTGTAAGCGGATCGGCACGTAGTTGCAGAACGGTTCTTCTTCCATGTAATCGCCATAGACGGCATCGGCGCGGGCGCGGCAGCCGCCGCAGACGTTGAGGTACTCGCACTGGCCGCATTTCCCTTTGTAGCTCTTGAAGTTACGCAGGTCCTTGAAGATCTCGGAGTTTTCCCAGATCTCGCGGAACGGGGTGGTCTTCACGTTGCCGGCGGTGCGGTGGAAGTAGGAGCAGGGCTTGACGTTGCCGAAGCAGTCGATGAGGCAGATGGTCTGGGCAGCGATGCACCCCTTGCCGCCACCGGTGGAGAATGTGAGACTCCGGCGCTCGAACTTGGCACCTTCGGCCTTGGCCTTCTGCGGCACGATCCGGTAGTAATGGGGAGCGCAGGTGGGACGCATGAGGATGTCGTCCTCCATCTTCTCCTGCTGGTAATGCCAGTCAAGGATCTCCTCGTAGTCTTCCTTGGAGATGAGCTCGCTCATGATCTCCTCACCGCGGCCGGTGGGGACGATCATGAACATGTACCAGGCGGTGGCGCCCAGGGACTTGGCCACCTTGAAGGTGTTGGCAATGTCGGCCTGATTGCGCTTGGTGAAAGAGGAGTTGATGAGGAACTTCTGGCCGTGCTTGCGGAACAACTCCGCGGCCCGCACCACGCCGTCGAAGGAACCGGGGCACTGACGGAAGTTGTCGTGGACCGCTGCGGTAGAACCGTCGAGGGAGAGCGACACCATCTTGATGTCGGCCTCTTTCATCTTTTCGCAGACCTCGTCGGTCACCAGTGCGCCGTTGCTGGCCATGCACATGCGCAGGCCGAGCGAAGTGCCGTAACCTGCCAGTTCAAAGATATCCTTTCTCATCAGCGGTTCGCCGCCGGAGAGGACGACCACCGGCTTGGAAAAATCGGCGATCTCCTTGAGCAGCTTCTTCCCCTCCTCGGTGGTGAAATCACCTTCGGATGAGGTCATTTCTGACGAGCAGCGGCAGTGGACACATTTAAGGTTGCATTTCTGGGTGGTTTCCCAGGCAATCCATTTGGGAACAAATTCATCAGCCATACCATCTCCTGTCGGCTTCGCCGAAAGTCCGGGTGAGGGTGCATCCAGAACTTTTTGCTCTGCCGTAAAACTTATCCGTATCTTATGAATCCTACTATGAAAAGGGGCTAAAACTCAAGAAGATTCGCGTTACTCCGCCATCTTACGGTTGAAGGTGTACGCCGCCACGGCAAACGCGAAAGCGGCGCCGGCCAGCAGGATCATGATGTAGACGATATCCAGGGTACCGTTCAGCAAGGCCTGTCGCGCTCCCTCGAAAATGGCCGTGGTGGGAAGAGCCTTGATGAGCGGCTGGATTGCTGCGGGGTAGGAGGAGAGGGGGAAGAAGATCCCGGCCATGAAGATGAGCGGCACAATGATCACCGCCTGCACCCGGCCGATATTCTCCGGCTTGTCGATGACCGTGCCGCAAATGGTGCCGAGGCAGGAGAAAATCATAGAACCGAGGGCGATGTAGAGGAGGTAGGCGAGCAGGTTATAATAATTGATGCGAAAAGGGGTAAGAAAGAAAATGACCGCCGCCACCGCCATCCCCTTGATCGCCCCCTGGCAGAAGCCGGAGATGATCTTGCCAATAACGATATCGTAAACGGTGATCGGCGTTACCCGGTACTCCTCGATGGTCCGCTGCACCCGGCGGTGGAACCACATGCTCCATGAGCTCTCGTCGAAGGCGGCGTTTACCGCTGTCATGGTGATAAGACCCGGCGCAATGAAGAGCGGGTAGGGGATTCCCCCCACATCGGCGATATATCCCTTCAGACCGACGCCGAAGGCCAGATAAAGGGTGAGCGGATAGGCGGTCACCGCCAAGAGCTCGGAAAAAATGCTCCGTCGCATGACCAGCATGTCCCGTCCCCAGATTGAAAAAGCGCCTCTGAGCATCAAAACCCTCTGTAGGGGCGGGGTCTCCCCGCCCTTGATTGCGATGATATTATCCGGGCGGGGCAACCCCGCCCCTACTCCCGGATCGTTCTGCCGGTCAGCTCCAGAAATACATCCTCCAGGGTCGGCTCCTGAAGGCAGATTTTGCGGATATCCGTACTGCCGAGACTGTCCATCAGCGGTTTCAGGCTTTCTTCGCCGGTCAGCGCAAGGCGGAAGCTGTTGCCGCTCCGCTCCAGGGACTCGACAAAGGGTAGGGTGCGCAGCATCCCCTCGTACCTGTCGCTGTCGGCCCGGAACTCCACTTCGTAGATATGGGCATGGGAAAGCGCTTCTTTCAGCTGGGAAGCCGTGCCGTCCACCAACGCCTTGCCGTGGTCCATGATCATGATCCGGTCGCAAAGGGCATCGGCTTCGTCCATGTAGTGGGTGGTGAGAAAGATGGTCATCCGGCTCCGAAGGCTCTGGATATAATCCCAGAGCGCCCGCCTGGACTGGGGATCGAGGCCGGTTGTCGGCTCGTCGAGGAACAGGACCTGCGGGTTGTGGACAAGCGCCCTCGCTACCACAAGCCTCCTTTGCATGCCGCCGGAAAAGGTATCTGGAAAATCGTTCCGGCGGCCGAAAAGGCCGATCAGCTCCATCAAGCGGTCGATGGTCGGGTTGTATTCGTGGGGAGGCATGCCGTGCATCCTGGCATGGAGCACCAGGTTTTCCCTGGCGGTCAGGTAGCGGTCAAGGTTGTTTTCCTGGGGAACCACGCCGATCAGGAGACGGACCTGTTTGCCCGACGTGAGTACGCTGTGCCCCTCGACAAATGCATCGCCGCTCGTGGGGCGCATAAGGGTGGTCAAAATCTTGATCAGGGTGGTTTTCCCTGCGCCGTTCGGCCCGAGCAGGGCAAAAATGATCCCTTGCTCCACATCCAGGGAAAAGTCCTCGACCGCCCTGAAAGCCCCATAGGCTTTTGTTATTGTCTTTAACGAGACAGCTGTCTTCATCGCGAAACTTTCATTTCCGAGCTTTTGTCCATCGGAAACAGAAGAGTAAATACGCTACCGGTTCCGTCGCTCCCCGGAGTCGTCCACACCATGCCGCGGTGGGCATCCATGACTCCGCGGACAATGGAAAGCCCAAGGCCTGACCCCTTGGACATGAAGTCGAAAGTGCCGGAGGAGTGATAGGCGATGTCTCCGACACCATAAAATTTTTCAAAAATCCTTACCCGCTCTTCCAGAGGTATGCCGATGCCGCTATCAATAAAATCCAGGAGATAAAATGAATTATTACCTGCTGGTAGATTTTTCGGGAACGCCGGATAAAAGGGTCGCACGATCTTGGCATAGTTCAAAACCTCCCACTTTTCAACCAATCGTCCCGATATGGTAATGCTCCCTCCGTCCGGGGTGAATTTTATCGCATTCTCAATCAGGTTCCTCATCGCCAGGCTGGAAAGGCTTTCATCCACCGGCACCAGCAGTTCATCGCCGGAAATCTCCACTGATATCTGCCTTCTCGATAGAGGCAGGGTGAACGTCTCATAGACCTCCCGACAGAGCGTGACCAGTTTAAACGGCTTTTTCTGGGGGATTATCCCCTGAGCCTCGATGCGCGAAATGGAAAGAAGGTCCTCCACCAGCTTGCGCAGCTGAACTGTACCCTCATAAACGGAATTGAGAATGCTCTCCTGTTCGGGGGTCATCTGCAGTCCGCTGTATTTATGGAGAAACTGTACCCCCCCCATAATCGAGGTAATCGGGGTCTTCAACTCGTGGGAGGCCATGCCGATAAAGTTGTTTTTCGCAACGTTCAGGCGGTCAAGTTCGATATTGGCGCGCTTTACTTCGAGGAGGTTCTCCTTGAGCGCTTTTTTGCTCCGCTGCAACTCTTCAGCCTTCTCCTTCATCTGATCATACAGGGTATAGTTTTCGATCAATACGGCCAGCTGATTGGCAATAGAGGTGAGCAGGAAGACCTCCCGGTCAGTGAAGCCTTTATTCGACTGGGAAGCGACCATCGTGACACCGATGACATCTGGGCCGATCTTCAAAGGGATGGTACACCAGGCTTGGACCCCCACCTTGAGCGCCGCCTGAGCAACATCTGCGGGAAGATGTCCTGTCGGCGTCTTTGTCTTGACAAGTTTTCCCTTCAACATATTGCTTACCCAAGGAAACGTCGTTGACAGAGTCTTGAGTGACGTCTCCAATTCAAGGTCGAGCCCCAGCGAAGCCTTGAGCTTCAACACCCCCTTTTCAAGGAGGTGGATACAGGAAAAATCTATTCGCAACATATTATGGAGCTGGAAAAGGAGATCGCTCATGATCTTTTCCAGACTCTGCTTCGAATTCAAGCGGAAGGCAATGGCATAGAGGGTAAGGAGTTCCCGGTCGATGATTCTTTTTTCCTCTTCCACCCGCTTGCGTTTGGTGATGTCCTTGATGATGAAAACTACGCCTTGGGACTCCTCTTCTTCTGCATGCATGGGGTAACTGCTGACATTATACCAGCCGGTCAGCATGGGAAAGACGATATCCTCTTCGGCTTCGGCATGGAACTTATGGGGAAACTGAAAGACTCGCGAGGCGATCTCCTCCCCGCCATAAAAAAGCTCTCCGATATTTTTGCCGATCATCGAGGCATACTGGCAGTGGAAATAGGTCGTTACCCTCTTGTTGCAGCGGACAATTTTTCCATTGAAGTCCGTCAGGATGATCAGATCGGAAACCGAGTCAAAGGCTGCTTCCCATTGCATTTTGCCCTGACGGATCGCCTCTTCCGCCAGACGGTGTTTGCGCCGCTCGGCTGCTTCGCGCAACTCCCGGTCAACTGCCGGCACAAGCCGGGAAAGATTTCCTTTCATCAGGTAATCATGGGCGCCCGACTTCATGGCGGCAACCGCCAGGTCTTCACCGATCTTCCCCGAAACAATGATAAAGGGGAGATCGAGCCCGCTCTCGTGCAGGACCTTCAATGCCCCGGGTGCATCAAACTGGGGCATCCGGTAGTCTGAAATGACCATGTCCCATGTCTTTTCGACAAGAGCGCATTTCATGGCAGCAGCCGTCTCCACCAGCTCATGAATTGGTTCGAACCCGCCGTTCTTAAGCTCCCGCAACAACAGCAGCATATCATCCTGCGAATCCTCGACCAGCAAAACCCTCAGCTGCCGCTTCATATGGCTACTCCGTTCAAAGTGAAATAAAAGGTCGCGCCGGCTCCGACCGCACTTTCCGCCCAGATCCGTCCCCCGTGACGATTGATGATCCGCTGTACGGTAGCCAGCCCGACACCGGTCCCTTCAAATTCGTCTGACCGGTGCAACCTCTGAAATGCGGCAAACAGTTTGTCCGCATATGCCATATCAAATCCGACACCGTTGTCGCGGATAAAATAGGTCATTTCTCCCGCAACCTCGGCTGTGCCGAACTCGATAATCGACGACTCCTGTTTGCCCGAGTATTTCCAGGCATTTGCCAGCAGATTCTCCATAAGCACACGGAGCAATCGAGCATCACCGTTTGCCGTCACGTCTTCTGCAATCTTTACCGATACCTGCCGTTGCGGCTGGGCCTGCTTAAGTTCCAGCACGGTAACCTGCGCCATCCGGCTCAGGTTTACCTGCTGCCGGTTGAGCTCACTGCGGGTAACTTTCGACAGTTTCAGTAAATCGTCGATCAGCTGCGACATCCGCTGGCTCGCATTACGGAGGCGAAACAGATAGTCTTTCCCCTCCCCATCGATTTTTTCACGGTAATCTTCCAGCAGCACCCGACTGAAGCCGTCAATATGGCGCAAAGGCGCCCGCAAGTCATGGGAAACAGAATAACTGAAGGATTCCAGCTCCTTGTTAGCCGACTCCAGTTGGGCGGTGCGCTCTCTGACCCGTTGTTCAAGTTCTGCGTTCAGTTTGCGAATTTCCTCCTCGGCCATTTTGCGATCGGTTACGTCAAGCATGACGCCACGGAGCTTGACCGGCTGCCCGTTCTCCACCACCACGATAACTATGTCCCTCAACCAGACGATGTTCCCTTCTGCGGCAATGAACCGGTACTCGAATTCGTGGTCCTTCATCTCTCTGGTTGCACCCATGCAGTATTCCAGAGCCCATGCACGGTCGTCGGGATGGACATGGTCCTGCCAGAATGCGGGATCATCGAGCCATTGTTCAACGGGATAACCAAGGATTTGAACGGCCCTCTCGCTGACAAAGGTGAAACAGAAAGTTGCCACATCCATTTCCCATACAACCCCGTCAATGGAGTTGACAAGTTCCCCATAGAGCTGGTGCGATTTCCGCAACGCTTTTTCGGTTTCTCTGCGCTCGGTAATGTCCGCCATCACCACCATGATCCCTGCGATTTCCCCGCTTGCGTCGCGGACCGGCGCCATTGACATGCTGACGTCGATCAGAGCGCCGTCTTTTTTCTGCCGGCGCACCTCTATGTTGTTTAACACCTCTCGCTGGATGGTATTTTCAAAAAATCTTTGCCATGCTTCGGTATCAAAGGAAGGAATAAGTGGACAGAGTCGGCCGGTTACCTCGCCAGCTTCCCAGCCGAACAGCCACTCGGCTGCCTGATTCCACAGGGTTACCCGTCCATGCAGGTCAAGGGAGACTATAGCCAGCGGCGACGCCTGGAACAGTGTCAACAACGTCTGGTTGGTCTCATACAGTTCAGCCTGGCTTTTATGGTACTCGTCAATCTGCTGCCGCAATTCCTCCTCGGTCTCCGCCAACTCCTCATTGCGCTCTTGGAGCTCGGTTTCCGAATCGATGAGCAGGGTCGTATGGCGCTTGACAAGCTGGTAGAGCATCATTGCCGTGGCTGCCACAAAGAGCCACCCTTTGTAAACTGAGATTATGGTGGCGGTGGGCTGGTCGTGCACGAGATGCGCGAGCAATTCGTCGGAAAAAAGAATCCAGGTTCCTCCGAACAGAGCGTAGATCGCAGCAATCTTGGCTGATATTTTTCTCCCCTTGTCCATCGGCACCCCCTTAACCGTCACAACAATCCGATCATTCCGTTATCGGAAAGAGCATTACAAACGAACTCCCTTGTCCCACAACGCTTTCCGCCCAGATGTACCCTTTGTGCGCGTCCATTACCTTTCGGCAGAAGGTCAACCCCAACCCGGTCCCGCTGCTTTTCCCAAGCCTGCGGTTCTTGGCCTGGACAAATCGGTCAAATATTCCTTCAAGCGCCTCCGGCGGTATCCCGACCCCGCTGTCGCGGACCGTGATCTGCAGAAAACGGTCCCCGCCAGAAAGCTTCTCCACCGGGTAGCTCTGCCTGGGAATGCGGTCCTTGATGGCTGAAATATCTTCTATTGCCGCTGCAGACACCTCAATCTCACCCCCCTCCGGGGTGAATTTCAGCGCATTGGAGATGAGGTTGCCCAAAAGACGGGAAAATGTGGCACGATCGGCGGAAATGGTGGGCAAATTTTCGTCGACTGTCGCAAAGAGATGGATCTGTGCCCGCTTGGCCACGGTAATATATCTGGTCAGAGTACGCTGAATGAGTTGATGGGGAGCCTCCTCCTTAAAGTGCAGCAGCATCTTGCCCGCCTCAAACTTATGGACGCCGAGCAGCGTGTCTATCATCTCCACCATCTCTGCACAGCTCTCCATGGATGATTCCAGGTATTCCCGCTGGTCAGCGTTTACCGGCCCCAACCGCCCCTCGCGCACCAGGTCGACAGAACCTACAACCGCGGTAATTGGCGCTTTCAGGTCATGGGAGAGCATGCTGACGAAGTCTTCCTTTTCCTGTTCCAGGGCTTTGAGCCGGGATATGTCACGAATGATCTCCACACTGCCGATCAGTTGTCCCGAGGCGTTGGTGAGAGGCGCGGCACTGGACGAAACCGGTATGTTTGCGCTGCCGCAGAGCATGGTATATGTCACGTCCAGGCTTGGTTGGGTCGTGCGCAGAACGACCCTGCTGGGGAGCTCCTCGGACGGGATATCAGCTTTCAGAGCCTCCTCCACCGGCATCCCGAGCAATTCTTCCCGCTTAAGGCCGAGCACCTCTTCCGCCTTCCGGTTGGAGGTGATTATTCGCCCCTGGTCGTCTACGGCAAGAAGAAGGTCGGCCATCCCCTGGAGTATCGCCTCCATTTTTTGCCGTTCCTCGTCCAATTGGCGCTGCAGCCTGATATTTTCCTGCCGCGCCGTATTGAGCTGAATGGCGCGCTTCACCTTCTGGAGCACGTCTTCACTGGAGAACGGTTTGGCAATGTAGTCGAAGGCACCGTTTTTCATGGCTTCAACAGCGATATCCTCGCTGCCGTGGGCCGTCATCATCACCACGGCCACATCGGAATAATGACTCTGCACACGCTCCAGGACCTGCATGCCATCCATACGCGGCATCTTGATGTCGAGAAGAACCAGTGCAAATTTTTCCCTGGCGATGGCGGCAAGGGCCTCCACTCCATCTCTGGCAGTGGCCGTCTTATATCCGGCATCCTCAAGTTGCAGCTTGAGGATAAGAGCGATATCAGGCTCATCATCAACTATAAGAATCTTATCCTTTTCCATGATCCTCCTCAAATATCGGGACCGTAAAGGTGAAAACATTGCCACCTTCTTTTCCGGCATTGTAATAGATTCTGCCGTGATGCTTCTCGATTATCTCTTTACAGATTGCAAGCCCCAGTCCGGTTCCCCCCTGCTGCAGCTGATCAGCATTATTCAACTGCTGAAATTTTTTGAAAAGTTTCTCGCGATCCGCCCACTGTATCACCTTCCCCCGATCGGCTACGGAAACCAACAGATAATTCCCTTCTCTCTCCGCCAAAACCATGACGACTTTACCCTCTGGCGAAAACTTCACCGCATTGGAAAGGAGGTTGGTCAAAACCTGGATAAGCCTGTCATGATCTCCGAATATCAGGGGTAAATGATCGCCGACGCTGTTGACAATGGAAATATTGCGGCTCAAGGCGAAACCCTTGATCTCTTCGGCTGCGTAGACCACCAGTTCTCCCATGGAGAGCGGTTTATAATCGAATTTCATCCCTCCCGACTCAATCTTTGATATATCGAGAATTTCGTTGATCAGCCTGATAAGGCGCTGGGTATTGCGCAGACAGACGGAAAGCAGCTGCCGCTCGGTATCGGTCAGCCACTTGCCCCGATTCAGGAGGAGTTGCAGAGAGCCCTTCATTGATGTCAAGGGTGTTTTCAGTTCATGGGAGACCGTCGAAATAAAGTCGGTCTTCATTCTGTCCACTTCTTCCTCAGCCGTTATATCGCGGATCGACATGACGACGCCGGCAAATTGGCCGGCATCATCCGCCATGGGAGACAGGTTGATTTTCAGCTTTTTCCCTTTTACTTCCATCTCCTCTTGCCGGCTTGCAACTGGTCCGCCGGACTCCCTGATTTCCCGAATGCAATCCAGCAACAGGGTGAACTCTCCCACTCTGCATACTTGTTCAATCGGTTGTCCGACCACCCGGAACGGAACGAGGTCGAAAATATTCTGCGCTGCCGGATTAAAAAGGATTACCCGGTTATCCTTGTCGGTAACAACTACCCCCTCTGCCATGCAAGTGAGAACAGCTTCAAGCCGCCCCATTTCCATGCTGAGTTCGGCGGTTCGTGTCGTAACCTTTTTTTCCAGGAGTTCATTCAATTCCTGGAGGTCCTGGTTCTTTTTGGAAATAATGCTGTCGCGCTCGGCAAGAGCACTCGCCATCCGGTTGAAGGAACCGGCCAGCGTCCCGACCTCATCCCCGCTCTTCACAACTACTCGTTGGTTCAGGTCTCCGGCCTCTATCATCCTGGCTCCCTGGGCGAGCTCACGCAGGGGGCCGGTTAATTTCCGCGCAGCGGCAAAGGCTATGGCAAATGACAAAAGTATACCGACGACAGCGGAAGTAAGGACGTTTTTCAGGCTGTCTTTTCTTATTTTACGCAGATTTTCCTTGGACAGGGCGATGGAAAGGGAACCGACAAACTCCCCCCTGCTGTTGGTGATCGGCTCGAATACCGTTTCATATAGCTTGTTTCCTATCTCCGCCTCGCCACGGAAGGAGTATCCCTTTTCCAATCGCTCCATGACATGCGGGTCGAGGGTGGCGGGAAGGAAGGAATCTTCGGCACGGCTGCTCACTATCCGTAGTCCACGCTGGGTAACGGTGACCTCCGCATCTTCACCAAAGATCTCCTGTATCTGAAAAGACAGATTGGGGTCGTTGTTGATTTTGTCTCCGGCTACTACCCCCCCCAGGAGAGTACCGTCCGGGGCGATAACAGGAATAGCGACAGTTACCATCATCGCTTCGCCGTCTTTGGGCAACGGCGGACAATATGCGGTATCCCCCTCCCGGCAGAGAAATGAATTGCTGACAAGTTCGGTGGAAATCACCGCCCTTTTCTCACGGAACGCCTGTTCGACTATGGCCGAAAGCAGGTAACGATCACCGCTCTGCCCGCTGTTCAGCCTGGCGACTACGGTTCTGTCGGCATCCATGATGGCCAAGGTATCGATAAACGGAAGAACCTTGCGCCAACGGAACAAGGCATCCCTGAGCCAAATACTGTCTTTGGCTCGAAGGTGCTGTTGCACCGGGGGGGCAGTAACCGGCTGCATGAGGGAGTATTTTATCTGGTCGGCACGGGCAAAAAACTGACTGCGTGAATAGTTGAGATGTTCTTCCAGTCCTTTGGCAATATCATTTTCAATATGCGCTTCAATGCTTTGGAATGTTGTAAAGAGGAGCGTGGAATAAGAAACGAGGAGTATCAGCAGTATGGATAAAAACAGTTTGCTTCTTATGCTCAGGCTTAATTGCATAGCGTGCCTTTTTGCAGGTTTGCCATTATGAAGGGGGGGTGCGCTCTATTCTCCGGCGTAGCGTCAAGGACAGCCGTTAACCTACGGCAGATACGAATCAAAAGTCTTCTGCCTTCAAGTCTCTGGTCATGAGTTCCAGTACTGCTTCGCGCGCCGGTTTGTCTTTATACAGCACCTGATATACCTTTTCTGTAATGGGCATTTCAACCTTCAGCCTGGAGGCAAGGTTATATGCGGACTCGGTAGTCTTGACCCCTTCCGCCACCATGCGCATCTCGCCGAGAATTTCGGCAAGCCGCCGCCCCTCGCCGAGCTTGATCCCGACACTGCGATTGCGAGAAAGATCGCCCGTGCAGGTGAGCACAAGGTCCCCTATCCCTGCCAGACCGGCAAATGTGGCCGTCTGAGCCCCCATGGCACGTCCAAGACGGGTCATCTCCGCCAGACCGCGGGTGATTAGAGCCGCGCGGGTATTATGGCCGAAGCCTAAACCATCGGATATGCCGGCAGCAATGGCAATGACATTTTTAATTGCGCCACCGAGTTCCACCCCGGTTACGTCGTCGTTTGTATAGACTCGGAAAAATCTGGTTGTAAAAGTATGCTGCACATGTTTTGCCACATCCTGACGCCCGGAGGCCACGGCCACGGCTGTCGGCATTTCCTGGGCTACTTCACGGGCAAAGCTGGGGCCGGACAAGGCGGAAAAATTGGCGGAGAGTTCTTGCGGCAAAATTTCCTCATAGATCTGGGATACGGTCTTCAGGGTATCCAGTTCAATCCCCTTGGAAGCACTGACGATAAGCGCGGAACCGGAGATGAAGGGAAGGGCGCTTTTGATTACGCTTCGAGTAACCTGGGAAGGCACAACGAACAGTAGCACCGTCTTGCCGGCCACGGCCTCCTGCAATACATTGGTGAATTTAAGCTCAGGCGAAAGGCTGATTCCCGGCAGGAAAAGGCTGTTGCTTCGCGTCTGCGTCATCTCCTCAACCAGTTCCGGTTCATATGCCCACAGGGTTACGTTATGCCCCTTTTTAGCCAGAAGGTCTGCCAAGGTCGTTCCCCAGCTTCCAGCGCCGATCACTCCTATGTTTTCCTGCATTTCCATTAATTCTCCGAAAATTCGGCTTTCTTTGAAAGCCGAGTCTGGTTATTGTTTCCAGATATTGTACCCGATTCACTCATCCCAGTCATCATCATCTGCATCTGCCGGGTGCTGGCGCAGGTCATACCCTTCTGCCAGCGCCTCGCGGGCCATATCCATGCTTTCCAAGGCAAAACGGCGCAGAAACGGGTGAAAATGGTACGGCAACTCATACTTGCCAAGGCTTGAGGCCAAGGCCACTGTTTTTTCCACAAGCGACGACTCTCTGCCCACATGGCGCATCAGGTCGGCTGTCAACAGCAGCCTCCTTTGGATAAGGTCAATTTCCGGCGCAAAAAGTTTGCGGCAGAAACGCTCCAGAATCGATTCCAGTCCCTGTGCCAGCAGTTTGCCGCTGCAATTCTTTTCCAGTTCGCGCCATTCTTCGGCGAAGTCGTAAACGCTGCCGTTGGCCATAAACCAGCAGGAAAAAAAGTCGTCGTCAAAGAGTGAGTCGAAAGCTTCACTCCCCCCGCTTAAACGGGGAACGCGCCTCAAGCCGCAGTCCTGGAAGTCGGGATGATACTGCGCCGGCACAAGCTCGTCGTCGTGGAACATGCCGCGTCGCACGTAAAATTCCGCTGGAAGGCCAAGAGGGTTTTCCGTGCTCCGATACAAGGCATCCCTTGCCAAGAGAAGGGCGTAGTCAGGGTCGACTGCCACCACCCCCTCTTCGCCGCGAATATCGGTCAGCTCTTCGGCGAATTCATCCGGAGTAACACCTCTACAACCCCATGTACCAATGATTCCTCTCATTTCATCTACCTGGAGGTAAAGAACCGTGAGTGTGTCCGCGTCCACCCAGCGGGAGATGACAAGAGATCGACGGCCATCGCCATCCGGAGGGCTCGCAAAGCATCCATGAAAGGGGAGGGGAGATGTCTGCGGCAGGGTTTTACCTATATCCACCCCTAAAAATGAAAGCCGGCGCAAGCTCCGGGCAGCAAGCTTGAGCAGCGTTTCGTCTCCCTGGGGGAGATAATTCCGCAATACGGCGACAGATCTTTCGTCTCTGATTCTTCCCAATGCAGTGAGTGCTGCAGCAACTACCTCATCGCAATCAAGCCGGAGCAGGACCTCCAGCAGGGTTATGACACGCGGGTCGGCAACTGAAGGGAGTTCGCGGATGACAATCAGTTGAATCTCCCTCGGATACAGGAGAAACTCTTCCATGAAGGAGACAAGTCCTTCTTCTCCCCTGTCCAGAATCTCCGGCATGGAAAAGCTCAACGGATTGCCGACACCCGCAAAAAGGGTTGAAAAGGGGGGGGAGCTCACATCCACGCCGTAACCTTCCAATGCGGCCAACATCGCGGCCTTGCCGTCATTGTCCAGATCCCGGCGCTTGAGGGCTATCTGGATCAGCTGGTCTATCCAAACCTCGTCTTCAAAAAAATCGAGCAGGTACGTATACTTGGAGATCAGATCGCCGCTTCTTTCCCGCCACAACTGCCTTACCAGCGGACGTAGCGCCCGTTTTCCGGATTTTTTCAGCGTGGCGCCGATCTCTTCCATTTCATCCAGGGTGATGTTTTCCTGCTTCAGCTTTTCGAGCAAGCAAAGGATGCCGCGGCGCTCTTTAAGCGTCGTATCTATTTTTTTCCGCTTTTGCATCGCATCTTCTTTCCTGTGAGGCATCATCACCTGCCGTTTTACGCCCTAATCATACCGGGCATTTTCATCCTGGAAAGACGGGACTATTCTTCCTCCACATTCTCCGCTTCCGGTCCGTTATCAGCTGTTTCTTCAGATTCTTCCTCGTCTTCCTTCTCGGCAAGCCGCGCCACCGCAACGATCCGCTCCTCGTCCTCGGTGACCATCAGCCTTACGCCCTGGGTATTCCGGCCGATGATGGAGAAACCGGCCACCGGCACGCGAAGGATTTTTCCCTGGTCAGTGATGAGCATCAGGTCGTTTTCATCGGTGACCTGCTTGATATCAACCACGCAGCCGTTCCGTTCCGTGGTTTTAATGGTAATAACCCCTTTGCCCCCCCGGGACTGGCAGCGGTATTCACTCAATTCGGTCCGCTTGCCGAAACCATTTTCAGTGACGGTAAAGAGAGTGGAATCGGTAAAATTCTCGTTTAGAATTTCCATGCCTATTACCACATCGTCATCCTCCAGGGTCATTCCCCTCACCCCGCGGGAGACACGGCCCACTGTCCTGACATCAGACTCCTTGAAGCGGATGGATTTGCCGTTTTTCGAGGCGAGCAGCACATCCTGCCTGCCATCGGTCAGCGCCACGGTAATAAGCTTGTCACCTTCGTCCAGGTTGACCGCGATGATGCCGCCGACCCTGGGGTGGGAGTATTCCAGGAGAGGGGTCTTTTTCACCACCCCGTTGCGGGTGGCCATCATGATGAACTTGTCCGCGGTAAACTCCTTGACCGGGAGAATGGCCGTGATCTTCTCATTTGTCGACAGGTTGAGCAGATTGACGATCGCCTTTCCTCTGGTAGCGCGTCCTGCTTCGGGGATTTCGTATACCTTGAGCCAGTAGACCTTGCCGGCATCGGTGAAAAACATCAGGTAGTCCTTGGAGGAGGCGATGAAGAGCTGCTCGACGAAATCCTCTTCCTTGGTCTTCATCCCGGTCTTCCCTTTGCCGCCGCGGCGCTGGGCGCGGTAGAGGGTCACCGCGTTCCGCTTGATGTAACCGGTATGGGAGATGGTAACCACCATGTCCTCTTCGACGATGGTGTCCTCCAGGGAGATTTCCGCGGTCTGGCTGACGATTTCGGTGCGTCTTTTGTCGCCGAATTTATCCTTCAACTCCCGCAGTTCACCGACGATGATGTTGAGGATCTCCGTCTCCGAAGCGAGGATTTCCTTGAGTCGGGCGATGTACTTGAGAATCTCCAGGTACTCTGCCACGATCTTGTCCCGTTCCAGGCCGGTGAGGCGGTGGAGCCGCATGTCGAGGATTGCCTGGGCCTGGATTTCCGAGAGTCCGAAACGGCTCATCAGTCCCGTCTTGGCCTCGGCAGGAGAAGCAGATGATTTTATCAGGTTGATCACCTCGTCAAGATTGTCGAGGGCGATCTTGAGACCTTCCAGGATATGGGCGCGGGCCTCGGCCTTTTTCAGGTCGAAGATGGTCCGCCGGGTAACGATCTCGCGGCGGTGGTCGATGAAGTAATTGATGGTTTCGCGCAGGGTCAGCACCCGCGGCCGGTTGTTGACGATGGCGAGCATGATGATGCCGAACGACGACTGCATCTGGGTCTGCTTATAGAGGTGGTTGAGGAGTATCTGCGGGTTCTCGTCCTTCTTCAGCTCGATGACGATCCGCATCCCTTCCCGGTCCGATTCGTCGCGCAGGTCGGAAATACCCTCTATCTTCTTTTCACGCACCAGTTCGGCAATCTTCTCCACTAGCCTGGCCTTGTTGACCTGGTAGGGGATCTCGGTAACGACGATGGACTGGCGTTCCGTCTTCTTGTGGGTCTCGATCATGGCGCGCGCCCGCATCTGGATGATGCCGCGGCCGGTCCCGTATGCGGAGACTATTCCTTCCCGGCCGTAGATGAAGCCGGCGGTGGGAAAGTCAGGTCCCGGGATCAGTTCAATCAACTCTTCAAAGGTCAGCAATGGATTCTGGATCACCGCGATGATGCCGTCGATCACCTCCGACAGGTTGTGCGGGGGGATGTTGGTCGCCATGCCGACGGCGATCCCGGAAGAGCCGTTGACGAGCAGGTTGGGGAACTTGGCCGGCAGCACCAGCGGTTCCTGCAACGAATCGTCGTAGTTCGGCCCCATTTCGACGGTTTCCTTGTCCAGGTCGGCCAGAAGTTCATGGGCCAGCTGGTACATGCGGATTTCCGTATAACGCATGGCCGCAGGGGAATCGCCGTCGATGGAGCCGAAGTTGCCCTGGCCGTCAACCAGCGGGTAACGGAGGGAAAAGTCCTGGGCCATACGTACCAGGGTGTCGTAGACCGCTGTATCGCCATGGGGATGGTACTTACCGATAACATCACCGACCACGCGGGCCGATTTCTTGTAAGGCTTGTTGTAATCGTTGCCCATGTCGTACATGGCATAGAGGCAACGCCGATGTACCGGCTTCAGACCATCCCGCACGTCGGGGAGGGCACGACCGATAATGACCGACATGGCATAATCCATGTACGACCGCTTCATTTCATCTTCTATGTTGACCGCTACCTTGTTCGTTTGAGTAAGCATGCAGACCTCTTTGCAATAGATGGCATGTAGGGGATGGCAATCGTGCCCCTACGAATATTAAATGTCCAGATTCGACACATTCAACGCATTCTGTTCGATGAATTCACGCCGCGGTTCGACCTGGTCGCCCATGAGCACCGTGAATATCTCTTCCGCTTCGACGATATCTTCGATCTTGACCTGGAGCAGTACCCGGTTTTCCGGATGCATGGTGGTTTCCCAGAGCTGTTCCGGGTTCATTTCCCCCAAGCCTTTGTAACGCTGGATGTAGAGCCCCTTTTTTGCCGTTTCGAAGAAGAAGGCGAGCAACTCCTCGTGGCTTTCGCTTTCAAACAGCTGCTTCTCCTCCGTCGACACCGTTGCCTTGACATCACCAATGAGTTTCTCTATTCTGTTCTGACTCTCCGCCAGTAATTCGTATTCGTAGGAATTCAGGGCAGCAACGGTGTGATGATCAATGCTGACCCGAACATTGCCGATCATGAAGATTATCTTCTGCTCACTAACCACGTAGTCGGAGCCGGCAAAGCTTTCCTTCATCTTCGCCAAGTATGGCTCCAGGTCGCGCAACTCCTCGAAGCCGCTCTTTACTCCGCTTTTCAGGAACATCTTCAGCAGTTCCTCGTTGAGACCCTTCTTTACTACCTTGCCGAACAGGGAATTGTGCTCGATAAGTTGCTTGAGCAGCGGAATGATCTGTTTGCCCCGATAGGTCCGTTCATCGCTGCCGAGACGGAGCGTCATGTCTTCCGTCCCTTCCTCAAGCAGGTAATTCTGCAGGGCCGCCTCGTTTTTCAGGTACTGTTCTTTTCTCCCCCGCTTGATCTTATAAAGCGGCGGCTGGGCGATGTAGAGGTAGCCGCGCTCGATCATTTCCAGCATCTGCCTGAAGAAAAACGTCAACAGCAACGTCAGGATGTGGGAACCGTCCACATCGGCATCGGTCATGATGATGATGCGATGGTAACGGAGCTTGGCGATATCGAAATCTCCCTTGCCGATACTGGTACCGAGTGCCGCTATGAGGGTCCTGATCTCCTGGGATGAAAGCATTTTGTCGAAACGGGCCTTTTCCACGTTGAGGATCTTCCCCTTGAGCGGGAGAATCGCCTGGTACTTCCGGTCCCTTCCCTGTTTTGCCGAGCCGCCGGCAGAGTCACCTTCCACGAGGAACAATTCGCAAAGCGCAGGGTCTTTTTCCTGGCAGTCAGCCAGTTTGCCGGGGAGGGTTCCCACTTCCAGCGCCCCTTTGCGACGGGTCAGATCACGGGCCCTGCGGGCAGCTTCCCTGGCGCGGGCAGCATCGATGGATTTTTCAAGAATGCGCTTGGCAATCTGCGGGTTCTCTTCCAGATAGGTGGCGAGCTTCTCATTCATCAGGGTTTCCACATAACCCTTGACCTCAGAGTTGCCGAGTTTGGTCTTGGTCTGACCTTCGAACTGGGGCTGGGGGATTTTGACCGATATCACAGATGTCAAACCTTCGCGCAGGTCTTCGCCGGAAATGTTCTCCTTGACGTTTTTGAGCAGGTTGTTGGCGTTGGCATAGGTGTTCATGGTACGGGTCAGGGCAGCCTTGAATCCGATGAGATGGGTTCCACCTTCATGGGTGTTGATGTTGTTGGCGAAGGTGAATATCTTCTCATCATAGGAATCGTTGTACTGCATGGCAATTTCCATCTCCACCCCGCCTTTTTCGCCGCTGATGTAGATCGGCTTGGGATGGATCGGTGTCTTGTTCTTGTTCAGGTATTCCACAAAGGAGTTGATTCCGCCTTCGTAGAAGAATTCATGGACCTTTTCCGTTCTCTCGTCGACAATCTTTATCCTGACCCCTGCGTTGAGGAATGCCATTTCCCGCAGACGTTGGGAAAGTGTGTCGAACGAGAATTCCGTGGTCTCGAATATCTCATCATCCGGGAAAAAGGTTATTTTTGTCCCCCGCTTCTTTGTTTCACCCACTACTTCCAGGGGTCCTTGCGGATCTCCGCAACGATAGGATTGTCGGAACAGCTTTCCATCCCGGCGGATCTCCAACTCCAGCTTTTTCGAAAGTGCGTTAACCACCGACACGCCGACGCCGTGCAATCCGCCGGAAACCTTGTAAGAACTGTTGTCGAACTTGCCGCCGGCATGGAGCACCGTCAAAACCACTTCCGCCGCTGATTTTCCTTCTGTCGGATGCATATCCGTCGGAATGCCGCGGCCGTTGTCCACCACCGTTACTGAGCCGTCAACATTAATGGTGACCAAGATGTCGTCACAATGTCCGGCCAATGCTTCGTCTATGGAATTGTCGACAATTTCGTAAACCAGGTGATGGAGTCCCTGTACCGATGTGGAGCCAATATACATGGCAGGACGTTTCCGTACGGCAGAAAGCCCCTCCAGTACCTTTATCTTGTCCGCACCGTAATCTTTTGAAGTTGTATCGTCGCTCATTGTTACCTCTAGTGAAGAACCTTTCCCTCGCTGACGAGGAACGTTCTGTGGTTTTCAATTCCTTCCAGTGATATGTTCTGCAAAGATGTGGTGGTTATAAAAACCTGCATCTCTTTTTTTTTCAAAAATTCCATCAGGTTTCGGTTTCTGTCCTGATCAAGTTCTGAGGTCATGTCGTCGAGAAGCAGAATCGGCGGGCTGTCGAACTTTTGGTGCAAGCAATCTATTTCAGACATTTTTAGTGCCAGCACATAGCTTCTTTGTTGACCTTGGGATCCAAACTGTTTCAATGCCCTGCCATTAAGCACAAAGTCTATATCATCGCGGTGCGGACCGACCAATGTCGTTCCTCTGCGCTGTTCCTCAGCCGCACACTTCACCAGTGCCTCGCTCAGTGCCCCGCAGTTATCTTTTTCGTAATTCTCCATATCCATCAGGTGTGGTCGGTATCTAATCTCCACCACCTCTTCGGTCCCCGAAATGTCATTGTAAAATTTACTCAACAATTCCTGTATTTCATGGAGATAGTCCAGTCTTTTGTTGATGACTTTTCTGCCGTACTCTGCAAGCTTTTCCGTCCAGACATCGAGCCCTGATTTTTCACCGCTCTTTAAAAGTATGTTCCTGTTTTTCAGGATCTTGCAGTAATCGTGATAAGCGTGGAGGTATGTTACATCACTACTGAATACCGCCCGATCGAGATATTTTCTCCGGAGATCGGGTACCCCCCTGACCATATTGATTTCTTCCGGCGTAAAAACCACGACATTCAGGTTGCCGAAAAATTCATCAACCTTTGTTACCGATTTCCGGTCCAGCTTGATTTTTTTTCCCTGTTTATCAATAAAGAGTGCAATTTCTCTGGTTACGCCATCCCGTTCGACCCAGCCTTTTATAAGACTTTGATCCGAGCCCCACCTTACCATTTCGCTGTTTTTTGCCATCTTAAACGACTTCATGGTGCCGAGCAGAAAGATTGATTCCAGTAAGTTGGTCTTTCCCTGGGCATTCTTGCCGTAAAAAATATTAAAGCGATGCGCCGGTGTCAGTTCAATTTTTTCCAGGTTCCTGAATGATAAAAGATATATTTTATTTAATTTCATCTCAACTATAATTTCATTAAAAAGGCCACTCCTTTCAAGAGGGGCCTATTAATGCCTGAAACTGCTCATCTGGCAGTTGTTTAGAGACGCATTGGCATTATCACCGACATGAAATCATTTTTTGCTGCCGGTTTCATGATGATCGGCGAAAGTTCATCCCTGAGGTTCAATTCTACTTCATCTTCTTTGAGTATTGTAAGAACATCTATGAGATATCTTGCGTTAAACCGGACCGACAACGGTTCACCCTGATAGTCGACTTCCAGTTCCTCCCTTGCATCTCCAAGTTCGGGATTGCTGGATGATATCTCTACACTCCCGTTCCTTACATCAAGTTTTATCCCTTTGAATTTTTCACTTGAAAGTATTGCCATTCTTCTCAGCGAATGGAGTAATGATTCGCGCAAGATTTTTATAATTTTATCGTTATTAGTTGGTATGACTTTGGTGTAGTCAGGAAATTCACCGTCTATCAAACGCATAACAATCACGGTATTTCCTTTTTTTATGACAGCGCTGTTGTCCATAAATCCAAGCATTATGTCGCCGATTTCTTCTTCGGTCATTTTCTTCAGTTCGAAAATCCCTTTTTTGGGAAATATAACGCCTTTGTTCAACTCATTACTGATATTGCCCGATAATTCTTTTTCCGTTACTGATAGCCGGTGTCCGTCTGTTGCTACCATTCTCAGTACATTTCTTTCATTTTCTGTCGTTGCTTTTATGAAAATGCCATTCAAATTGAATTTGGTTTCATCGTTACATATGGCATAGGATGTCTTTTCAATCATTTCGCTGAGAATCTGGTTGTTCAACGTAATAAAACTATTATCATTTATTTTGGGAAAGTAAGGAAATTCATCTGGTGAGAGGCCTACAATATTAAAATGTGCTTTGCCACAATGTATCTCTACCCAGTCATTCTCTTTTGTTGAAAATACAATTTCCTCATCCGATAACTCTTTGATTATCTCGTATATCTTTTTTGCTGATACCGTGATCTTTCCTTCTTTGATTACATTTACGGGGTATGAGCTTTTCATGCCCACTTCCAGGTCAGTAGCTGTAATATACAACGTATCGTTGTGGGCTTCTATTAATGTGTTGGAAAGAATAGGCATGGTGTTGCGTTTTTCGACAATGCCCTGGATTTTTTGCAGTGCTTTTGTGAATGTGTCCTTGGCTACTCTAAATTCCATGTTATTCCCCCATCCGCACTATATAGTATTATATTTAGATCTTTACAGTAGTAGTATATATCGCCTGTGGATTTGTGGATACTGTTACTAACGTATTAAAATAGCGTATTTTTTTCAGTTTATATCCTTGTTGGTTAAACAGCAGTAAATTCTGATTTATAAACAACCTTTCAATTTATGAACAATTTAGTCCCGGATATGAACATCTTTTCCGTTTAAGTTATCAATTCTTTTTTCAGGTTTTCCACAATGTTTTTTATCTCGAGGTCGTTAGCCATCTGCTTTTCAATTTTCTTCACCGAATGAATGATGGTTGAGTGATCTTTACCGCCGAATTTCTCGCCTATTTCCGGATATGAAGATTTTGTCAGCTCTCGACAGATAAATATGGCAATTTGACGTGGTACAACGAATGTCTTTAATCTTTTGTCCGATTTGAGTTCGGAAACTTTGATCTTAAAGTGTTCTGCCACGTGTTTTTGAATCATTTCCACTGTAATGTCTTTAGTTTTTTCAACGATAATATCTTTCAGGATGTCGCGGGCCATATTGAGCGTAATTTCGCTGCCAGTGAGACTGGCATATGCCCCCAGTCTGATCAACATGCCTTCCAGTTCCCTTACATTACTCGTGGCACTTGACGCCAGAAAGAGAGCCACGTCATTGGGCAGGGTAATGGAATTAAGGTCAGACTTTTTCTTTAAAATGGCAATTTTGGTTTCAATGTCGGGTGGTTGGATATCCGCGATCAGTCCCCATTCAAAACGTGATCGGAGCCTTTCTTCCAATCCCGGAATATCCT
Organism: Geotalea uraniireducens Rf4; assembly: GCF_000016745.1. GTDB lineage: Bacteria > Desulfobacterota > Desulfuromonadia > Geobacterales > Geobacteraceae > Geotalea > Geotalea uraniireducens. The sequence goes on along the minus strand of NC_009483.1, from coordinate 808 downwards.
TTGGAAATTTATCGGATGTCACGACAATTTGTTTGTGTGATTCATAGAGGGCATTGAAAGTATGAAAAAACTCTTCCTGGGTTGCTTCTTTGCCGGCCATGAACTGGATGTCGTCTATGAGGAGGATGTCCATCTTCCTGAACTTGTTACGAAATTCATCCATTTTCTTGTAACGGAGACAGTTGATCATCTCGTTCATGAATTTTTCAGATGAGTAGTAACAGATTTTGGCCTTTTTGTTATTTTCCTTGATGTGATTGCCGATTGCAATAAGAAGATGGGTCTTGCCGAGCCCGACCCCGCCGTATATGAAGAGAGGGTTGTAATTACTTGCGGGGTTACTGGCAACAGCCTGAGACGCTGCATGAGCAAACTGGTTGCTTGCGCCGCATACAAACGAATCAAAGGTATATTTGGGATTTAAATTTGCGGTAATGTCAATATTTTTGTTAGTTTCTTTTGATGGCTCATTGTCTTTTATGACCGGTGTAAAGTTATCGACCGGCTTGCTTTCCAGTGGAATTTTTTCTGTAATTTTAAATTCTATCTGGTATTTAACACTTGTAAGCGACGAAATCGCTTCTACGATCATGGGGAGATATTTTTCGGTAACCCATTCTTTAATGAATTTACTTGGAACTTCAAGTGTGAGATTATCATCCGTCAGCGTATGAAATCGGATCGGTTTTATCCAGGTGTTGTAGGTTTGTGGTGTTAGAACCTTTTTTATATTTGATTGGGCTTCAAGCCAAACCTTTTCCATGTAGCACAACCTTATTTGGTGATGACTTTTACACAGGGTTATCAA